>JBCCGR010000038.1:0-43754 GCA_039029195.1 Pseudomonadota bacterium
CCGGTTGTTGCCGAGCTTTACCCGTTTTGGGAATTGGCCCGCAGCCTCCAGGCGCGCAATGTGTTGAGGTGAATACAGAACCATCTCCTTAAGCTGGCGCTTTGATAACATCCGCATCGCTATACTCCTCATAGATTGAGGAGCATCGCGATGCCCCAAGGTTGACTACTCCCCGGGGAAACTCAGAACTAGCACACCATTGACGTGCCAATCAAATAGACCACACCAAACCAATCTCATTCTACTGTCTCTGGCGGATAAAGATGGAACCTTGCAACCAATGTTCCTTCAGTTCCTCAAAGGTGCAGAAAAATCACCTGTTGAGACTAAAGTTTGATATAGATGGGACCTAGTCTTGAGCACTCAATTTAGCGCTATGGTCCTCGTTGTGCACTCGAACCTTTGAACTCATAGCGAGAGTGGGGTATGAGTTGGGGTACATTGATAAACCACATCATAGAATAAGTATAAAATACAAATAGTTAAATACTCAATTATGGTCCTCTCCTGCCATCTATTTCTCTCCTAGATGCTCAAAACCCTTGAAAACACTGGCAATGGGTCGCGGTTCTGCGCACGGATGATCCCAATCACAATTCGTGCGCCGGGAACCGGCAAAAGCCGGGTCACCACCGGCATTCGAAATTGACCAAGATGACTATCTTCAAAACTCACAATGCTCTGAACCCTGAATTGCAACCGCACTTACCATAGTCAGGTGCCGCATAGTTGACGTCAACGACTAACGGTCGGCCAGGGTTTCAGGTTCAGGCCTCGCATGGCAACCTTCGATGAGGGACCTCGCCACCCCCCATCTGATAAGCTTGGCTCAATTTTGCAGGTAAACCTCTAACGAGTCGTCGAGTGCATCTTTCCATTTGGTGTGGTGCAGAGGCGCCATTGTGCCAGTGATCGCCGATGTGTAGGCGTTGTCGCGGAATGTCATAATGTTCTGCTTTTTGTGCTTCTTCCATTGAAAGAACGCTTCGTTTGCAGCGTCCACATCAAAACTTGGATAGTCGGTTTCGGCAATCAGCTCCTTCACATAGTCTCCCTGATATCGAATGCAGGCATAATCGTCCTCGTTCTGATTTTCCCGATCTTCTCGCTCCTTTACGTCTGCGAGCATTGTTGTCTTATCGGGCAGCGCAATCCGATCCATTATGACATCACGCGCCCACCACGCCTGCGCATCGAACATATTGAACGTGTACCACTGGTCTTGCATGCCGAGATAAAAGACATCGGGATTATCGACAAGCGCCACACCCTTATAAAGGCCCGCTGACGCCAATCGGTTTGCCGTGCGAAGTTTCAGCGCTTCTTCCATGAAGGGGAAGTGGTGCAGATAGCCAGTGCAAAGAATGATCGCATCGACGTCCCTGGTGGTGCCATCGATGAAGGTGCAACTGTTCTTTTCAACCTTTTGAAGCAGTGGGACTTCCTGCCAATTGTCGGGCCAATCATATCCCATGGGTGCTGTGCGGTGCGAAACTGTGACGGACTTGCAGCCATACTTCCAGCACTGCGAGCCAATATCCTCAGCGGAGTAGGACGTTCCAACAATCAGAATGTCCTTATCCTTAAACTCAAGCGCGTCGCGGAAATCGTGCGCGTGAAGCACGCGGCCGTTGAAGGTTTCAAATCCATCAAACTGGGGAACATTTGGCGTTGAAAAATGACCGCTGGCGACCACCACGTGATCGAATTCTTCACAATATTCGCGATCGTTCACCAGATCATGGGCAGTGACCAGGAACTTTCCCGATGCATGGTCTTGAGAAACATGTCGCACAGGGGTACGAAACCGAATCCAGTCTCGCACCTTGGCCTTCTTCACTCGCCCTTCAATATAATCGAACAAAACCGCTCGTGGTGGATAAGAGGCAATCTGCTTACCGAAATGTTCTTCAAACGAGTAATCGGCGAACTCGAGTCCTTCTTTGGGGCCATTGGACCACAGGTAACGATACATTGAGCAGTGCACCGGCTCGCCATACTCATCAAGCCCGGTTCGCCAGGTGTAGTTCCACAATCCGCCCCAATCGCCTTGCTTTTCAAAGCAGACAATGTCGGGGATCTCAGCCCCTTTTTCTCTGGCCGATTGAAATGCCCGAAGTTGTGCCAACCCGGATGGCCCTGCACCGATTACCGCAACACGCTTCGACATATCCGTTCCCTCCCTGCGACTGATCCTTCCGCATTTATCGAAAGGCTATTTGGAGAAGCATTTTCTGTCCATCCAATTATATACCAAAATGAACCAGGACAAGCCAACTTGCAGAATATCTTTCCGAATAGCGTCATTTTCAAGCTTATTGGTATAATTTTGGCACATTACAAGCTTGCGCATTGGTTCTGAAACGGTTTTACTCCATTCTTGAAAGCTGACTGGCATAACAACAATTCTGGAAACGACCCTTCAGCTTGACTCCAAAGACAACGGACACGGGAGAGGGAGACGATGGAGGAGCAACTGAAGGAGCTTACCGCCAAAGTGGCGGCGCTCGAAGCCAAGTCCGGCGGTGTTACCAACACGGTGTTTGCCGAGACATATTACTACATCACCATCGCGATCATGGTGATCATTCATGCCGGATTTCTGGCTTATGAAATGGGGGCATCGCGGCACAAGAATGTGCTTGCATCAGGCATTAAAAACATCCTCGCGTTCGCCTTTGTGCTCCCTGCCTTCTACTTTATCGGGTGGTGGATTTACTGGGCATTTCCAACCGGAATATCGCTCAGTGCGGGCCCGAACGGCATATCTGGTGCCGCCTATGCCAATGGCATCGCGCTGCCTTGGGTTGATGCAATGGGGCCGAACTTGGGAGACAATTCCTCTGGGGTATTCTGGGGGGCGTTTGCGCTGTTTGCTGCCACCACCGCATCGATCTTTTCCGGTTCGGTGATCGAACGCATTCAGGTAGTCGGGTTCGTCATCCTTGCGGTGGTTCTGGGCGCAGTTGCCTGGGTTGTCGGCGCTGCCTGGGGTTGGCACTCGGATGGCTGGCTGGTGCAAAACCTTGGCTATCATGACTTCGGTGCTGCCGGCGTGGTGCACGCGGTCGCGGGCTTCTTTGCCCTTGGTGTGTTAATCAATCTCGGACCGCGCATCGGCAAGTTCAATCCTGATGGTTCGGCGAACGCTCTATCAGGTCATAATTTGCCGTTCACACTCACCGGGTTGATGCTGATCATTGTCGGCTTCTGGGGCTTCCTCATGGCGTGCGTTATAGTGCCGGGTGAGAGCTGGTCCTGGTTCGGAGACAAATGGGCCAACATCTACGGCATGCCCATGACGCTCTCGGCACTGGCGTTCAACATACTCATGGGCTTCTCCGGAGGCATCATTGGGGCCTGGATGGTGACCCGAGATCCATTCTGGATGATGTCCGGTGCGCTAGCGGGTATCATCTCGTGCGCGTCTGGTCTGGATATCTGGTGGCCTCCACTTGCACTTGCTGTCGGCTTCATCGGCGGTGCTGTGCTGAAACCTGCAGCCGACTGGCTAGAAAAACGCGGCATAGACGACGCGGTCGGGGCGGTAACGGTTCATGGCACAATTGGCCTGTGGGGCGTGCTTGCGGTCGGTATCTTTGCCTGGGGCTATCCGGCTCTGGGTGGCGACAATCCGCCAACGGTCACTCTGTACGGTCAGGCCATTGGTGGTCTTGTGATGGCTCTGCTTGGCTTTGTTCCCGGTTACGTTCTATCGCTCGTCTTGAAAGGTATGGGCCTTTTGCGTGTTGGCGAACAGGCTGAAATTGCCGGTCTCGATATGACCAAAGTGCCAATTTCCGCCTATCCGGAAGGGATCGGGACATCACCCGAGCCTGCAGAATAAACACAGTGATCCAAAGGAGACATTGATATGGGATCTGCATTCGACAGTTGGGCCGCTGTGAAAGGAGCCTACTACATGGGCGCGGGCACTTCATGGGAGGTGATCTGGACGGTCGTCGCTCTGGTTGTTTGCCTCGCCGCGCTTGCAGTAGGTTCACGCCACGAGCTTGACGCGTACAAGAAGATGGAATCGCGCAAGTCTGATTGATAGGCTTTGCGGCCACAAGAAAAGGGCGCTGCAGCTTGCGGCGCCCTTTTCTTTTGATTGATATCTTCTGTCTGGATTGGTCAGATACGAATTGAACCACTCAGGAGGCGAAGCGCCGACTGGCTTTTATGCACGGTGAGAAAGATTGATTGGGCAAACACCCGAGTTCTCTTTGAGTTGTCGCAGGCGAATAAACACATCCGGCCCTGACTAGCCAGAAAGGGTCTGGCACTGTTCGAGAGAAATAGCTCCGACTTTCACGACGGGGCGTAGTTGCCCTTCACACGCTCTTTGGTCGGATCAAAATGCGGAAAGCGCACCACCTTTGCCTTCAGGCGTTTCTGCTGACCATCAAGCTGACCGATCTCCAGCTCCGTGCCCTCATCTGCATGAGTAACATCCAGGCGGGCAAGCGCTATCACTTTGCCCAAAATCGGCGACTTCATTGCAGATGTGACTTCACCGATTTGGGCCTTACCAAGGCGGATACAGTCGCCGTTAGACGGAACCAAACCGCCTTCCAGATCAAGACCCACCAGTGTTTTGTGCGGATGTGCTTTGCGCTCCTCGATCGCCTTGCGACCGATGAAGTTATCCTCTTGCGTTTTCAGTGGGACCGTAAATCCGATTCCGGCTTCAAACGGATTTGTCTGATCTGAGAACTCATAGTTAGCAAAGATCAGCCCTGCTTCGATACGCAGCATATCGAGTGCCGCAAGACCCAGCGGCACTAGGCCTTTGGGTTCACCAGCGGCCCAGATCGCATCGAATACCGTTTCCGCGTCCTTGGGGTGACAAAAAACTTCATAGCCCAGTTCTCCGGAATATCCAGTCCGCGAAATCACTACCGAGGGGCCATGAAAATCATTGAGCCGCGCGATCGAAAATCGAAACCAACCCAGCTCCTCAATGGTTGGCTGGGTAGGTGCGGTCCAAAAAATCTCGGACAGGGTTTCGCGGGACATTGGCCCCTGTACAGCCACATTGTGCAACTGATCGGTGGATGATCGCACCCAAGCGTTCAATCCACGCTGCTCAGCCTGTGTTCGCATCCACAGACCACTATCATCATTGCCGCCGATCCATCGGAAATTGTTGTCGCCAAGGCGAAACACAGTTCCATCATCAATCATACCACCGTGCTCATAACACATGGCGGTGTAGACAACCTGACCGATGGCCAGCTTTTTCATATTGCGCGTCACGCAAAGTTGCATCAGCTCTTCAGCGTCGGGTCCGGTAACCTCGTACTTCCGCAACGGAGAGAGATCCATAATGGCTGCCTTTTCGCGGCAGGCCCAATACTCGGCGATGGCACCGTGATTGGTCATCTGGTTGGCAAGCCAGTAGCCATTATATTCAACGAACTCGCGGGTGTGTCGCGCAAAGCAATCGTGAAAGGCGGTTTTTTTCGTCTCTTCCAATTCTGCCTCCGCAGTTTTGCGCCAGCCAATCGAGCGCTGAAAGTTTTCATTCTCGTCGTAAACGCGCACCTGAATGTCAGTTGGGTTCCATCCATTGGCCGGGTCAACGTCACACGGACAGGCTGATGACACACACACCAGATCCGAAAGCGCCCGCAAAAGCACAAAATCTCCGGGCCGCGACCACGGATCATCCATGCCAATCGCATTGGCGTCATCAAGCATGGTGTTGAAAAAGAAATTGATGGCAGGCCAACCACCGCGTGGCTTCACGCCGAAGCGCGCCAGATCCTTGTTCATATTGTCGGAACAATTGATGTGGCCGGGATAGCCCAGATCCTCATAGTAGCGCGCGGTGCAAGCCAAGCCGAACGTGTCGTGCCGCCCACAGGTATCCTGAACAATCTCGACTAGTGGCTCCTGATCCATGGACCAGTATTTCGAATAGATGCCGGGTGCCGGATAGAGCGAACCCATCAACGACCGGGTGGTGGTCGGGTCGATATCGCGTTCAATTCCCTTGTCGAGTGCACGTGCCGACAAAGCCTGAAAGTCGGAGCACTCACGACCCTGCACATCCAGTATCTGAATGTACTGTCCCTTCTTCACCTCGTAGGCCGATGCATTACCAGGTTGAATGTTGATGTCTTCGAGCGGATTGGCCAACGGATCAGGTGGCGACATTCCACCTTTGCCTTCGCCAGGATTTGCGCGACGAATGTAGAGAACTATTTCCGTGGGGCTGTCCTGGTCTTCAGGTGCCATTTCATGGCCCACCGAACAGACAATCAGCAAACCATCGCAAAGTGCCTCGAAGGTTGCCATGTCGCCCGGCCGCGATCCATCTCCCAGCGCACGGACAGCATCTGCTTTTCCCAGATCAAATCCGGCAGCGTCGAGCGCCTTAATCACTCTGATGCCGCTGTGATGAGAAGTCAGTGTATGTTTGATGGCGGTGGCATCCCCTTGTCCTTTAGCCCCGATCATTCCGGCATCGGATGTACCGTCAGGTGCAAAGAAAACGAGTTCGGCTTGCTGCAGGCCTTCCCTGTCGAGCACACTGATCTCGTCACCTTTGTCAATCGGCACAGCGCGGGAACCACCGCCCGGAACCGGATGGCGCTCCACGCCATGCGGCAACAATGGCAGGCCAGGCGTGATAATCCCGGCACGTTCATAGGGAGTTTCAAACACCGGCTGCACGGTCATCGAAGCATCCTTACGCCAGGCCTAACGCCCGTTTGCGTCGCTCGGCCCAGGCCGAAATTGTGAGATCAAAACTCAACGCCATCAGCGAAACACAAATGCCCAGCACAAAATTCTTGCCAAGATCCGTTCCGGCCAATGTGCGCTGGAGTTCCTGGCCAAGGTCTTGGGTGCCGATGAACGCCGCAATAATCACCATGAAGAAGGCGAACATGATTGCCTGATTGAAACCCACTGCCATGGTGGGAAGTGCAAGCGGCAATTGCACTGTGAGAAGCTTTTGGCGGCGCGTCGCGCCTGACATTTCTGCAGCTTCTACGATTTCGCCCGGAACGGTGCGCAAACCCTCGATTGTGTACCGAACGAGCGGCACCATCGCGAAAATCAGAATGGAAAAGATCACTGCCACATCGTTGATGCCGAACAGCATGATTGCTGGAAGCAGATATATGAAACTCGGAAAGGTTTGCGCTGTGTCACACACAAGAAGAATACGCTTTGACCATCGTTCGCTTCGAGCTGCCCAGATCGCCAGAGGAATTCCAAAAATGGTTGCAAGTGCTACCGCCGATATCACCGTGTAAAGTGTGATCACCGAGCGGTCCCACCAGCCGGTGGAAGCCACAACACAGAAAAATAGAAAAGCGTAGATCGCCGGTCGCCATCCACCCAGCCAAAGCGAGAATGCGGCCACGAAGAGGATGAAACCGCTTGTTGGAACCCAAAGCAGAAAATCGCGGAACGGAATGAGCACCTGAGTGATCAGAAACCATCGTATCCAGCCCGTCACAGCTTCAACCGAGTCGATATCGAGGAAGCCTTTTATGATGCCGTCGATTTCCTTGCCGTGGGAGAAGTCTTGCTTGCGCTTGATGTGATCAGCCACCTGCACGAATTCAGAAATGATCAAAAACGCCGCAAATCCACCTATGGCAGCAAGCAGGAAAATATGTTGCCGCCACCAGGGCGTTCCCTTTTCATGGTGCTCCGGCAGTTTGACGACCCAGGCTTTTGACAACCGATCAAGCATCACTGCGATCAAAACAATGGTAACTCCCAGCTCAAATGAGCGCCCCAATTTAAACGAGTTCATCATCGCGAGCAGTTTTGCTCCAACGCCCGGCATTCCGATGAATGCTGTCAGCACCACCATTGCCAGACACAGCATGATGACCTGATTGACACCGACCAGAATTTCTGTCCGGGCAGCTGGAATGTAGACCTTGCTCAACATCTGCCAGCGAGAGCAACCCGACATTTTGCCCGCTTCCACCACTTCTGGTGACACTTTCTTCAGGCCAAGGGTGGTCATCAGGATCATGGGCGGGATGGCATAGACTATTGTTGCGATGCCGCCAGCCGTCGGGCCAACCTTGAAGAAGATCACGGCAGGCAAAAGATAGGTGAAGAACGGCAGCGTCTGGAGGATCGACAGGATCGGCCGGATCATCTTGTCGAACCAGCTATACTTCCAAGCAGCGATACCGAGCAGCAGGCCGATGACAAAAGCTGACGGAGCGGCGACAACCAGAACGGACATGGTCTGCATCGCGAGCTTCCATTGTCCGATCAGCGCCACCCAGACAAAGGTCCCGCCTCCAAGCAGGGACAAACGCCAGCCGCCAAGATAAAATCCAACAACCGCTGCCAATGCGGCAATGGCTGTCCAGGGCAGTGGTCCAACCTTGTATCCATTCACGATGACGGCATAAAGGGTGACCAGCAGGAATATCAGGACCGGAGATACCCATTGGTTGCGAGCCAGAGCGAAAAGCGCATACCCAGCGGCAATCGCCACTGCCAGCCACATCAGCGTAACTTGATTTTCGTCGGCTATCGTCCGGTCGTCACCGACGAAAAGCGTAAAAAACAAGCCAATCACCGCAAGCACAGCGGCAGTGTGTACCGCAGCTCGCTTTCCATCCAGGAAATACACGAACCCAAATGCTGTGGGGATAAGGAACAACCATTCAACGGGGTTGAAGAAGTGAACCCGCGCACCATGAAGGATGTGGGCGGTAACCTTGAGCTGAAACTCCAGTCGCTCCGAAAAGAAACGCGTCACAAGCGTGATGTCGTCGCGCAAGTAGTTGAAACCGGCATCCAGCCATTCGGCATAGGGTGGCACATTTTCTGCGGCAATACGGTTCAAGTATGCCGGGAGCACGTCCAACCATTTGGCAAGGACCATTGCCACCGCCACAGCAATCAGAGCGACGGTGATCATGCGGCGTTCAGGCGCAATTCCGGTGGGTGGGCTGGTCTCCAAACGCTCCATAGATGCGCTTGTCACCTGTCAGCCCCCAGCAAAACGTCCAGCGCTTCCTGACGATTTACGACGCCAATAACACTACCGGATTTGTCAGCAACGGGGAGTTCAGCGCGGGTGTCATTCACAAGCTGGCGCGCCAGATTTAAAATGGTTGCATCAGCGTCCACCGGTTCACCGTCTGGTACTGAACCATTGACAGGCTTGGCTAACACCCTTGCGTGAACAACCCTGGACTTTTCAATCTCCTCGGTGAATTTGGCAACGTAAGGCGTTGCTGGATTGAGGACAATTTTGTCCGGCGTGTCGCACTGTTCGACGGCGCCATCTTTCATGATCGCAATGCGATCTGCCAGACGAAGCGCTTCGTCGAAGTCATGGGTGATGAAGACGATTGTTTTGCCCAGCATTTCTTGAAGCCGCAAAAATTCGTCCTGCATCTCTCGTCTGATGAGTGGATCAAGCGCGGAAAAAGGTTCGTCCAGAAACCAGATATCGGGTTCAATCGCCAATGACCGGGCAATGCCAACTCGTTGTTGCTGACCACCGGAAAGTTCACGCGGGAAATATTCTTCGCGGCCCTCCAGGCCGACAAGCTTGATCACTTCAAGCGCTCGCTTTCGCCGGGCATGTTTGTCCTGGCCTCGCATTTCGAGCGGAAAGGCAACATTGTCGAGGACGGTCCTGTGTGGGAGTAGCCCGAAAGACTGGAACACCATGCCCATCTTGTTGCGACGCAGCTCAATGAGCTCCTGTTCCGACAGGCTCATAATGTCCTGTCCTTCGACAGAAATCGATCCGCCGGTAATGTCGTGCAACCGAGAGAAACACCGGACCAAGGTGGATTTTCCCGAACCGGAAAGGCCCATGATCACCAGCATCTCGCCCCGGTGAACATCAATGGAGACATCCTTGACGCCGGCGATGTAGCCGTCTGCGCGAATGTCATCATAAGAGTGATTTGAGGGCATTGAGGACAGGTAAGCTTCGGGCTTGTCACCAAACAGCTTCCAAGCATTCTTGCACGAAATTACCGGTGCAGTGTCGCTCATTCCATTCCCCAATTTCAGAAAGATCCGCCCCGATGAAGGCACCGGGACGGATCATAGCATCAATCGTGTTGCTTAGCTGCTGGAGTCCACCCAGGCTTTCCAAACGGCTTCGTTTTCCTCGAGCCAACGCTTGGCAGCATCTTCCGGCTCCATTTCGTCGGTGTCGACAAACTTCGCCATCTCAGCAATCTGTGGGTTGGTAAAAGAGACCTTCGTCAGCACTTTATATGCAGCGGGCCACTTGTCCTTCATGCCGTCCCATGCGGCCTTTTTCAGGTATCCCTTTGCAGGATTGCCGCAGTCGTACAGCGCGTCCGGATTGGGTCCAACCTTTGGATCCTTGTCGCAGCCTTCCTCCCATTTTGGAAACTCGACAAACTCTCCCGGCCAAACAGCTTCAGCGAAGTTTGGTGTCCAGTTGAAAACCACAACAGGACGCTTGTCCTTTTCGGCAGCACCAATTTCAGCCCACAAAGCAGCAGCAGAACCAGCATTGATCACGACAAAGTCCATGCCGAGGGCTTCAACCCGTTCCTTGCCGTGCTTAAGCCAGTCAACCGGGCCGTCAAGGTAGCGTCCCTTTTCACCGGTTTCGGCGGTTGCGAACAGTTTCGCGCACTTGTTGAGGGCTTTCCAATCCGGGAGACCGGGACAGGCATCTTTGGTCCACATTGGATACCACCAGTCTTCACGGGTCACCGCATTGTGGTCTCCGGCATCGTGAAGACCGCCCTTTTCTAACGCGGCACGGAAGGAAGCACCAAACGCGCCTTCCCACACTTCGAGCTCCAGGGTCACGTCGCCAAGACGAACCGACTCGTAGACGGCCTGGCTGTCAGTTGTCACGAACTCAACATTGTTGCCCATTGATTCAAAAATCTGACCAACCACGTGGCTCATCACAATCTGACTTGACCAATTGTGGATCGGAATGACGATCGGATCGCTGGAATCGGCCGCAAAGGTTGAGGCCGGGGCCATCGCCATTGCGCCCATGGCTGTGGCAGCCAGCATCATCTTGAATTTATTCATGTTATACCTCCTCGCTTACCCCAGAAATTTACTTTCTAGGGCCAATAATGGGACGGCAAACCCATCCCAGCCTGTCCCAGACCACGTTCATGATCCGGGAATGAACAAACATCACTTCACTTTTCCATTGTTCCCGTTAGCGGTTCTGAAGTGCTGCTTTGCCAATCCGGCTCGAAAGCCAGAATGATTGTTTCCGGATGGAAGTCCGGGTTAAACAAAAGATTGTGCCAACGCGTTGCATCAAACAGAGGATGTGCTGGTGACAATCGATACGCTCGGGCAACCACATCGTATTGTTGGCCAAACCCTTGATAGGTCAGGGTCACATTTTCTTTTTCCAGAATGCGCCCAGCGCCCTGAGAAGTGGGCGCGAACGTGGCCGTGAGGCAGTCATCAAACTCATCGGCCTTTTGAAAATAGGTTTCCGAGAAAAGCTGCAGGGCTCTTTCACGACGTTGTGCCGGATCATTGGTGCGTTGCACCATGTGTCTGAGTTCTGGTGTCTTCGAAAACAAAGCCCGTTTTGACAGCACAGTTATGATGTGACCCAGAGGTTGGTTGTCTCCTGCCAGCGTCACACCAGGCATCATCGCGTCATTGGGCTTTCCCTCGTTCTTGCGCATTGCAATCTGTCGCACGCGGCATTGCCACTTTAAAAAAGACAGCCGCAATGGGTGATCTGAAGCTTCCAGCAAATGATGTGCAATCATCACCGTCATGCGACCTTTCTCGGGGTTGCGGTCGCAGATATGAACGGCCTGTCGTTTATCAGGCTGGGAATTTTCGCCCGCGCTTCGGCAACCTGATCAAGATCAATATTTGCCTGCACCACGCCCGGCAGTGTGCTGCCGTCAGCGATGACTTCACCCCATGGACTGACAATGAGCGAATGACCATAAGCTTCTCCGCCCCCTTCGACGGGGCCAATGGCGCAGGGCGCAACAACAAAGCATCCGTTTTCGATCGCACGTGCCCGGTTGAGCACATGCCAATGCGCCTCTCCGGTTTTTTTGGTGAAGGCGGCAGGGACGGCGAGAATCTCTGCACCGGCTTTTGCCAGGTCCCGATAGAGATTCGGAAAACGCAAATCGTAGCAGATTGTGTGGCCGACAACACCAAATGGCGTATCGACGAGCGTCGCCTCTCCTCCGGCACTAACGCGTTCGGATTCCCTGTAGTTTTCCGTTTCAGAAAGCGAGATGTCGAACATGTGGATTTTATCGTACCGACTGCGGATCGCGCCCCGGTCATCAATAACAAAACCCCGATTGAGCACCTTGCCGTTTGGCCCGGGAACAGCGACGGACCCGATCATCACCCAAACGGCGTTGTTCTTTGCCAGTTCCTGCATTCCGACAATGAAGGGGTGATCGCCTTCCGCAGCGGCCGGAGGAGCGAAGGCCGCTCCTTCCGTTTTCAATCCACCACAATATTCCGGAAGGGCCAGGAACTTTGCACCTGCATCAATGGCCGACTTTGCGAGCGTAAAAGCTTCAGCCAAAGCCGAATCAAAGTCAGGCATTGGGCGGGTTTGAAGACAGGCTATTGCGGCGGTGCGGCTCATCGCTTCCACTCTTTGGTTGACGTTGATCCTCAGAACTTTTTGTAAGCCTTTCTGAGATTGACCATTGGATGCCGATCAGACATCTGGAATTTGATCAGCAACTCACGAGCGATCATGTCTCGATCTTGCTGATTGTCCGGTAGTTCGATTGTGTTGGGAATTCGAACCCAGCCGTTGATGTTCCGATCAAAAACGGCTGCGTTGCCGTCTTCGTAGCCCATGTGAACATCTTCAAGCCAATTGAGATCATCCCAACCCATGGTTTCAATGTACTTGGCGAGAAAAGGGGTCAGACGTTCATAGTCCGGCACCAGATTCACATCGTATCGATAACCGATATGCTGGCCGATTTCCTTCTCCCGTTCAGAGTCAAGCCCTGAGGCGTCATCCATAAATTGATTGACATCCTTGATCTCAGAACCTCGGTATTGCGTTCCAGCCATCTCTCAACTCCTAAAGATGATGGTAGTCTTCGACGCCAACCGTGTGGTTGGTACCAGCGATTGGCACTCCGGCAATTGCCGACGCTTCCATAGTGAGGGCGGCGAGATCTTCCGGTTCAAGGGAGTGGATGTTTGTCTTGCCGCAAGCCCGCGCAAAAAGCTGAGCTTCGATGGTCAACGTGTGCAGGAAGTTATAGACACGCTCTGCAGCTTCATCCGGATCCAGCCGTTTGCGCAGCTCAGCATCTTGTGTTGCAACCCCGACCGGGCATCGACCGGTGTGGCAATGGTAGCAATAGCCCGGCTCAACACCCATTTCCTCTTCGTAATTTGCTTCCGGAATGTCCTTGTTGCAATTGAGCGCCATCATGACTGAATGGCCCAGAGCAATTGCATCAGCACCCAGCGCAATCGCCTTGGCGACGTCTGCACCATTTCGGATGCCACCAGCATATACGAGGCTGATTTCTCCCCGTTTGCCCAGATCGTCAATGGCTTTGCGGGCCTGTCGAATGGCTGCCATACCAGGAACGCCGGTGTCTTCCGTTGCCAAATGAGGGCCTGCACCGGTTCCACCCTCCATACCATCAATGTAGATCGAATCCGGGTCGCACTTTACCGCCATGCGCACATCATCATAGACGCGCGCCGCACCCAGTTTCAGTTGGATCGGAATTTGCCAGTCCGTGGCTTCTCGAATTTCCTGAATTTTCAGAGCAAGATCGTCAGGACCCAGCCAATCAGGGTGTCGGGCAGGCGAACGCTGGTCAATACCGGCGGGCAAAGAGCGCATCTCAGCAACCTGGTCGGTTACTTTCTGACCCATGAGATGGCCACCGAGACCAACCTTGCAGCCCTGACCAATGAAGAACTCACAGCCATCAGCGAGCATGAGATGGTGCGGATTGAAGCCGTATCGCGACTGGATATTCTGGTAAAACCATTTGGTCGAATAGCGACGTTCGTCGGGGATCATTCCACCTTCACCAGAACAGGTCGCTGTGCCTGCCATGGTGGCCCCGCGGGCCAGAGCGGTTTTCGCCTCGTACGACAAGGCACCGAAGCTCATACCCGTCACATAGACCGGAATATCCAGTTCCAGTGGGCGCTTGGCACGCGGGCCAATGACCGTCTTGGTTTCGCATTTTTCACGATACCCTTCGATGACAAACCTGGTTAGGGTGCCAGGCAGAAAGGTGAGATCATCCCAATGCGGAATTTTTTTGAACAGCGAGAAGCCACGCATACGGTAGCGCCCGAGTTCCGATTTAATGTGAATATCGTCAATCACGCGAGGCGGAAAGACGAACGAATTGCCCAGCCTGTTCACATCGCGATCAAGCGGTTTTTTACGCATCTGATCCATTCAGAATGTCCTTTCCGCGGTCATCAAAGAATGAGTTTCTTTTCGTTGGGCTCGAGATTGTCGTAGTTCCACAACTGTTTGCCTGCGACGATCTTCGTGAAGTGATCGACGCCATTTTCCGGCATTAATTCATATTGTGTGAGTTTGCGGGTCAGCCAGGCGCGATCCAGTTCTGTCAGCTCGGCCTCAACCGCATCGACGCCCAGCGAACGGATCTCACCGCCAACATAAATGGTGCCGTCATACATGGAATCGCCAAGGTTCTTGCCGGCATTGCCGCAGACGATCATGCGACCGCGCTGCATCATGAATCCCGAAAGAGCACCCGTATCACCACCAACGATGATGGTCCCCCCTTTCATGTCGATTCCGGTTCTGGAACCAACGGAACCACGGCAAACCAGGTCACCACCTCGAATAGCTGCACCAAATGTCGATCCGGCATTCTTTTCAATGACGACCGTGCCCGACATCATGTTCTCGCCGCAGGACCATCCGACACGACCATTTATGCGCACGTTCGGGCCATCTATCAGACCAACAGCGAAGTAACCCAGAGAACCTTCGTAGATCAGGTTCAGCTTGTTCAGGATGCCAACGCCCAGCGAGTGTTTTCCTCGCGGGTTCTTCACCACAATCGTGCCATGCCCGGCCTCCATCAGTTCACGCATTTTTGCGTTCACTTCGGTGGTGGACATTTCGTCGGTGTCGATTTCAGCGCGCCTGTTAAAGTCGACGTCGGGAGCCCAAGGGTAAACAAATCGATCTTCCGCATCGGGATCAAATTCCATGAACAAAGACCGACCGGTCAGCTGTTCAGACGTCATCCCAAGCGCTTCGGCGCGCTCTTCCTGATTCATTTCGGAGAGCTGAGCATCAGTCATGCCTGCCATACCCGGACCTCCTCATCATATGGGTCGTATGTGTCGATCTCTTCGGGGAGGATTGCCCGTATCGCAACCTCTTCTGAGGCCATGGCGATCAAATCGTCACTCTCATAAAGGACCAGCGGCTTTGCAGCCATGGTGTCCTTCGCCATGCCGAGCTGATCCTTGGTTGCAACCAGGTAGGTGAAAACGCCATCGATTTCTTCGATGGAACGTTTGAGGCTGGTCTCCAGGCTTATGCCATTGTTCAGATTGTCAGCTGTGTAGACCGCCAAGAGCTCGGAGTCGCAGTTGGACTGAAAGCGATGCCCTTTGCGTTCCATCTGGCGACGCATGATCCAATAGTTGGTGATCTGCCCGTTGTGAACCACCGAAACGTCGTTGTACGGAAACGCCCAGTAGGGGTGGGCTGACCGAATATCGACGTCAGATTCCGTTGCCATGCGAGTGTGGCCAATTGCATGCGTTCCGGCAAACTCGTCAAGTCCATAAAGCTCTGCCACATCCCCGGCGTCGCCAAGGTCTTTGATAAGCTCCAGTCCATTGCCGAGGGACAAAATTTCAACGCCGTCGATTTCCTCAATATGACGAGCCATCGCCTCGGTATCTCCGTCGTGGCTCAACACGTATCGTAAAGCATATGGTGTTGAATTATCTTTGGTTTTTACAGTGGCACCGTGTTCCTCAAGACGTTTTTCCACTTCGTCAATGCGCGACTTTATCTGGTCAAGGATGCCATGACCTTTGTCGATATCCTCGCGCTCCGCGACGATCGCCCTCATGATGTAGTCGCCTTCCGATGGCTCTCCATAGACGGCGAATCCCGTGGAATCTGGTCCCCGGTGTTTGAGGGCTTGCAGCATTGATGTCATTTCGCCACCCACATTCGAGCTTTTGCCCTTGTGGATCAGGCCAGCAATTCCGCACATTGAACATGCTCTCCTGCTAGATATGTTTCACATTCGCGGTTTTAGCCGCTCAATTTCTACCGAGGCGGCCGCCCGCTGGTGCGGAGCCCGCAATGCGGGCTCGCGTTACGGAAGGCACTCCATGTAAGTTTCGTTGTCCCACTCGGTTACGGTTGACATAAAGCGGGCGAATTCGTCCGATTTGTATTCGTCGTACAAACGGAACATCTCACCGGGCATGCCGCGCTTGACCACCTCATTGGCCCGCAGATGGTCCAGCGCTTCGCCTAGAGACATTGGAAGCTTCTTCACTTCCTTGCCTTCGGCCATTGCCTCATAGATGTTGCGCTCTTCCGGCTCACCTGGATCTAGGCTGTTTTCAAGTCCGTCATCCATCGCCGCAAGAAGCGTCGAACCCATAATGTAGGGGTTCACCATGGAATCGACCGAGCGGTACTCAAACCGTCCGGGGGCTGAAACCCGCAGGCCAGTTGTTCGGTTCTGGAAGCCCCAATCAGCAAACACGGGGGCCCAAAATCCGGTATCCCAAAGACGGCGGTAAGAGTTCACGGTAGAACATCCGATGGCCGTCAGCGCCTGCAGGTGATGTACCACGCCACCAATTGCCTTGAGACCTTCCTTGCCGGGCATTTGCGGATCATCGGTGTCGGGCATAAAGGTGTTGTCCCCACCTTTCACATACATATAGTTGTCAGCCATGCCGGGCAGATTGTTCACATCATTACCGCACGCCACCATCTGGTCTTCACCGCCATGCCACAGGCTCATATTGTGGTGGCAGCCAGATGCGGAAACACCCATAAATGGCTTGGTCATGAAACAGGCGAAGATGCCGCTCTCCCGGGCGACCTGAGCGCAAATCTGCCGATAGGTGGTCAGTCGATCTGCATTTCGCAGAACATCGTCGAACATCCAGTTCAGTTCTAGCTGACCAGGCGCATCTTCATGGTCGCCCTGAATCATATCGAGGCCCATCTTTCGGGCGTAGCGAATGACCTGCAGCGATACAGGACGAAGACTCTCAAACTGATCGATGTGATAGCAGTAGGGCTTCGAAAACCCGTCTTTCGGCGTGCCGTTTTCGTCGTACTTCAGCCACATCATTTCCGGCTCTGTGCCGATACGCAGCTGTGTGCCGTGTTTTTTGGTGAATTCTTCGTGCAGCCGCCGCAAATTGCCGCGACAGTCGGCGGTCAAGTAGCTACCGGGCGCTTCCTTTTCCTCGCGATTGCGGAACAGAGTGCAATAGAAGCGGCCAATTTCCGGTGCCCAAGGGAGCTGCATAAAGGTTTCGGGCTCAGGAATACCCACAAGTTCCGCAGCTTCCGGGCCATATCCCAGATAGTCACCGGATCGGTTGGTAAACAGGTTGACGGTCGCGCCGTAGACCAGCTGAAAACCCTTCTTGGCGACACTTTCCCAGTGATCGGCCGGAATACCCTTGCCCATAATTTTGCCAGTTACGGAAACAAACTGCAGGTAGAGATATTCGATGCCCAGTTCGTCGATCTTCGCGCGAACCTGTTTGATTTTCTCGTCGCGGCCTTCCGCCTCGACAAATTTTTCAAGATCCGTCTCTGCCACCGATTATCCTCCCTCTCAGACCGTTAGAATTGTTTGTTTTTGCCCGCTTAACTCCATGGAAACGGGCTGTTTGAAGTCGGGTGCAATTCACCCGTCTCGAATCTTTTCATGCGGAATGGCTCAAGCAGTTCCTGCTTCTCTCCTAAAACCTCATCCGCCGCGAGAACCCCAACACCAAGCATTTTGTAGCCATGATTGCTGTCGGCCAGCACCGTCACGTTTTCTTGAAAATGATCGAAAACAGGGAAACTGTCCGGTGTGAAACAGCCAATTCCGCCTGACGGTTCACGGTGATATTTCGGCATGGTGCCGGAAAACCGTTCATGACAATGTGCCAGCGCGGAAACCCACATGTGGGCAAATTCCGGACCGGACACAAACTCCGGGCTCGATGGGCCATAAGGGTCTATCTGCACATCATCGACGGGCGTCTCTACCTTGTATGGCGCTGCGCCTCCTTGGATACCACCAAAGTGCCAATCGGGCTTGTAGTAGATACCCCACATCTCTTCGGTAATGGTCGATCCATCCACATCTGAGATGAGCGGAGCATCGGTATCAACGTGAATTACCGGGGGCATCTCGCCATCATTGGTTTGCAGCATTTCAGGCTCAACCTGAAGGACGCCTTCTTCCAATTGCCAGAAACGCCACATGTCCACGCCCTCGTGGACATTGCCTTCCAGGTCTTTGACGCTGATCTGCTTTGGCAAGCCAAGCATATCCCAGAAATTGCGAACCCATGGACCAGCGCCGATGATCACCCGCTCACAAGAAATGGATCCCTTGTCGGTTTCAACCGAATGGATGGCCCCTGAGCCATTTTCGCTTGAAAATCCGAGAACCTCGACACCGGTGATGATGCGCACACCCAGGGCTTCCGACTTTTCCGCCAGCCCGTACATTGCCTTCGTATTGTTGGCGTATCCGCCGCGTTTTTCATGTAGAACCGAAGTAATTTCCTGCGCGCGCCAATCGGCGAACATGCCACGCATATAGGAAGTGGATGCATTCGCGCCTTCAATGAACTCGCTCTCGTAGCCAATTGCTTGCTGCTCGGAGAAAATCTGCGCGACATCATCCCGCATCGCTTCGCAGGATATCTGCATGTACCCTACCGGATGATATGAGAACGCTGCTGCGTCACTCTCCCAGACCGAGACGGAATGCGCCATGAGATTGCGCATCGCCGGCTGAAAGTAGTTGTTGCGAACAACGCCACAAGCGATGCCTGTTGCTCCGGCAGCAATCCCCGACTTGTCAAGGACAACAACACGACCTTCGACGCTCTCCCCTCGTTCTGTTAGACGCTCAGCCAATCGCCAAGCCGAGGACAAGCCATGGATACCTGCACCCACAACCACGTAGTCAGCGTGATCCGGAAACGCCATTACTGCGTCGCTCCCTGAAGCTGTGGCGTGCTTTGCAGCCACATATTGTTATCGTTCTTGATTTTGAGGCTGTACCACTGAAGACCGAATTACAACCCTTATTGATCCAATATTGGCTCACATTTGCTTTTTTTTGCCTTTTTGGTACAATATTGGATCAAAAAATGAAGAGCTGAGTGAATAAATGAAATCGAGACGCGGTGCCGCTGAGATCGCTTCAATTTTGCGGGGAGAGATTGAACGCGGTCGATATACCCGGAACGAACGGTTCCCTGCCGAGCGGGTGTTGTCGGAGGAATTTGATGTGGCTCGCGGCACGGTTCGTGAGGCGTTGAGCCAGCTGGCGAACGAAGGACTGGTTGAAATCCGTCGAGGCAGCGGTGCCTATGTATTGCAGGGTGGGTGGGCCACGAGCAACTCGGCCATCACAGAAGCGCGCCCACTTGAGTTGATGGATGCGCGTTTCGCCCTGGAACCACACGTCTGCAGGCTGGCTGTATTGCATGCACGCCAGCGAGATTTCGAGCGCGCAGAACAATTGTTGATGACGATGGAGGAAAGCGTGCACGACCAGCAGGCTTTCTCCGAAGCAGATTCAAAATTCCACAATCTCTTGGTGGAGGCCACGGGCAATGGCCTGCTGATGTGGATCGTGGAACAGATCAGCAGCGTCAGGCATCAGGAACAATGGTCCCGTATGCTGAGAGTGACGTTGGATGAGAAAACAATCATGCTCTATAACTCGCAACACCGGCAAATTCTCAATGCCATTCGCACACGGGAGCCGGAGCGTGCCGCCTTGTTGATGAAAGAGCACCTCGAAACCGCGCGTCTGACGTTGACACGTACGGCTTCAACCTGAATTCCCGAACAAGCTAAACTTTGGCCGCAGTTT
Source organism: Pseudomonadota bacterium (assembly GCA_039029195.1). Taxonomy (GTDB): domain Bacteria; phylum Pseudomonadota; class Alphaproteobacteria; order Rhizobiales; family Rhizobiaceae; genus JBCCGR01. The sequence continues at coordinate 20,097 of JBCCGR010000038.1, forward strand.
GCAGCCAATTGATATAAAGCCGTTCTGCCATGGTGTTGAAAGCATCCATATTGGTGTCACACCATGCCTTCATTTTTGCGACACCACTTTCCCCCAGAGCATTTTCGAGCGCTTTGGCGTAAGTCGGGATCTTCGCCCAGTTCTCAACGGTATCCGGCTCAACTTCCACATGAAACTGGGTCGAATAGGCACGTGGTCCCCACTTCATCGCCTGAACTGCGCAAAGAGGTGACGTGGCGAGGCACTCCGCGCCGGGGGGCAACCGCTTCACTTCGGCACCATGCCATTGCAGCGAGGGAAAAACAGTTGGTAATCCGTCAAAGAAAACGCCGTTTGCACCGACTTCCGTCAATTGCACGTCGAGCACTCCAATTTCCGGTTCATCTGACTTTGCGCAATCACCGCCCAGCGCATCTGCAAGAAGTTGATGCCCAAGGCATAGGCCCAGGAACGGAAGTCCACGTTCTTCAACCGCTTCTTTGATCAACGCCTTTTCCGATCGCAGCCAAGGATACTGCTCTTCCTCCCAGACGTCCATCGGCCCGCCCATCACCCAGAGGCCATCGAAGCCATCAAGCGAAGGAACAACCTCGCCTTCATCCAGCTCCACCTGAACAACTTCGTGTCCGTCTTCTGCCAGAAATGTGCGAAAAATGCCTGGGTGCTCCACCCTGGCGTGCTGCAATACAAGTAGCTTCAAACTGCATCTCCGAATGTCGTTGATGAATCGAACCCAGCCCTGAATTGTGGTCTCTGTTTCTTTTCGCGATAGTCTCTGGGGGCGTATCCAGCGTATCGCCGAAACAGGGTTGTGAAGTGGGCCGGGGACTCAAACCCTGTGGCAATTGCAACGTCAGTAATACTCATTGGCGTCTGCTCAAGCAATTGACGGGCGGCATTGAGCCTTAAAGTCCGGTAGTAACCCATCGTCGTTACGCCGAGGGCATTTTTGAATATGCGATTGAGTTGGCGCGTGCTGACACACACAATTTCTGCGATCTGGCCCAGTGACATGGGATTCGCCATGGAGTTTTCCATGACTTCGATGGCTGCAATTGCCTTGGGATTGTGTGTCAGGTGGCGCGCGGCAGTGTTGGCGCGCTGCGCACCGGATGCACCGCGAACAGAAGTCTGCAGGAACCAGTCCGATACCTGCCAGGCAAACTCCTTCCCAAATTGCTGCGCAATCAATGTGTGCATGAGATCAAGTGGAGCAATTCCACCGGCACAAGTAATGCGTTTTCGGTCAATCACATAGAGGTTTCGCTCCAGAGCCACATCAGGATAAAGTTCTTCGAACAGATTGGCGTGTTCCCAGTGAACCGTGGCCCGATGGTTATCGAGTAGCCCTGCTTTGGCAAGAATGACCGGGCCTCCGGAAACGCCACCAAGCACGACACCTCTCCGTGCGAGCATTCGCAGCCACTGCAATGTGGGTGCATCGCTGAAAGTGGCGGGATTTCCTCCAGCCACGACAAACAGAATATCGAATAGTCCAGCCGCGGAGCCCACACTTTCGGCACATGATATTTCCAGGCCCGACGACGAAACGCTCGTTGACCCACTGACGGCCACATGGATCAATTGAAACACTGTTCCTTTGCCTTTTATATTTGCAGCGCGTAACGGCTCAGCCAGGGATGCGTACGACATCAACGCGAAGCCGGGTATCAGCAGCACACCGATGCGCGATGTTTCAGAGGGTTCCCCGCCGTTCAGGTCATGGATTTTTTCCACACTTCCTCCCATCGCGACTTCAATCGCCATTGCCGCTGACAGAGAGACCAAGTTAAGCCTCCTGTCTTGTGTCGTTGCGAAAAGTCCCCACCAACTTGGATGGGAGTCATCGATCGAGCACAGGCGAATACTGATTGATAGAGCCACAGGAAGCGGAAGACGGCAAGCACATGCCCTATTCAGGGACAAATCGCGCAATGACCTCACACTCGGTTCGAAACAGACACAATGCTTTAGATAAAATGATTCCTAGTTTGCTGCCCAGTCGTACATTTTATTGAATAAAATCCCAATATAAATTCCGACACTGATGGACAAAATACATTGTTACAAATCTGAGTGAAATTTATATTCTTGCTGGACAGTAAGCACCTCATCTCAACGTGATCTGTCAGGTCAGTATCGTTGAACAATCTCGTTCCGTCTGGGCTAAGAAAAATGGTAGTTTGGGGAGGGCGATAGGATGCCGCAGTTGACCAAACTGATGAGATGCAGCGAGTGGGTTAAAATAACCGACGCAGATGCGATCTCTGACAATTTATCGGTTACCTCAGCAAAAAACATTGAAATCTGCACCGCTATTGCCATCGCAGATTCATTGACCGTGTGAGCATTTCCATGGAGCTTTTTAGAACTCGGAATCTGCAGTATGATTCACCAGCTTCGATCCCCAAAGCGTTTTTTTTAACAGGAGAGCGGGAAGATAACTCTGCCCGGTGGCCGACACATTCGGGTTGGCCGAACATGCATTGCTGCAATGTCTCTTGCCGAGTCGCAATTTGTAGAATGTGACCTGCTCCCCAAGGATCGGCATTTTTAGCATGGATCAGTTTGGGCCCTGGTCTCCGTTCGGCCGGATAGCAAATTCCTGCGGCGTGAGATTGCCGAGAGATGAGTGGGGTCTGTGTCGGTTGAAGTCATTCTTCCAGACGATGATCTTTTCTCGTGCTTTGGCGAACGATGACAACTGGGATTGGTTCAAAAGCTTACCGCGGACGCTGCCGTTAAACCTTTCCACCAACGCGTCCTGAATCGGCTTTCCCTGCGCGATGTAACGCCGGTCGATCCCTCCTTGTTCGCAGCATCTGAGCACCGCCATAATGGTCAGCTCCGTGCCGTTGTTGCTGACAACGGTCGTGGGTTGTCCGCGTTGTCTCATGATCGCGGAAAATTCCTATATGACACGAAGTCCCGACAGTGATGCATCGGTGATGAGCGCAAGGCACTCTGAGTTGAGTTCTTCAACGATGGCCAGCACGCGGAACCGGCGCCCATCGGTGAACGCGTCAGTCACAAAATCCAGTCTCCAGCGTTCATTGATCAACTCCAGCACCAGCATCTGTCGGTGTGTCCCCAGAGCACACTTCCTGCCGCCGCGCTTTCGTACTTGCAACTTCTACTCGTGATAGAGTCGGCGGACCTTATTCCAGTTCAGGTCCCAACCCTCGCTCTTCAGAATGATGGGCAAGCGGCGGTATCCGAACCGGCGCCGTTTAGACGCCAGTACTTTCACCTTTGCCCCGCAGCCCAGTGTCCAGTGGTCGATTTGACTTAAGTCGATACACACGCGAGTCGATCCCGGCCAACACTCAAACCCATCTCCAATTGTCGCCTTTGCTCTTCATTGCCCAATCCACGGCATTCCTCCTCGAATTGGGTCTCAAAAATTTCGTGTGAGCTCACTCGAACCCGCGGCATTCGCCTGCTCAATTCCGAGCATCACTTCCAGTGTCGCAACGTCCGTTGTTTGCTCAGTCAGCGTCTTCTCAAGCTCGGTGTCCTGGCTCTCAAGCGCCTTCAAGCACCGCGTTTCGGACATTTCCATGCCTCGATACTTGGACCATCACTTGTAGAATGCCGCTTCGCTGGCCCCGTGCTTGCGGCACAGCTCCTTCGCGCCAAGACCGGCTTGGCGCTTCTTCGAAATGCCAAAGATCTGTTCTTCTGGGCAATCGGATTCTATTGATAGTATGTCTCCTCAACTGGAGAACAACCAAAACCAGAATGCAGGGGTTTTCAGGGGAGCAGTTCACGATGCCCCTAGGTTGACCACACCCCCGCGGAGACTCGAATTATCACACCATTGGCGTGAAAATAAAACTGACCGCACCAAGCCAATCTCACTCTTCTGCCTCTGGCGGATATCGATGGGACGCAGCATCTCATACTCTTTCAGTTGTTCTTTGGTGTCGAATATTCGTCTAGTTGAGATCAAAGTTTGATAGAGATGAGACTTGGTGTTGAGCACTCAATTTAGAGCTATGGTCCTCGTTGTGCACTCGAACCTCTAAACCCATATCGAGAGTGGGGTATGATATGGGGTATATTGAAAAACCGCATTCCAGAAAAAATCGAAAATACAAATAGTTAAATACTCAAATATGGCCCTCTCCTGGCACCACTCTTTACCCACATAGTGCAGCATAGTTCCTCACAAGGCACTGAATTTGCCTTACTTTTCGGATTCCGGCATTCTCACGGAAAATCACGCTTTCTCATTTTTATCCAACCAAATTGGGTAAAGAAACGTGGGTAAAAATCGCAGTTTTGAGCTCCAGAAGGCGTTTTACCCAACAATTGATGTGAGTGAGCACATGCCGCTTCGAGCGCTTCCAGAAAGATGGGGTGCGGACTCGGTTGACCGTTAACCCCTGACGGTGGTCTTTTTGCTGTCCTGTAAACGCCAAACATCTTGATCATCAAAGCCGCGGATGGTTTTTTCGCCAAGACTTTCAAGTTCAAACTGGTCGCGAAGGTTCTTTGCCACTTCATTGTGGACGCTGATTTCCATTGGCGCCGAAAACTCCTGTAAGCGGGTCGCCAGATTCACGGCCGGGCCAAAAATATCATAAACATATTTCTGAATGCCAACGACTGAACCCACAACAGCGCCGGACGCGAGCCCTATTCGGCATTGCCACTGATGGGGATGGCTCAAATTACGCCGTTCCAGATAGCGAATGAAACGGATGGCCGTGTTGGCAACAGCGCGCGAATGCTCCGGCATGGGATCGGGCAGGCCCGCCACAGTGATATAGGCGTCGCCAATTGTTTTGATCCGCTCGCAGCCAAATTGTTCACCAATACGGTCGAAGGCACTGTAAATGTCGTTGAGTTCGGTAACTGTGACACTTGGATCAGAGGCCGCGACCATGTCGGTGAAACCCACGAAATCAAGCATCAACACAGAAACAGGGTCATAGAGCTGGGGTGTAACAACCCCAAATGCCTTGAACTCTTCGTAGACAGAGCGCGGCATGATGTTGAGCAGAAGTTTTTCGACCTGCTCCTTTTCGCGCTTTATCTCACGGGTGTTGCGCTCGACCATCGATGAGTAGGAATCAATCATGGATTCCAGTTCCCGGATGCGCGTGATGTTCTGGCAAACCAGCACCACCATTTCCTGATCGCCGTCTTTGGTGGCGGTGAAATCGACCGCAATAACCATGGTGCGGCGTTTCTTTTTGTATTTAACCTCAGCGGTGAACCGGCCGTTTTCAGTCAGATTGCCATCAAGTTCGTCCAGATTGAGATCGGTAAAAATGTCAGCCAACCGGCGATTGTCCAACTGGTCGGCAAACCATTCCTCGAATGTATCGTTGGTGAAGTGAAAGTCGAAGTTCTTGCGGTCAAGCAGGGCCACACCAACACCAATGGCGCGCAGCAACTGCTCATTGATGGCTTCAATTGACATACCGCTAGCTCACAACCAATCCGCGGCGGTTTTCAAACTCCTGAAGAACAGCGGTCACATCATTGGGCTCAACACCGTGGTCTTCCAGCGTGCCTTTCAGAACCACCTTCAACTCGTCAAAGTGCGAGTTGTTGATATCGAGGTGCGAATGCAACTGTTTCAATTGCCTGTCCGTGTACGAAGCAGGCCCGCCCAACAAAGACGCAATGAACTTGGTTTGATGGTCAACCATTCGCCCCATATCGACTTCATCGAAAAAGGGCCCAATGTCATCGCTGTCCAGAAGCGTGTCGTAAAACGCCAGCACAATCTTGCTGACATTGGAAAACCCGCCATATTTGTCAAAAAGTGTTTGTCCGCTCATCGCCCTCTTCCTAAGCAATGTCGTTGAAATTGCATCGCCACCAAACGTATGTTGGCCCATTTCCGCAGGTTTCGAAAGTGGTTTGGCAGCGGAATCACATCCGCTGCCCTTGAGATGCATATGGTCGGCAAAATGAATGCTCGTGCATCCCTTCTGCCGAACCACTTTTCTTTATGACATGGTCACGATGATTTCAGCATATTCCGATGGAACGATCATTGTACCATCGGTCGCCACGTTGAACTGATCCACGGTGGCCAGAATGTCATCATTGAGTCGTTTCTGACCGGCCTCATCTAAAGCCAGAAATGCCTTGTGCATCGGTCCGTAAAATGTCCGGAAGAAGTCAACAAACTGCTGGGGTGATGAGTACCGGAAATTGAAGTTCTTCATCACAATGTCAATTTGTCGGGCCTTGCCTCCAAAGGTGGCGTTAACCCATTCTTCACTCCCCCATTTGGCTGGGGACTGAACACCGGCAGGTGGCTGATTGTGTTTGCCAAGCGTTTTAAAGATCACGCCGATGAAACTTGCTGGCGTCCAGTTCGCCATGGCGATCTTCCCGCCCGGTCGCGCCACCCGCATCAGTTCTAAAGCGGCCTGTTCCTGGTTCGGCGTAAACATCACACCGAATGTCGATGTGACAATGTCAAAACTATCGGACGCAAATGGCAGATCTTCTGCATCAGCGACCTGAAATTTGACATCGAAGCCTTCCGCACGTGCCCGGTCCTGCCCTTTGTCCAGGAGCCCCTGCACATAATCGGTTGATGTCACATCGCACCAACGGCGCGCGAAGGCCAGAGTGGCATTGCCATTGCCACCGGCCACATCGAGCACCTGGGCACCAGCCACTGGGCCAACAGCCTCGGCGAGTTCTTCGCCGGTGATCTGCAACGTTGTTCCGATTTTTGCGTAGTCGCCGGAAGACCAAGCGGCATTCTGCTTGGTCTTGATGGCGGAGTAGACTGGTGTCGTGTGTGCTTGTGTCATGATGATGACTCCTTCTCTTGTGCTGTGTGGTGGGCTGCCTAGGCGGCAGCTTTTTCGGGCCAGCAGACATGCACCGGCGCCATGCGTGCGCGTGCAACGTGCTGGAGAATGCGGGGATTGACCCAGTCCGGCGAATGAACCGGGGCCATGTGACCGAGACCCGGCAGGATGGCGTGCTCGGCGTTTGGAATGCATGCCGCTGTCTGATCTGCCGTTCGTTGTGCGACCACTGGAGACTCCATACCGGTCATAATGAGGACCGGCATTGTCAGAGCAGCCAGGCGATCAACGTTCCACGCCTCTTCAAAACCGCATTTGAAATCTGCAGAAACCAGGGTCGCTGTTTGCGCCGTCCGTTCCTGCAGTTTTTGAGGCAATCGATCCCAGGTACCGTTTCCGTTCCAGTAATCGACAAATGCTCTCATGCCCAGATCATTGCGACCGGCAGCCGTGGCGGCACCCAGGGCGCTCGCCACCTTTTTCATGCCCGACAAAATCTCTCTGTCGGCCGACTTCTCATTGTTGAGCAGCGAGAACGTTGCCGGCTCGTAAAGGGTCAGGCTTTTCACAAGATCCGGACGCAGTAGCGCGATTTTCAAGGCAACCGCTCCACCGAATGAATGACCGACAAGATGAACCGGCATTTCAAATGCTTCAATGGTTTCAATAAGCGGTTGAGCTACGGCCGCCATGCCTTTCAGTGCGGTGTTGCGGACCGGACCATCTCCGTAGCCTGGCAGGTCAAACGCAAAGACATGGTATCTGTCCTGCAGATCCATGATCAGTGGTTTCCACTGGCTGTGATCCGAGGCTGAAGAATGAAGAGCAACGACAACGTCGTCTTCGTCCGCCACTGTGTTCAATTGCAAGGTCATCGCGCCTCTCCCGCTGATGTGTTCGGTGACCGGTAGATGGGTTCGCCAGGTTTCAGCAAGTTGTCAAACGAGAGCGCTTAGTGTTTCATTTGTACCAATGTGAGGAAGCGCACACGCTGAAGACTAAGGCCATATTTTTCAGCCTGTTAACGTGAATTTCAGGGTTGCGGCTCGCGCGCGCTGAAACAATTGAAACAATCACATTGCGATCTGAAAACCGATTGAAACAACAAGATTCTATTCCTGTAACATGCGAAAACGCCAAAGTTGCTCTCCACTCACCACGTCAACGGTTTGCTTTGACAGTCAGGACCGTTTGCAAAGTGTTTCCGGAGATTTCTGCAGCTTGACGAGCGCCACGGCTGACCATGCAGAAAGACGGGATGTGCTTTCTGAATATCTCTCGCAGTTCGAAACCGTGGCCGACGAACACCCCGCTGATGATCCAGACAGAATTGACCAACTCATTCAGCGTTGGGCGGATCCGGCATGCCCGAATTTCAGCGCGACGCGGGCTGACGGCAAGGCCCAACTGTTGACCTCAAAGACGGAACCCAACGGGGGCACGGTTTTTCTAAGCATTGGCGAATCTGACCGCCAAGAGCGGCACCGGCTTGCTACGTATGTTCTGGAGAACCACCCTTTGCCGATCTGGGCAAATGAAACCGCAACCGGGCGACTGCTTTATTCCAACAGTGCCGCGAGTTGGATCTATGGTGATCCTGACCAGTCGCTTGAAGATCAAAAAATTGCCGATTTTCTGTCCGGTCCCGAGGCCAGCATCAATTTGCTTGATGAGCTGCGCCAGTCCGGCACAATCGACGACTACGACATCCAGATGAAAAACGATGTGGGCGAGGAAGTCTGGGTCCGGGCGTGCGGCGCATTGGCTGAATTTGACGGTACTGAAATCGTCATTGGCTCCGTTCAAAATATCACTGACGGGAAAAAGGTTGAGGAAGAAAACCGGGCAGCGCTGGGCGTGCTGCGTGATGCAATCGAATCTCTGACCGAAGGATTCGCGCTCTATGACAACGACCACAAGCTGGTCATCTTCAATCAGAGCTACAAGGATATGAACGGCCTGGTGGCCGATATTCTGGAACCCGGCCTGCCCTATGAGATGATGTTGCGACAGATGGTGCGTCGGGGCGGATATGCTGATGCGATTGGACGCGAGGATGAATGGGTTGCCGAGCGTCTGGAAAATGCCGTGCTTTACGCAAAGGGTGACGAAGTCAACCACAGCAATGGCAAATCCTATCAGGTTTCAATTCACCCCACCAAGTTTGGGGGCTTTGTTGTCACACGTACCGACATCACAGAGCGCAAACAGGCAGAGGCCCAGGAACGGGATCAGGATCTTCTTGTCCGCACAGTACTTGATGCAAGCTCGTCCATCGTGATTATGGCGCGAACGGGTGATGGTGAAATTTTGTACCGGTCACCGGCGGCGCACGAGATGTTCGGCAATACGAAATCTGCACGCGAACACTATGTTAACCCGGAAGACCGGGCGGATTTCGTTACTCAGATGTTGTCTGACGGGCAAATTGACGACTACCGTCTCGACGTAAATGCCAGAGGGCGCATCATTCCCGCAGCACTATCGGCCCGTTTTGCAGAGTATCGCGGCGAGGAAGTCATCGTCACTTCGGTGATTGATCTGACGCAACACGTCAAGGCGCAGGCGATGATCAGACAGGTTCTGGAATCCTGCCCAGTCCCACTTCAGATGACCAAGGCAAAGACGGGCGAGACGCTGTTTAGAAGCCCCGAAACTGTTGAACTGTTTGGCGAATGCAACGACGCAAAAACCTACTATGTGGATCCCAGCGAACGAAATTCCTACCTGGAGGAAATGCGCGAAAACGGATTCGTACGTAACCGAAAGGCAAAATATCTGAATGCTGCCGGTGAGCAATTCTGGGGTTCCGCTTCAGCAAAAATTATCAATTTTGATGGCGATGAGATCGTTGTCTCCAGCACACGCGATCTGACCGAAGAAATCGCAATTCAGGACGAATTGGTCAATCAACGTGAGCTGCTTTTCCAGAATGAAAAAATGTCAGCCCTGGGGGAGTTGCTGGCCGGTGTGGCGCATGAACTCAACAATCCCCTATCAATTGTCGTTGGTCATTCCCTGATGTTGCAGGAAGAGGTGGATGATCCAAACCTGTTGAAGCGCATCGAAAAAATCGGAAATGCTGCCGAACGCAGCGCAAAAATCGTAAAAACATTTCTTGCGATGGCACGGCAGAAACCTGCCAAGATGGAGAGCCTGGACATTGGTTCGGTCGTGGCCACCGCAATTGACGTGGCAGGATACGGACACCAAAGCGATGGTTTGAAAATTGTCTCGGATGTTTCAGACAACCTCCCCCATGTCCAGGCAGATGCAGACCAGATCACCCAGGTGATCATAAACCTGGTGATCAATTCAGCGCATGCGATCAAAAAGGCACAGACGGGAGATAGGATCGAGGTCAAGGCGTTTGCCGATAAGCACAACGAAACCCTCGAGATCACCGTTTCGGACAATGGTCCGGGTATTCCGGAAAATATCAAAGCGCGCATTTTTGAACCCTTTTTCACCACCAAGGAAGTCGGCGATGGAACTGGCATCGGGCTAGCCTTCTGTCATCGCATCATCCATTCCCATGGTGGCCAGATCCGTCTCAGTTCCAAACAAAGTGAAGGCAGCACCTTCTGCATTTCACTGCCAATCTCCGCCGAAACACTGGACGAACTGGAAAGTGAAGCCACAACGGATCAACGGTCCGGTTCGAAAAAGATTTTGGTCGTTGATGATGAAAGGGATGTCGGGGAACTGGTTGCAGAAGTTTTGATCCGCGAAGGATTTGATGTGGATGTTGTGCATTCAGGGTCTCAGGCGCTGAATTGCCTGGCGGCAGCGTCCTATGATGTTGTGCTGAGCGACCTCAATATGCCGGACGTTGATGGCCGTGGACTTTATGAGACTGTTGGCCGTGACTTTCCGAGCATGTCAAACCGCCTGGGATTCATAACCGGTGACACCATGGGTGAGGCGTCTCAGCGTTTGCTGCAGGAGTCTCAGCGCCCGTTTCTGGAAAAACCGGTTTCGCCCAGAGAGGTTCGCGATCTTGTTTATGGTATCCTGGAAGATGTGAAGGACGCAGGCTGAATGGAAAACGAAAACATCCGAATTCTCGTCTGTGACGATGAAGTCGATGTCCGTGAGATGCTGCAGGAATATCTCAGCAAGAGAAGCTTCAATGTATCAGCGGCTGCAAATGGGCAGGAACTGCGTGCGGTGCTCGTGTCTGGTGGCATTGATCTGATCATCCTCGATATCAACATGCCGGGGGAAGACGGTCTTGCGATTTTGCGTTCCCTGCGACCTGACAATCAGGTCCCGGTCATTATGCTGACAGCGGCAGGTGAAGTGGTTGATCGAATTATCGGTCTGGAAATGGGAGCCGACGACTATCTGGGGAAACCGGTCGACCTGCGCGAACTTGAGGCGAGGATCAAGGCAGTGATCCGGCGGAAGAAGGACGATGGCGGTACCGCCGAAAAAAATGCAGCGAGCGGAACAGCCAGGTTCGGAGACTATGTCCTTGATCTGAATGCCGCAAAGATGACGTCCGATGACGGAGAGGAATTGAAGCTCACCGCAATGGAGTTCAACCTGCTCAAGGCTTTCGCCTTGAACAAAGGACGGGTGTTGAACCGGGATCAGATTCTCGAACAGGCGCATGACCGTTCATGGGACCCGTTTGACCGCAGCATCGATATCCGCATTTCCCGCCTTCGGCGTAAGATCGAAAAGAACGCTGAGAAACCGTCGATCATCAAAACGGTCAGAGGAATTGGATACCTCTACGACCCGAACGGCTGAGTTGGGTCCAAACCAATCAGCCAGCCGTGTTATGCTTTGATCATAATGGTTTGAGCGTAAGCCGAAGGCATCAAAACGGTCCCATCATCTGCAATATTGAACTCGTCAACGAGATCGAGAATATCGTTGGCCAATGCCCCCTCTCCTTCCGGGCCGACTTTCCTAAATGCGGCTCGACAGAGGCCGTAGTAGCGTCGATTGAAGTCAAGATAGTGCTGAGGCGACTCGTAACGGAAATTGTACGTCTTCCAGGCAATGGACAACGCGCTTGCGGATGGCGCGAGGTGCTGGGAAATCCAGTCCTCACGGCCCCAATTTGCCGGTGCCCGAAATCCCGGTGCAGCAGACATGTGGCTGCCAATCGTTCTGCAAAGCCGTCCGATGAAGCTCTTGGGCGTCCAGCTGGCCAGAGCGACTTTACCGCCGGGCCTACACACACGGATCAACTCTGAAGCCGTGCGTTGCTGATCCGGAGCAAACATGGCTCCAAAGACGGAGACCACACCATCAAACGCACCATCGGCGAATGGCAGGTTTTGCGCATCGGCAATCCGGAACTCAATATCCAGATCCTCTGCACTTGCACGCGCCTGCCCCTTATCCAAAAGAGGTTGGACGTAGTCAGTGGACACCACCGTACAAAACCGTCTGGCAAGCGCGAGTGAAGCGTTCCCGTTTCCGGCTGCGACGTCCAACACTCTGGAGCCCGGTGAAAAGTCCGCCTCATCAGCAAGCCGTTCGCCGGTAATCTGCAACGTGACACCGATTTTTGCGTAGTCGGCACAGGACCAGGACGCATTGAGGCGCTGGTTCCACATTTCATAGTCGGGTGCGGGGTGAGCCTGAGCTGAAGCCTGCATCTGGTGTTCCTTCGAATCCAATCGTCGATGGCATTGAAATACGACGCGCTTGTTTCAGTCGAAGAGCGCGGGCCGGTGATTGCTGTTTCAATTGTTTCAGCCTGAGGGCCAACAAAGAACGACTGAAACACGAAGGCGGGCTTGGCGATGCCCCATTGAAACGTTCACCCACCATTTTGGTAGGGCGAAGAGAATTGTCATCAGCACAAAGGAATATGAAAATGACAAACGTTGAAATGAAAAGCCCTCAAGCCGACAACGGTGTTAACGTTGAAGCCTTGTTGGGGGCCCGCGCGGCGTTGGAAGCCACTCCGGAAGCAGCGCAGTTTAAGTGGCGCACGAAGACCTCCTGGATCAATGGCACACACAGCCAGACCACCATTGGCGGTTTTTTTGGCCTTGGCGAAGAACAGGAACGCGGCAAGGAATTCACCGTCGATGCCGATCATCCCGAGCAGTTTGCTGCAGCCAATATGGGCGCAACCCCTGTGGAACTCGTTCTTTCAGGACTTGCAAGCTGCCTGACCGCAGGCGTTGCATCGGTGGCCCAAAACCGCGGCATTCAGTTGAATTCGATCACCGCCACGCTGGAAGGCGACATGGATCTCCAGGGCATTCTCGGTGTGGATTCAGACGTTCGCAACGGTTTCGAAACGATCCGTGTGTCGTTCCAGATTGATGCCGATGCCAGCGAAGAAGACATCAAGGCGCTTGTTGCACAGTCGCAAAAAAGATCAGCCGTCTTCGACATCATCACCAACCCAACGAACGTCTTTGTGGACGTGAATTGAACCTGAAAACCCGGCCTGCAGGAGCAGCAAGATGAAATCTGTAACAACCATCATCATTGGTGCCGGGCAGGCCGGGCTTGCCGCCAGCAAGCAACTTTCCGACCGGGGCATCGATCACATTGTTCTGGAGCGCGGCAGCATCGGCAATTCCTGGAAAACGGAACGCTGGGATTCATTGCGGCTTCTCACCCCCAACTGGCAAAGCCGTCTGCCGGGCTATTTCTATGACGGTCCTGAGCCTGATGGCTACATGAATATGTCGGAGGTCGTTTCTTATCTCGAGTCATACTCAAGGGTCATCGACGCACCGATCCAGGACAACACGAATGTCATTTCGGTTGAGCGCCGGTTCGAACGTTACATCGTCAAGACGACCAGAGGGACATGGGCATCATCGACCCTGGTGCTTGCAAACGGTGCTTGCAGTCTTGCCAGCATCCCGAAGTTTGCTGATGCGGTCCCGCAATCAATCAGGCAGATGTCGCCACTGGAATACAAGAACCCCGATCAGTTGGAGAGCGGTGGTGTGTTGATTGTTGGTGCATCGGCCACCGGCGTTCAGCTTGCCCGCGAAATCCAGCAAAGCGGCAGACAGGTGACCCTGTCGGTTGGCGAGCATATTCGCGTTCCCCGAACTTATCGCGGCAAAGACATCAAATGGTGGATGGATGTGCTGGGCCTTCTGGACATCATGTATCACGAGGTCGAGGACCTGAATCGCGTCAGAAAACTGTCATCGCTGCAGCTTGCAGGCACACAGGATTGCATGTTTGACCTCAACAGTCTGTCCGATTGCGGCGTTGAAATTACCGGCAGACTGGCCGCAATGCGGGGTGAACACGCAATCTTCTCCGGCTCATTGGCCAATGTGTGCAGTCTTGCTGATCTGAAAATGAACCGTCTGCTTGAAAGCATCGACCAATGTGTCGAAGCGAACGCTGGCACCGAAGTGACGATACCACCTCGTACATTTGAGCCGACCCGTGTTCCCGAAGCACCGGCTTTGAACATTGATTTTGGTGACAGGAAGATAAAAACGGTCATTTGGGCCACCGGGTTCAAGCCGGACTATTCGTGGCTTCATCTTCCCGTTTTTGATCGCAAAGGAAACATTCGACACGAAGGAGGCATTGTCGACGCGCCCGGACTGTATGTGTTGGGCCTGCCATTCCTGCGCAAGCGCAAATCCACTCTAATCGACGGCGCTGGAGATGATGCCGGGTTTGTCGCCAGTCATCTTGCTTCAAGCCTTCGAAAGGCCGCCGCTTGAGATATTGTGTTGCTTCGGTTTGAAGAAGGGCATCGCCAAATTAACAGTGCCTGGCGAAAACAGTGTGCGGAACAAACCTCTCAATTTCGAATAGCTGAGGAGGTCGATACCCGACATGTGCTCCGGGCCCTATGATTAGCAAAGCAAACCAAAGAGATAGGCAACACCAGCTAAACACCAAGTATTTGATTTTTGCGCGACTTGTCTTAGATCGCAAATCTTTTCGTGAAAACCCTCGACCTCGTCGGCGTCTTTGGATATCCGGCAGTCCTCCTCCTGCCTATCCCGATGGATGCCTTGAATCAGGCATTGAATGGTGTTTATGCGAAGTTTCATGACGCGATCGAACTTTCAAACCATCCAACAACATCGCCTACTGGCCTAGAGCTGCTGAATCAAAATGCCGAACCAGCAGCAATCTCTGCGGCTTCCGCAGAAAGCTTGTCGTTGACACATCAGTCAAGGCTGGAGAATGCGAAGAATTCAAACTATTTTAGCCGATCAGTTCGGAAATGATTCTAGTATTCATCAATTCAGATTTGCTAGTCACAATATAATATTGCAGTGACTA
This sequence comes from Pseudomonadota bacterium, assembly GCA_039029195.1. Taxonomy (GTDB): domain Bacteria; phylum Pseudomonadota; class Alphaproteobacteria; order Rhizobiales; family Rhizobiaceae; genus JBCCGR01. Next base: position 35,135 of record JBCCGR010000038.1, read on the forward strand.
TTTTCTCAAAACAAGAAATATTGTTATCAATATCGCTTTAACTGATTGCTCTAATGGTACTCATCAAGCACTGAACGCTGCTGAAGGTAGCATTGTCAAAAAACAAACGACGTTATGTTCTCACAGTTCTGCTGACTCCCTCGATAGTAACTGCAGACCGCTTTGAACATCTATTTCCTGTTTCTTATTGCGGGAATTTGTTTTATAAATTCGCGCTATCATTGATGAGCGTGAACTTTACTTGTTTTTGCTATTTGCAATAGGCCGTAGCCAATTTACCATTTGATATTTTAGCACCACGCCTTAATGCAGGTTTCATTGCTTTTTGTGTACCTCGGACGTGTGTCTGGACTCCAAGTGGCGAGTCAACGCGGCAACGGACCTAATAAATAATAGTTCTGACATGAGAAACTAAGAGCTTGTACTCCTCTATTTTCTTATACGGTTATGATTGCCAACTCGATACTTTAAAATCAAATGTGTGAGAATTCCATTTGTACAACTAGATAGAGCAAAAAACGCAGCCTTTCCTAGCACCATCTATCTTTCCCTCCGGTCTATTCTGGATCTCTAGCTTCCACCAGCCTCGAGTTTCTTATTGTGCTCGCCGGATACTCAGCATTTTGCCTTATCAATCGCATGGAAAAATCTGGCTCGGTAAGTTTTATTTGTGCTACCACCTTCTTCGCCATGCCAATGTTTCCGTTGTTAAGATGTAAGGCATATAGGTGACGAAGTGGAGCTCGAAAATCTTTTGTTCTGGACGCAGCGGCTTCTGCGGTTCGTACAGCAAGATCGTAATCTTCACACAGGATCGCTGCCAAACAATGAAACATTTCTATCCAATGTTGAAATGGGGAGTACGAGGAAATCGATTTGGCGCGCTCCACAGCCTCCTTCGCTTCGTTGGCTCGACCTTCGCGAAGCAAAGCTATGGACAATGCTATGTGCGCCATCGCGTTGCCTGGATTGAGAAACAAAGCTCGGCGTGACAACGCCAAACCTTCCCCCGCATCGCATCCCAGAAGCTGGTTCACCACGCTTACAATCGCGAGAATGTTCGCATTGTCTGGCTCTTGTGATAGTGCTTCACAAGCATATTGTTCAGAAAGTTTCTTGAAGTTTTCAACGTCAGCGGTCAATCTTTCGGCAACCATGAACTGATATAGTAAACTCTGCCAAGCCTTTAACACTGGGTGCCTAATTCTTATCGCAGCAGCGTTCATCAGTGCTTCTGAAGCTCGGAGGTTTGCAGGATCAAAGGTGAACATTTGAACAATTGCACGCGAGAGAAAAATCTCTGCATCCGCATCGGTCGTGTTGTGGATTCCTGGCAATTTGGGCAATGCACTAATCATCGCACTGGAAGCGCCATACACGATTTTCAATAATTCAATCTGATCCAAAAGTTCAGGTTCACCGCAATCCACCGTTGCTCTGGCATCCCATATACGCTTCTTTGTATTCGCCACCTCAAGACGCATTGCGAGACGTGCAACACCGCGTTTGTTGATAACGGAAGTTCTGAGCAAGATTCCTGTTCGGCTGGAACGATGTCGGGGATGCAATCTCTCAAGTCCACGGCCAATGGACTCTGATACACTTTGATCAACCAAATCCACGATCGACTCGGCCAGATACTGTTCATCCCTATTCAGTCCGCCGTCAATTCTTGAAATAAACTCAATTCCTCGAGCCGGAAATTCTGATTGATCCTGGTGAGGGTCGGGCGTTCTCTTAGCCTCGTACTCCCGTCTGAATTCCGTGAGCCATGCCTCAAACTGTTCGTCCTTCACATCCAGACCTTCGAGAATATCTGGATCAGAATGTGTGATATTGTTGCCAAAGAGATCGACCTTAAAGCTACCAGGACCAAGCCAGATGTTTGAACGATCAGAACCGATGGCGCTTTCGGTAGAAGAAAGTGATTTTTTTAATGAACTAAGGGCTGTTCGCAGACTTTGCCCTGCTTCTTTGTCTTCTCGGGTCGACCACAATGTTGCTTCAAGCCATCTTCTGGACCGTTGCTGGCCTGGTGCAGTGAGAAGCAAAACAAGAAGGGCTTTGTTTTTGGAGTTTTTAATTACGATAGGTCGACCGTTGCGCGTCATTATTGCAAATGTGCCGATGAGCCTCACGAGAAAACTCGGAGAACATTCCTCTCGATGTTCTTTTAAATCGGTAGACAACGCCAACCCTCCCAGACGCGATAGTAATTCATTGAGAGATTGTCTGCAAGCAAAGTCAATATCGTGATTTTATCGTAAATACGGGGATTAATCGTCGAAACAACTTTGACCACTTGTCACCAATCCCGCACATTGTTTCCTTGTGAATTAATCCGGGAGGAAAGAAAATGACCGCATTTAGCCCTCACTCACCGCACAGTCCGCATTCCCCGCACTCACCCCATTCCCCGCATAGCCCTCACAGCCCGCATTCGCCCCACAGTCCACATGGTGGGTCGACGGTAGGAAGCGGGTCGCTTCTGACGACAGCAGACGGCGTGGTCGGGCATTGGAATGGATCAGTCGACACGGACATATTGAATCGTATCGCCGAACTTAAGACATACAAACGGCATGACTCCAATTTCGAGATTTTTGAAAGGCTCGATCCAGTTCATCGACAACAAATCATCATGCACGACCTTGCTGTAAAACTACGTTCTTCAAGAAGAAAGAATGTCAAAAATGTCAGGGCAACGATGATCAGGGCGACAAATCCTGGTATCCGGAATTTGAGACTTCTCAAAGTAAAACAACCGAAATTTGCTGACTTTGGTAAGCAATTAGCGTTTGTGAGGTCATATGCCGATCTGCGGAGAGACCGGTTGGCTGAGATCGTGGATCAGCAAGCAAACATCGTGTCGTATTTTGGACAGAATGGCTTTTTGCACCGAGATCGCACAAAATGGACGTTGGAACTGCTGTCAGGTGTTCAAGGAGCAGTCAGCCAACTCGGCATGCCTCTCAAGCACTTTGGGTACTGCCCACGCCCAATGGATTATTCACCCAAGGTGATGCCGGTCATTCAAACACCATCGCATAGTACATTTCCAAGTGGACATGCCTGCGAAGCGTTTGCTGTTGCGACCGTGATGGAGTTTTTAACTCGTCGATCACTGCTACCCGTGACCCAGGCGAACCCAAGACCAAAATTGAATATCGCAGAGATAGACAATTTTTTCATGAATCTGAAAAGCTATTCTTCAATGCGAATTGCTGCGCGCATAGCTGAAAACAGAGTGGTCGCTGGCGTTCATTTTCCGGTAGACAATGCAGCTGGCGCATTGGTCGGTACAATATTGGGACTGTATTTTGTTTGGGCGATGGCAGGTCGCTGGGATCCCAAACCACAGCAATCAAATTACCAGAATTTGTCGACAATCCCCAAATTTAGAATGTATGGTCCAAATTGGGATAAAGATTTCAATCTGGAAATATTTCAACAAAAATTGATAAGCGGAAGAAATAACATGAATAAAAGATATTATCGGTATATTATTGATCCGGCATTGACAGAGCTCGGACTTGATCCGCTTCTTCCCGTTGAAAACGCGACACCCCTTCTGATAGATTTGTGGAATAAAGCCCGAGCGGAGTGGTATCCAGTAATTGGAACAAAGGGTAAGTAATCTGTTGGAACCAACACCAATTCAGGATCAAAAATAACGACACCAATTGGGGTCGCTACATTGCGACCTCAGTTATCCGAATAATACCTAATTTTCTCGATGTTTGATCCTTTTCAAAATCGAATGAAAGTAGCGGAGACCCACAGAGTTATCGACGATTGGTGCCTGCTGGTTCCGTCAGGCCCCGCCCTCGCCTTTCCGGCTCCGTTCGGCACTGTTTCCCCGAAGGCAACAGCGAATCTGCCTCCGCTTCCAGACTTGCAAGAGTGCTTCCGTTCTTCAATTGGGTAAGCAGCCGCCTGGCCACCTGCGGTGCGGCAACGCTTGTTCCACCTAGGATCGCCGTTGAACCGGAAACCACGCCACTTGCAAGCATACCTGGAAGCCCATGACTTTCCTCACACGGTGCCGATAAGGTTGGTGCGGGAGAGTTGGACCAATCGGGATGTTCCGACCCTGACGCAGAATATCGAGACATAGGTAGGCAATTGTCGTCGATATGACGCGCATAGGTGCCGCCAACGGCGTATATCCCCCTGTCTCCCGGTTCGATAGTAGGCGCAAGCCCCGGCCTTGATTTTTGAGAAACCGTTGCACTGTGGGTTCCCTTTCTGGAGATAGCGCATCCAGGCATTGGTAGGCTGTAGTTTCGTAGTTCCGGGTCGAATCCGTGAGCGCGTTGCGCGTCAAGATAGGACTGACGGCCATTCGGTCTGAAATTGAACGGTGTGTCGTCCCGTTGCACCTGAATACTCACTAATGATCGGCCGCTTGTGGAAACCTTCAGTTTCCAGTTTCCAGCGGGTGCGGGCACGGCTTGATATTCGGAGAAGTGTGTTGGCCGTAGGGCAACGAGGAACGTTGCTCGGCCACCCAAATCATCGGCGACACGATATACCCGCGCCAGAGTGGTGCCATCTCGACAGTATTCCTCGATGGTCTTTGGACTGCTTAGATCAAAGGCGATAGCGGTTTCATGCCCTGGCGGCGTTAAGAACAGTTTAGGATGTGCGGATGCTTCGGCGCGAATTTCAAGATAGCTTGCCGTTCGATCATCCGGCTGAATTCGCCAATCAAGCTCCACACTCCCGCCAGTTTGCAGTTCTTGTGTCGCGACCAAATTGTCCCGGAATGCATTGCCGTACGGCAGAACGACACGCATTGGACTTGGCCGGACGCCGGGAATCATTTTGTCAGTCCACAATTGATAACGACGAACTTCTTCACGCAGAGCCTCTTCCAGAAAACCGGTCCCATCTTTGGGGCCTGCTCCCATACCGAAACTAACGTTGATCACGAGCGGTGCTAAGATGCTACCTGGCGTTCCGACTGCGGCCAGCAGGGTTCTAAGCGCGATCCAGCGGACCCCTTGCAGTATTGTGAAGTCAAGGCGCTTTCCAGATGTATCAAGCACCGATTCGGGCGGCAATTGCACCGCAAAGATCTGATCTTCACTCCCGGGCTCAATACCATGTGATCTGCCGCAAGCGATCGACATGACGTGAGCGCCATGGCTAACAGCGTGGGTGCTGGACTTAACGTCAGTCAATTTGTAGATATTGTCTCCAACTTCCCGATACACAGACCGTTCGTCTCGGTTGAGGTACTGTTCTATTTCGCTATTCTCGAATATCTGCCCATTAAAAACAGAGTTGTTGGCAGAGGTCGTTTTCAGAGTTTCAAATGACTGAAGCCAAACAGCGGAAATCCGCGATTTCCGATCTGAACCGACGAACTCCCGGTTGAGATATGGGATTCCGTCGTCGATAACGCCGATAGTGGCTATGGTGCGCGGCGTCGAAGAATCCCCACTGCTGCGAAGGCTAAAATTTCTGTGTTCTTTTAGCTCTTGATGCGTGACGAAAATCGCTGGCCCGCGGTGAATCTCAGTGAAGAGTTGCTCCGTCGGATCTGTACTGCCATCTTCCGCCGCCACGTGGGCGTTGGACCCCTCCAAACGGAGTACGATTGCTCGAACTTCGCCAAGGCTAGCCGTGTCGTTGACAGCTTCGATTCCAACGAGAAAATCAAGTGACAGTCTCTCCACATTGTCGATCAGAAGCCGGTCGGTCGCTTCATCATTATCGGCCCACTCAATTAGCTTCTCTTTTGTGTTCTTGTAGGTCGCTGCGCCGGCATCCGCGGTTGGATGGAGTTCAACCAATGTCGGCGAAAACCAATCACCTTCGTTGGCGCCACTTGTCGGAGCAAGCTGTCGCATCTCCCGATCCCAGTCGAGATAGGCTTCCAAGGTTGTCCCGGGTAAGGCGGTCATGATCTGGTCCTCCACTTGATTGGTCTGACAGCACTGTGGCCAACCATCTCAACATTTTTAAGTAACCAGATCGAGAATCCAGCTTAATTTGCGGTGAATTCACGAATGACACCAGCCAAATCACGGAGAATTTGCGGCCACAACCGATCATGAGCTCCCAATCATTGTTAGGAAGAGTTCCAGATGGCCTGCGCAGAAACCTTCGTTGTCGACCTGATCCGGAAAGTGACCAACCAATTGAAACCGGCGGTCGGCGGACGCTGGCAAGAAATAGATCCTAACAAAACTGTAGCGGACTACGCCCCTGATCAGCCAACCCAAAGGGCAATCAAAGCCTGGGTCGTTCTCATTATGGTTCGCGAGGGGTGCACATTGTGCCCTTGGCCATCGAACTGGGCCGCCATGAAGTTCGTTGATCTTGGCCCCGCCCTCCAAGACTGCTGAAAGCAAATCCTGAAAGTGTTCTGATGTATAAATTTTCACGCAGCTCATATTTGATAGTCGCCACGATCATCACTTGTGTGTTCCTTGCAACGTTTAGTCGGGCGAGTTCCGAATCAAAGCAATCCTCGTTGGCCGCAAATGGCATACCGGCCGAAAAGAATATGGCGGTGTCGGTTGAATTGCTTTCAAATCGCGTGGAAGCTGCTTTCCTTTCTGGAACTGTGAATTTCGCAGAACCTTTAACCGAAAGTCGAATTATCGGATCGTTCGGGAAAGGACGAAACCGCAACCCAAAAAGCAACCTCGTGGGCGCTTTTGATCTGAATCCATTTCTCGATCTTCAGATCGGCGAGAACGGCACCTTTCAGGCGATAGTTGGAAAACTGACCGGCGACGTAATGTTCTCCAACGTAAAGCTAGGATTGGCTGATGGTGATGGAGAGCTTGGCCCGCTTCCGCCAATCCATGTATTTCCCATTTCGCTGGGCTTCGAAACAACCCGATTTCTGGATAGTTCGTCTGTTCTGGCAGAGGTCGGTTACACGCCTTTCGTGCATCTTGGGGCCATTGGCAGTCGAAATGCGATTTTGGGGACGAACCCGCAATTGGGCGTGTTCCTGCAGGGCGGCTATAAATTCGACACGGGAAGCGCCACCACCAAGGGTGCTTCACAAGACCAAAGCAGCGAATCCACCGGTGATTATATAATGCGGGCGAAAGCAGACTTCCAGTTAGCACTGGATGACATTGTGGCATTTTCGTTGTTGCGCACTGAGTTCTCGATGGACCTGATGACGTGGGCAACCGGCTGGTACGACATTGCACATGATGATTTGTACCACTCGGTTGGCGTGAGGCTGCGCTTCGATCTTCCCGCACAAGATGGAAAACACTTCGATCTGACGTTCGAGAATGGCTCGGGTGAGCCAAACTTCAACAAGGGATCGCAATTTGGAGCGGCCCTGACCATCACATTTTGATCATCAAAAGCGCAACCAGCATAAGTTCCAATTCGAGGAGAAACCGAATGACCGACGGAATTCTTACCAATCTCGTTTTCAACGTATTCCTTGCAGGTGGGGTCTTAGGCGCGCTCGGTCAGTGTGTTCGGACAACCGTTGGCTTAAAAAAACTGAGGGATCAGTCGGCTGGAAGTACGGCACAGTTCAATTCGAACTTCAGTGCCAGTCGGCTGTTCACGAGCGTTTTCATTGGCTTCATCGCCGGTGCGCTGACTGCATTTTTCATGGCTGAACCTGATCTGAGCATAGAAAATCTATCCAAACAGACGCTCATTGGATTCATGGCCGCAGGCTATGCGGGCGCAGATGTGATCGAAGGATTTGCCAGTCGCATCCGTCCAGGCACACGGCCCGCCTGAACCGACAAATAATTCAAACACTCGACAAACCAGGGAAGGGAGAAACACATGTCCGGAATACACACAATAGCGAGCGGTCAAACATTGTCTGGTATTGCTTCGATGTACAACGTCAGTCTTGATGAACTTCTGGCGATTAACAGTCAGATTGACAATGCAAACATCATTTTCGCAGGTCAGACGATAAACGTGCCCGGAAGCGGAAGTTCGGGCTCTGGGACAGGTACATCTTCAGCCTCGGATGCCGAAACCCCATGGTTTCAAATCGCCAAAGGTGAACTCGGTACCGATGAAATTCCGGGTGCTAGGCACAATCGTCGAATTCTAGAGTATCATGCCACGACTACCTTGCACGCAACCACCGACGAGGTTCCATGGTGTTCGTCATTCGTAAACTGGTGCATCGTAAACTCAGGCATTCAGGGTACAAATAGTGCCGCCGCCCGATCCTGGATGAAATGGGGAAGCCGCCTATCGACACCCACGCGGGGATGCATCGTAGTTTATTCCTCCTCCCGAGGACCGACCAGCGGTCACGTCGGCTTCTTCGAACGGATCGAAGGATCCCACATCATCACGTTAGGCGGCAATCAAAGTGACTCAGTAAATTACCGTTCCTATCCGGCTTCTCGGCTGCTCGGCTACCGTTGGCCGTCAAGCTGATCCAGTTAGCAGCGGCCACGCTTTTAATTCGGTCGAGAGTCAACAGAGAGGACGCAATGGTCAAACAAGTCACCAACCCTGTTCCGCCGCCTTAAAACTGATCCATCTTTTGTTTGGTTTTGGAGTTTTGAGTGATGGCGAGGAAGCGTTATTGGGACGAGGATGTTTTGCGACTTCTGCGTGAGATTGAACTGAAGCTTGCGTCAGGCCACGATGTTGC
>JBCCGR010000039.1:0-43487 GCA_039029195.1 Pseudomonadota bacterium
ACTGCCCAGTCCATGACCAGCCGCGCCTATGCGAAGCTGCGCAAGGACATCATTTCCGGCACGCTGGCACCAGGCCGCAAGTTGAAGATCGAGGAACTCCGCAAGAGTTATGACGTTGGTTCCAGCCCGATCCGGGAGGCATTGAGCCTCCTCACATCTGACCACTTTGTTGAACGGATTGATCAACGCGGCTTTCGGGTATCCAAGGTCAGTGGTGAGGAGTTCGCTGAACTCCTGAAAACCCGCTGCTGGCTCGAAGAGCGTGCACTTCGGGAGTCCATTGAACACGGGTCGAGCCAGTGGGAAGAACAGGTGGTGTTGGCCAACTATCGGCTATCCCGCATGCCACGATCACAGGCAGAAGATCATTTCGTCGCCAATATGGCGTGGGAGGAACAGCACAAGAAGTTCCACATGGCACTGATTGCGGCGTGTGGTTCGTCCATGCTGCTGAAGTTTTGTGATCAACTTTACGATCAGAACGTTCGCTATCGCCAATTGTCCGGTTCAACCGCCTATCCGGCCCGCGATGTGGCTGAAGAACACAATGCGATTTGTGATGCTGTTTTGGCGCGTGACGCCGATCTGGCGGTCGCAAACCTGCTGAGCCATTACAACCAGACCAGCCGTTTCCTGCAGGATCAGCTTCAGGCCTGATTTGACAGTCCCGGAATGGCATTGATCATAGAATGCCGCCATGCTTCCTTGATCGCCCATGCAATCTGTTCGCACCTCAACGTGAGAGCGGATACGCTCAGACAACTCGAACGTCCCGGGAAGCAATGCAAAACAAACTCAGTGGAATGGTGAACGCTCTTTGGTCCTATCCCATCAAAGGGTTTACACCGATTGAGCACCAAAAGATTGATCTTAAGAAAGGTCAAGGCGTTCCCGGTGACCGGCTGTTCGGATTTGCGAAGGGGAACAGCGGGTTTGATCCTTCAAACCCGAAGCCGTTGCCGAAGGACCGATTTCTCGTGCTGATGCAGCACGCCAAAATCGCCGGGTGGAAGACGGAGTTCGATCCCCAAACATATACGCTGAGGATCAGCAATGACGGGGGCATCCTTGTTGATGTCAATCTGAGAGAAAATGACGGCCAAGCCAGGATGGCGGCTTTCTTTGTCGAACATTTGGAATTGAGCGAAGAAGAGCGTCCGTTTTTTGCCAGTGCCCAGCCACACCGTTTCACGGATGTTTCGGTGGTGTCGGAAACCTACATGAATGCGGTTTCGTTCATCAATCTTGCTTCTGTTCGAGACTTTGAAATCCGCACCGGACTTCAGATTGATCCGGCACGGTTTCGGGCAAACATTATCATGAACGGCCTGCCACCCTTTGCAGAGTTCGAACTAATTGATCATGAGATCAAGCTGGGCGACGTGACGTTCAAAGTGCTGAAGCGGACAAAGCGTTGCGCTGCAACGGAGGTGAATCCTGCGACCGCTGAGCGAGACATCAAGCTTCCGGCTCTTTTGCGCAAAACCTACGGCCATTTCGACATGGGAGTTTATGCCGAGGTGATCTCTGACGGTGCTGTTTGTGTGGGCGATCCGGTCTCCGAAACGTAGCTTCACGTTTGTGAAGCTCGAATGCTTCCGGTGGGATGATCGTTCCGCCCCCGTTTGCAACCCTTCCTAGAGACTGTCAGATCATCTCAGCATCAGTCTTTACCATTGTCATTGCGGCCTTCAGGGCCGCAATCCAATGTTTGGCAATCGCATTTTGGATCCCGGCCCTGAAGGCCGGGATGACGAAGGGGAAGTGGTACTTTCCTACAGTACCGACAGAATCTAGTGATCCAGCGGAACCCAGGCGCTGTTTCTATTGGACGATTTCACGCATGCCGACACGAACTGAACGCCAAGCAATCCATCCTTGATGGTCGGATAGACAACATCGGCAGGTGCCTCCTTGCCGTCTCGCGCCGCGACAATTGCCAGAGCTGCCTCGGAGTATATGTTGGCAAACCCTTCCAGATAGCCCTCCGGATGGCCAGGTGGAACGCGGCTCATTCTCGCGGCGGCATCCCCGGCGCCTGCCCCATTGCGACTGATCAACCGCTTTGGTTCACCAAACGGCGTGTACCATAGGCGGTTGGGATTTTCCTGCTCCCACTCAAGGCCGCCCTTTTCGCCATATATACGAATTCGCAAGGCGTTTTCATTTCCCGGTGCGACCTGGCTCGACCACAACATACCCCGTGCGCCGCCTTCAAAGCGCAGCATCACGTGCGCATTGTCGTCCACCTGTCGTCCGGGAACGAACGACTGCAGATCCGCCGAGAGACTTTCAACGGTCAGACCGGAGATGAAGCACGCCAGATTGAACGCGTGGGTGCCAATGTCACCGGTGGAACCGCCGGCGCCGGAACGCGCAGGGTCGGTTCGCCATTCAGCCTGTTTGAAGTCCTGTTCAACACTCAGCCAGTCCTGAGGGTATTCGACCTGAACAACCCGGATTGTTCCCAGTGTCCCATCAGACACCATCTCCCGCGCCTGACGCACCATGGGATATCCTGTGTAATTGTGGGTCAGGATAAAAAGCGCATCGCTCTTTTCTGCAGCCTTCACCATCTTCTTGGCATCCGCCAATGTCGATGTCAGAGGCTTGTCGCAAATCACATGTATGCCGCGCTTCAAAAATTCGCGCGCCACCGGATAATGCATGTGATTTGGCGTCACGATGCTGACGGCTTCGATGCCGTCTTTCCGCCGTGCCTCACGGATCGCCATGTCCTTGAAATCATCATAGATCCGAGGAAGGCCAATGGCCCTCCCACTTGCGCGGGATTTTTCAGGTGTGGAACTTAGCGCACCAGCGACGAGATCGAACCGGTCGTCAATGCGGCTTGCAATCCTGTGCACTGCGCCAATGAACGCGTCATTGCCACCGCCCACCATTCCAAGCCGAACGCGGGGTGGTAATTCGGATGGATCGTTGCTGCTCATTCTGAAACTCCCGGAACACGCCAGCGCGGCATCGTTGCCGGGAAGGATAGCCACAGCGCGATGTCAATGCACCTGAAAACACAGATCATGGGAGCAACAAACAATTTCGGATGGATGGACGCCGCCTCAGGCGGCAACATCCGGTGCTTTTGCGTGGCGAAGATGCCCGGTCTTGATCCAGAGCCGCGCTCCGCTTGCGCCTGCATGAGCCCAAAACGCATCGCCATCCGGCAATCGCAACCAAGACCCCTGACGCAGATTGTCGTTGTCAGCCCGACAGCCGCCCTCAAGCACCAGCACCTCGATGCCACCGGCTTCCGAGAGGTTGAATTTTGCTCCCGGCTCCAGCACCAGATATCGCACGGTCTCGCGGTCGTCCCGGTGAAGTTCAAGCGCCGAAACACCCTCCTCGCCACTGATATCCGCTACCGTCATCTCTTTGCGAAACTGGTTCCGGTCGTCCATGTCGAACTGCCAGAGCTTGACAAAGATCGTACATCCCTCGTCAGAACCCGGCGTGTGACTGGTGGTTGGCGGATTGCGGACATAGGTGCCCGTTGGATAGTCGCCATGCTCGTCCTGAAAAGTACCCTCCAGCACAATAAATTCTTCGCCGCCGGTGTGGGTGTGCGCGGAAAAGGAACTTCCCGGCGCGTAACGCACAATGGAGGTCGCCCGCGCCACCTCTTCACCAATACGATCAAGCATTCGCCGGTCGACACCTTTCATGGGCGAAGCGCGCCACGGCTCATCGTCGCTGTGAACGAGAACACGTTTTGAAAAATCAGCGTTGAGTTCCATAACTCTTGCTCCTGAACCGACAAGCTTGAACGCCATAGGTAGGCCGTTATCTGTGGAAGTCGATAGGGCCTGTTTGCTATTGGCCAAAAAAGTCGCGTTCGTCATCCCGGGCACGGCCCGGGATCCAAAGCAGACGCGATAAGAAGACGAACCAGTCTGACCTCCATGCAATCAGCGGCGCGGCCGCCAACCGTATTTTATGGTATACACAGAGAGGCCACAACCGCTGACCTTCCTTGAGATCATCGGCAAGAGCCACCCTCTCAACTGAGAAAAGTGCAGTTCGGCAATGTTCATTCAATCTCCAGCCAAAGTTCCAGATCAACTGCAAACCGACGAATTCATCATCCGTCCAATTGAGGTGAACGACGCCGAGGCCGACTACGAAGCCGTGATGGAAAGCCGTGAATTTCTTCGTCTTTGGGAACAGTCGAGCTGGCCGGAAGACGACTTCACGCTTGAGGAGAACCGCAAGGATGTTGAAAAGCTTGTGGAGCGACACGCATCCGGCCACTCCTTTGCTTTCACGGTTTTGACACCGGACGAAACGCGTTGTCTCGGCTGCATTTATGTCTTTCCAAACGACGCCGGCATGTTTGTGCGGTCCGAAATTTCACCACGCGATTCAAACGCGTGGGTTGATGTCTCGGCCGCGAACTATTTTTGGGTGCGCAAATCAGAACTGAAATCCGGTCTGGATCAGAGGCTCCTTCGCCATCTTGCCGACTGGTTCAAATCCAAATGGAAGTTCAAACAGCCGGTTTTCGTGACCAACCAGCAGTATGATCAGCAGGTGACGATGTTCGAACAAGCTCAGTTGTCGCTGCAGTTTGAAATCAACGATCCAAACGCCGAAGGCAAATTTTTGGCCTACGGGATCAGGTCTCCTTCACCAGTGTGAAATCAAAATCCACTGTGTAGAAGGGCTTGCTGATCGTGTCTCTGATCACAAGATCTGACGGGAGGTCATCGCTTTCGTTGCTTTCAACATAATCCATAATGAGTTGCTCCCGAACACCAAACACGGCGTCTTCATCGAGATAAGGATCATCACTGGGAAACACCTCCGTTACCAGCGATCTGTGACCATCGGCGGTAACAATGAAATGAAGGTGCGAAGGGCGCCACGGATGTCTGCCGGTGGCATGTAGCAACTCCCCAACGGGACCATCGTCCGGTACGGTGTAGGGTGCTGGACGAACGGTCGAAAACAGATAACGCCCATCCGCATCACTCACCATGTGAGCCCGCAGATTGTATTCCGGCTGCGCGGCATCCTGATTGGAGTAGAGCCCGTTATCGGCCGTTTGCCAGATTTCCAACTCCGCCCCCGCGATAGGTGAGCCATCATCAGAAAGCACCTTACCGCCCACCACAATGGTTGCGCCTTCATTGTCACCGACCAGATCACCACCCACGGGCAAATCGGGCGCGCCAAGCACGTGAAACGGCCCCAGCACGCTTGATGGCGTTCCCCCCTTGGACGAGTTCACCATGTCCACCAGGGACGAAATCCCCAACACATCCGACAACAGAATGAACTCATTACGCTCCGGTGTCGTGATTTCACCGGCACCTGTTAGAATTTCCAGCCCCTTCCGCCATTCATCATGGGTGAGTTCGGTCTCGCGAACAAAGTCGTGCAGATGGCCAGCCAGATTTTCCAGAACAAAGCGCAGACGCGGATCTGTGTCCGCACCGCAGTAATCCAGAAAGGCCTGGGTGATGTTGTCTTTCGAAACGGTGCGCATGTGGTTTCTCCGAAACGGTTGTTATGCCAGAATGCCGGTGGAAAGGCCGGGGAAGGAGATAATAAGGATCAGTACAAGAAGCATGATCACAGCGAATGGAAATGCGCCAAAAAACACATCCTTCAGACTGATGTCGGGATCATTGAGGCTCGATTTGATCACAAAACAGGAAATGCCAAGTGGTGGCGTCAGTAGGCCTATTTCCGCGCCGATCACAGTAACGATGCCGAACCAGACAAGGCTCATGCCCATGCCTTCGACGAGTGAAATGAAGAGCGGCACGACGATCAGAATGATGGAGGCTGTGTCGAGCAGCGTGCCCAGAAAGAGCATGAGCAGCACATAGATGATCATCACTTCCACAAAGCCAAGCTGGTAGCTTTGGAGCACGGCGTTGAGCTCATTGGGCAATCCAGCATATCCCAGCATCCGGGAGTAAAGGGATGCCATGGTGATCAGGAACAGAATTGATGCCGTGATGTGCCCGGTTTCAATGGCCGTCTCCCAGAGGCCGCGCCAGCTAATTTTACCACGTAGAAGCGCAATCAGCAGAGCTGCCAACGCGCCGGCAGCTCCTGCTTCAACTGGTGTAAGCCAGCCGGTGTAGATGCCCCCCAGAACAATCAGAATGAGCCCGACCGTTGGCACGGTCTTGTCGAGAATCTGGTAGAGTGAAAGCGGGTTGTCAGCCCCGGAAACAATGTTCTCGCCAAGATAGGCTGGTCGCAGACGTCCTGCGATCAGGATCCAAAGAATATAGGCTGCCGTGAGCAGTAAGCCCGGCACGATGCCGGCAAGGAACATCTCGCCAACAGACTGTTCAGAAACAAACGAATAGATGATCAGCATGGCGCTCGGCGGAATGATCATCCCGAGCACGGATGAGCCTGCCACCACGCCAACGGCAAACCGCTTGTTGTAATTGAGGTTGCGCATTTCAGGCACGGCGATGCGGGTGAACACCGACGCCGAAGCAATGGATGACCCGGTGACGGCGGCAAACACCGCATTGGCCCCGACCGTCGCCATTCCTATGCCGCCGGTAACGGCGCGAAACGCCCGGTTCATCACCTCATATATATCGGTTCCCAATCCCGCTCGCGAGACCAGAAGCCCCATCACAGTGAAGAGCGGGATGGTGGCGAAGGGGTACTCGGTGACCCCGTCACCCACCGCGACTTTGAGGAAATTGAACGCAAGGATCGACTTCCCGCTAATCACCCAGATCGAGATGAAGGAGACAAGCCCCAGCGCGACAGGGATATAGACGCCTAGATAAACCATCGCGACGATGGCTAGAACGGACAGAGCGCCAACTTCGACCGGGGTCATTCGGGCCGCTCTTTCAGATTTTGTGCGGTGGAAGCCGCATCACCCAACACCGCTTTGAAAGCGAATATGAGCGCACAAAGCGTGACACTGAAGGCAATCGCCAGACGGGCCGGCCACCAAGGTGCGGTGAAAATGCCCGGCGTGCCAAAATACTCACAACGGGCAAACGCGTCAGATAAGTCCTTGAACAATTCCCCACTTGGCGGCGGACCAAATTCCGGCTGGCTGAAGAAATGACAGGTCTCAAACGATTCCGAGAATTCCGGCCACACCGTCCAGGCAATCAGTCCCATGAAGACTGCCGCCGCCGCGTCGATAAACCTGCCAAGCCAACCGGCAAAACCCGGAAAGCGATCACGCGCCAAAAGCAAAAATCCGTCTGACCGGGTCAGACGGTTGCTGCGCACCACATCCGGCAATTGCATGAACACAATAAGGATGAGGGAGAAGATCACCACTTCCACCACACCCCGCAGGGGAGCGTGAAAGACACCGCGTGCGACCACATCCACATTCATGACAGCGACAAGAACGAAGATCACGGCCGTGCCAATCGCGTTGGCAAGGATGGCAACACCAACAAACGGCGAATAGATGCGGCGGAGCATCAGCATATTAGGATACCCCGCCGTTCATATTGACGATCAGAGCTCGCTCGCCCAGTCACGCACAGGCGTCAGGCCGGCCGCTTTGAGCTTGCCAATATAGGCCTTCAGCATGTCTGAACCCGGTGCGCCGGCGCCATCGAGCTTCTTCGCCCAGTCCGCTGCGATGTTCGGCATGGCTTTCGCCCAGGCCTCGCGCGATTCCTGCGACAGTTCCACGACGGTACCGCCGCCTTTCTTGTAGGCTTCCAGCGAAGCCGCGGCGCGGTCCATGGCAACACCTGCCACATGATCGCGATATTCAATCGCCACTTTCTGGAGCACTTGCTTCACTTCATCAGGAAGCTTTGCCCAAACGTCCTTGTTTACCGTCACGGTTTTTGAATTTACCGCGCCGAGATCGGCCTTCAGCATATAAGGCGCGACTTCAGCGATTTTGAACGTCTTGGCAGCTTCCGGCCACAACATGGCCGCATCAACCACACCGGTTTGCAGCATGTTGAAGAAGTTCGGCAGGCCACCGCGCACCCCGGCAGCCCCTTCAATGCCTTCCAGATAGCGCAGATTGTAGCCCGCACCGGCAACCTTCTTGCCCTTCAGATCATCCAACGAATTGATCGGTGTCTTGGAGAACATCTGATAGGTGTCGAGCACCACACCAGTTGCCAGATAGACTTGGTTTTCCGCATCCAGCTCCTTGGCCATTTGCGGAAATTCTTTGGCGATTTCATCAACGGCTTTTGCGACCACACGGGCATCCGGCGCGATGAATGGTGTCACAGCAGAAATGCCCTGGCTGGGCAGTTTGGAATTGTGAAAGATGGTTGTCACAATGCCGATATCGCCAAGGCCAAGCTTGATGCCTTCCAGCACGCCGCGGGGCTTGACGATTGTGCCGCCATAGGCCTCCTGCCATTTGATTTCATATTTGCCGGTTTTGGCGAGTTCTTCATTTACCCGAGGGATAAAGAAGCCGGAGAACTCCTTCACCCACATGGCGCGGGCCGGATACCCATCAATCGCGATCATATTGATGGTTTCAGCCGCCGTTGCCGACGTGATCGATGCTGGCATCAACAGTCCGGCAGCCATCAGCGCGGCTAAGGCGCCGGATCGTGCGCGTTTCTTAAGTTCAACAGTCATGTTTCAGTCCTCCCATTTGTCGCCGGACTTCCGGCCGCCTGTCTCATGCGACCTGTCCGGATTGCGCTTATTGTTTTGTCACCCACTCCTCATCAATCACCGTTCCTGCCTGCCGGAACAGTTTGGACAGCGGGCAGAATTTAGAAACTTCTGCCGCCAGCCTTTTGAGATCGTCTTCTGAAACCGCGTTGCCGGTTTCCACCCGCAAATTGATGTGGGTGAACGGCACATCAATCTCCTCCTGCAGGGTCACACCGCGACGATCGAATCCGCACTGGGCGGAAATGGAAAGATGCCCGATATCAATGCCAAGCTTGTCTGCGCACTTGTGGCCAATCACGTTGGTGCAGCCAATGAGAGCGGACAATGCGGTATCGGTGGGGGTTGGCCCAAGATTGGTGCCACCTCGCTCGGTCGGCTCATCAATGGCAAAGGTCAGGTCCCGGACCGATATATTGGTCAGAGAATGGGATGGGCATTGGCCGTCCGCCTTCAGCATAACTGTTGTTTTGGGGCGGACATTGACCATTCAACTATCCCTTTCTTGTTTGATTACTGCTCAGGCGAACGAGCAGGCTTCATCAAAATCCAGTCGCGGCAGCCGCTGAAACAGAGCGGTTTCATCAGCATAGCCGATGTTACACAGGAAATTTGATTTCAGCGTGGTGCCTGCAAAAAACGCTTCGTCGACGATTGAGTTTGTGAAGCCGGACATTGCTCCCACATCAAGCCCGATCGCCCGGGCGGCAATCATCAGATAACCGCCCTGCAGCGTGGAATTTCGAAACGCTGTCTCTTCGGTGTATTCCGGCTTGTCGCGGAAATGCCCGCGCCGATCCTCGTGCGGAAAGAGCTTCGGCAACGCCTCCCAAAATGCCGTGTCGTAGGCAACGATCACGGTCAGCGGCGCACCCATGAGTTTGGGCAAATTTGCGGGCTTTACAGATTTGGCAAGCTTCTCTTTGCCTTCTTTCGATTGCACAAAGACGAATCGGGCCGGACAGCCATTCATGCTGGTGGAGCCCATTTTGACAATGTCATACATGCGCCGGATTTGCTGATCGGTGACAGGCAGGTCTTTCCACGCATAGTGTGACCGCGCCCGTGTGAGGATCAGTTCAATGGCCAGCGGATCAAGCGCGGCAATCTCCTGCCGCAGACTGCGTATATCCTCCTGTGCCAATTCGCGATCGACCTGCTGTTGTGATTCCGCAATGACGACTGGCGACACTTGTGCGTCCCTGCTGTGTTCCTGATGGGCGTTCTGATCGAAAAAATACCCACATTATGGTCGAATGGTCAATAAATATCGATATTTTCACAAAGGTAAAAAGGCGGTAGATTGATCAAAGCCGATACCAGCCATTGAACAGGGAAAATCATGCCAGCCTGGGACGAATATAAAGAAACAGCGAGGGCACGCGGTGCGCTTGCCTTCGAACTTTTTGTTGTGGAATCAACACCAGCAGCCCCGCCGGAGCAATTGCAGGCAACACTTCCGGATCATCTGGCCTATCAAAAGCGCATGGAAGCAGCCGGGCACCTGTTTCTGGCAGGCCCGTTATCGGACGAATCCGGCAGTGAAATGCGTGGAAGCGGCCTCATCGTCTACCGCGCCGCGTCTTTCGAGGAGGCACGTTCAATCGCGGACGAAGATCCCATGCATGCGACAGGCACACGTACATATGTGCTAAGAAAGTGGCTCGTGAACGAAGGTTCGCCAAGGTTCTCCACCACACTTTCTGATCAGAAAGTCGTGTTGAGATAGAGCGAAACGCCCGAAACGGGTCAAATCTCAATCAGACCGATCTGCAGTGCGGCACTTGCCGCCTGAGCGCGGCTTTTCACGTTGAGTTTCGAGAACGCTGACTTCAGGTGATAGCGCACCGTGTTTTCGCTGATCCCCAGGATTTGCCCGACTTCCCAGTTGGTCTTGCCGCGCGCGATCCAGTAAAGGCAGCGCCGCTCCTTCTCGCTGAATTGAGCCCCGTTTGCAGGTGCAACAGGATTCGAATCGGACCGCGCGACGCTGGTTTTTTCCCGGTTGGTCAGCACAAGCTCGTCCATCACCTTCACCGCTTCCAGGTGCAGATCGCCAATCGTGTTGTCGAAAATTTCGCGGCTTTTTTTGCTGTTGCCCCGCATATAGACGGTAACTGCCCTTGTATTGCCAATCGTGTTGAGCGGAATACACCAGGCGCGATGAACATTGTTGAGCTTGGTCATCATGCGCTGAAACCGGATCGACGCATTCGCCGGGCAGGTCTTGATGAACTCGACATAATCGAACGGGGCTACCGTCTGTCCGATATGGGCAAGCACGGGATCGGACTGAAAGAACTTGTCGGTCAGATAGGCGAAGATCGGATCAAAGCCGAAATCGCTGATGTAAAAATTCGCATCGGTTCGCGGATCATCGGCGGAACCAAATCGCATGGAAAAGGCGTCGAACCCGCCATAGCCGAGTGATTTTACGTGTTCTGAAAACCGGTCACGCACTTCGGTCTGACCAAGCGCGATGTCTTGAACGCTGTTCAACTGCGACCTCGAAGTGAGTGTTGCCCGACTGATCCCCAAGTTTCAATTCTTCTAAAGCAACCCAAATCTGGCAAGTCTCGTCATGGTTTCTGCCTTCCGGAACGCCCATTCCCATGTGATTCGTTGCAGGAATGCGACACTCTATGGACCAAAACCCCTCGCTACCCGTTCGGGTAGGCGACACCAGATTTTTCAGTTGCTTCCTTGGAGCTGGCTTCGATTAAATGATTTCAGGGACTGTTGGGGTGCTGTGGAGAGTGGTTTGTTGAGTATCTGGGGGAGAGGGATGCGTGCCGTTTTGCGCATTTGTCGTTTAACGGTCGTTTTCGCATCGCTGTGGATGGGTGTTTTGCCCGCATTTCTTGCGGTGATGAGTTCCACCCCGGTCTTTGCGCAAGGCGCATTTGTTTTTGACGCAGCCGGGCAGACGGTCGCCCAGCTTGAAGCGGCTGCAGCGGCCGGGGAAAGCACGAATGTCATCTGTGTTTCAAGCCCGTTCATCAATGGCGCACCCAGTGTTTTTGCGGTTCAGTTCATCGACAACGCCACCAGTCAGATCGTAAGCGTTGGCTTCACAGATGTTGTCTGTGTTCCCGGCGGTGGCGGGAATAACAACAACAATCAGAACAACCAGAACGCCAACAACAACCAGGCAGCCAACAACAATCAGGCCGCGAATACAAACCAGGCTGCAAACAACAATCAGGCGGCGAATAACAACCAGGCGGCCAACAACAACCAAGCCGCAAACAACAATGCCAACACCGGGCAGGCAAACGACCCGGTCGTCGACCCCGAGCCGGAAGAAGAGGAGGTCGTCGAAGAAGAGCCTCAAGGCGTTTCACCTGAGGATGCCCGTCGGGAGGTTGGCGCAACCACGGGACAAACCAATCCATCCACCAACACTGGCGACGTGTTTGGCGACTTTGGTGTACCCGCTGCACCCTTTGGACAGAATGGACAGGCGAATGGCAACGGAAACGGTCAGAACGGTCCTGGTAACCTGAATGGTCAGAACGGCAACAATCCGCCGATCCCCGGCAATGTTCCTGCCAACACCAATGGCGGTCAGAATGGCGGCAACAATCCGCCAATTGCCAATCCGCCCCAAAACAATCAACGCGGCAACCGCAATGTGGCGCAAAACAACAATGCGGGCATCGCGTGCGACAATTGCAAGAAAGAGCTGGCTGAACTGGAGGCGAAACTCGCAGCAGCCGAGAAAGAGCTGAACGATCTTCAGAACAAATCGGTGCTCCAAAATCAGGCAGCCCTCGACCTTTTGCGGCAATTGGAGTTTGATTTGGCAGATGCCAATGCCCAGGAACTTGTGGAGAGGGCCAAAGCCGCAGGCATCCCCGAGGATGTGATTCTGGCCGCGTTCGCTGCTGCGGAACAGGATGCCGCCGATGCGAATGCAGACGCTGAGGCCAAGGCAGAAGAGCAACGTAAAAAGGATATCGCCGCAGCAGAAGCGGAACTTGCGAACCTCAAGAAGGAACTCAATGAAGTTGTAAACCAGTTTGAGGCGGCTCAGGCCACGATCGGAGAGATCAAGGGCCAGATTGATGCAATCAAGGCCCAAGACAATCAGGTTGCCGAAGCAGCAGATCAAGCAATTGAAGCGTTGGAGGATGCTGCAAGATCAGCCGACCGAATCGCCAGTGCAACCGCTTCCCCAACTCAAGCGGGAGCTATTGCTGCCGCAGGTGGGATCGGCTTCGCCATCTTGAAACTGGCCGCCGAGATCGACTTGGGGCTTCAGGCCGGCGCCACTCTGGCGGCAACTGTCAGTCAGATTACATCCACTTTTGGCATTGCCGCGACAACGGTTGGACCAGCGCTATTGGCTGGCGGACTTCTGTTTGCGGGTCTTGTTGCAGCCGATTTTTTCTTTGGATTTGGAGTTTTCTTTGAAAATGAAGAGCAGCGTCGCGCGCGACTGTTGGGCGATCTGGTATCCAAACTTCGCGATCTGGCTACAGCGCAGGGTGAACTTGTCAGGCTCGGTCGCGAGCGTGCCGCCCTTTCAGCCAAAGTGACAGAGGCTTCGAATCGCCTGCTAAGTTTGCAACGCGATCCAATAGATGACGGTCTCAACGAGGACGGGGTCGCCCTAAACCTGTTCCAGGAGCGGATCCTCAGACTGATTGCCGCGCAGGAAGCAGGCAGCCTGGATCAGAAACGCATTCAGGAACTGATCATTGAAATCTCAAAGCTGAAACAGCAGATCGCTGACAAGAAGAAAGAGTGCGAGCGCCTGTGCCAGAAGAAGAACGCCTATCTGGCACCCCGAGGGACTTCATTGGCATCTTTGCCATCACGAGGCACAAGTGAGCCAGTTGTTGCTGCTCTGGATGAACCTGCAAAGGCCAAACCCGCTGACCGAAAGGCCACGGGTGAGAAAACCTACGCCAGCGTGCTTCCCAAGGTGCGCAAAGGTGCCGGTTTCCGGGTGCTTGCAGCCAATTTCAATCTGAATCAGCTTCGCAAAGAACATGCGGCGAAAAACAAGAACAGCGAGCTCACCGCCTATTCCGGACTGCTGGGCGACCCGCGCTTCAATATATTCGCCAATGGCAGCCTGCGCTTTGCGCGCGGTGCTGGCGGTCAGGACAGTTTCGGCTACAGCATATCCGGTGGCGCAAGCTACCTGTTCTTCCCAAGACTGAACATCGGCATCGCGGCTCGGTATGCAAACACCGACATCGACAGCGCGGTCTCCAAGATTGACGCAGAGACCTGGGGGGTTTCAATCTTCGCCCAGTCGCAGTTCCTGATTGACGATCACAAGATCAATCTGGATGGTATTCTGGCCTATGGGCGAACGAACCTTTCGGCGACCTTCAACAATCAGGGTGTGATAACAACTGCGTCTCCGCAGACCTCCGTCCTGTCGGGTCAGGTAAAACTCTCCACCAGCCTGTCTTTTGACCCGTTCAGTTTCTCGCCGTTCCTGTCGACATCCTACGCAAAGACCGGCCAGGGCTCGTTCTTCCTGTCCGACGGCCAGTTCGTACCGTCGTCGATCGCTAACAGCGTAACGTTCAGTGGTGGCGGGTCATTGTCAGCGTCCTTTGAACTGGACCGACCCGATCTCACCCTGACGCCAAGTGTTGGTTTCGGCCTGTTCGGCGCAACGCGGGGATCGGGTCTGGGTCTTTCGGCAAATGCCGGATTGTCAGTAAAGTCAGCCGTTGGTCTGAAGGGGACGTTCGGGGTTTCCTATTCCCGAGTGAAACAGAACACGGAAAGCCTCACATTTACATTCGGGCTCAGCGTCCCGCTGCCTTAGAGCTGCTCCCCTTTTGATGGAATCATCAAAAGAGCATCATTAGGGGAACACTGAACCTCGAAAAAAAAGAGGTTGGGGCGCAGGGACGTTGCCGTGAGACGGGGAAGCGCTCCGGTGCAGCGGGCGGTCAGTCTCCGGACACAAAAATCTGCCAACGCCCATCTGGCGTGATGCCCACCCGGTAGAAGATATAGGCGCCAAAAGAGACCATATCTTCATAGTCACCGGCTGTGACCAGTTTGAAGAGCTCGACCTTTTGCGGGGCCGTAAGCGCATCCAATGGCAATGCAAAGAAATAGGGCCAAACGTAGATTTCGTTTTCTGTACCCTTGTCGAGGTGCACAAAGCCCGCTTCCAGCACTTCGGCCAGAATGGCCATGATTTCGTGGCCCGCCGGATCGCCGGACAGAGACTTCAGATAGTCGACCGGATCGCCATCAAATCCACCCAATGAGAGCGTGGTGATTTCCGCACCATAACCAATCAACGGCCGCAGGTTTTCAATATCACCGCTGGCGATGGCTTCCAGAATGAGTTCCCGCATGCGAGCAACTGGTACCGGCAGCTTGCTGAGATCACGCAAAATCTCTGCAGGCTCGGCGCTCGCCTTTGGCCCCTTGGCAGATGATTCAGCGCCTTCAGTCAGCGTGTCAGTGTCTTTGGGTTCTTCATTTGGCGCGGAGGAATCGGCAGGTTCTTCGCCATCTGACTGCGGTGGTTCAGCCTTCGGCAATGGCCGAACAGGAACGGCAGAACCGCTGCCATCCACAGCAGATGGTTTGGATCCGCCTGATGGATCCACCGGCTTCAATTCTTCCGTGGCCGCCAGCGCTGCACTGCTCCAGACCCAAAGCAGAGATCCCATCAATATGCGAAAACGTTGGGTCATTCAGCCCTGCCCAATCTCATCCAGCCAACAGATTATGAGATTTTCCTCGGTCAGAGAAGCACAAACGACAAGCGCTGTCGCCAGTGATGTCGCGGCGAAGACTATTGAACAGTGCGGTGTGGCGAATATTCACCACAATTCAAGCGGTGCGGCAGTGAGGCGATCAATTCGCCCACCGTATCTTCTCCCGACTGGCGCACAAGCTCGCTAAAGATCGTGAAGATTGCAGATTCCGCAAGAATTTCAGGTTCAATGCCTTCTGTGGAAGCACCCGTCCAGGCCTCTGAGAAATAGTCATGAGCCAATCGCCGCTTCTCAGCGTCGATCATTTCATCAAGGTCTGTGGTCTGTTGGGTCGTCATTGAAACCGCGCGGAGTCCGGGCACGTTAATCTCGGTTAACACTTTACGCCCACATCGGCGGGAGCACCAGCAAGGAGTGAGGAAAGGGTTAACGCAGGCAACGCAATTTGAAACGCCGCCGGTTCCGCCACTTACACATTAGATAATTTGGCCTGAAGCAGATGTCGCTCCGCCTGATTTGTGGAAAGCGATATGGCCCGTTCGTAAGCGGCTTTTGCCTCATCACATCGTCCGGCTCTTTGCAAAAAATCGGCCTTGGCTGCATAAAATGGCTGATAGTCATCAAGATCGGCTTGCAGCTGCTCAAGCCGGGCAAACGCTGCTTCAACAGACTGACTGTAAGAAATGGCCACCGCCTGATTGAGCAGCAGCACCGGGTTCGGCGTCATCTCAAATAAAGCATTGTAGATCAGCGCAATCTCCGCCCAATCGGTTTCTTCGAAGCTGCGAGCTTCGCTGTGAATGGCCGAGATGGCGGCCTGCAGCTGATAGGGTCCGGGTTCGCCGCGTCGCAAGACGGTCTGCAGTCGCGCGAGGCCCTCCGCAATCATGTCGCGATCCCACAAGGCCCGGTCCTGATCTTCGAGCAAGACAATGTCGCCATTTGCGCTGGTGCGGGCATCGCGACGCGCGTGGTTGAGCAGCATGAGGCAAAGCAAGCCCTCACATTCTGCAATATCAGGCCGCAGTGAGAGCATCACGCGTGCCAGCCGGGTCGCCTCATCGCAAAGATCAAACCGGATGGGATGATCGCCCGCC
Source organism: Pseudomonadota bacterium (assembly GCA_039029195.1). Lineage (GTDB taxonomy): Bacteria > Pseudomonadota > Alphaproteobacteria > Rhizobiales > Rhizobiaceae > JBCCGR01. The sequence continues at coordinate 16,427 of JBCCGR010000039.1, forward strand.
GTTGACGCATAGCCCTCGTTGAAAATCAGGTAGATGGTCTGAAGCACACCCGGCAGACGCTCTGGCCACAGATCATCATCAGGCACCTCGTACGGAATGCCCGCCTTGGTAATTTTTGACTTCGCCCTAACCAGACGCTGCGCCATGGTCTGTTCGCTCACCAGAAACGCGCGGGCAATTTCTCGCGTCGTCAGACCGCCCAGCGTTCTCAAGGTAAGGCCAACCCGCGCCCGTTCTTCAATCGCGGGATGACAGCAGGTGAAGATGAGGCGAAGCCGTTCGTCTTTCAGGGTCTCGGGGAGTTGAGGCACATGGGCCTCCTGATCAAGTCGCAACAGATGTTCATACTCGGCCTGTTTCTGCGCAAAACTGGCACCGCGTCGCAGCCGGTCAATGGCTTTTCGCCGCGCCACCTGCAGCACCCAGCCAAATGGAGAGGTGGGAAGCTCGTTGCGTGACCAGTGAGCTAGGGCCGATTCAATCGCATCCTGTAGGGAATCCTCGGCAAGCTGAAAGTCGCCAAGGCTTTTGATGAGAGAGGCATTGAGACGCCCCCACTCCTGACGCACCAGATCTTCGACCGCCGTGCGAACAGATGTGGGAACGCTCATGATCTCCTGATCCTGAATGCTATTCAGGGAGCTCCATAATGGGGCGGATCTCGACCGATCCTTCCTTGGCTGCCGGAATCATCGCGGCATATTTGATGGCTTCATCGAGGTTCTCACAGTCAAAAATATAGAACCCGCCAAGCTGCTCCTTGGTTTCTGCAAACGGCCCGTCCATCGTTTCGGTCTTGCCATTGCGGACCTTGAGCGTGGTCGCGGTTTCAGGCCCCTGAAGCGCCTCGCCCCCGGCCATGACATTGTCTGCCACGAAGCGGTCGTTTGCGGCTTGGTAGGCGGCCATCATTTCCGCAAACTCTGGCGAACCAAAATCAGGGTCGGTGCTGTAGTCTGAATAAAGCAAAGCAAGATATTTCATTTTTCTGATCCTTGTAGGGTTGGTTTGATCCGGCATTTTCAGTCGCCTCACATCCACAAGACGAACGAGCCAGACGCATTTCGACAGCGGTCTGAAAAAAATTATGCAGCGAATGATCGCCACAAAATCCATGCGACCGCAACAAGCATTGCGACCATGGTCAGAACGAACCCAATGATCCGGGCGGGGTTGGCCGGTTGATCATGATGGATGCCGAAGGGATGGATTGCGCGACCGGCAACCAACGCACCCCCCATTGCATGCAGCCAGAAAGACGAAAGACCTTGCAACTCGCTTATCCCCATCAGGATCAGCGCCACGGGCACCGTCTCAATGAAATTGCCATGGCGGCGCATGCGCTCTGCGAGGGCAAGACTGTCGCCCTGCATCAGTGAAATTCCTGATTTTCCCCGCAATATGATCACATGCGCGGCAAGTCCAATCATCATCAGCGTCAGAATGGCTGCGTAAAGTCCTGTTAATGGAAGCATTGTTTTCATCTCCTTGGTTGAGACCATCTCATTGAGGGTCACGGTAGAGACGAATGGAGAACCGCAGATTCGACAGGTGAGACAATTATCTCCCGAAGCGGGTTGTAATCTGGCTGGTCAGCCGGACCCCTTCTTTCACGAACCGGTCGACCGCAATGCGGGCGGCGGGCGTACAACTGACATAAATACGATCGTAAGCATTATAGCCACGATTGAACTGGCCAATGAGCCGGGCGCGGCGATCTGGTTCGGGTTGCTCGGCATCAAGAATTTCAATCATCTTGTCGCGCCACAACATGCCCTCATCGGCACCACACAGTTCGCGCAGATAGTGCACCGCGCCCAAAACCTCAGCCAATCTATTCAGCAGCGGATCGTACGGGGCGATCGTCAGAGTGCGCGGCTGCGTCGCTTCGGTTTCAGAACCTTCGTTTGCCTGCTGTGCAAACAGCGTCGATTGCAGTGCCATCAAGACGGCAAATGCAGCAGCCAGAAATTTGGCTCTGTTCAATACTGAATGAAACAAGGTGCGCAACATGGCGCTTTCCTATCGTCTTCAGGAGTGCCCCGCAATTGCGCAAACGCGTGCGTATGAACTTCTACTGATCGATCTTAACGTCGGGATGAAAGGCGTGGGCGACGAATGCAAACGTGACATCATAGGCAACATCAACCGTCCTGCCGTTTGCCGTGCGGGTAACAATGATGGAACCCACATCCTTCGCCTTGGCGATTGTGGATGCGCCAAGCGCCGATGCCTGACCTGGTTTCCACGAGAGTTTCAGCCCCTTGTGCGACAGTGAACCCGCTTCACGCACCTTTTTCATCGCAACCACATACGGTTTCTTCAACCGCGCATCGCGCACCACAACGACCCGTGCCATGGCTGGAATATCTTCGGGCAAGGCACCTCTAAACAGGAACGGTCGCGCGGCTTCATCGTAATTGACATACGGATTGCGCCCATAGTCACGCAGACCCGGCCGGTTCGGCACAAGAACCTTTCCTTTCGGATGGCGCGTCTTGAAGTCGACCCAGGATTCAAGGCGGGATGGCACAATCTTCAATTTTTTGCCGGTATGAATACCGACAATTCCCTCGCCGACAAATTGCTGCCACCAGCTGTCCGTTTGCCGGTCATACATGATGAGATCGGAGTTCCGCAGTTTACCGGTGGTGCCAAAATCAAGCACTTTTCCATCCACCGTGGCGTCGAACACCAGCGCCGCGTTGCACAACGGGCAGAAGGTCACGACAACCGACTTGCCACCAACTTTGTCATTGACGATTTCATGCCAGGTCAGGATGGAAAGCGGATAGGCGCGTGCGTCTCCATCAACTGCCAATCCAATGACCGGTTCGCGATCGGCCACACCGCTTGCTTTGGAAACGGCAACAAATTTTGGATCATCAATAGGCGGGATTCCATCGCGGGGCGGCCCACCCGACATGATTTCGCTGAAGCGAACACTCGACTTTTCAAAGTCAGTTTTCCAGCCCTCACGCTGCCAGCGCTCCTGCTGCGCATGCGCTGCGTGTATGCTCATCATCAACAAGCCAAAGACAGCAATCCAACAGCGAAATCCCCTCAACAGTTCGATCATCGTGACGCACCTTGATCCAGCTATCGCAACACCATCAATCATTGTGTTGTCGTAATCTGCGGGAATCCAATAAATTCAGGGTGATCTTTGACACAGTGGTGCACCGGATCATCCATTTGAAAATTGAACCTTTCTGATACCGCCCCATATCAGGAACAACGAATTGCTGGTCCAAAGCACGATCTCGCGCACCGATAGGATTGATAATTTATTCAATTGAGTTGGTCGTTTGTCCGTCACACACCGGCTGTTAATGAGATTTGGGTATACTTGCCTGAAATCGCTTTTTAAATGTGCGCCAACCCGACCTTGAGCCCGTCGGCCTGCGGACAAGAACTGGAATGAACTGGAATGCTGTTTCGCAGGCGTGAACCCGCCCCCTGGCATGAAAGACTTCGCGTGTGGCTTTGGCCGCGCCGAAGCTGGATGCGCTCCAGCCAGTATTTCACAAAACGGGTGTTGCGACTGACCGCAAGCCCCCACGCCATTGCTGCGGGGATCGCCGCTGGCGTTTTGAGTTCATACACGCCCTTCTTGGGGGCTCATTTCATCATTGCGGCACTTCTTGCCTGGCTGCTTGCTGGCAACATCATCGCCTCGGCGATCGGAACATGGTTCGGCAACCCGCTCACCTTCCCGCTCATCTGGATCGCATCCTATGCGTCAGGCCAGTTTCTGATTGAGGGCAAGGTGGAAACCGCAGGGATTGCTCCCCAAATTGGCGATGCGATGGCCATGCTTGCCGGTTCAATCGGAAGCTTTGACTTCGATCGCTTTGCAACCGCCATGGGCGAAATCTGGAACCCGTTGATCAAACCTATGCTGGTTGGCGGAATTCCATTGGGCATCATCTCAGCGGGTATCGCCTATTTCCTGACTCGCCGTGCGACAATCTATTTCAGGGAGTCGCGCCGACAAAAGCTTCTTGAAAAAGCCCGCGCGGTAAAACTTGCCGCTCACCATTCAGCCCAATCTGTCAACCGTCCAGCGGATGCCGCTGAATGAGGCCGACGACCAGCGATCGTTCCCACTGTTGTTGATCTGTCGAATCTGATTGATTGGCAGCGTTCAAAACCTAACAGGTCGCTCACACATGATAATCGGACTTGGCAGCGATCTGATTGACATCAGGCGCATTGAAAAAACGCTTGAACGTCATGGCGAACGGTTCACCCAGCGCCTGTTCACCGACATCGAGCAAGAAAAATCAGACAAACGTGCCGAACGCGCGGCGTCTTATGCCAAACGCTTTGCCGCCAAGGAAGCTTGTGCAAAGGCGCTTGGAACCGGCATTCGCAAAGGTGTGTTCTGGAAGGATATGGGCGTGGTCAATTTACCATCCGGCAAACCCACCATGAACCTGACCGGTGGAGCGGCAAAACAGCTTGAGAAAATGGTGCCCGAGGGGTTCGACGCGCATATTCATCTCACGATCACCGATGACTACCCTCTGGCACAGGCATTCCTGATCATCGAAGCCCTTCCGTCAAGCAAATAGAACCACGCGCCAAGGCTCCGGCTTTGCCATGAGTATTTAAAGCATCGGGATTTGAGTTTGTCCCCGTTCCTTTTCATTGTGTCCTTGTTTGAAACAAACAGGGACGATGATCATGACAACCGAGCTTTATTATCTCTTCCTTTGTTCCCTTCTTCTGGGGCTTTTGTGGGTGCCGTTCGTCATCGGACAGGTGGTTTACAAGGGACTGCCAACCCAGGATGAGTATCGTAACTTGCGCGATTGGTCCGCAATGCCGCGATGGGTGCACCGGGCCAACCGGGCTCACTTGAACTTTGTTGAACAGTTCGGCGCATTCGCAGGGCTGATTGTAGTGGCACATCTGGCGCAGATTTCCACGCCCGCACTACAAACCGCAGCTGCCGGCTTCTTCTGGGCAAGGGCGGCCCACGCCGTCATATTTGTGGCCGGATTTCCCTATCTGTTGGCACGCACCGTTATGTTCATCATCGCCAATCTGTGCCTTCTGGTCATCGCCTGGCAGATATTCTCAAACATAGGGTGACGGACCAGCATCAGAAGAAGCAAATAGCTAGTGCTGCTTCATAATTTCGACGCAGTCAGACGATTTGCATGACGTGTCGGAATTCCTGTCCAATTGGTGTTGCGACGGGAACCGTGACTTGCATTGTCGCTTGGGCGCAGGGCACCATTGCCTGCAACCTCGTGAGAGGCTAAGAGCATCGCGAATTTTGACATCGCCGATTGAAATACCGGCCAATCATCACCCTCAGATCCAATTCGTAACAACAGGACGGAACCGCGTGTCCGAGCAAACCGCACCTTCCAAGAAGAAAAGTTCATTCGGTGAAACCGTTTCCGTCATCATCCAGGCGTTGATTTTGGCACTGGTGTTGCGATCGTTTCTGTTCCAGCCGTTCAACATCCCTTCCGGCTCCATGAAACCGACCTTGCTGATTGGCGACTATCTGTTCGTTTCAAAGTTCAGCTACGGTTACAGCCGTTACTCGCTTCCCTTTGGTCCCGATATTTTTTCCGGGCGCATCTGGTCAGCAGAACCCAAACGCGGTGATGTTGCGGTGTTCAAATATCCGCCCAACCCGTCACGCGATTACATTAAGCGTGTTGTTGGTTTGCCTGGCGACAAAATCCAGATGAAAGACGGCGTGCTTTTCATCAATGGTGAAGCGGTCAAGCGCGAAGCGGCTGGAACATTCATCGACAAAACCGAAAGTGGACGCAGTTTGGAAGTCGCCCAATATCGTGAGACACTTCCCAACGGCGTGAGCTACATGACGCTCGACATCAATCCGAATTCGGTTTCCGACAATACCCGTGTGTTCGAGGTGCCAGCTGACCACTACTTCATGATGGGCGACAATCGCGACAATTCTTCCGACAGTCGTTTTGATGTGGGCATGGTGCCGTTTGAGAACTTTGTTGGACGCGCTTCCGTCATCTTCATATCGGTCGCCGATGGTGCCGCCGCATGGCAGTTCTGGCGCTGGCCACAATCTTTGCGCACGGAACGCCTGTTCAACGGAATTTCGGGCTGATCGCTGTTGGTCTCGCCCAGAAGCACCCGTTTTGAAGCGCTTGAGGACCTGATCGGCTACCGGTTTACGTCGCACGAGCATTTGGGAAAGGCGCTCACCCACGCAAGCGCCACCCGCACAAAAGACCAACCCACTGACTATGAGCGCCTTGAGTTTCTGGGCGACCGGGTACTAGGATTGTGTGTCGCAGATCTTTTGTTTCGAACCTTCCCTCAAGCGAGTGAAGGGGAACTGTCTCTTCGCTTGAACGCGCTGGTGAGCGGCGATGCCTGCGCAGAAATTGCCGACGCACTCGGCCTGCACCAGTTCATTCGCTCGGGCAACGATCTGAAGTATCTTCAGTCCAAGCGCATGAAAAGCGTTCGCGCTGATGTGCTGGAATCGCTCATTGCCTCGATCTTTCTTGATGGAGGGTTGGATGCCGCACACGCCTTTGTCGAACGTTTCTGGTCAAAGCGGCTTCACCACGACAATGCCGCCCGTCGAGACTCCAAAACCGCGCTGCAGGAGTGGGCGCATTCGGGAGGCTTCGGCACACCGAAATATGAAATCACCGGACGTGATGGGCCGGACCATGAACCGGTTTTCACCGTAAAGGTGATTTTGAGCGGCTGCGAGGGTGCGACCGGAACAGGGCGTTCAAAACGGTCGGCAGAACAGGAAGCCGCCGAAGAAATTCTCATCCGCGAAGGGGTCTGGAGTGAAGCCAATGGGTGATTCAACAAGCCAGGATGCCGTCACACGAGCCGGTTTTGTGGCCCTCATTGGTGCACCCAATGCCGGAAAATCCACACTGATGAACCAGCTTGTGGGCACGAAAGTTTCCATTGTCACCCACAAGGTTCAAACCACCCGCTCGCTTGTGCGCGGCATCGTCATGCGCGACCAAACACAGATCATCTTCGTTGATACGCCTGGTATCTTCTCGCCACGCCGCCGCCTCGATACCGCCATGGTGAATGCAGCCTGGGAAGGCGCGCGAGATGCGGACTGCATCGTGCTGCTGATCGATGCAGAGCGCGGTTTGAAGGGTGATGCAACGACCATTATTGCGTCACTTTGTGAGATTTCCCAACGCAAGATCCTGCTTTTGAACAAGATCGACAAGGTCTCACGCGATTCGCTTCTGAAACTGGCGCAGGATGCAAACGAACTCTGTGCATTCGACGAGACCTTCATGATCTCGGCGCTCAATGGCAACGGATGCGATGATTTCCTGGCCGCACTTGCAGGATCACTCCCCGAAGGTCCGTGGCTCTATCCTGAAGACCAGATTTCCGACCTGCCTTTGCGCCAGATTGCAGCCGAGGTAACTCGCGAAAAGCTCTATCTGCGACTGCATCAGGAACTGCCCTACTCCAGCCATGTGGAAACCGAAAACTGGAGTGAACAGGACGATGGTTCGGTCAAGATCGAACAGGTGATCTATGTGGAGCGCTCAGCCCACAAGAAGATTGTGATCGGCAACAAGGGACAGACCATCAAAGCCATTTCAACTGCGGCGCGGAAGGAGATGGCGGAAATTCTCGAGCAGAAAGTCCATTTGTTTCTGTTCGTGAAAGTGCGCGAGAAATGGGGCGATGATCCCGAGCGCTACCGCATGATGGGACTGGAGTTTCCGAAGGTGTAGCACGTGTCGCTGGAGACGCACTTTTCCACCAACTGCCGTCATTGCGGTCTTCAGGACTGCAATCCATTGACACAAAGCGGCATTTTGTGGATTCCGGCCGTCCCTTCGATGAACTCAGGAGGCCGGAATGATGAAACAGAACAATTTTGCTCCACCGGACAGAAAATCAAGACGGTGGAATTGGCACACGCCTTTAAACGTGGATTGAGAGCTTACGTCCGCCACTCACCCTTTGGAAAATCGTAGATCCGGCCATTTTCCGTTGTCTCGGCACTCAAAAGAGTCACCAGTGATTCGGCAATCTCGGCCGGATGACGCACGGTTTCGGGGTCTTCACCCGGTGCATATTGGGCCCGCATGCGCGTGCGCAACGTGCCGGGGTCCACGAGATTGGCGCGCATATTCGTGGTGGTGAGTTCGTGTGACCAGGATTTTACCATGGCTTCAAGTGCCGCTTTCGACGCTGAATAAGGCGCAACAAATGGCCTGCGCGCGCGAACCGCACCTGAGGATACAAACACGGCCCGACCGGATGGCGACTGCCTTAACAAAGGTTCGAGCGAGCGGATCAGGCGATAGTTCACCGTCACATTGATGTTCATCACATCATCAAAAATCGCTGGATCGAGATGGGAAAGCGGAGTGACCTGGCCCAGATAACCGGCATTCGCCAGAAGTCCGTCGAGCCGCCCCCATCGCTCGTGGATCGTGCCACCAAGCCGATCGATGGCGTCATAGTCTTTCAGATTAAGCGGCACCAGCGTTGCCACACCCCCGGCTGCCCGGATTTCGTCATCAAGTTCTTCAAGGCCACCCACTGTGCGAGCAATCGCAATCACATGGGCTCCTTGCGTAGCAATTTCCTTTGCCGCGTAAAATCCCACACCCCGCGATGCACCGGTGACGACCACCAGCCGCCCATCAAGATGACCCATCAACCGGCCTCAGACAGGACAGAGATCGGGCGGACATTCGCTGAACCGGTCAGATCAGTGAGAACTGTCGGATAGTCAGCTGTGAAACAGGCGTCACAGAAGTGCGGTGCTTCCGGATCCCGGCTCGCTTCGCCTGCAGCACGGTAAAGCCCGTCAATCGACAGGAACGCCAGACTGTCGACGCGAATGTAATCGGCCATCTCCGCAACACTCATGCGGGAGGCAAGCAACTTGCGGCGCTCCGGTGTGTCGACACCATAGTAACATCCGGAAACGGTCGGCGGACTGGCGATGCGCATGTGCACTTCCAGTGCTCCAGCATCCTTGACCATCTGAACGATCTTCTGGCTGGTGGTGCCGCGCACAATCGAATCGTCGATCAGCACCACCTTTTTGCCTTCAATCATGCCGCGATTGGCGTTGTGCTTCAGGCGCACACCCATATGGCGCAGCGAATCGCTGGGCTCAATAAACGTACGGCCCACGTAGTGGTTGCGGATGATCCCAAGTTCGAATGGCAGGTCTGCTTCCTGCGCGAAACCGATTGCCGCCGGATTTCCTGAATCTGGCACCGGGATCACCACATCCACATCCGCGGGCGATTCCTTGGCCAGCTCCTGTCCGATCCGCTTGCGAACCGAATAGACATTCTCACCCTGTACCGCAGAATCGGGTCGGGCAAAATAGACATACTCAAACACGCAGAAACGTGACCTCTCCCGTCCAAACGGGAACAGGGATTCGATGCCATCTTCCGTGATGATCACCAGTTCACCAGGTTCGATCTCGCGCACATAACGCGCGCCGATAATGTCGAGCGCACAGGTTTCCGAGGCCAGAACATAGGCCCCTTCCATATCGCCAAGCACAAGCGGGCGAATGCCCTGTCGGTCGCGGCAGCCAACCATTTTCTTTTCTGACAGGCCGACCAGCGAAAACGCCCCTTCGATCTGTGCCAGCGCCTCAACCAGCTTGTCGGTGAATTTCTTTTCACTGCTCATGGCAATGAGATGAAGGATCACTTCCGTGTCGGATGTTGACTGGAAGATTGCGCCTCGATTTTGCAATTGACGCAAAAGGGTCTTTGCGTTGGTGATGTTCCCATTGTGTGCGACCGCAAAACCGCCACCGGCAAATTCGGCAAAGAACGGCTGCACATTGCGCAACTCATCGCCACCGGTTGTCGAGTAGCGATTGTGGCCAATGCCGTTTGCACCGGGCAAGCGCTTCATCACGCTGGGTTTGGTGAAGGTATCGCCGATGAGCCCCATATGCCGCTCGGCATGAAACTCGGTTCCATCGAACGTGACAATACCGGCCGCTTCCTGCCCGCGGTGCTGCAAGGCGTGCAGGCCCAGTGTCACAAGCGCTGCCGATTCCTTGTGGCCATAAATGCCAAAAACGCCGCACTCTTCGCGAAACTTGTCATCATCCATGGATGGGCCCCTCAGAGTTGACACCGGCACAGCGCCGGTCGCTCGTGGTTCAGCCTGTGAACCCGTGTTTGTCGAAGTAGACTGGCATTCAGCTTGGAAAGGCCCGGATCAGGCCTTGTCGCCTGCCTCTTCTTCTTTTTCCTTGGGCCGCAACCGGTCAAGGAACGTGCCTTCCAGATTTTCCGGCAGCGCATTGATGATGCGCTCACCAATCGTAACCAGCATTTCCTTCGACTTTGCGTTGGTGATCCACTCTGGCTGTTTGTCCTGCGCAAGCCACAGGAAACCCATCAATGCCACCACCACGAGAAGCATGCCGCGCACCGCGCCGAACACAAATCCCAGCGTCCGGTCAAGTGGGCCAATTCGACTGTCTATAATGAAATCTGCCACTTTCATGGTGAGGTAACTCACCAGAATGAGAGTGATCAGGAAAATCACCGCAGCGGCAGCAATGTTGGCCACCACGTCATTGCTAGCGACGCCGCCTACATTTTCCTGAATGATGGGCGCAAGCTGGCCATAGAGAAAGAACGCAGCAATGGCTGCAGCAACCCATGACGCAATGGAAAGCACTTCGCGCGAGAAGCCCCGGATCATGGCCAGCACGGCTGACACAAGCATGATCAGAAGCAATATCCCGTCCAGAAGAGTGATCGGCATGTCGAAAACTCCGTGAGGGTATGGTCCAGAGCGGTGGGCAACAGTTGGACCTGATCCGATCCATCAAACCCGATACATCACTCGTACTGGTCGCCACCCGCCCTCAGCTTAAATTTGGCTATCCCATGCCACCTTCATCGTCGCTCCGCAACCCATCTTGCGCGGTTGAGGCAATTCGAACCACAAGATCCGTTAACTGGGCGACTTCGTGCACCTGAAGCCCGCGTGGTACGGATCCTCGCTCGCTTTGTGCCGGAAGTGTGGCAGCGACAAAGCCAAGCTTTTCCGCCTCCTTCAATCGGCCCGCACTATGGGCCACGGGACGAACGGCGCCTGACAGGCTGATTTCACCAAAGTAGACGCTTTTCTCCGGCAGTGCTGAACCCGCCAGCGATGAAACAAGGGCGGCGGCAACAGCAAGATCGGCCGCCGGTTCGCTGATCCGGTATCCGCCGGCGACATTGAGATAAACATCGTGCGATCCAAGACGCACCCCGCAATGGGCTTCCAAAACGGCAAGGATCATCGACAGCCTAGATCCGTCCCAACCAACAACGGTTCGTCGCGGCGTGCCGAGCGACGAAGGGGCAACAAGTGCCTGAATTTCAACAAGAACCGGGCGTGTCCCTTCCATTCCAGCAAAGACCGCAGCCCCCGGGGCAGCGGCATTGCGTTCCCCCAGAAAGAGTTCTGAAGGGTTCGCAACCTCCCGAAGTCCCGTGTCTCCCATTTCGAACACACCAATCTCGTCGGTCGGTCCAAAGCGGTTTTTGACCGTGCGCAGGATACGGAAGTGATGCCCGCCTTCCCCTTCAAAATAAAGGACCGCGTCCACCATGTGCTCCACAACACGCGGGCCAGCAATCTGGCCTTCCTTGGTGACATGCCCCACCAGAACAACACAGGCGCCAGATTGTTTGGCGTGGCGAATCATTGCCTGTGCAGACGAGCGAACCTGCGTGACGGTTCCAGGTGCCGATTCGACCCGATCGCTCCACAGGGTCTGGATAGAATCAATCACCACCAGAGCGGTTGATCTCTCCGACTGGAGTGTCGCGATGATGTTTTCCGCATTGGTCTCGGCAGCAAGCGAGACGGCAGCATCAGCCGTTCCAAGCCGTTTTGCCCGCAATCGAACTTGCGCAACCGCTTCTTCGCCCGAAACATAGACCACCGGGTGTCCGGCCCGCGCAAGCGCCGCCGATGCTTGCATCAGCAGCGTGGACTTGCCAATTCCCGGATCACCGCCAACAAGAAGGGCAGAACCCCTCACAAAGCCACCGCCTGTGACACGATCAAGTTCGGCGATGCCAGACGCAATACGCGGCGCTTCCTCCACTTCGCCATCAAGGGGAACGAGCTGAACCGCACGCCCTTTGGAGACGGATTTGGCGGGCCCGGCCCCGACGCCGGTGGAGCCGAATTCCTCAACCAGCGTGTTCCATTCGCCGCAGCCATCGCATTTGCCGGACCAACGGGCGTGAACGGTGCCGCAGTTCTGACAGACGAACTGGATTCTGTTCTTAGCCATCACTGCGCTCCTTGCCCGGTTCCTCACCATGTTCGTAGATGCGAACGGTCCGTGCGCCGACAGATGTCAGCATTTCATATCCAATACTGCCGCATCCTTGAGCCACACCATCAATGCTCACATTTCGGCCAAATATCTCGATCCAATCGCCAGCTTGAGCGGTACCTTCTGGCAAATCAGTCACGTCAAAGGCCGCAAGATCCATTGATACCCGGCCCAGCGAAGGCACAAAGTGCCCTTTGATCCAAGCTTTTGCAGGTTCTTGTAGATCACGCATTGCCGTGCCCGATCCGCTGGCGCTTCGATGATAGCCATCTGCATATCCAGCGGAAACGACCGCAATTTCGCCGTCGCGATCAAACGTATGGCTGCCGCCATAACCGATCCGCTCGCCCTTCTTCACCTTTTTGATTTGCGCAACTCGGGCCTCAAATGAGGCAACCGTTTGGTAGTCGGCAAGATTCCAACCGCCATAAAGGGCAATTCCGGGTCGAACCATGTCGAAATGAAAATCGGGGCCAAGATCAATTCCGGCAGAATTGGAAAGCGAGCAAGGCACGTCCGGCAGTAGCGCCCGCAACTCATTGAACAGGTCAAGTTGCTCTGCATTCATGGGATGATCGGGCTCATCAGCACAGGCGAGATGGCTCATCAGCAGATCAGGACGGTGGTAAACACTGTTTTTGATTTGAACCGCGATCTCGCGATAATCCACAACCGGGAGCCCAAGCCGGTTGATCCCGGTTCCCAGGTGAAGCGTGTGAGGCTTATCTGGACACTCAGCCATCCACTCGCGATAGGTCTCAGCGCTATAAAGAGCAGGGATAAGACTGTGCGACCGGCAGATGTCAGCAAATCCCGGCAACAGTCCGGACAGTAGATGGATGTTGATCCCAGTGTTGAGCGCACAAAGCCGAACGCCCTCTTCGATTGTGGCGACAAAAAAATCCGTGCAACCCGCATCAATCAATGCGCCTGCCACCGGCTCCAATCCGAGCCCATAGGCGTCGGCCTTCACCGCAGCAGCAGCCTGAGCCCGACCGACTTTTTCCTGCGCCTGACGCCAGTTCGCAACTAGCGCATCCAGATCGACGCGCAGGCGGGTACCGGCAAACTGGGGATAATTCAAATCAGTCAAATCGTTCGGGAAGATGATCGTCTTCAACCAGATCAGAGAACCGGGTGAACATCGCCTGGAAGCCGAGACCGACGGTGCCTGTGGGTCCGTGCCGCTGTTTGGCGATGATCACATCGGCCTTACCGCGCGCATCATCCATTTTCTTGAACCAGTCGGCATAGTTCGGATCGTCATCAGACGGCTCACGGTTCTGCAGATAATATTCCTCGCGATACACAAACAACACAACGTCGGCGTCCTGTTCGATCGAACCCGATTCACGCAGATCTGCCAGTTGCGGTCTCTTGTCGTCCCGGTTTTCCACCGCACGCGACAATTGCGACAAGGCAATCACCGGGACGGCGAGCTCTTTCGCCAGTGATTTCAGCCCGGTCGTAATCTCCGTGACTTCCTGAACGCGATTGTCTGTGCGTTTGCTCCCCTGCATGAGTTGCACATAGTCAACAATCAAAACGTCCAGACCACGCTGACGCTTCAAACGACGTGCGCGTGCCGCAAGCTGTGCGATGGAAATGCCACCGGTCTGGTCGATATACAGCGGGATGCGATGCATAATCTGCGAACAGCCAACGAGTTTTTCAAACTCGCTGTCATTGATTTCACCACGCCTGATCTTGGACGAGGAGATTTCGGTCTGCTCAGCCAGAATACGCGTGGCAAGCTGCTCCGATGACATCTCCAGCGAGAAAAACCCGACCACACCGCCATTCTTGGCCTTGTGGGTGCCATCAGGAAGCACATCGGGCTCATAGGCCTCCGCAATATTGAACGCGATGTTTGTGGCAAGGGAGGTTTTGCCCATGCCCGGACGACCGGCAAGCACGATCAGGTCCGACGGTTGAAGCCCACCCATCTTGGCATCGAGAGTGTTCAGCCCGGAAGCGATGCCCGAAAGCTGCCCATCGCGCTGATAGGCGGCGGACGCCATGTCCACGGCCGTTGCCACCGCGTCTCCAAAAGTGGAAAATCCGCCTTCATACTGGCCGCTCTCCGCCACATCAAACAGCCTGCGTTCAGCATCTTCGATCTGCTTGACTGGCGGCATGTCGACCGGCGCATCATAGGCGATATTGACCATGTCTTCGCCAATGGTGATCAGCGAGCGGCGAACTGCCAGATCATAGATTGATCTTCCATAATCTTCGGCATTGATGATGGTTGTCGCTTCCGCTGCAAGCCGGGCAAGATATTGCGCGACCGTCATTTCACCAACACGCTCTTCCTCGGGCAGGAAGGTCTTGATGGTCACCGGATTGACCCGCTTCGCAGCGCGGATCATGTCGGTGGCAACCTCAAAAATCTGCCGGTGCAACGGCTCATGAAAATGCTCGGCCTGCAGGAAGTCCGAGACACGATAAAACGCGTCATTGTTGACAAGAATCGCGCCCAGCAGCGCCTGCTCCGCCTCCACATTGTTGGGCGCCGTGCGATACGGGCTGTGCGGGCTGTTCTGGGAAACGAGATTTTGAGCGGGTTCGGCCATAGAGTTCCTGTCTCCAACATGACCATTGTTCTGGGCAATGCCGAAGGTGATTTTGAGACGCTGGATGTGAAACGCGAGAACGGAAAATCAGCTATAGCGCCAAATTGAAAACCGGGGGGCACTCAATAAACATTCCACCGATTTTCACAGCAGTTCACAGAGAATCGAAAATACCCCATTCTGTTACCCGACCGCAATTGACTCTGTGACGCGCGTGTGACTGCCGGGGAATCGGACCGATTAGAGCAAGCTCATCTGGCCATCGTCGCCGGGTTCATCCCGTTCTTCTTTCTTAGGTTTTGCAGGTCCGCGATCTTCAACCGGCTGCTGAATATCCGGACCGGCATTGGCAACCTTATTGACCTTGTCACTCACAGGAATGGCTTCAAAGAAATCATCATTGGCTGGAACCAACAGATCGGCGATATCGGCAGGCAGTTCGTTCTTGCAGTCGAGCCATCGATCAAAGTCTCCCGGCGGCACGACCATCGGCAGGCGATTGTGGATCCCTGCAAATGTCGGGTTGGCGTCCGTCGTCAATATGCACCCGGTGTCGATCTCGCTTCCATCCGATGAAATCCACGTTTCCATCAAGCCCCCAAAGGCGACAACACCACCATCCTTTGGCCTCACCCAAAAGGCCTGGGATTGGCGATCCTTGCCTTTGCCGGTGCGGCGCCACTCATAGAAGCCGGTTGCCGGTATCAGGGTCCGCCGATGCGCCATGGCAGCACGAAAGGATGGCTTCGTGGCAGCGGTTTCTGATCTCGCATTGATCAGCAAAGTGAAGGTCTTGGGGTCTTTCACCCATCGAGGAACCAGTCCCCAGCGCACAAGAAGAGCCTGCCGTGCACGCTCACCTTCGTCCGTATCGGGCAATTCGCTTGCGATCACCATCATGATGGGCTGCGTGGGTGCAATATTGTAGCGTGGTGGCATATCGGCAGGAGGCGGCGATCCATCTGCCAGCCGGGTTGGAATCAGGTTGAACCAGTCAACCATCTCTTCCCAACTATAGGTGAGGGCAAATCTTCCGCACATGCTCTGCCTCGCGATTGCGCTTCCACATTCTCGTCCCTCACGCTACTTTGCCGCGCCATGAAAGTCATCCAAGCTGTTTCCGTTGCCATTTGGAAGAACGACCGTGTGCTGCTTGCCCGGCGAGGTCGAGATCCCGCGAAGGGGTTGTGGTCACTGCCCGGCGGCAAGGTGAAAGCTGGCGAATTGGTGGAACAGGCTGCCCGGCGCGAGATTTTCGAAGAAACCGGCCTAACGCTTGATCATCTGGAGTATGCCGACGTCAATCGCGTGGTGCGATCTCAGGATAACCCTCCCCGGACTTTTGAAATCCACGTCTTTGCTACCAGTTGGACTACTGGAGACCCAGTTGCAGGAGACGATGCGGCAGAACTGGATTGGTTTGAGCCGCAGCAGATCGGCGATCTGCCAACAACTGACGGATTGCCAGAGTTTGTTGCGCGGACTCAACCCACGTTGTCGGGCCTATAGGCCTCGGCTGCCTGGCTTCACCGGCGGAATGGCAGCAAGCTCAGCGGGAAGTTCGTCTTCTGCATAGGCCGGAACTTCATACTCCGCCAACGCAACGAGCGGCACACCCACGTCGGCTTTGCCTGCGGATCGATCAATCAAACAGGCTGCTGCAAGGACGTTTGCCCCGATGCCTTCAAGACAAGCGACCGTTTCGCGGATGGAAAGTCCCGTCGTCACGATGTCTTCCACCACAACAACCCGCGCGCCTTCCGGCATTTCAAACCGGCGAAGTTTGAACACACCATCCTGACGCTCGACCCAGACATTGGGAACGCCAAGATGACGCGATGTTTCATAGGCCGGGATAATGCCGCCCACAGCCGGACCGACGACCAGATCAATGGGCTCAGAAACCGCCTCATTGATTTTTGCTGCAAGCGCCTTGCAGACCGCTTCCGTTTTGCCGGCATCCATGAAAACCCGTGCTTTCTGGATAAACACCGGGCTGCGCAGACCAGATGTAAGAATGAAATGCCCGGTAAGGATTGCCCCGGCATCCTTGAAAATCTGAAGAACCTCGTCACGTGTCATGGATCAATGCCTGTCTGGTCAGTTCAATCGGGTGTTCAATATCGCTCGTGACCATGACGGACCACCAAATTCACAGCTAACTGCAAAGAACCCACTGATTTCACCCTCAGCCGTTCACCCGCTCCACCTGATTGACGCATTCAGCGCCCTTCACAAGGGTCATGATCCGATTGAGGTGTTTCAGATCAAACACCTCCAGATCAATCTGCATCTCCGTGAAATCTTCTGCAGCCGAGAGCATGGAAAGCGCGTGAATGTTGCCCTCATTCGCACCAATCACGGTGGCGATTTGGGCGAGAGTTCCGGGTTCATTCGTGGCAGTCACGATCAATCGTGCAGGAAAGCGCTCGCGTTTGTCGGGGTCGATTTCCCATCTCACATCGATCCAGCGGTCCGGATTGTCGTCAAACTTCTGCAATTGCGGTGACTGGATTGGATAGACGGTAATGCCCCGGTTCGGGGTAAGGATGCCGACAATTCGGTCCCCCGGAACCGCGCCGCCATCAGGTGCAAACCGCACCGGCAGATCACCCGACAAACCGCGAATGGGTAGTGCATCAGCGCCGTTCTGCGTTTTCTTCCGGTTGCGATTTGTCCGCAGTCCCGGGACCTTGAAGATCATACCGGCTGCATTTTTCAAACCGAACCAACCCTCGCCGGCGGCGGGTTTTGGTGCATTGGCCGGTTTTTGATCATCAAGCTCGGGATAGACGGCTTTCAGAACATCGCGGGACGAAAGCTCTCCACGGCCGACCGCTGCCAGGACTTCAGAGACACTATTGTGCGCCAGGCGATGCAGGGCGGGTTCAAGAAGGTCTTCGGAATAGGTTTTTTCGGTACGGGCAAAAGCCCGCTGAACCATGTTCTCTCCAAGGCCGGAATATTGGCGGATGAGCGCAGCCTTCGCAGCCCGACGAATTGCGGATCGCGCTTTGCCGGTGACTGCCAGATGCTCCCATGCCACTGGTGGTGCGGTCTGCTTGCCGCGAATTATTTCCACCTCGTCGCCATTCTTTAACTCTGTCGCGACCGGCATGTTGCGACCATTGATCTTGCAGCCAACACAGCTGTCGCCAATATCGGTGTGCACAGCATAGGCAAAATCGATCGACGTCGCCCCGCGCGGCAGAGCAATCAGGCGACCGCGTGGTGTGAAACAGAAAACCTGATCGAGAAACAGTTCAAGTTTTGTGTGTTCCAGAAAATCGTCGGGATGATCCCCTTTTGCCAGCGCATCGACCATGCGCCGCAAGCGACCATAGGCGTGATCTCCACCGCCTTCGGAGCGATCGACCCCATTGCTAACCGAGCCGCTGCCCGCTCCATTTTCTGCAATCTGTTCGGCACCCTTGAGCACCGCGTCACTGTAGGGTGAAAAAATACCGTCCTTGTATAGTGCGTGTGCAGCGATACCGAATTCAGCAATCTCGTGCATATCCTTGGTGCGGATTTGCAGCTCAACCCGCTGACGGGACGGGCCGACAACGGTGGTGTGAATGGAGCGATAGTCGTTCTGTTTCGGTGTCGAGATATAGTCTTTGAAGCGACCTGGCACCGTTTTCCAACTTGTGTGCACGATCCCAAGCGCCCGGTAGCAGTCTTCGATATTTTTTACCACAACACGAAAGCCGTATATGTCGGGCAGTTGTTCGAAGCTCAGGTCGCGTTGCTTCATTTTCTGAAACACCGAGTAGGGCTTCTTGCGACGGCTCAAAACGTCAGCATACATGCCGTTGGCGCGCAGTTTCTTTTCTAGGATTGCTTCAATTTCCGCGATCAGTCCGCGGTTTTTTTCCGCCAGATCCTCAAGCTTTTGAGACACCGCCGCGAATGCATCCGGGTTCACATATTTGAAGGAAAGTTCCTCAAGTTCCGAGCGAATGTCCTGCATGCCCATACGGCCCGCGAGCGGCGCATAGATGTCCATCGTTTCCTGGCCAATGCGCGCGCGCTTGTGTTCCGGCACAAAATGCAGGGTGCGCATATTGTGCAGCCGGTCAGCCAGTTTGACGAGAAGGACACGAATGTCTTGGGAGACCGCGAGCAACAGGCGCCTGAGGTTTTCGCCCTGTTCAGTTTTCTTGGAAACGCGATCGAGGCGCTTCAGCTTTGTCAGCCCTTCGACAAGCTGGCCAATTTCCTCGCCAAACCGTTCGTCGATTTCGGCGCGTGTTGCGTCTGTGTCTTCAATTGTGTCGTGCAGCAGGGCGACCGCAACGGTGGATTCGTCCAGTCGAAGATCCGTCAGAATGCCTGCAACTTCCAGGGGATGAGAGAAGTACGGATCGCCATTGGCACGCTTCTGATCGCCATGTTTTTGCATGGCATAGACGTAAGCCTTGTTGAGAAGCCCTTCGTCGGCATCGGGCCGATAGCTTAATACACGCTCCACCAGTTCATATTGGCGCATCATGGACGGGTCGGTTCAATCCTTATCTTCAAGGGTCCGCTCGGTATCGGGCTAGGCAAACTGCCTTTAAAACCAAAAACGGCGCGACCATAAGGTCACGCCGTATAGCTTATCAAGCAATTTCAAATGTGGCGAAAAATCACGCCACCAACTTACCGGTACTTCCGCAATCAGAGATCGTCGGATTTATCCGGTGGCACCAGACCTTCAATACCCGCCAGCAGTTCTTCTTCCGACAGGCTGTCAAACACCACGTCTTCGCGCGGCAGTTCGGGTTGAGCCATCATTGCAGGGTCCATACCCACTTCGATGGTCGGCGCTTCAACGACTTCGCGCGGATCCTGCTCCGGCTCATCCACTTCAACATGCTTTTGCAGCGAGTGGATCAGATCTTCCTTCAGATCACCGGGTGACAGGGTTTCATCGGCAATTTCGCGCAGGGAAACAACTGGATTCTTGTCATTGTCACGATCGACCGTGATGGCACCGCCGGAGGAAATCTGCCGTGCGCGGTGGCTTGCCAGCAAAACCAGTTCAAACCGGTTGGTGACCTTATCAACGCAATCTTCAACAGTAACGCGTGCCATGCGAAGGCTCCTGAGAGTTTAGCTGTATAGGAAATCGACCGCTTCCCTACAGTCCGGTTCACAATTATTCAAGAAAAATCGCAACGGCGGGGGCAACGGCAGTCGGCCGTATCCGGACAGAACTGCCCATAGGTCAATAAGCATCTGATACTTAATCACTTTTCTGCACCCCCTGAGATTTCGGGAGCGATGGCCCGCGACAAAGTAGGCGGCTTTCATTGAAAATGACCCTTGATCAACATATCCTACGAAGCTAGGGGGCGGTTTGATTTGCGTAAAGCGCCCTAACTCTTCGCGCAAATGAAACTCATTCACCGTGGGCTGAGCTGCTGTTTCCGGCGATCCCCATTGAAAGTCTGCGCCGTTCGTTTGGCGGGATCCTTCTATTTTGAGAAAGTCATACCGGATGTTCGATCAAAGAGAGAAAATCGCTTTATTCATAGATGGTGCCAATCTCTACGCCACCTCCAAGGCTCTGGGGTTCGACATAGATTACAAGGCATTGCTTGGGCATTTCCAAAAGAAGGGATATCTGCTGCGGGCTTACTATTACACCGCACTCATTGAGGATCAGGAATATTCCTCCATTCGTCCGCTGATCGATTGGCTGGACTATAACGGCTATCGGGTGGTCACCAAACCAGCCAAGGAATTCACCGATGCGACCGGTCGCAGAAAGGTGAAAGGCAATATGGACATCGAGCTGGCGATTGATGCCATGGAGCTCGGCAGCGATATTGATCACGTGGTTCTGTTTTCGGGCGATGGTGATTTCCGCAAACTTGTTGAGGCGCTGCAACGCGCAGGCCGCAAGGTGTCCGTGGTATCAACCGTATCCAGTCAGCCACCAATGATCGCAGACGATCTGCGTCGCCAATGCGACCACTTTATCGATCTTGTCACCCTCAAGAGCAGTGTCGGACGCGAGCCATCCGAGCGGACTGCCCCGTCTCGTGCACCTGTTTCGGATGACGACTACGACGACGACGATTATTGATCGTTTGGAAACTTCGACAGTGACGGCTTGTGAACCGGATCGCGATTGCGACCTGTGCCCGCGGCTGAAGTCCTTTATTGATGACTGGCGCGCCAAAGAACCGGACTGGCACAACGCACCCGTACCGACCTGGCTACCTCCCGACGGACGAAAGTCGGTCGAACTTCTGATCGTCGGGCTTGCGCCAGGACTGCGGGGCGCCAATCGCACTGGTCGCCCGTTTACCGGCGACTATGCAGGTGATCTGCTCTACGCAACGCTGAAGAAATTTGATTTGGCGGTTGGCGACTATGGTGCCGCGCCGCTTGATGGGCTTGAACTCAGTCGGACAGCCATAACAAATGCGGTCCGCTGCGTCCCACCACAAAACAAACCAGTCGGGGCGGAAATCAACACCTGCCGGGACTTTCTCACCAACACCATCGAGAGTTTTGAAAATCTGAAAGTGATTTTTTCACTTGGCAAGATTTCACACGATTCTGTCGTCCGCACGCTTGGCGGACGAGTTGCGGGAACGCTGTTCGGCCACGGATCAGTTCACACGATTAACGGCCACACGCTGATTTCGAGCTATCACTGCTCGCGCTACAACACGAACACGGGTCGCCTTACAGAACCGATGTTCGAAAGTGTGTTTGAAACAATCAGTTCACATTTGAGATAACGCACGAGCCGCGAGCCGCGGGGGCGGCTTTTACTCATCCGCGTTCACGCATCAGCCGTGCCTTGTCGCGCTGCCAATCGCGCTTCTTCTCGGTTTCGCGCTTGTCGTGGACCTTCTTGCCCTTCGCCAGCGCGATTTCCAGTTTCGCCATGCCCCGCGGATTGAAATAGAGCTTCAAGGGCACAATCGTCATGCCCTCCCGCGAAGTCCCATCGTGCAGCTTCTTGATCTCGCGCTTCGACAGAAGCAGTTTTCGCGGTCGACGCGGTTCATGGTTGAACCGGTTGGCCTGAACATATTCCGGAATGTGCCCGTTGATCAGCCAGATTTCCCCGCCCTCGGCACTTGCATAGCTTTCAGCAATGTTGGCCTTGCCGTCGCGCAGCGCTTTGACCTCGGTGCCCGTGAGCACAAGCCCGGCTTCAATCACGTCTTCGATGGCGTAATTGTATCGCGCCTTGCGATTTTCGGCGATCACCTTCTTTGCCGGTGCTTTGTTCTTGGCGGCCATCGGGAAAACGACAATACGGTTAGTTCAGCAGCCCGGCATGGACCATTGCAGAACGAATTGCGGATTGCGCTTCGTCACTCACCGCCACCAGTGGTTCGCGCAACACATTGTTGGCCTTGCCGAGGAGCGAAAGTGCATACTTCGCACCGCCAGGGCTGGGTTCGAGAAACAGGGCCTTGTGCAATGGCATCAACCGGTCCTGCAACAGCAGCGCATCCGCATAATCGCCATCTGCACATTTGGCCTGGAATTCGGCGCACAATGCCGGTGCCACATTGGATGTGACTGAGATGCAGCCAACACCTCCATGGGCATTGAAGCCAAGCGCTGTGCCATCTTCACCGGAAAGCTGAATGAAATCAGTGCCACAGGAAGCGCGCTGTAATGACACGCGGGCAAGGTCCGCGGTTGCGTCTTTCAATCCAACAATGTTGTCGTGCTCATTATTGAGTTCCGCCATCGTTTCCACACTCATATCAATGATGGACCGTGGCGGAATGTTGTAGATGTAAATCGGTATATCGATGGCCTTGGCAATCGAGGAAAAATGCGCCTTCAGCCCGCGTTGATTGGGCTTGTTATAGTAGGGTGTCACCACCAGCACCGCATCCGCACCGGCTTTTTCTGCATGCTGGGCAAGATCGATGGCTTCTGCTGTGTTGTTTGATCCCGCACCGGCCATCACCGGCACCCTGCCTGCTGCCGCTTTGATGCACTGCTCGACCACATGTTTGTGCTCATCATGGGAAAGAGTTGGCGATTCGCCGGTTGTTCCAACAGGTACGAGACCATTCGTACCTTCCGTAATCTGCCAGTCGACAAATGCGTTGAACGCATCATCATCAAGCGATCCATCTTCGCCAAACGGCGTCACAAGCGCGGTGTTGGATCGGGAAAACATCAGTCTCACTCCACAAAACGATCATGTCTTTGGCGCCACTAAGGTCGCCGGTGGATTGTGACTAGGACAATTCAGCAACGAGCGGAACCGAAATCTTTCCCTGCACTTCAAACAAGCCGAATTGGACGGTCAGAAATCTGCCCGATTGAACTGGCAAAACGTTTCAAACCGCACAACGCAACTCGAGATGCCTAAAATTCTTCGAAGCCGGGTAACCTTTGATTAACCGGGCTTTCACCACTTTCCGGCAGTCTCGTCAGTCCACCGAGCCACCCGGCCACAAATCACCCAGAATGGTGCTTGATCCATGCTGAACCGCCCTTTCCTGTCTTGCTTGAAGCACGTGTCGATGGCAGTCGCCTTGATCGCCTCGTGGCAGGCAATGCCTGTTCACGCCGAAACGGCGATCACCATTCCAAAGCCGCGGCCAACCCCGACCATTGCCGATCTGGCCGCATCAAGCGATCCGATCAAAACCGCGAGCATTTCGGCAAAACCGAGCCGGGCGGAGAGCAACTTCGTCATCGCTGACAACAGTTCACCAATCAAGGCACGAGCGGGCAGCCTGAAAAAGGGATTGGAAGCGCTCGACAAGCGCGACATGCAAACGGCCCTTGCCATTCGCGCGGGAATGCCTGCCGGCTCGCTCGACCGGATCCTGCTTGCCTGGTCCATTGCACTGCGCGGCAAAGGGGCTAGTCCGGGAACGCTTGCAAAAATTGCTGCTGACATACCGGACTGGCCTGCCCAAAAAGCAATCCAGTCCAACATCGAACGGTCCATCGTGCGCAACAAACTGGGCGCATCGCAAACTGTTCGGGCATTTGGAAGTCGAACGCCGCGCACGGTTGGCGGGGCCATTCATCTGACCTCGGCGCTGCTTGCCAAAGGACAAACATCGAGAGCCAAAAAGACCATACGCTGGGTATGGCGCAACGAGAATCTGGAGCGTTCTGAGGAACGCGTCATTCTCAAAAAATTCTCCAAACTGCTAACCCGCGAAGACCACAAATATCGCGTCGATCGTCTTTTGTACGATGACCGAGCCCGTGCAGCAGGCAGGATTGCCGGGCTTGCCGGAGCAACCCGGCTGGTGGCAGCACGAACGGCAGTGATCCGCAAATCATCGAAGGCCAACAAGGCGCTGAACGCGGTTCCACGCCGCCAGCAGTCTGATCCTGGCTATCTGTTTTCCAAGATGCAGCATCTGCGCCGCGCAAAGAAATATCGCGCCGCTGCAAAGATTGTACTCAAGGCACCAAAGGCGCAGGCAAAACTGGTTGATCCCGACGAATGGTGGGTGGAACGACGCATTCTTTCACGCAATCTGCTCGATCAGGGCGACAAGAAACTCGCCTATCGCGTGGCAGCGGGTCACTCGGCAAAGTCTCGTTCCAAACGGGCGGAGGCGGAGTTTCATGCGGGATGGTATGCGCTTCGCTATCTCAATGATCCCGCCAAGGCCCGTCCGCACTTCAAGGCGATCATGGCTGTCTCCACCCGTCCCATCAGCCTTGCCCGGGCGCACTACTGGCTCGGTCGCACGGCTGAGAAAGCCGGAAACCGGTCGTCCGCCGAAACTCATTATCGCGATGCAGCCGTGTTCGGCTCCACCTACTACGGTCAGCT
This sequence comes from Pseudomonadota bacterium, assembly GCA_039029195.1. Classification (GTDB taxonomy): domain Bacteria; phylum Pseudomonadota; class Alphaproteobacteria; order Rhizobiales; family Rhizobiaceae; genus JBCCGR01. The sequence continues at coordinate 41,136 of JBCCGR010000039.1, forward strand.
TTCAGCCCGAAAACTGAAGCGCAGCAGCGTCGGCGTGTCAAAACCAAAGCCAAGCCCGGCTGAGCGTCAGCGCTTTGCCTCCCGCAAATTCGTCAAAGCCATCAACCGACTTGAAGCCGTCGGATATGGCTGGCGGGCAAAATCGATCTATCGACACCTGGCCAAGCGTTTGAACTCAACCGGTGAGCTGGCCCTTCTTGCAGCGCGGGCCGAGCGGCAGGGCGATTACACGCTCTCCCTTCAGATCGGAAAGATTGCGCACGGTCGAGGCCTTGATGTCGACACGCTCGCCTTCCCGCTGGGAGCGATCCCGTCGTCGGCCAAAATTTCCAGCTCCAAACGAGCGCTAGCCTATGCCATCGCCCGGCAGGAAAGCGCGTTCAATGTGGGTGCGGTTTCACCCGCCAATGCCCGCGGGCTTCTGCAATTGTTGCCCGGCACTGCCAAGGCGATGGCGCGCAAGAAGGGCATCAAATATTCCTCCAAACGGCTGGTGCGCGACGGCGGATACAATGCAACGCTGGGGGTTGCCTATCTGGAGGAACAGATCGACAATTTTTCCGGATCATTGATCCTCACCTTCGTTGGGTACAATGCCGGTCCAAGGCGTGCCCGCGAGTGGATTAAAAAATTCGGTGACCCGCGCGGTCGCAACATTGATTTTGTCGTCGACTGGGTGGAGCGGGTGCCGTTTACCGAGACCCGAAATTACATTCAGCGGGTCATGGAAAACTATCAAGTCTATCGTGCCCGAATTGATGGTGCGAAACTGGCGATTGAACGGGACTTGCGGCGCGGACGGCGCGGGTGACTTGAAAAAGATGCGCGGCATGGCGCCTCTTTTCCTCGGCTGAACGACGCTGTATGAACGCGCCAGTTCTCCTTCCAAGAATGTTATCTGCGTTCCATGTCCTCCGCCGAATCCGCCCATGAAGTTTTTGAAGTTTCAGCCGTTGATGGTCTGATGTTGAGAGGGCGGCGCTATCGCCCGAACACGCCCGCGTCTGCAACGCCCGTTTTGTGTCTTCCCGGTCTCAGCCGTAATTCCCGCGATTTCGATCAGTTTGCACAATTTCTCAGCCAATCTGAGAAGACACCACGCCAGGTGATCTCTGTCGATTATCGTGGACGCGGACTATCCGACCACGACAAGGATTGGCAGAATTACACACCTCTGACAGAAGCGACGGACGTCATCTCGGTTTGCGATGCCCTCGGCGTTCATGAAGCAGCGATCGTGGGAACATCCCGTGGCGGCCTGATCACCATGCTCCTGTCAGCCATGCGTCCGGGTCTTCCCCATTGTGTTGTCCTCAATGACGTGGGCCCGGAGCTCGACGGCGTTGGTCTTGCCCGCATCAAGACAAATTTGGAGCGCTCGCGCATGCCCGCAAGCTGGGAAGAAGCGGCCAGTGGCCTGAAGAACGCTTACAAACAGCAGTTTACAGCGCTTTCGGATGCAGACTGGGACGCTTTTGCCCGCATGACCTGGCGCGACGAAAACGGAAAGCCGGCACCTGACTTCGATCCAAAGCTGATCAACACACTGAAAGCCTTGGACCTTGACCAGCCATTGCCGACACTGTGGCCGCAGTTTGGCGGGCTGAAGTCACGCCCGCTGCTGGTATTGCGCGGTGCCAATTCTGACCTGTTGAGCGAAGATATTCTGGCGCGCATGAAAGCTGACCATCCCGCTCTTCAATCACTTGAAGTCGCAGGACAAGGGCACGCTCCATTGCTGCTTGATGAAAAGCTCATGGTCAAGATCGCTGCGTTCATCAATCAGAATACTTGAGTTTTTCAACGCGACAGCCATTCCGCTATGCGTTCTGCTCCTTCAGTGACCTGATCAAGATCACGCATGAAGCAGGCCCTTAAAAAAGGTCGACCCACATCACCGAAAGTCGCACCGGGGGCAAATCCGACTCCAGCCTCATCGACAAGCCGATAGGCAAGATCGGTCGCGTCATCCTCGCCATCAATATGGAAGAACAGGTAGAACGTGCCATCCGGTTTAGCAAAGGACGCACGACCGGACCGGGACAGGGCGTCGCTCAGAATGTCGCGACCCTTTCGCGCCCGATCAAGTTGCATCTGAAAAAAATCCTCGCCCTCAGCCAGCGCGGCCACCGCGCCGCGTTGCAGAAAGGCCGCCACCCCCGACGTGTTGTACTGCACCAGGTTTTCGAACACCTGACCGAGTTCAGGCGGCGCGGAAATCCATCCCACACGCCACCCGGTCATTGCCCAGTTCTTGGAAAACGTATTGACGAAAATCAGTCGGTCGTCAGGTTCGATGACATCATAAAAGGATGGAGCAGCATCGCGATCATAGACAAAGCGGGCATAGAC
>JBCCGR010000040.1:0-42667 GCA_039029195.1 Pseudomonadota bacterium
ATCCAGGGCTATGTTGATCAGGTTGTTGGCGAGGTTCGCCAGCTCTCCAAGGACATCGGGGTCATCAAATAATGATCAGCGACCGGATCTTTGGTCTGGACGCAGTCATTGCAGCGCTCGCCTATGCGGCGAGCGCCACCCAGATCGAAACAAGCTTCCTGTCTGACCCGGTTGGGCCAAAGGCCTTTCCGATCGGTATTGGCGTGGTTGGAGCGCTGTGTGGCTTGTACATGATCTGGAAGCCCGATGCGGATCCGCAATGGCCATCCCTTGCCACATTCGGCGCGTTGGCCATCGCGGTGGTGGTGCTGGTTGGCTATGCCTATGCGCTCAAGCCGATGGGCTTTGTCATCCCAACAGCGTTGGCCGCAGCAGTGTTGAGCTATCAGATATCGCCCCGTCCGCTTGCGGCGGCACTCGCAGGCGTCGGTCTGTCGATCGGCCTTTTTGTGATCTTCAAATATGCGCTCGGCCTGGGACTGGTTCCTTTTCCCAAGGCGTTGATGGGATAGAGCGATGGACATCCTTTCCAATCTGGCCCTAGGGTTTTCCATCGCGCTTTCGCCCTACACGCTCATGCTGGCGGTGATTGGCTGCTTTCTGGGAACCATCATTGGTGCGCTTCCGGGCCTTGGACCATCCAACGGCGTGGCAATTCTCATTCCGCTCGCCTTTACACTGGGCCTTGATGCCACATCGGCATTGGTGCTCATGACCGCCGTCTACTACGGCGCAATGTATGGCGGGCGCATCAGTTCAATTTTGCTGAACATCCCCGGCGACGAACCGGCATTGATGACCACACTTGATGGTTATCCCATGGCCAAGGCGGGCAGAGCAGGGGATGCGCTTGTGCTCTCCGGTGTTGCCTCGTTTGTTGGTGCGTTTCTTGCAACCATTGGCCTGATGCTGTTGGCTCCTCTGTTGGCGCGGGTGGCGTTCCTGTTTGGACCTGCAGAGTATTTCGCGCTCTATCTCCTTGCCTTCTGCACGCTTGGCGGCATGGCATCGAACAATCAGGCAAAGGCCGCACTCGCCTCGTGCATCGGCTTGGCGATTGCGATGATTGGCGTTGATAACACGTCGGGTCTGCCGCGGCTGACAGGCGGCAATCTGCATCTCTTCGATGGCGTTGATTTTCTGGTTGCCATTGTTGGCCTGTTTGCCATTGCTGAAGTCTTTTTCTTCATTGAAAGCCATGGCAAGAACACCTCCATCGGCGTGAAGCTCGACAAGGTAACGATCCCTTGGCGCGACATCATCGCGTCAAAATGGACGATGCTGCGGGCCTCGGGCATTGGCTTTATTGCAGGCATATTGCCGGGCGCCGGGGCATCGCTCGGAAGCTTCCTTGCCTACATGTCAGAAAAATCAATCGCCGGTGAGAAATCCGGTTTCGGTACCGGCGTGGCGAAAGGTGTGGCAGCACCAGAATCCGGCAACAATGCCGCCGCCGGTGGGGCGCTAGTGCCGATGCTAACGCTTGGCGTGCCGGGATCGGGCACAACGGCTGTGCTGCTAGCCCTGTTGATGACACTCAACATCACTCCAGGTCCGACCCTTTTCACCGACCGACCCGAGGTTGTCTGGGGGCTTATTGCTTCGCTGCTCATCGCCAATGTGGTGCTGTTGCTGATGAACGTACCGCTGGTGAAGATTTTCGTCCGAGTGCTTCAGGTGCCACCCTGGGTCTTGTTGCCCGGTGTCACGATGATCTCATTCGTGGGCATCTACTCGCTGTCGGGCAGCTATTTCGATCTGCTGTTGATGGTGGGATTTGGTGTGCTTGGCTATGTTTTGCGCAAGCTTGATATTCCCACCGTGCCGGTGATCCTCGGCATTCTTCTCGGCGGGCACATGGAAAACGCGCTGCGCCGCGCCATGGTCATTGCCGATGGCAATGTGATGTTCCTTTTCTCATCCCCCATCGCCATTGGCCTGTGGGCGGCAGCCATCGCCGGCTTCATCGCGCCAATGTTCCTGCGCAATCTGTTGAAGAAACCACAGGCGGTGGCCGATTGATGGTGAAAGTGCTTGTGCCTGCTGGTGCACTGGGCCTCGGATATGACCGCAGTGCTCTTGAGCGTGGCATCGCCGCCCAGCCCGACATCATCGCGATCGACGGCGGATCGACCGATTCCGGCCCGTCCTATCTTGGGCGAGGCGTTTCGAAATATTCAGAATCCTCAACCAAGGCTGAATGGCGCGAGTTGATGCAGGCACGCGAGAAGGCCGGTGTCCCGCTCGTCATCGGAACGGCCGGAACCTGCGGTGTGGATGCTTGCGTTGACTGGATGCTCAACATGACCTGCGAGATCGCGGCCGAACTTGGGCAATCCATCAAGATCGCAACACTGAAGTCGTCGCAGACGGCCTCTCGGGTTGAGGACGCTTGGCGATCTGGCAGTATAAATTCGCTCGATCCGGCTCCAGAGCTTGATGATACCGCCATCAATGCCTGCACCAACATCGTTGCGCTTGCCGGGACTGAACAAATCTCGGCGGCGATTGAAACTGGGGCAGAGGTGATCATCGCCGGACGCACCACCGACACAGCCATCATCGCGGCCTTGCCGCTGACGCGTGGCTGTCATGCTGGCGCAGCGTGGCATGGGGCAAAAATCGGCGAGTGCGGGGCGCTTTGTACCACCAACCCGCTGTCGGGTGTGATCATGATCTCCTTTGACGAGGATGGCTTCACGGTTGAGCCCATGGCCGAAGTCGCGGTGGCAACACCACACACGGTTTCCGCCCACATGCTCTATGAAAATGCCGATCCTTTCCGGCTCTATGAGCCGGGCGGGTATCTGGATGTGTCGGAAGCGGACTATCAGGCAATCGAAAACGGGGCGGTCCGCGTCACGGGCTCGGTCTGGCAAACCGCTCAACCCTACACGGTGAAACTTGAGGGTGCGCGGCTTGCGGGACATCAGTGCATGGTTCTGGCTCTGGTGCGGGACGCCCACTATGTCGAAAATGCCGAGACCTGGGCGCAGGACATCGTCGAACAGTGCGGTGCCAAAGTTCGTGCCCGCCTCGGGTTGCCCGAAAACGAGTTTTCCATCGAAATCCGGCTCATCGGCAAGGATGCGGCGCTCGGCGGGTTGGAAACTGCACCCCACCCGGCACACGAGCTTGGTGCGATGGGCATTGTGACGGCGCAAAGCGAAGCAACCGCGGTCGAGATTGCAAAGATGCTCAATCCCTATCTTCTACATCACACGCTCACCAGAAATGAGGAGATGCCAACCTTCGCTTTTCCATTCTCGCCGGCCGAGGTGAACCTGGGGCCCAAATACGAATTCTGCCTGAACCATGTGATGGAACTGGACGATCCAATGTCAGCATTCGAGCTTTCGGTCCATGAGGTTTCAAATGGCTAATGGTCCCATGCGACTTGGCGATCGGGTGGAAAAAGTCCGTTCCAAAAACGCGGGCCCGTTTTGGCTAACCATCGATATTTTTTGCGGTTCAAAAGAGGTCTTTAAGGACCTCAGAGACCGACTTGAAACGGGAACGATTGCAAACGCACTTAACGCCGATGAAATGATCCTGCGCCGGTTCGATATTGAAAGCCTCAACGTGATCAAATTCAGCCTGCCGCGTCCCGCTGTGCAAGGATCAATAGCAGACCGCGACATGCATGGTGCGTCCTTCGGTGCGCTGATTGCTGAAATTGAACTGTGAACGGGGTGAAACGTGCTAGCCGGTTCTGAATGTCCAAAGCACTCTCGCTATGATGTCGTGATTATCGGTGGCGCGATCATGGGATCGTCCGCCGCATGGTTTCTTGCGAGCAATCCGGACTTCGATGGCACCATCCTCGTGGTGGAGCGAGACCCGACCTATGAGTACTGCTCCACGGCCCACACCAATTCCTGCATGCGTCAGCAGTTCTCGTCTGAACTGAACGTTCGCATTTCGCAGTTTGCTGCGGATTTTGTGAAGAATTTGCGCGATCATCTGGGTGGCGATGAGCGGGTGCCGGACCTCTCCATCCACTCGTTCGGTTACCTCTATCTGGCCGACAATGGATCATTTGCCGATGTTCTTCGAGCCAACCAAAAGGTGCAGAAACGGGCGGGCGCTGCCACCAAACTCATGACGACCGATGAGATTCATCGCGAGTATCCCTTCTACAATGTTGAGGACATTTTGCTCGGCTCCATCAATCTGGTGGACGAGGGGTACTGGGACGGCTCCACCGTGTTTGACTGGCTGCGTTGGAAGGCACGCGAGGAAGGCGCTGAATACATCCACAATGAAGTGGTTGCGATGACGCAAGATGCTGCGGAAAGCACTATTGAGAGCGTTCGTCTTTCCAGCGGGGAGGAGATTGCCTGCGGAACCGTGATCAACGCGTCTGGCCCGCGCGCGGCTCGAACGGCGTCAATGGCGGGTATTGAACTAACGGTCGAACCTCGCAAACGCTTTACTTGGATATTTTCGGCTGAAACACCGCTCGACCGCGATCTGCCGCTGACCATCGATCCCTCCGGTGTTCACGTGCGCGAATATGGCGGTGGGTCATACCTGTGCGGCGGCCATTCTGCCGTTGATCCGGCGGTCGAGTATAATGATTTCGCCATGGATCAGTCGATCTGGACCGAGCATATCTGGCCTGCGCTGGCGAACCGTATTCCACAATTCGAGGCGATCAAGGTGACACACGAATGGGCAGGCCATTACGCCTACAATGTGTTCGACCAAAACGCCGTTGTCGGGCCGCACTCCAGACTGAAGAACTTTATGTTTCTCAACGGATTTTCCGGGCACGGGCTTCAACAGTCACCGGCAATGGGTCGCGGTATTGCGGAGCGCATCACCTATGGTGACTATCGCACGCTCGATCTGTCCCCGTTCAGCTTCGAACGGTTTGCGAACGAAAACCCTGTCGTCGAACAGGCGATCATCTGAACGAAGTCAAAGAGGAGGCTTCCATGTCTGAAAAACCGGTTGCGCTGATCGTTGGCGGCGGCTCTGGAATTGGTGCCGATGCCGCAAGAACGCTGGCTGGCAAAGGCTATGACGTGGGTGTCATGTCTTCCTCCGGCAAAGGCGAGGCATTGGGCGAAAAGCTTGGTGGGCTGGGATTCACCGGCTCCAATCTGGAGCCGGGCGACCTCGAAGCCTTCGTTGCCGCCGCCATGGATCGGTTTGGTCGCATCGACGGTGTGGTGAACTGCACAGGCCATGGCCCCAAGGGTGCAGTTGATGAAATCTCCGATGAAGACTGGCACACGGGCATGGACTACTACATGCTCAACGTGGTGCGCATGACCCGGTGCGTCTTGCCAATCATGCGCAAGCAACAATTGGGATCAATTGTCAATGTTTCCACTTTTGCGGCGTTTGAACCTGATCCGGATTTTCCAACCTCCGCCGTCTTTCGCTCCGCTCTGGCGGGTTACACAAAGCTGTTTGCCGATAAGTTTGCGGCAGAAAACATCCGCATGAACAATGTGCTCCCGGGTTTTATCAACAGCCTGCCGGAAAAACCGGATCGCGTGGCGCGTATCCCGGCCGGACGTTATGCGCGTGTGGAAGAATTGTCGGAAACAATCGCCTTCTTCATCTCCGATGCGTCCAGCTACATCACAGGGCAGAACCTGCGGGTGGATGGTGGGCTCACCGCGTCGGTGTAAGCGCTAGTACCCAAGTGAATTCAGAACTTCCGGAAAAACCTTGTCCGGTCGAACATCTCTTCCAGTTCCTCAATGCGGGAGCGCGTATCGCCCCAATTGCGTTCCTGCACCTCCGCGATGATAAGTTCTGACATCAGCATTAGTGCGATATTCGAATCCCATGCGGATGGGGCAGCAATCTGGCTGGCAAAGTAGATACCCGCATGTTTTTTGATGGGCGATACCCATTGATCGGTAAAAAGTATGATCTCGGCGCCACGCTCATTCGCGATCTCGGCGAGCTTCAGCGTGCTGTTCTCATATCGCCTGACGTCGAAAACGACCAGAACATCACCCGGTTCGAGATCGAGCATATAGTGCGGCCAAGCGTTTGAATTCGAAGCAACTTGCACGACGTTTTCGCGGATCATCTGCAAATGCAAAAAGATATAGTCCGCAAGTGTTCTGGTGATCCGCCCGCCAACCACAAAGACCTGACGTTTGGGATCACTCAACAGGGTGCACGCCTGTTCAAAGGCCTCCGGATCAAGCCGCGCCATGGATTGATCAATGTTTTCAATCACCGCGCGGGTGAATTTGTTGAGGAGATGTTCCTCCGGCGCGTCATCGACCCAACGTTCGCGTTTGGCGAGCGGATTTGAGATTTTTTCGTTCAATTCAGCCCGCAGGCCACGCTGAAAATCGGGAAAACCGGGAAATCCCAGCTTCTGAACGAGCCGTGCCACTGTGGGTGTGGAAACGCTAGCCGCCTGAGCCAGCGACGTGATGGTTCCCAGGCCTGACGCCGGGTAATTCTGCAAGATGATATCGCTGAGCTGACGCTCGGAACGCGTCAGCCCATCCTGGTGAGCCTGAAGCCTTTCAGCGATTGTGTTCATTGGCATCGCAGCAATCAATCAGCCTGTCTTGCAATCAGCATCTTAGGACCACGGGGTTGGTTCAGTCAAAAAATGAACATCTGATGACAAGATGTGAAAGAATTTACAGAAAGGAATTGACAGCGCGTGCAGGTCTGAAGAAAAATTTACAAATCTGGCGGTGTGAAGGTTGCTGATGGCCCTTGATGTGGACATTTCTGGCGCAGACGATTTGGTTGCGGTCGAGAACTCCGATGGCGCACACCCCGTTGTATTGGTCTGCGAGCACGCCAGCCGTCATGTCCCTGAAGAGTATGGGAATTTGGGGCTGACTGCGGACCATTTGACGAGCCACATTGCTTGGGATCCCGGCGCGCTTGAAACAGCGCGGCAAATGTCGGCGCTTCTCGACGCACCGCTCATTCACGGACGCATCTCCCGATTGATTTACGACTGCAACCGCCCGCCGGAAGCAAAGGATGCGATTCCGGAACAGAGCGAAGCGACGCCCGTGCCGGGGAATGCAAACTTATCCACAGAGCAGCGAAATCGCCGGATCGAAACCTTCTACCGGCCATTTGAAAAGCAGGTTTCGGACTTTCTGGACACGCGCGGAGCGGGCGCAATTGTGGTGACGATCCACAGTTTCACACCAGTCTACCTGGGGAAGACCCGCGAGGTGGAAGTGGGCATCCTTCACGACGAGGACACGAGACTGGCAGACGCGGTGCTCAACTCGGCGGATGCCTTCATCGTGCGGCGCAACGATCCCTACGGGCCTGAACATGGTGTCACCCACACATTGAAACACCATGCCCTGCCAAGGGGGTTGCTGAATGTCATGATCGAAGTTCGCAATGACTTGATCACAACACCTGACGAATGCGCCACGATGGCAGGCAGGCTCTCTCAGTGGATGCTCAGCGCGCTTGAGGTGCTTGATTGTCAGCAGGTTCGCGAGGCATCGTTGTGAACCTGATGCGTGGCTTTGTCAGAATGGTTGATCGGCTTAACTACGGTGTTGGCCGGATCATCATGTTTGGCATCTTCGCCATGATGGCCGTGCTGCTTTGGTCGACCATCAGCAAGTTCTCCGACCAGCCGTCACTCTGGACACTGGAAGTCGCCCAGTTTGCGATGATCGCCTATTTCTTTTTGGGCGGGCCCTATGCGATCCAGATGGGATCGCACGTGCGCATGGACCTCTTTTATGAAAACTGGTCCGTGCGACGCAAAGCGGCTGTCGATGTCGTCACCGTGCTTTGCCTGATCACCTATCTGATCGTGTTGCTTTGGGGCGGGTTGAGCTCTACCGCCTATTCACTCGGCCATTTCGGCAGCAACCCCATCGGCTTTTTTGCTGACGTGGCAACAGGTGAAAAATCCATTGGCATTCTGGAACGCAGCCGCACTATCTGGCGCCCACACCTTTGGCCGATCAAGACCCTCATGTGCGTTGGCATTCTGCTGATGCTGTTGCAGGCGCTTTCCGAGCTTTGCAAAGACATTTTCAGACTTCGTGGCGAGGAGGTCTGATCATGTCTTACGAGATGATCGCGCTGTTGATGTTCGCCACGATGATGGTGCTGTTGTTCACCGGCCAACGTGTGTTTGGTGCTATCGGCTTCGTGGCGGTGATCGCCGCACTTGCCCTTTGGGGCGATCGAGGCGGGTTTGATATCGCCTTCTCGCAAAGCATCAAACTCATGCGCTGGTACCCGCTACTGACGGTGCCGATGTTCGTCTTCATGGGTTACATTTTGTCTGAAAGCCGCATCGCCGACGATCTCTATCGCATGTTTCACGTTTGGATGGGCGGGCTTCACGGTGGTCTGGCGATTGGTACCATCGGCCTGATGGTTCTCATCTCAGCCATGAATGGACTGTCCGTGGCGGGTATGGCCATCGGGGCCACCATCGCCCTGCCGGAACTGCTGCGCAGGGGCTACGACAAACGCATGGTGACCGGAGTGATACAGGCGGGATCGTCGCTTGGCATTCTGGTGCCGCCATCGGTGGTTCTGGTGCTCTATGCGATGATCGCGCGTCAGCCGGTTGGCCAGCTTTGGCTTGCAGGGGTGGTCCCGGGACTGATGATGGCTGCAATGTTCATCATCTATATTGCGATACGCTGCCGATTGAACCCGAGTCTCGGCCCGGTCTTGTCTCAGGAAGACCGGGATATGCCAAAGGCGGAGAAGTACAGACTGCTCCTTGCGGGCATGCTGCCGCTCGTCATCTTTTTCTCGATGATGGTGCCATTCGTGAACGGCTGGACATCTCTTGTCGAAAGTTCGGCGATTGGCGCGATCACGGCATTTGTTGCAGCCGTGCTGAAACGGCGCATGACCTGGCAGGTATTCGAAACATCGGTTCGTAACACGCTCGGCATCACCTGCATGTTCATGTGGATCATTCTCGCCGCTCTGGCATTCGGCGCCGTGTTTGACGGACTTGGCGCGGTGAAGGCGATTGAAAATCTGTTCACCGAACAACTCGGCCTGTCACCCTGGACCATATTGATCCTCATGCAGTTGAGCTTCATCCTGATGGGAACATTCCTGGATGACACGGCCATGCTGGTGATTGTCGCGCCACTCTACATTCCGCTTGTTGGCGCGCTTGATTTCAATCTCATCTGGTATGGTGTCCTGTACACGATCACCACACAGATTGCGTATATGACGCCACCATTTGGCTACAATCTGTTTCTGATGCGGGCCATGTCGCCGCCGGAAATAGGGCTGAAAGACATCTACAGATCAATCATTCCGTTCGTCGCGGTCATGGTGCTCGCACTGACCACCATCATGGTCTTCCCACAGATCGCGCTCTGGCTTCCAGGAACGGTTTACGGGAATTAGGCGACGGAGAAGCGCAGAGTTCAACCTTATCCAGCAAGGAGGATAGTATGAAAACGAGACGTAGTTTTATCAAAGGCGCAGCGGTTGCCGCCCCGGCAGCCGCCCTGGCGACACCCGCCATCGCGCAATCCACGATCAAGTGGCGCATGCAAACCTATGCCGGAGCGGCATTGGCAGCAGAAGTCGTGAAGCCGGCGGTTGAAACCTTCAACAAGATCGCCGGTGATCGGATGCAGATCGAACTGTTTACGGCTGATCAGCTTGTCCCAACCGGGGAACTGTTCCAGGCCATGCAGCGCGGCACAATCGATGCGGTGCAGTCGGATGATGACTCCATGGCATCTCCGACTGAAGTGACCGTTTTTGGCGGTTATTTCCCGTTCGGCTCGCGTTATTCGCTGGATGTGCCGGTTCTTTTCAACCAGTACGGTCTGAAGGAAATCTGGGATGCTGAATATGCCAAGGTGGGCGTCAAGCACATCTCGGCGGGTGCCTGTGATCCATGCCATTTCGCAACGAAAGAGCCCATCCGCTCTCTGGCTGATATGAAGGGCAAGAAGATCTTCACCTTCCCGACAGCGGGCCGCTTCCTGTCGCAGTTTGGTGTCGTGCCGGTGACGCTGCCGTGGGAAGACATTGAAGTCGCCGTACAGACCGGCGAACTTGATGGCATTGCCTGGTCGGGCATCACCGAAGACTACACGGTGGGTTGGGCTGATGTGACCAACTACTTCCTCACCAACAATATCTCCGGCGCCTGGATTGGCCACTTCTTCGCCAATATGGGGCGCTGGGAAGAACTGCCGGATGATCTGAAAGCTCTGTTGATGGTCTGCATGGAGCAGAGCCACTACTATCGCCAGTGGTGGTATTGGGGTGGTGAAGCCAATCTCCGCGTCAATGGCACGAAGATGCAACTGACGACCATTCCCGATGCGGAATGGGCACAGGTTGAAAATGCCGCCGTCAAATTCTGGGACGAAATTGCTGCAGAATCTGAAACGAAGTCGAAAATCGTCGGCATCTTCCGCAAATACAACGAGGACATGCAAAAGGCCGGTCGGCCCTATCGCTACGGCTGATAATCGCTACAACTATGGAAGCGGGGCGCTGTTCGTGCCCCGCTTTTTTCAAGACGAAATGTGAACGGGGTACACAAACCATGCCTGGCCTGCTGAGCTTTGATGAACTGAAGGTGATGGCCTCAGAGGGAACCATAGATACGGTTCTGGTGTGTCTGGTGGACATGCAGGGGCGGCTCATGGGTAAGCGGTTCCACGTCTCCAATTTTCTGGAAAGTGCTCACGAAGAGACCCATTGCTGCAACTATCTGCTGGCAACCGACCTCGAAATGGCGACCCCGGACGGTTACGCGTCCGCGAGCTGGCGTGATGGCTATGGCGACTATGTCATGCAGCCGGATATGTCGACGCTTCGCCTCATGCCGTGGCTCGAAGGTACGGCGATGGTGTTGTGTGACATTCTCGATCATCACACCCACAAACCGGTTCCCCACGCTCCACGTCAGGTTTTGAAAAACCAGATCGTCCGACTGCAGGCGCTGGGGCTTTCGCCGATGATGGCGACAGAGCTGGAGTTCTTCCTGTTCAAAAAGCCGCTCGACGAACTGCGCCGCGAAGGCTACCGGGATCTGGAAACGCTGGGACCTTACAACGAAGATTACAACATCCTCCAGACCACCAAGGAAGAGCATGTGATGCGCCCTGTGCGCAACCATCTCTATGCGGCGGGTGTTCCGGTGGAAAACAGCAAGGGTGAGGCCGAGATTGGTCAGGAAGAACTAAACATCCGATATGCTGATGCGCTCGCCTGTGCCGACAATCACACAATCGCAAAACATGCGGTGAAGGAAATTGCCTGGCAGCAGGGTCATTCAGCGACCTTCCTGCCCAAGTGGCACCATGATCGCGTTGGCAGCGCCAGCCATGTACACATGTCGCTTTGGGCCAACGGCGCAAACGCCTTCCACGACGGTAATGCCGAACATGGCATGTCGGAAATGATGAAGAACTTCGTTGCAGGCGCAATCGCTCATGCACCGGAATGCATGTTCTTCTTTGCGCCCTACATCAATTCCTACAAGCGCTTCGCCAAGGGCACGTTTGCGCCGACAAAGGCCGCTTGGTCAGTGGACAACCGTACTGCCGGTTTCCGACTGTGTGGCGCTGGCACCAAAGCTGTGCGCATCGAGTGTCGTATTCCTGGTTCGGATATCAATCCATACCTGACACAGGCTGCTTTGCTTGCGGCCGGCATCAAGGGAATTGAAGACAAGCTCGAACTGGCTCCGGCAACCACCGGTGATCTCTACGAAGATGACAGCGTGCCGGAAATCCCGAACTCCCTGCGCGCTGCCACCGAAACCCTTCGCGGGTCAAAACTGCTCCGGGAAGCGATGGGTGATGATGTTGTTGATCACTACACAAGATGCGCCGAGTGGGAGCAGGAAGAGTTTGACCGGGTGGTGACCGATTGGGAAATCGCCCGCGGATTTGAGAAGGCGTGACCGAAGTGACCAAGACGATCAAATGCATTTCACCCATTGATGGTTCACTCTACGCCGAGCGCGCCTGCTTATCGCTCGATGAAGCAAGGGAAAAACTGATAGCCGCAAAGGTGGCTCAAGCGGACTGGGCACAAACACCAATTGGCGAGCGCGTCGACCTTGTGAAAAAGGCCGTTGCCTTCATCGGCGAAACTACGGATCGCATGGTATCGGAGCTTGCCCATCAGATGGGCCGGCCAATCCGTTATGGCGGCGAGTTTGGCGGCTTCGAAGAGCGGGCGCTCTACATGGCATCCATCGCCGAAGAGGCTCTGAAACCAATCGAGATAGAGAGTTCGGGCGCATTTGTTCGAAAGATCGAGCGCGAACCTCAAGGTGTGGTGTTCGTGGTGGCGCCGTGGAACTACCCCTATATGACCGCAATCAACACGATTGCCCCCGCGCTGATTGCGGGCAACTCGGTGGTGCTGAAACATGCCTCACAAACCATTCTTGTGGGTGAACATCTTGCTGATGCATTTGCCGCTGCCGGGTTGCCCGTCGGTGTATTCACGAATGTGGCTCTCGATCACGAAACAACGTCGGCACTCATTGGTGAGGGGCATTTCGGCTTCGTGAATTTCACGGGCTCGGTTGGTGGTGGTCGCGCCATGGAGGAAGCGGCTGCAGGGACCTTCACCGCAGTTTCCACAGAACTTGGCGGCAAGGACCCGGGTTATGCTCGCGCCGATGCTGATCTCGACGCTGCGGTCGACACACTGATCGACGGCGCGATGTTCAATTCCGGCCAGTGTTGCTGCGGCATAGAGCGGATTTATGTGCATGAAAACCTGTTTGAAGCTTTCGTTGAAAAGGCCGTTGCCCTCGTGAACAGCTACAAGCTCGGCGACCCGTTTGATCCTGAAACGACCATTGGGCCGATGGCTAATATTCGCTTTGCCAATGAGGTGCGGGCGCAGATTTCCGAATCCGTTGCTGATGGCTCAATAGCCCATATCGAGACCATGCCCGCCGACGATGGCGGCACCTATCTCACGCCGCAGATCCTCACCAATGTGAGCCACGATATGCGCATCATGCGAGATGAAACATTTGGTCCCGCGGTGGGCATCATGTCCGTCAAAGACGATGAAGAGGCGATCGCGTTGATGAACGACAGCCAGTTCGGGTTGACCTGTTCACTCTGGACAAATGACACCGATAATGCGCTAGAGATTGGCCGCAGGCTGGAAACCGGCACAGTCTTCATGAACCGCTGCGATTATCTCGATCCTGCCCTATGCTGGACAGGCTGCAAGGATACGGGCCGTGGCGCGGGGCTTTCGGTGCTGGGCTTCCACTCATTGACACGACCCAAATCCTACCATCTGAAAATTCTGGGCTGATTGCCCCCGGCAACCCTCGACACTCCGATCCGGTAGCAGGCGCCGCTGTTCTTTGTTTGACAGCCGTCACGCGCGACTGTAACGAGAAACCATCTGTTGGGGTGCCCGGCTTCTGAAGCCAAGGGCTGAGATGCTTGAGTAAAGCGAACCCATTGAACCTGACCCGGTTAGGACCGGCGGAGGAAACAGGATTTGGGTTTGTAAAACAACCCTGAGAAACGTTCCCCGCAAAGTCCTCACTGGCGAGAGCCGATGCTCAGAAGGAGCATTCGACTCATCACGTGATGACGAGGACTGATATGGCCATTGCGCTCACCATAGCAGGATCGGACAGTGGCGGCGGTGCAGGCATCCAAGCCGATCTGAAAGCGTTTTCAGCTCTGGGCGTCTATGGTGCCAGTGTGATTACAGCCGTGACCGCGCAAAACACATGCGATGTCACGGCCATTCACCCCATTCCCACCGACGTGATCACCGCCCAGATTGATGCGGTTCTGTCTGACCTTTCAGTCGTTGCGATCAAGATCGGCATGTTAGGTGATCCCGCAACGACCAGATGTGTCGCCGACGCGATTGCCGACTTTGACGGCCCGGTGGTGCTTGACCCGGTCATGGTCGCCAAATCGGGTGCCGTGCTTTTGGCAGACGAGGCAGTGTCAGCCTTGCACGATCATCTCATTCCCCGCGCGACCGTGTTGACCCCAAACATTCCCGAAGCCGCCAAATTGCTCCGGGTCGAAGAAGCCACCACCGACGATGCCTTGAAAGAACAAGGTCGGGCGTTGTTGGAGATGGGTCCAAAGGCTGTGCTCATGAAGGGCGGGCATGGCAAAGGTTCGATTTGCACCGACTGGCTGATCACCGCCGCTGGCGCTATCGCGCTCCAGTCGGAGCGCGTTGAAACCAAAAACACTCACGGCACGGGCTGCAGCTATTCTGCTGCCATCGCCGCCGGACTAGCCAAAGGAATTGGCATGGAGGAAGCGGTTCGGGCCGCCCATGGCTGGCTGAGCGAAGCCATTCGGCGCGCCGATGAACTCAATGTGGGCCATGGCCACGGTCCAGTGCACCATTTCCACAAGGTTTGGGCGTGAGTGAACCTGCCACGATATTGGGCTGCGGGGTCATGGGCCTTTGCGTGGCGGCAGAATTGTCAGCACGCGATTTAAAAGTGCGCATGATCGACCCGCAATCCGGACCCGGACCGCAAAGCTGCTCCTGGTGGGCGGGCGGAATGCTCGCGCCCGACTGTGAAAGCGAACTCGCCGAAGAGCCGGTGGTTCGGCTTGGCCGCGATGCTGTGAATTGGTGGGAAGGGCAGGGCGCGTCCGTCACCCACAACGGATCGCTGGTTTTGGCGCTTGACCGCGATCAGGGCGAACTCAAAAGGTTCGCGCGGCGCACTCAAAACCACGAGTGGCTTGATCGATCTGGTGTTGAACGTCTCGAACCGCACCTGGCGGAACGGTTCGACAGCGCTTTGTTCATGCAGGCTGAAGCGCACCTCAACCCACGCAAGACCATCCTTGATTTGAAAGACCGGCTGATCCGCAATGGTGTGGAAGTCAGCGAAGATGGTACCCCGTCCGGCGAGACCATCGATTGCACTGGTCTTGCTGCGAAAGGGGCACTTGCTGAGCTGCGCGGTGTCAAAGGTGAGATGGTGATTTTGCGAACCGGTGAAATCGAACTCTCACGGCCCGTCCGCCTGCTTCATCCGCGCTTTCCGCTCTATATCGTGCCGCGCGGCGACGGGGTGTTCATGCTGGGTGCCACTCAGCTTGAAAGCGGCGAGCGCCACGGGGCAACCGTGCGCTCGGTGGTGGAACTGTTGAACGCAGCCTATGCACTGCATCCAGCATTCGCCGAAGCCGAGATTGTCGAAATTGGCATGGATGCCCGACCCGCCTTTCCCGATAATCTGCCTCGCATTTCCAGGATTGGTGAAACGCTGTTCGCCAATGGCCTGTTCCGGCACGGTTTTCTGCTTGCGCCAGCGGTCGCGTGCATGGTGGCGGACTATCTGACCAACGGTAAAACCCCGGAGTTTTGGCATGCGCATTGAGGTGAACGGCGATCCGGTGGACGTGAAAGGTCAGACGCTCACAGCCATCCTAGAAGAGCTCGGACACGCAGACGCTCGTGTGGCGACTGCGGTGAATGAGGAGTTCGTTCCAATCACGTTGCGAGACCAGACCGCGCTCAACGAGGGTGACCGGCTGGAGATCGTTGCCCCCAGGCAGGGAGGGTAGAATGCCAACATTCTACGGCAAAGAGATTGCCTCCCGGCTGATGCTGGGAACCGCGCAATACCCATCACCCGCCATTTTGGCCGACGCGTTCCGACGCTCCCGAGCCGGAATTGCAACCGTGTCCGTACGCCGTGAAGCGGGAAGTGACCGGGCAGGGCAGGATTTCTGGTCGCTGATCCGGGAACTGGGTGTTGCCGTTCTGCCCAACACCGCCGGCTGCTACTCGGTCAAGGAGGCCGTCACCACGGCTCATATGGCGCGGGAACTGTTTGAGACCAACTGGATCAAACTGGAATTGATCGGAAATGCCGACACGTTGCAGCCGGACCCGTTTGCGCTCGTTGAAGCGGCAAAAATTCTGACGGGCGACGGGTTCGAAGTGTTCCCGTACTGCACCGAAGATCTGGTCCTGTGCGAAAAACTGGTCGAAGCCGGTTGCCAGGTGCTGATGCCGTGGGGTGCCCCCATCGGGACCGGGCTTGGGCTCAACAATATCTACGGCCTGCGAAGCCTGCGGGCGCATTTTCCTGATTTGCCGCTGGTGGTGGATGCCGGTCTGGGCCTTCCAAGCCAGGCAGCGCACGCGATGGAACTGGGCCTTGATGCAATTTTGCTCAACACGGCAGTCGCCAAGGCTGGAGACCCCGCCGCCATGGCAGAGGCCTTTGCCAAAGCCATTGAGGCTGGCGCACTTGCCCATGAAGCAGACCCCATGGAGCCGCGCGATATGGCGGCTCCTTCAACCCCCCTTATTGGAAAGGCGATGCTCGACTGATGCTCCCTCGATTTTATCCGATTTTCGATGATGTGAATTGGCTGAAACGCACGCTGCCCCTTGGTGTGAAGCTGGTGCAGCTTCGCATCAAGGACATGGATGAAGCAGCCCTTCGCGAGCAGATCGCGGAAAGCAAGGCGCTTTGCGACACCCATGGTGCAGTTCTCATCGTCAACGACTATTGGCAGGCGGCAATCGACCTCAATTGCGATTGGGTGCATCTGGGACAGGAAGACCTGGACGATGCTGACGTGTCCGCCATCCGCAAGGCCGGCCTTAAGATCGGCGTCTCCACCCATGATCATGCTGAACTGGAGCGGGCCCTGGAGATCACGCCCGATTATGTGGCGCTTGGGCCCATCTATCCGACCATTCTGAAAAAGATGAAGTGGCATCAACAGGGCCTCGAAAAACTCACCGAGTGGCGAGGCTTGATTGGTGACATTCCGCTCATTGCCATCGGTGGATTTTCGGTTGAACGAGCCGCCGGCGCATTTGAAGCCGGAGCCGATGTGGTCTCCGCCGTCACCGACATCACCCTCAACGATGATCCTGAAGCGCGGGTGCGGGAATGGCTTTCTGTGACCGCGTCCAGACAATCCGGCGGCTTAATGCGCGCCAAACAAACAACTTTTGAAGGAACACCAGAATGAAACGATTGATGCTAGTTCTGTTCGCCGCCCTGCTGGCAACACCGGCATTCGCTGCCGACAAAATGACCCTGCTGCTCGACTGGTTTGTGAACCCAGACCATGGTCCGATCATTATTGCCCAGGAAAAGGGATACTTCAAAGATCAGGGCCTCGAAGTCGAAGTGATTGCGCCGGCCGACCCGTCAGACCCTCCAAAGCTGGTCGCCGCGGGCAAGGCTGATCTGGCCATTTCCTACCAGCCGCAGATCCATTTGCAGGTGGCGGAGGGTCTGCCGCTCATTCGCGTTGGCACGCTCGTATCCACGCCGCTCAATTGCCTGTTGGTGCTGAAAGACGGGCCAATCAAAAAGATTTCCGATCTCAAAGGCAAGAAGATCGGCTTCTCTGTCGCCGGCGTGGAAGAGGCTCTGCTGTCCGCAATTCTCGCCCGCCATGGCCTGACCATGAAGGACATTGAACTGGTCAATGTGAATTGGTCGCTCTCACCGTCCTTGATGTCGAAGCAGGTCGATGCCGTGCTCGGCGCGTTCCGCAATTTTGAACTCAATCAGATGGAAATCAATGAGGTGCCGGGCCACTGCTTCTACGTGGAGGAAGAGGGCGTGCCGACTTATGATGAGCTCATCTACATCGCCAACACCGACAAGATGGACAAGGACAAGATCAGACGCTTCCTGCGCGCAACCGAGCTTGCGACCCAGTACATCGTGAACCACCCGGAAGAGAGCTGGAAGATATTCTCCGGCACTTCGAAGGAACTTCAGGACCGTCTGAATGAAATGGCGTGGGCGGATACCCTACCGCGCTTTGCTCTGCGCCCGGAGGCGCTGGATCAGGGCCGCTACGTGCGGTTTGAAAAGTTCCTGTCAAACGCCAAGCTGGTCGAGGGCATCCGCCCTGTTTCCAAACTGGCGATTGATCTCGGGGCTGAATAGTCTCACCACTTCGACATGCCCCCCGCCCCAACCCTCCAGCTTCGCGGCAGTGCTTCGTTCGGCGATGATCCCGTATTCAGTGGGATCGAACTTACCGCGGAAGCGGGGAAGTGGACCTGCCTGTTGGGGTCTAGCGGTGTGGGAAAGTCCACCGTTTTGCGCTTGTTTGCCGGGTTGGGCGAGGGGGTCGATTTTGCGGGAAGCTACGACGCAGGGGACGGTTCCCTGGAAGGGCGCGTCGCCCTGATGGCGCAAAGCGATCTGCTGCTGCCGTGGTTGACCGTCTCACAAAACATCGGGCTTGGCGCGAAGTTGCGCGGAGAAACCGTCGATCACACTCGGGTGGCCGACGTGCTGAACCGCGTTGGCTTGCCTGACAAGGCGACAAGCAAACCTTCGGAGCTTTCCGGTGGACAGCGTCAGCGGGTGGCTCTCGCCCGCACGCTGATGGAAGACCGGCCAATCGTATTGTTGGACGAACCCTTCTCTGCGCTGGACGCTAAAACGCGATCTCAAATGCAGGAACTGGCCGTTGAACTTCTCGCTGGTCGCACGGTGTTGCTGGTGACGCATGACCCGGCCGAAGCGTCACGTCTGGGTGATGCTATTCTGGTCATGCAGACGGAGCGGATTGACCATGTGGCACCTCCTTCAGGTGCGGTTCCACGGCCCGTGGATGATCAAGCCGTTCTGATGGTGCAGGCGCAGCTTCTGGCGCGCCTTCGGGAGGAAGCGGCATGAAAGCCTGGCAGGCGGGCATTGCCTCCACAATTTTGATGATTGCCCTGTGGCAGGCAATTGTCACACTCACAGGATTGCCGCGTTTCATCCTGCCACCCCCGGGGCTGGTGGCAGAAACCATCTGGGAAAGCCGCGAGCTATTGGCTGAGCATGCGGTCATCACCATTGCAGAAGTGCTGATCGGATTGGTGCTGGGGGCGGCTCTGGGCTGGCTATCGGCTATTGGGCTTACCGCTTCTCCGGTGGCTCGCGCATTGGTGCGGCCCATGCTGGTGTTTTCGCAAGCCATTCCGGTGTTCGCACTGGCTCCGATCCTGACGCTCTGGCTTGGCTACGGTTTGGGGTCGAAAATCGCCATGGCCCTGATCATAATCTATTTTCCGGTCACCTCGTCCTTTTTTGACGCGCTGATGCGCACCAATCCCGACTGGCTGGGGCTGGCGCGCGTGATGGGGGCGAAAGGCTGGCGCATTATGTGGCACATCAGAATTCCGGCGGCGCTACCCGGTTTCGCGTCCGGTTTGCGTCTTGCGGCGGTCTACGCGCCCATTGGTGCCATCATCGGCGAGTGGGTGGGGGCTTCAAAAGGGCTCGGCTATCTGATGCTGCTTGCCAATGGGCGGGCGAAGACTGATCTCATGTTCGCCGCCCTGATCGTGTTGGCGATCTTTACGCTGATCCTGCACGCCACGGTCAGCCGGTTGGCAGGCAGACTATTTGAGCGGTCCGAGAGTTAAAGTCATGCCCCCAATTGGCGGCGAGCATTTCTGAACTAACCCGATGGAATTGATCAATCAGAGCGCAGCCGCTCGAATGTCAGCATCAATTGGCCGTTGCCTCGCCGAATCCAGTTGAACCAGCACGTTGATGTTGTGTTCCTTATTGGTGAGGTCAGCCAGCGAATACTCATCAAGAATGCTCAAAAAGGCGCCCAACGCTTCCGACAGGGCACGGTTTAAGCCGCAGCTTGAAACAAGCGGACAGGTGACGTCGCCTTCTTCAAAACACTCTGCCAAAGCAAAATTGTCTTCCGTTGCCCGAACCACTTCGCCAAGGCCAATCTGGCTCGCCGGTTTTGCAAGCCTAATGCCGCCGTTTCGACCGCGAACGGATTCCACAAATCCTGCCTTCGTGAGGATTTGCAGTATTTTCAGCAGGAATTGCTCCGATAGACCATAGAATTGAGCGATGGAACTCACACGGCATAAGCCTTCATGGGAGTCGCAGTACATCATCATTCGAATGGCGTAGTTCGTCTGTTTGGTCAGTCTCAACGTCAGATCTCCGATTGGCGCCGGATTGTCAGAACGTATGCCGGCTGGTGCACCATAGTGGCACTTGGGTTCCAAGAAATATGAATCTCAATTCTCGCAGATGCTCTCTTAGCATTCTTTTTTCAAGAATTCTAAACTAGCATTCAATACTTGACTATAAAAGTCATATTTTCGTATGTGCCTCTCCGAGACCGCAGCCAAAAAATAATTCAGAGCTGGCATGAAAGACGACGCCGAACAGGAAATCCAACCAATATCCGATAATTCGGCGATGGGGCTCAGCCCATCCGAACGTGTCTTGCTCAACGCCGCTCGACTATATTTCACGTCATACATGAAAAACGACCAACCCTACTGGGAAGCTGGGCTGGACCTGTGTCTACGCCACTTTGGTGAGGAGCAGGGTGCGCTGGTTGGAATTCGGCTGATGCATGTGGTGCGCGCGATGCGCGCCAGCCGAAAAACGGTGTTTCAGTTTTCAAACCCATTTTGCAAGGTTTGCTCCAGGAAATTCTCGGATTGCGAGCGCCTGTTGATGTCGACCATAATGGAGGCACGTTCCGGTGCTCGGTCTGTTGCGAGAATGCAGGCACTTATTTTGTGTGAAGGCCATGATGTGGATGACATATTGCGTTGTGTCGATGCGCTCAACGTAACGCTCTGCCGGGCGGAGCTTGAGAGGTCTTCGGGATAGCCGAACCATTTCGTGTGGCGCTCCCGGACACAGTTTTTGCGCAGCAGGCCTGAGATCCCGATCACTCAGAATGAGGCAACGCGATAAGCGTGTCGTGACTGGGATTGACCCCAACAATTTTTCGGCACTCGATTGTCCGTCACAAAGAACCGATGTTGACCGCCGCCCTTGGCAGGCCTTTCTCGGCCGGAATCCCGCCTGGAAGAGTGATCGAAATTAGCCATTCAATCTCCAAACCCAAACGCGAGGCAATTGATGAGAATGTGGGGCGCAATCGTACAAATAATGTTGACTTAAATAGTCAGCTTTTATAAAAACCCAAATACCGGAGTTTGATAATCATGTTTGGCCGTTGAGTGAAATGTCGAGACACCTAAGACCAGCTGACAACCGATTGAGGTTTCCACTTCGGATTGTTCAACGCCTGGGATCAAGTGGTTAAATCCGCTGATACCGCACCGGCGAGGCCAGCAAGAATACTACGGGAATTAAGTCAAACTCAGGGAACAAGGAATGAGAACCGCGCTCAAGGACACTGAACTAGCTTCTCCTATGCTAATTCTATGTGTAGCGGTTTTTCTAGGATCGGCTGGCTCATCGCGGTCCGAGCCAGCCGATCTGATCCTCAAATTTCTAGAGACTAAAACTTCCCAACTTCCATGCGACGAAGTGCAACCACTTGCTGTCTTTGGTGTCGCATCGTGTGGGTTAGACCGAATGAGGTATTCCGGTGCTCGTTGATCCGTTCAAGCTGGCACGACCAACTAGCCACCCGGCACAGAAGAATATGATCATGTTGATCAACATCGTGTTTTTAGTCCTGATCGGGCTCCTTATCGCCGGTTCACTGTGGCATTCAGTCGACAGGGAAGCGACTTTGGTGGAGACCGTTGTCGCGGTGCCTATTTCACCCCCGGATGCACTCACCTTGCATGGTAACGGCCAATTGAGTTTTCGTGGCAAAGCCATGTCCACGGAAGACTATATCGTCAATCATGTGAAGTCTGGTGAAACCGTTCGGCTGCTCGCTGATCGGAAGGTGAGAGCAGGCAAACTGCTCCAGGTCGCTGCAAAACTGAGAGATGGTGGAGCATCCCGCGTCTGGGTCATTTCACAGCGAGCGATCAAGTGAATCGCCAATTCCGGTAGCCATCAAACCGTCTCCGATTGTCGAGACAAAACAATCTGGTCAGCTTGCGCCTCAAGCCATCGGAGAAACTGACACCCCAGATCTGAAAAGCGAAATTTGATTCATCGGGGTCCTTTTCAGCCGGGAACGAGAACCGCATTTACTGTGGAAACAGGGGCCGCGGTTCTCGAAACGGAATGGCCGGTGCCGGCCTTAAAGCGCCTCAGGCAGCAATTGCGGGTCCACGTTCTGATAGCAGACCGGTCTCAGGAAACGGCGAATCGACAAGGTACCAACGGACGTGGCGCCGAAGTTTGTCGAAGCGGGGTAGGGGCCGCCATGCACCATGCTGTCAGCAACCTCGACCCCGGTCGGAAACCCGTTGGCCAGAATGCGTCCGGCCTTTCGCTCAAGCACCGGTAACAGCCGTGCAGCCGAGGCTGCGTCGCCGTCATCCATATGAATGGTGCAGGTCAACTGACCTTCGACGCGTCCGGCAACTGTCAGCATCTCGTCGAAATCTTTCACCCGCACAACAATGCCGAGCGGACCAAACACTTCTTCCTGCAATTCGGAATTTGCCAGCCAGTCTTCTCCCGAAACCGCAAACAGGAACGGTTTGGCATGCCGTGTGTCGCAGGCTTCGCCCAGGATTTTCGACACGCCGGAACCTGATGCGATCCGGTCCGTGCCGCGCCGGTAGGCGGCAGCGATGCCGTCGGTTAGCATGGGTTGTTGATCCACTTGGTTCAGCGCGGCTTCAGCCGCTGCCTGAAATGCGTCGGCACCGTCGCCTTCAATGGCCACGGCAATGCCTGGATTGGTGCAGAATTGTCCCGCGCCCATCGTCAGAGAGCCTGACCAGGCTTCACCAATGGATCCTGCTCGGTTTGCGCTTGCTTCTGGCAAAAGGAACATCGGGTTCACCGAACCAAGTTCGCCAAAGAAGGGAATTGGTTCCTCGCGTGCCGCACAAAGATCGAACAGGGCTCGGCCACCGGCAAGGGAACCTGTAAAGCCCACGGCCCGGATCAGCGGATGCTGCACCAGTCGGGTTCCCACTTCCAGATTGTTTGCCTGAACAAGCGAAAACACGCCCGCGTGCACACCGCAGGCCTTCATGGCCTTGTCAATAGCCTTTGCTACCAGTTCACTGGTCCCCGGATGTGCCGGATGGCCTTTGACCACCACCGGGCAGCCAGCAGCCAGTGCTGCGGCGGTGTCCCCGCCCGCCGCTGAAAACGCCAATGGAAAGTTCGAGGCGCCAAACACCGCGACCGGACCAATCGGACGCTGCATCAGCTTCAGATCAGGCCGTGGCAGTGGTGCGCGATCGGGCAAGGCCGGATCATGGCGAAAATCCAGATACTCATCGCTCATGATGTAGATGGCAAACAGCCGAAGCTGACCCACCGTACGACCGCGCTCGCCAATCAGCCGGGCTTCCGGCAGCTCGGTTTCCTGCATTCCGACTTTGGTGATTTCATCGCCCAGCGCATCGATTTCATCGGCGATTTTATTCAGGAACGCTGCGCGGTCCGCCCTTTTGGACCAGCCATAGCTGACGAAGGCGTCTTCCGCCTGCTCCACAGCCCGGTCAACCAGTTCGGTTGTGCCATCGCTGAAGGTGTATGCCTCGCCGGTGATTGGTTTGGACTGGAAGCTTTTGTCACTCCCAACCCATTCGCCCGCGATCAGGTGTTTTCCGTCTATCATTTCAATTGGTTCCAGTTCAAATCAGGCCACGCGCGGCCAAGTTTCTCATCAATGCGGGAGCACCAAACGTCCATTCTGGGCACTGGGTGGATAGTTTTACTGTGTTGGTCAGGCGACCGAGTTCAGGATTGGAGATAACAACTTCATCATCGATCTTGTGGGTGAACCCGCCACCGGGCGTATCCCGGTCCTTGGTCGGCGCAAACAGTGTGCCGAGAAGCAACATGAATCCATCCGGATATTGATGATGGCGACCAATGGTCTGGGCCACAATATCTGCCGGATCGCGGCTGATCTCCGACATGGATGAATGTCCTTCCAGCACAAATCCATCTATTCCGGTGACCAGAAGATCCAGCTCCGCCTTGCGAACATCGTCGAGCGAATAGGTTTCATCGAAGAGACGGATCATGGGTCCGATGGCGCAGGAGGCGTTGTTGTCTTTTGCCTTGCTGAGCAGAAGGGCAGAGCGACCCTCGACGTCTCGCAAGTTCACATCATTTCCCAGCGTTGAGCCCACAATCGACCCGCTGGAATTGACGGCCAGCGTGACCTCCGGTTCGGGATTGTTCCATTTCGACATGGGGTGCAGGCCGACGAGCGCATTCGTGCCGACCGCCGACAGAACCTGTGCCTTGGAAAAGACTTCAGCGTCGGGGCCGATGCCCACTTCAAGATACTGGCTCCACAGACCCTCTTCGATCAGAGCCTCTTTTACAGCGGCAGCCTGTTCTGAACCGGGCACAATATTTGACAGACTGTCACCAATGCGGGCGCCGATCCGGTCACGAATTTCTGCCGCCTTCGCGGGGTCTCCGGCAGCCTGCTCTTCAATCACCCGTTCCACCATGGATCGGGCGAATGTTACGCCGCTCGCTTTGATGGCCTGGAAGTCGCAGGGCGCGAGCCAGTCATGATCCGCGTCCACACCGCCGAGTGACGTTCCTTCGGCGGTGCGGACAAATTCTGCCGCGTCGTCGCGTTCCAGAACATCCCGCACGGTCGGCGCGGTTTTGGATGTGATATCGATCAGCTCGCCATCGCGTTTGGTCACCACACAGGGGCCAACATCCGGCAATTCGACCCGTCCGAGCCAGGTTCCTTCAGCAGGAAGGTTCAGCGATGTCATTGTGCGTTCTCCAGCTTGTACGCGCGGGCCGCAGTCCCCCCGAGAATTGCGTTTCGTTCAACTTCATTGAGATCAGCCAGCAGGGTTTCAGTGGTTTCGACCCAGCGGTCGTAACTGCTCGCCAAGGCGCAGACTGGCCAGTCGCTGCCCCAGATCAACCGCGATGGGCCAAACGTTGCCAGCAAATGATCGACATAGGGTTTGAGATCTTCTGTTGACCAGTCCGCTTGCGCCTCAGTCACAAGGCCGGACAGTTTGCAATAGGCCGTGCTCTCTTTCGCAAGTGCCGCCATGCCACCGGCCCATATTTTGAACTCGCGGTTGCGAATCTCGGGCTTGGAGCCGTGGTCGATTACAGTGCGCATGCCGGGATAGCGCGCAAGCAGGGTTTTCAGATTGTCGAGATGGATCGGCAATGTGAGCGCGTCGAATGTCAGGTCAGCGGCGATCATTGCGTCGAAGGCCGGTGCAAGATCTTCGCACAGCATCCAGTTGGGGTTATCAATATCCTGGATCATTGGGCGCAACCCCACCAATGCGCTATTGGCGGCGAGCGAGTCCAGATCGTTGACAGCGGAGGGGCTTTCGAAATCGATCCAGCCAACCACGCCTTTGACAAAAGGTGTCTCGTTGGCGAGGGACAGCATGAATTCGCTTTCGGCGACTGTTGGTGCGGCCTGAACCAAGATGGTTCCTTCGATGCCGTGTTTTTCAAGGGTTGGCGCCAAATCACCTGGCAGAAAATCCCGGTAGATCGGGGCCAGATCAGACGTCAGCCAGCCATAGTCGCCACGTTCCAGCTTCCAGAAATGTTGATGAGCATCAATTCGCATTATTCCACCACACCCTTCTTCAGAATGATGTTGCCGTAGAGCCTGCGTTCACCGGTCTGAATGATCGCGAAGGCGTTTGAAGCGCGTTCGTAAAACTTGAAGCGCTCTAGTGTTCGAATTGTGCAGGGATTGTCGGCGGTCTTTTGGATGATCTCCTGAAAGTCGCGCACCGCATCCGGCACGGCGTCTGGATCGTCGACCACCTGCATGGTGAGCGCGGGATCGGGAACAAATGTATCAAGCGGCATGATGGATAAGACCGCACGCAGCATATCGCTTGCGGTGGCGCCATCTGACCGCAGACAATCCGGTCCGCAACTGGCACCGGGATAGTTGGCATCGGCAATCACAATTTCGTCGCCATGCCCCATCGATGCCAGAGTGAAGAGCAGGTCCGGAGAGAGAAGGGGGTCGACATTAAGAAGCACGAAGCACCTCCGACGGCAGCGGAGCGTCCGGACGTACCAGTCCTTGCGCTCTCAGATCCACCCAGAACGCATCAGGGATTTCGCGTTCGAGGATCGCGACGTTGGACTGCACTTCAGCCGCATTGACCGCACCTGGGATCACCGTCTTGACGGCAGGGTGTCCAAATACGAACTGCAGCGCTGCTTCAATCAAGCGGACATCGTGGGCGCGGCAAACCGCATCAATTTCGCGCACCCGCTGCAGAATGTCCTCTGGCGCATCCGCATAGTTGTATTTGGCACCCTCAATTGGGCCTGTCGCCAGAATGCCCGAATTGTAAGGACCGCCGAGAATGATACCCACATCCTTTTCAACACACAGCGGCAGGAAGCTCTCTAAAGCCTCCTGTTCCAGCAGCGTGTAGCGACCGGCGAGCAGAAAACAGTCGAAGTCGCCAAGCCCCATGAGTTTCTGGCAAACTTCCCACTCGTTCACCCCGGCGCCGATCGCTGCAATTTCACCAGCCGAGCGCAGTTCATCAAGCGCGCGATAGCCGCCTTCATCGAACAGTTCCCGCACCTTGGCATCGCTCACCTCGCGGCTGCCACCGTGACTGAAGGCATCCACATCATGAACCAGAAGGACATCCGCCTTTTCGGTGCCAATCCTTTCTTTGCTGGCCTCGTAGGAGCGCAACACGCCGTCGTAGGAGTAGTCGAAGACGATCTTTTTCTGTGGCACATCGACAAAAGCTTCGGGTGTGACCTCATCAGGCTCACAATCAAACAAAAGCCGCCCCACTTTCGTGGAGAGTTGAATGTTCTCTCGGCCAAAACGATTGATCGCAACGCCAAACCGGCCTTCTGAGCGTCCAAGCCCATATTGCGGCGCGGTATCAAAGTAGCGAATGCCTGCGTCGTAGGCAGCCTGCAGTGCGGCCTGCGCATCTTCCTCCGTTACCTTGCGAAATAGATTTCCCAACGGCGCACCGCCGAACCCCATGCGGGTTAAAGGCACGGGTATTTTGGTGCGATTGTTGAGAAGATTGATATCGCCAGCTTTCATCTAATTGCCTCACTCGGTTTCGTCAGCTTGTTCCGTTTCGTCAAAAAGGTCCGGGCGGTTTTGCCCGAGCGGTTCCAGCCTTTTGATCAATTGTCGCAAATGGCAGCGCATTGCCTTGGCCGCCTCATCGGGACTGCCTGCCTGAATGGCATCAAATATGGTCTGATGTTCGCTCAGCGTCTCCGCCAATCGTCCCGGCACTGGTAGCAAAAGTAGCCGCGCCCGGTTCACCTGAAGAGACACCATCTGCACGGTGGCCGGTAAAATTGAAATTCCCGAGCTCTCCATAATGAGGTCGTGAAACTGCTCATCATATTTGTGGAATTCACCAAACGCGTCATCATCCACCAGAAGCTTCTGCATCTGCATGTTTCTCGACAGTTGGCGGAGTTGATTTTCAGATCTCTTGACTGCCGCATGTTCGGCAGCCGTCATCTCCAGAGCTTCGCGCAGGACGGATCCTTCGCGGATCTCCTTCATCGAGAGTTTGGCCACCCTTGTGCCGGACTGCGGGATGATTTCGACGAGCCCCTGGTCGCTGAGTTTTCTCAGCGCATCTGACAGGGGTGCACGCGAAACACCGAAATGCTCGCAGATCGGACCTTTCCGGATGACTTCGCCAGGGGCGAACTCCAGTTTGAGAATGGCGTTGCGCAGCGCAAGATAGATCCGGTCGCACAACAGCCCGGAATAGTCCTTCAGGTTGGGAAGCGCGGACACGCTTACATGCTGAGTCATGTCAGCCAACTCATCGCATCATGACCTCTTTCGCGACGATTATCGGAACTGCGAAGCGCGTGCGGTGATTTCAAGCCGCTGGTCAAAAAGACTGACCTCATGGCCTGTGGCAGACATGGGTGCTGTCATGTCGTTCATTCATCCCGTGTCGCTCGAAGGGTAGAACGAACCCGCGGCCAAAGGGATTGAAACCAACAAGATGTTGATTGTTCCATGGCGCGGCTTTCATCCATTTGGTCATCAGCAATTCTGTTCCACCCGCCGCAGACAGTCTCTCAAGTCATTTGAACTGACATGTTAGTTGACATAAAATTTTAGTCAAGTTAGCGTTTTGTTTAATCAGCGCAAAAATTGCTTGAGGACCTGTGTTGAAAAATTCGGCGCAAAGTTCGGATGTGCTTCGTCTGAGCGTGAACGACAATGTGGTCATCGCCCTTCGCGATCTACCCGCTCAAACTGAACTCGAAGAAGTCGGCGGGCTGCTACCCGGCGCGGTTCAAAAAGGTCACAAACTGGCCACCCGGGCGATTTCTGAGGGTGAAAATGTGCTGCGCTATGGGCAGATCATTGGTCAGGCAAAAAGGAACATCGCTCCAGGTGAACATGTTCATGTGCAGAACCTTGGAATGGGTGCGCACCAGCAAGGATACCGTCACGCCTCCGAAGCAATCGATCTGCCACCCGCTGAAAATGAGAGAGTCTTCAACGGCTACCACCGCGACAATGGCAAGGTTGGAACCCGCAACTACGTGGGTATTCTTACAACCGTAAACTGCTCTGGCTCGGTCGCGCGCTTTATTGCCGAGGCAGCTGAGCGATCTGATCTGCTGAGCCGGTTCCCGAATGTTGATGGGATTGTACCGATTGTGCATGGAACCGGTTGCGGTATGTCGTCGGACAATGAGGGTTATCAGGCCCTGTTTCGCACCCTGTCCGGCTATGCACAGCATGCCAATTTTGGCGGCATTCTGTTGATCGGGCTGGGCTGCGAGGTCATGCAGCTCGCCGATCTGGTTGGGCGTCGACCCATTCGAAGCGACGGCGCGCTTCGCTACATGACAATTCAGGATGTGGGCGGCACAAGACGCACCATTGAACGCGGATTGCAGGAACTGGAAGGGATTCTGGAAGTCGCCAACCAGGTCACCCGTGCTCCAGCATCCGTGTCCAACATTGTTGTCGGCATGCAGTGCGGTGGCTCCGACGGTTATTCAGGGATCACAGCAAATCCGGCCCTAGGTACGGCCTCCGATCTGCTTGTGCGTCACGGGGGCACCACGATCCTGTCGGAAACGTCAGAAATCTACGGCGCGGAGCATCTGCTGACCCGGCGCGCCAAAACCGTCGACATTGGCGAGAAGCTGATCGAGCGCGTGCGTTGGTGGGAAGACTATACAGCCCGCAACGGCGGCGAAATGGACAACAATCCGAGCCCCGGCAACAAGCGTGGCGGCTTGACCACGATTTTGGAAAAGTCCCTTGGAGCAACCGCCAAGAGCGGAACGGCGCCGTTAAGCGGTGTGTACCGGTTCGGTGAGACTATAGACCGCAAGGGTTTTGTCTTCATGGACAGTCCCGGGTTTGACCCCTGCTCGGTGACGGGACAGGTGGCATCGGGTGCCAACATCATCGTGTTCACCACCGGGCGTGGCTCAGTTTCCGGCTACAAGCCAACCCCCTGCATCAAGCTCGCAACTAACTCTGAAATGTATGCGCGCATGGCCGACGACATGGATATTAATTGCGGAGACATTGTCAGCGAAGGGGTGTCTATCGAGGAAAAGGGCGAAGAAATCTTCGAGATGATTATTCGCGTTGCGAGTGGCGAGCAAACCTGCAGCGAGGAACTGGGTTTTGGTGGTGCGGAGTTCGTGCCCTGGCAGATCGGCGCGGTGATGTAGCGGCGGCGTGCTGCATTGAAACACAATCGCTGGCCCGAGCCGGTCAATCACCTCGCTGCGACGGGGGCGGGGGTGTTCCGCTCCTGAGGCTGGTCAGTCGTGGCGTGTAGTATCGCAACATGCCACTCGCGCAATCGACGACCAATTTGCTCACAGATTGGATCGGGACTGACTAGTAGGATTCAGTATGGACCGGATCGTCGCCTATCTCGACCATTTTGCGTTCCAATGCCAAGGTCATCCTTTAACCACATCCGCGAACGCCGGATTGTTGTAGACATTGAACAATTCAAGCGGATCCGTTTCACAATCGAAGAGCTCCCACTCCCGATCTTCGCCGCCGTGATTGGTGCCGGGAAGGTCGAAGCCCTCATTGTGTCCGTCGTCAGGGATATCTGGACAGATTGCAGATTGGGCTAAGCGAGTATCTGGCTCGTCTGTTTGTTGATGTTATGCGGCCTGCTTGCGGGATTGCAAGCGCCGTAGGTTGATTGTGTTTTGTTTGATCCTTTCTCGTTGTTTCAGGATTTGTTCGCCTAGCCCGAAGTAGACGTTGGCGGGTGTCAGATTTTGCAGGCTCTCGTGGTATCGGCGATGATTGTAGTGATCGATGAACCTGCCGATCTGACCTTTCAGATCGCCGGGTAGAAAGTAGTTTTCGAGCAGGATGCGATTCTTGAGGGTCTGGTGCCATCTCTCAAATTTGCCTTGGGTCTGGGGATGATAGGGAGCACCACGAACATGATCCATGCCCTTGTCATCCAGCCATTCGGCCAAGTCGGTCGAGATGTAACTGGAGCCGTTGTCTGACAACAGCCTTGGTCGATGAAGCACATTGACCTGATCACAGCCTGAAGCCTGCAGGGCGAGTTCCAGCGTGTCGGTGACATCGCCGCCTTCATCGTCGTACAAAGTTTCCAGGCGATCACGTAGCGACTGTAATCATCGAGGACCGTGCTGAGGTAGAACCAGCCCCAACCAATGACCTTGAGATAAGTGAAGTCGGTTTGCCAAAGCTGATTGGGAGCGGTGGTCTTGTCTCTGAACTCATCAGTCACCTTGATCACCACGAAGGCCGGGCTCGTGATAAGATCATGAGCCTTGAGAAGCCGGTACACACTGGCCTCAGACACTAAGTAGTGCTTTGTGTCGGTGAACCTGACAGCCAACTCCCTCGGTGAGAGCTCCGGCTCGTCCAATGCCAGATCAACGACCTGTTTGCGAATGTCATCGGGTATCTTGTTCCAGACCCGTGCGGGCATGGGGGCCTTGTCTTCAAGCGCATCCACACCGCCAGACAGATACTTGTCATACCAAGTGTAGAAGGTGGATCGTGGAATGCCGAGCTTGTCCAACGTCCGTTTTGCGGGCAAATGCGATTGCTTAACAAGCCGGATGATCTCAAGCTTCTCGGATGCGGGATATCTCATTCTTCGTCGCCCCCATCCCCGAGCATGCTTTTTTTGAGAAGCCGGAGTTCAAGGGCCTGTTCTGCTACCACCTCCTTCAGATCCCGAGCTTCCTTGCGTAGACCCTTCACCTCATCGGTATTGGCTTCACGCATCGTGTCCCCAGCAAGACGCTTCTTACCAGCTTCCATAAACTCTTTGGACCATGAATAATACTGGCTCTGGGCTATGCCTTCCTGTCGGCACAGTTCGGCAATGCTGTCCTCGCCGCGAAGGCCAGAAAGAACAATGCGGATCTTTTCCTCTGCAGAATAACGCCTTCTCGTCTGACGTTTGATATCTTTTACGACCCGATCTGCATCATCGGTAAAGCGTTCGTTCTTTCGTCTCATCATTTGCTCCTTAATAGCAATGATGAGCCAAAATCACTCCCTTATCCAATCAAACCAATCTGTCCACAAGGCGCTGACGGGGTACAGTGACATTGTCTGGGTGACTAAAAATGGCTCGTTGCTGAAGTTGGTTCCAACTCAGAACCATCTCAAGGCCGCCGTTCGCGTTGATAAAGGTCGACCCCAAGCAATTCCTAAAGCTGCACTTCACAAATTGAAATCCATCGAACTCAGAATGGCCGGGTGTGCAGACACTGCGCACCGCAAACAAGAAGGGGATGTTCGTTTGCGACGAAGTTCGGGGTAAATCTTCACAGCACCCAGCATCGGAATTTCCAATCCTTACAAAAATCGGAACCCGTGAAATTGGCGCAATTAGAGATATCGGTTGACTATGTTTTCCAGCATTTCTTGACGACCCGATTTCGGGGTTGGGTTGATGTCCGCCGAAGCCACCCATTCGGCAATCTGATCAAGTGAACGTTTGCCGTCGAGCATGTCCTTGGCACCTTCCTGCATCCAGCCAGCATAGCGTTCGTTGAGTGGATTGGACAGTGCGCCATCCTCGATCATCCGCGCCGCCGCCTTCAGCCCGCGGGCGCAACAATCCATACCGCCGATGTGCGCAGCCAGTAGATCATCCGGCTCCAGTGATTGACGTCGCAACTTGGCGTCAA
The DNA here is from genome assembly GCA_039029195.1 of Pseudomonadota bacterium. Classification (GTDB taxonomy): domain Bacteria; phylum Pseudomonadota; class Alphaproteobacteria; order Rhizobiales; family Rhizobiaceae; genus JBCCGR01. The sequence continues at coordinate 32,000 of JBCCGR010000040.1, forward strand.
AATTCGTGCCGCCTGTCTTGAAGCCACCCCCAAGCAACACTTGATAGTAGGCCAGAGCCATCTCTGGTACGTTGTTTGGAAACTGGTCCGTGTCCCAACCCGATTGGTAGTCGTTGCGGTTCATGTCGATGGAACCGAAGATTCCCAGTGCGTTGGCGAGCGCCAATTCGTGTTCGAATGTGTGGCCCGCCAGAATGGCGTGGCCCTGCTCGATATTGACCTTGATCTCGCTTTCCAGCCCATGACGCTTCAGGAAACCATACACTGTTGCCACGTCGTAGTCGTATTGATGTTTGGTCGGCTCCTGCGGTTTGGGTTCGATCAGGATTGTGCCTTCGAACCCAATCTTGTGCGTGTACTCGACCACCATATTCAATAAGCGGCCGAGTTGATCGTCTTCTCGTTTGAGATCGGTGTTGAGCAAGGTCTCGTAGCCCTCGCGTCCGCCCCAAAGCACATAGTTTTCGCCACCAAGCTTGAAGGTTGCATCGATGCAGGTTTTCACCGTCGCTGCAGCGAAGGCGAAGATCTCTGGGTCTGGGTTGGTTGCAGCACCAGCCATGTAACGACGGTGTGAGAAGAGGTTGGCGGTGCCCCAGAGCAGTTTGATGCCGGTGTCAGCCATCTTACCTTGGAAATAGTCGACGATTTCCTCGAGGTTCCTGGTATTCTCAGCGAAATTCGCGCCTTCCGGGCGCACATCCGCATCGTGAAAACAGAAATAGGGCACGCCGAGAGCGGAAAACATCTCGAAGGCAACGTCGGCCTTTTGTTTTGCCGCACCCATCGTTTCGTTGAACCAGGGACGCTCAAATGTCTGGCCGCCGAACGGGTCGTTCCCTGGCCAACAGAAGGAGTGCCAGTAAGCCACTGCAAATCTGAGATGGTCTTCCATCCGCTTGCCCATGACCACTTCATCCGGATCGTAGAAACGGAAGGCAAGCGGGTTGGTGCTATCCGGTCCCTCGAACGGGATTTTTGTGATGTCGCCGAAATATCCGGTGGTCATTGCTGTACTCCTGAGAGGGCGGGATAGAGAGAACGGAATCGCTGGTATGCGGTTTCGTAGGCATCGCGCATGCCTCGATCGGGTTGAAAGGATTGTCTGATTTTTGGCGTGGTGCAGATTTCCACCGGGTCGCCGCCTTCAGCCGCCAACTGGCCGAGACGAGCTGCACCAAAGGCTGCGCCGAAATCACCGTCTTCTGGCAAATCGAGCGGTAAATTCAGGGCATTGGCGACGACCTGCAGCCAGTAAGCCGACCGTGTTCCACCACCGACCGCCATCACCCGCTCCAACGAGGTGCCTGTGCTCTCGAGGGCTTCAAGAGAGTCGCGCAGGGCAAAGGCAACGCCTTCGAGCACCGCCCGGGTCATGGCCTTGCGGTCGTGGGTGTGGTCGATGCCGGAAAAGGACCCTCTGATTCTGGCGTCATTGTGAGGTGTTCGTTCGCCTGAAAGATAAGGCAAGAAGGTCAATTCTGAAGGTTTTTCAACTGAACGACCAAGCTCTTCGGTCAGTGTTTCAGGCCTTTCTCCGCAAATTCCTGCCCACCAGTTGAGCGAGTCCGCCGCAGACAAAAACACTCCCATCTGATGCCAGGTTTCAGGCACAGCATGACAGAAAGTGTGCACCGCACTCTCGGGTTTGGGCAGGTAGGAAGCATTGGCTACGAACAACACGCCGGAGGTGCCAAGCGATACGAAGGCCGATCCTGCGGCGATGGTGCCAAGCCCGATGGCCGACGCCGCATTGTCACCTGCGCCGCCTGCGACCTCGACTTTCGACATGCCCCAGCGCGATGCCAGTGCGCTACGCAACTGACCGGATGGTTCTGAACCTTCGACCAAACCGGGCATGTGGTCTTGTGAAAGTCCGGTCTCTGACAGCAACTCTGCCGACCAGGCGCGCTTTTCAACGTCGAGCCAGCTCGTTCCGGCAGCGTCTGACATTTCGGACACATGTTCGCCTGTGAGCCAAAGACGCAGATAGTCTTTCGGCAAAAGCACTTTCGCCACTTTCGCGAAAATCTCCGGTTCGTTGTTTCTAACCCAGGCTACTTTTGGTGCAGTGAAGCCGGGAAAGACGATGTTGCCGGAAATTTTGCGGAACGCTGGGTTTGCATCCATTGTCGCAGCCTCTTCATGACTGCGAGTGTCGTTCCATAAAATGCAGGGCCGCAGAACTTTATCACCCTCGTCAAGAAGGGTCGCCCCATGCATCTGGCCGGAAAGGCCAATACCGCGAACGGCAGCTAGTTCCTGCTTATGACTCTGCATAAGAGCATCCAGTGTCTGCTCGGTTGCTGCAATCCAGTCGCTCGGGGTTTGTTCGGACCATCCCGAATGGGGCCGTAACACCGCTAGCTGAGCGTCGGCTGAGGCAACAATTGTTTGGTCGGCATCAATCAGCAATGCTTTGATGCCGGAGGTTCCAAGATCGAGACCGAGATACATGCCGTGCTGCCTTCCCGTCTTCAGGCCACCCCTTCCGACAGTGCGCCGGGGCCGGGAATAGCACCGGGTGGGCACTTGCCGAGGATAATCATGCCGAGAACTTCGTCCTTGGTGACATCTTTTGTCCGCGCCGACCCGACAATTGCACCGTTTTTCATCACGACGCACCTGTCTGCCAGATCGAAGACGTCTTCGATATCGTGACTGATCAAAAAGATGCCGATGCCTTCTTCCTTGAGCTGATGTGTCAAGTCAGCAACCTGCCTGGTTTCCTGCGGACCCAGTGCGGCGGTAGGCTCGTCCATGATTAGAATGCGCGCATTGAAGTGGATGGCGCGAGCAATTGCAACGGACTGGCGCTGACCGCCCGAAAGCTGCTTCACCGGATCCTTGAACCTCTTAAAGTTCGGATTCAGTCGGTTCATCACTTTGCGGGTCTCCGCTTCCATGGCGGAGTCGTCGAGTGTTCCCCACCGGGTCAACAGTTCTCGACCAAGGTAGAGATTAGCGGCGGCATCCACATTGTCTGCCAAAGCCAATGTCTGGTAGATCGTTTCGATCCCGTATTCCTTGGCCTGGCGGGGATTGGTGATTGTCGCTTCCTTGCCGTCCACATAGATAGTGCCGCTGTCGCGGGTGTAGGCGCCAGAGAGTATCTTGATGAGGGTCGATTTGCCGGCGCCATTGTGTCCTAGCAGGGCGACAACCTCCCCTGGATAAAGATCGCAGGACGCTTTTTCCACGGCATGAATGCCACCAAAGGCAATGGAAATATCTTTCAATTCCACCAGTGGAGTTTTGCCTTCATTTGGATCAGGCGACGGGCGCTTGATATTTTCTGAAGCGGCCGTCTCTGGGGCAGAATTTGCAACTGCTTTTTCCATAGTTCCGCTCCTAGTCAGAGTTTCTTCGGTAGAGTGTGTCGAGGTAAACCGCGACCACCAGAACACCACCAACAACCATCTGCTGAATAGCGGAATCAAAGCCGACCAGAACCATGCCGGATTGTAGCGACTGCATCACCAACGCACCAAGGATCGCGCCGTAGATGGTTCCTATGCCGCCAGCAAACGAAGTGCCACCGATCACCGCAGCCGCGATAACGTACAGCTCGTCAAACTGACCCAGTGCGATGGTTGCCGACTTCAGGCGGGCGCTGGCTATGACAGCGGATATGCCAACGAGCGCTCCCATCAGAGAGAAGATCATCAGCGTCATTTTTTTGGTGTTGATACCCGCCAGTTCAGCCGCTTCCGGATTGCCGCCAATCGCGAAAACGTAACGGCCAAACCGTGTTCGGGTTGTCAGGAATGTCATGAAGATGCCGACGGCGAGGGCGATCAAAACCGGTATGGCAAGCCCATGCGAAACGAACCCGATTTCTTCCGGCGTGACGCCCTGGGCTTCAGCCGCGCGACGAACAATGCCCTTGGGCCACGGATAGGCGTTCATCACCAGAACCGCAGCCAGAACAACAAGGCAACCCACGCCACCAATCAAATACTCGGCCCACATCGGACGCAAAGGAAAATTGAAGCGGATGCGAGACCGGCGGCCCGATATGAGAACAGTAACAATCCCAATACATGCGAGAATTCCGACAATCCACGTGCCGGTTGCCCCGATCGTTCCGTAAGGACCTCCGCCAATTAAGGCAAAGGTCGTATCAACCGGTGCAATCGTTTCCCCGCGTGCAACGAGATAGGCCGAACCGCGCCAAATCAAAAGACCGCCCAACGTCACGATAAAGGCGGGAATGGTGAGATAGGCAATCAGAAAACCCTGAAATGCCCCAATGAGTGCACCGAAAAAGATGCCCACGGCCACTGTGATGAGCCAGGTGAGCGGGTGATCAAGACCCAGATACTCAGGCAGGATCCAAACCTGAGTCACACCCATAATCATCGCGACCAGACCAAGCATCGACCCGACCGAAAGATCGATGTGGCGTGTCACGATGATCAGCATCATGCCCGTCGCCATGACAGCGATGGAGGATGTCTGAACGGAAAGGTTCCAGAGATTTCGCGGTGTCAGAAAGGCACCGAAATCATTGGCAATAATGCCGTAAAGGTGAAAGCCGATCCAGATCATCACCAGTGCACCAATCATGCCGAGCATGCGGGAGTCGATCTCTGTCGCTCTCAGGAACCTGATAAATGCGTTGTCAGACACATCGGTAGATGCGACCGAAGTTGCATCTGCTTCGTTGTCAGCCATAACCCCCTCCCGGAACAATTTGATAGGAAAACCGAATAGATGGTTCGGATTGCCAATCAAATCTGCCTTTAGAAAAGGCCACGCCGCAAATGCCGCGTGGCCCAGTTTAACATTGACCGTCGATACGCTTATTTACAAGCAGCAACGCTACTTGTGTCGCCCTTACAGGCGGTGGCTTTGTCGATCCAACCGGCTTCGATAACAACATTGATGTTGTCTTTGGTGATCGGCAGTGGCTCCAGAAGAATGGAGTTGACCGTCACACCGCGCTTACCGTCAGAAAATGGCGCAACGTTTGGTACTTCTGTCATTTTCTTTCCGTTAGCCAGCATCAAGGCTGCTTCAGCAGCAACTTTGCCCAGCGCACGGGAGTCTTTCCAGATGGTCGTTGTCTGCTTGCCCAGCGCTACGCGGTTGATCGCTGCAAGATCGCCGTCCTGGCCCCCGACCGGAATACCGGCCATGCCTTGGGCTTCAAGAGCAGCAACGACGCCGCCGGCCATGCCGTCATTTTCCGACAGAACAGCATCGACGTTGTTGTTGTTTGCCGTCAGGATCTGTTCCATGTTCTTTTGAGCATTTTCTGGCTTCCAGCCATCGGAAAATGCTTCACCAACGATTTTTACTTTGCCGGAATCCAGCGATGGCTTGAGCACTTCCATCATGCCATTGAGCAGGAACGTTGCGTTCGGATCGCCTGGGTCGCCCTTGATGATGGCGAAATTGCCTTCGGGTTTGACTTTCAACACTTCCGTGGCAATCAGACGGCCAACGCCGACATTGTCGAACGTGATGTAGAGGCTGTCGGGATGTTCGATCTGCACGTCGTAGGCGATCATCGGAATGCCTTCGGCAGATGCCTTTTCGACGGCAGGTAGAATGGCCTCGGAATCGAAAGGCACGATCATCAGAACGTCGGCGCCCTGTGCGATCAACGATTCAACGTCGGTTAGCTGCTTGGCAGCGGAACCCTGCGCGTCTGCAGAAATGTATTTGTCGCCATTAGCCTCAACGATTTTCTTGATGACGGCTTCATCGCGCTTCCAGCGCTCTTCCTGAAACACTTTCCATGATACGCCGATTGTTTTTCCTTCGGCGAATGCTGACCCCGCGATTGAAGCAGACAGCATAGCTGCGCCCATGAGGGCTACGACTAGTTTTTTCATTAAGATTTTCCTCCCGGTGCGTACACCAATTGACACACATTTTTGCGGGTAAAACCCGCCTCCCGGAGCGACCGGGGTGTTGAGCCTATTTATTTCGAGGCTCAAAATAAATAGTGACTTGGAGTTGCCTTTGTGTCAAGATTTAAGTTATGAAACTTCAAGGCACTGAAAATAAAGAAGAAATTTCCGCATCGATGTGGATGGCGTCGCCAGGATCGCTCCTATGTTAGCTGCGCTCAGGTCCGACGACGTACGCAGTCAGAACCGCAGACGAGTGCTTGCCGTCATTCGCCGGAACGGTGTTGCGTCCCGCACGGATATTGGAAATTCGACCGGATTGAGCGCCGCGACTGTGTCTGCCATCACGTCGGATTTTCTGGCTGAAGGCATACTCCTGCCACCAGAATCGAAAAGCGTGCCTTCGTCAGGCCGCGGGCGACCAAAGGTTTCGCTCATGGTCAATCCTGACGCAGCCATCGTCTGCGCAGTCTATTTTCAACTCAACCGTTTGTCGGCCGTGATGGTCGATTATTCGGGTGCAACGATCAGTGAATTTTCTACTGAATTTGCGTCCCGGAAAATAACATCAAACGAGATAAGACAAGCACTGATCCACTGCATTGAGAAAGCATTGCGCCTGGCAAGCCGCAGCGCATCGAAACTGCGCCGCATTGCGGTCGGGTTTCAGGGCGTGACTGATGTTGAAGGCTCAATGGTTCTGTGGACTCCAATTTGTAGGCAACGTGACATCCGTCTTTGCCAATGGCTGGAGGATCATTTTGGCGTGCCCGCCCGGGTGGCGAACGATTGCGATATGATCGCCCAGGCGTTGAACTTGCGTGAACCGGAAAAGTACGGGCGGAACTTTGGTGTCGTGCTGTTGGCTCATGGTGTTGGCATGGGCCTCTATCTTCGCGAAGGCATCATTAACGGAACGCGATCCTCCGGCGTTGAGTTTGGTCACATGACCTACATTCCTGGAGGGGCGCTTTGCCGTTGTGGCAACAGAGGATGCATCGAGGCCTATGCGGGAGACTACGGAATCAGCCGCAGGGCAAAGGGACAACCAGAAGATACTCCACCGCCTGACTTGCTGGAATCACCCAATCTCAAAAGCACAATGGAGCTGGTTCAAGCTGGAGATGAAAACGCATTGGCAGCAGTCAACGAAGCGGGGGCGGCCATAGGTACGGGACTGGCCAACCTTTTTGCGCTGGTGGATCCCTTCCCGATTGTTTTGGTTGGCCAGGGCGCAATCTTCTTTGAGCAGATGGAAGCCTCAATCAGGGAGCGACTTGGGACAGCTCCGGGTGATTTTGATGAGAAACGCATCAAAATTGATTGCTATCCGCATGAAAATCCGCTGGTCCAGGAAGGCTGTGCAATCAGTGCATTGCTGGCGCATGATGAGGAACTGTCCAGCAGGCGTATTCAAACTGAGGCCGCAGAATGAAACTCGTTTTGAGTTCAGTATTGGGTGCATTGGTCACCATGCTTGGACCATTGTGTGCTATGGCGGGTGAGGCGGTTTGGGCCGAAAAAAGCTCAGCCATTGGTGCAGTTGAAAGGATGCCTTCGGGTGTTCTCTCCAAGTCGCAGATTGATGCGTTGGTGAAGATCGGTGAGACGTTGTTTTCAACCAAATTCACCAAGCCTGACGGAGCAGGGCGTCCGGGTGCGACGCAAGCGATTATTCCAACGAAAGCGCGCAACAAACCCGAGCAGGCTTTCTCGCGCATGCCCGGTCCTGATGCCGCCGCGTGTTCCTCCTGTCACAACGACCCTGTGGTGGGCGGAGCCGGAGACTTCGTCACCAACGTGTTTGTTTCAGAAGGCTTCACCAACGCGAATTTTGATACCAGCGATCCGCAGTTCTCAAATGAACGTGGAACCAATCATCTGTTTGGCGCAGGGCTGATTGAGTTGCTGGCTCGGGAGATGAGCGACGATCTGGCTGCGGCACGTGAAAAAGCTTTGGCGGATGCTGCGAAGCGGGGCGAGCCTGTAAAAGTTCCTCTCGAAACGAAAGGCGTCTCATTTGGGTTCATAACAGCCATGCCGGACGGATTGGTTGATCTGGAGCACGTAGACGGTGTCGACGCCGACCTTGTCGTTAGACCATTCAGCCAAAAGGGTGTGATGACTTCGTTGCGACAGTTCACTGTCAACGCCATGAATCACCATCACGGCATGCAAGCAACCGAACGATTTGGCGCACGTTGGACCGGATACGCGGATTTTGACGGCGACAAAAAAACGGACGAGCTCTCGGCCGCTGACATCTCCGCACTGGTGGCCTGGCAGGCAACGCTCAAAGCACCGGTTGTCAATCAACCCTCGCATGCCGAATGGAAACAGGCTGCCGCAAGAGGGAAAGCAGTTTTTGCGAATCTGGGATGTAGCACCTGCCACCGACCGTCCCTGCCTCTCAGATCGCTGAAATTCTCCGATCCCGGACCGTTCGATGTTTCCGGTACTTTGAATTCTGGACAGGTGAAAAGTCCCGCCGAATACAATCTTGCGCTTCTTGATTGGGTAAAAAAACTGCCCCGCAACAAACAAGGCGAGGTGATGGTGCCGTTGTTCGGTGACCTCAAACGCCACAAAATGACGGACCGCTCGGTTGCCGAATTGGGCAATGAACTGCTGTCCCAGCGCTTTGTTGGCCGAGACATCTTTATGACGTCGGAGCTCTGGGGCATCGGCTCGACCGCGCCTTATGGACACCGCAACGACTTCACGACGCTTGACGGTATCATCCTTGCCCATGGAGGTGCCGGCCGAAAAGCGCGGGATGCCTATTCCAACGCGTCGGAAGAAAACCGATCTGCGTTGATCGCATATTTAAAGACGTTGGTGATTGAGTGATGAAATACCTCACCATATTGGCGAGCCTGCCGGCGCTCCTGGTTGCCAGCAACGCTTTCGCGGAACCTTTTCCTTATGACGTGCCTCAAATGAACGAGGAAGCCAAAGCGGCCGGTGTGGTTCATACTTACGAAGGGCCATGGGAATTTTTTGTAGGCGGCGGCGTGGCAAGCTTCGACTGCAATGGCGACCGAATGCCAGACCTGTTTCTTGCGGGTGGCACGGAACCCGCACAATTGTTTATCAATCAATCGCAAACGGGTGGTCCGCTCAAATTTGCGAAGCAGAAAACTGGGTTGAGCGAGAAAGACAGCGTCAAGGTGCTCGGCGCCTATCCCGTAAACATCGACAATGACGCCTATCCGGATCTTGTTGTTCTGCGCCTGGGCGAAAACCTCATTCTAAGGGGCGGGCCGGATTGCAGCTTCAAGAAGGCCAACAAAGTGATGGCCTTTGATGGTGGCAGAGCTTGGACCACGGGATTTGCCGCAACCTGGGAGAAAGACAAGGCCCACCCGACTCTGGCGTTCGGCAACTATGTCGACCGTTCAGCGCCCGGAAGTCCGTGGGGCACCTGCGAGGCGAATGTTCTCGCCCGCCCCAGGGAAGGCGTTGCGAACTATGGCGAATCCGTGATGCTGGAACCCGGTCACTGTTCCCTTTCCATCCTTTTCACCGACTGGAACAAGTCCGGTGAGCCAGCGTTGCGCGTTACCAATGACAGGCAATATTATCGGGGTGGGCAGGAACAACTCTGGCGCGTTCAGCCCGGGCGACCGCCGCGCCTTTATTCAAAAAACCAGGGCTGGAAACCATTGCGCATTTGGGGGATGGGAATTGCCGAAGCCGATCTCGATCAGGACGGGCTGCCCGAATACGCACTCTCCTCCATGGGCGACACAATGCTGCAAATGCTGGACCCGGTAGCCGACAGCGATCGCCCAACTTATCGCGATGCGGCATTCGAAAAAAAGATGACGGCGCACCGACCCTATACGGGCACCGATCTCAAACCTTCTACCGGCTGGCATACGCAGTTTGCCGACTTAAACAACGACACCCATCTCGACTTGTTCATTGCCAAAGGCAATGTCGAGGCTATGCCGGACTTCGCCGCATTTGATCCCGACAACATGCTGCTTGGAGACGGCAAGAAGAAGTTTGTCGAGAAAGGCGCCGAGGCTGGAGTTGCGTTACCCACGCGCGGGCGCGGTGCCGCAGTGGTTGATCTGAATGCTGATGGCATGCTTGATCTGGTTGTCGTCAACCGCAAAAGCAATGTCAGCTTGTTTCGCAATCAAGGCGCCAAAACAGATTGGGGTCACCGCCCAACGGGCAATTGGCTGGCGATTGAGTTGAAAAATGGCAATACCAACGTGGATGCGATTGGTGCCAAGGTGACGATTAGAACCGGCAACGTAACCCAATCAAAAATGGTGCAGGTTGGAGGCGGCCATGCGTCCGGTCAGCTGGGATTTATTCATTTTGGATTGGGGGTGGCCGAGCGAGCCAAGATCCGCGTCCAATGGCCGAACGGCGACTGGAGTCACGAATATCGCGTTTTTGCCAACAATTTTGTTCAGGTCACCAAAGGGCAGCCAGACCTGCGTTATTGGTATCCCAAAAAAGCTGCGAAGTAGAAGGTGCAAACAATTTCTGTAATCGAGTCTGCGTTGAAATTGGTTCGGATCCAGTTCACTCAGATCGCGCCACAAGCACCAGGCTGCCACCGGCTGATTTTTGATGTAGATGAAATCGCAGCAGCACGCAAAACATCCAAGCGGCGCATACTGCAACTGATCAGCCTGGCCTTTCTTGTCCAGCCGCCTTATGTCGGGCCATTTTTTGAGATTGTTTCCGATCCGGTCGGGCGCATGTTCAGTGAACGGTGTGGCCTGATGTGATTGTCCTGTTTCAGCCATGTGTTGATGACGATCTGAGCCTGTTTGGTGGTTGC
>JBCCGR010000041.1:0-42507 GCA_039029195.1 Pseudomonadota bacterium
ACAAGCTCACCATGAGGTGGATTGGACTGTGCCCTTTCTGCTCTAAAATCTGAAGGATCTTAAGCAAGTGCAGAACGACGACTAAGTATCCGCCTCGAACAGATCGGAAATCGCGTCTTTCAGCCGGTTGGCCGCGCTGCCCTTCAACGTGGCGAGGGACAGGTCGCGGGTCAGTCGCAAATCCTTGTCCTCAATCAGCGCCACGTGTTCATCTGCATAGCGTTCCGCATCCGGCTTGGGCAGCAGGCTGAAGCCAACACCGAGCTTCACACATTCCAGAATCGGTTCAATCGCATCCAAGACGATTTCCGGTGGAGATGTGCGCTTGCGTAGATTTTTCATGGCACCTGCAATCAGTTTGCCCACACCCGTGGTGGGCCGGAACTGCAGAAACGGAAGGTGGGTTGCGAGATCGCTTGCGCGCTGATCGCGCAGTTCGGTGGGCACCACCAAGACCAACGGTTCGCTGCGCAGGGTGAGATAGTCGAGCGCTTCGTCCGCCTTGCGCTGAGCCGTGACCACGGCTGCATCCAGTTCCCCCTTTAGAACGCGCTGTTCCAACACTTCAGACAGTCCAGTCTCCACATCAAACCGCGCCTTGGGTACCGAGGTGTGCGCGTTGAGCAAAAATGTCGGTAACAGCCGGACACTGGCCGTGGAAACAAAACCAAACTGGAAGTGCCCGCTCAATTGATCACCGCCATGGGCTACAGAAAGCAGTTCTTCTTCCGCGTGCAGCAACGCTTCCGCTTTGCTCGCGATCTGGAGACCAACCGGTGTGAGTTTTGGCGGGCGAAAGGCGCGGTCAAAGAGGACCACGCCCAGCCGTTCTTCCAGAGCTTTGATCTGCATGGAAACGGCAGGAAGTGTCATGTTGAGCGCGTCCGCCGCCGCCTGAAACGAGCCAAGCTGGCTGACGCGATGCAAAGTTTGGAGTGACCGGGTTTGCATATATTAAATTTCTTTGAATTTGATATTCATTTTTATTTTGTTGATTTGAAGATAAGAACCCCTACCCTCTTCACGAACGCGTGATCAGGCGAATGCTGTGTGAGCCAAGCGCTGCCTGTTCGACTTTGGGGGAACTGAAATGAGCCGGAATGGCAACCATTTTCTAGACGCGGCACGGCGCCTTACGCCGGGATTTGCCGAGCGGGCAGCCCATTGGGACCGCACCCGCACCTATTGCTGGCCCAATGTGAAAGAGCTCGCCGATGCTGGGCTGATGGGCATGACAATCCCCAAAGCCTATGGCGGGGCTGGTGCGACTTTTGCCGAAATCGTTCCGGTGATTGAAGAGATCGCGAAGGCCTGCACACTCACAGCCCGCATTGTGGTGGAAGCCAATATGGGTGGCATCAGCGCCGTGATGGCCTATGGCACGGAAGCACAAAAACGCTTCTGTGCGCCGATTGTGCTTGCCGGAGACAAGCCTGCAATCTGCATCACCGAACCGGATGCCGGCAGCGCGGCCACCGAAATGAGCACGACGGCGCGGAAGTCCGGTGGTCGATATGTACTCAATGGCCGCAAGCACTGGATCACAGGTGGTGGCGTATCAAAACTCTATCTGATCTTTGCGCGGGTTGTTGATGAGGCTGGACGCGATCTCGGCATTGGTGGCTTTCTTGTGCATCGCGACCCGGAAAATGGTGATGACCCCAAAGGCTTTTCGATTGTGCGCCGCGAGCACACGATGGGCCTTTGTGGCATGCCAGAGGCCGAACTGGCGTTCGACAATCTCGAAGTCGCTGACGAGATGGTGCTCGTGCCGCCCGGCGGGTTCCGGCGCGGCTTTGCCGAACTCATGACCGCCTACAACAGCCAGCGCGTGGGCGCGGGAACGGTCGCGCTTGGCGTGGCGGTCGGCGCTTTGGAGCGCGCACGGGACTACCTTCTTGAGCGCGAGCAATTCGGAAGGCCCTTGGCGGAGTTTCAGGGTCTGCAATGGATGCTTGCCGATATGGACACGGGCGTCCACGCTGCGCGGCTGATGCTCAACGACTCTGCCCGGTCTGGAGCAGAGTCCGAGTTTGGCTTTCCCGATATGACGGCGGCGGCGCGCGCGAAGCTCTTTGCCGCGGAGACGGCCATCAAGGTGGTCAACGACGCACTGCAGATGTTCGGTGCGCGCGGCTATGGTGCCCAGGAACCGCTGGAGCGCATGTATCGCGATGTTCGCATGTTCACCATTGGCGGCGGCACCGCACAAATTCTGCGCACGCAGATTGGCGGTAGCGTTCTTGGCATCAAAACCCCGCAAACCCGCGATGGATATGCTGACCGTCAAGACGCACCATCACACTCAAAGCCCGCGATTGCGCTGGTTGGGTAGAGCGCAATTGCTCCCGTCCTGATGCAGGGCAATCTCATATAATCTTTGTTCTTGGAATTCAGGCGCTGTTGATTCCCTCCCCCAGCGGTGGGGTCCGAAGGACGGGGAGCGGCGCGTGACGCGAGCCCTGTGTCGTCGCAAGACGACGGGTGGGGGAAAAAGCCACAATCCCCACCCGACACGGCTTCGCCGCGCCACCCTCCCCTTTGAAAAAGGGGAGGGAAACGGAGAGCCTGGCGGCAATCTATCCGCATGTGATGACTCTACGTCCTGATGGCGCGGGTTTCAGACACAGGTCCCATCCATCGTCATCCTGACGAAGGTCAGGTTCCAAGTGAGGTTGCCTTGGATGAGATGTCAGAGGTCGCCCAATGAAGCGGGAACAACTGACTTTCCAACCGATTGCGCAAGACAACGCAGATTGCCCGCGAAACAAGCGCACTTGGATCCCGGGCTAAACCCGGGATGACGGAGTAAGTCATCAGTCGGCGTATTCGCGCGACTCTCAACCGCTGCTTTAGAACGCTACCAGATCATTCAATCAAATTTGAAACCACTTGACTGTCTCCCATGTCGAATTCGTCTAAGCTGAACCAAGCCTTGCGAGGGATTCAGATAGAGGACGGGCAAACATCCATGAAAAACAGATCGTTCAAATCGGCAACGCTGGCGCTGGCCGCTTTGTCGCTTGGTGCTTTGACATCAGCCACACCCGTGGCACTTGCCGCAAACACCGGAAAGACCATCGAAATCAAAGGCGAGATCATCGACACCTGGTGCTATTTCTCCGGCGTGATGGGTGACACCGATGCTGTGGTTGGATCCGCCCACCACACCTGCGCTCTATGGTGTGCTGCCGGCGGCATTCCTGTTGGTGTTCTTGCTGAAGACGGCAAGGTCTACATGGTGCTGAAATACAAGAGCGACGATGCGCTGGCGCCGACTGATGCCATCATGGAAGTGCAGAGCGATGTGATCACCGCAAAAGGCAGGCACTTTTTGCGCGACGGCATGAACTATCTGATCGTGGATGATGTGATTGCCAATGATGGCATCACCAATCTCAACCACGAGGATTATGGCGCGGTTCCCCCATTTTCCGCGCCCAAAAAGCCAAAGAAAAAGAAGTGAGGAGAACGATCATGAATAGCATCTTCAAATCATTTCTGGCCGCTAGTTTCGTGAGCACCCTGGCTGTGTCTGCCGCTTCGGCAGCCGATTTTTCCAAAGGCAGCAAAGCCAAGGAATGGGGTCTTGCCGGCGAGGAAAAAGCCACATTCTCAGGCAAGGTTGTCGACATATTGTGCGAGCTTTCCGGCGATTGCGCGGACAACTGCGGCAATGGCCACCGAAATCTCGGCATCGTGCGTTCCGGCGACAACAAACTGATTGCCGTTTTGAAGAACCGACAAGCCTCATTCAATGGTGCCGCGGAAGACCTGCTGCCCTATTGCAACAAACAGGTGGATGTTGACGGTGTGCTGATTGGCGAAGACGAGGTGGTGAAAACCAAGTTTTACATGGTTCAGTTCATCCGTGAGTCGGGCGCTGAAAAATGGAACAAGGCCAGCCTTTGGACCAAGCGCTGGAAAGCGAAAAACCCGGACGCCAAAGGCAAGGGTCCATGGTTCCGCCGCGACCCGCGCGTCAAAAAGCAGATTGCAGCCACAGGCCATTTTGGTCTGGGCAAAGAAGTCGATCAAAAATACATCGAAGAAAACGAGTGATCGGCAAAATGGCCTTTGGTTCGGGCGCAATGCCCAAGATCGCCTTTGGACTGGCGTTGGCGCTTGGTGTTTCCGCTGGCGCTGTGGCGACCGTGTTTGAAGATGATCTGACGTCGCTGTTCAAACCAGCGCCCGAAACATCCCATTTCGAGGTGGACCCGACCAACACGGAAGGCTTTCCTGACATCAAGGGCGGAGATTTCGCCCTTGTGGATCACAATGGCTCGCCCCGCACGTCGAAAAATCCGAACGGCCAGCACCAGCTTTTGTTTTTTGGATATGCAAAATGCAAGGCGATCTGCTCCATGGCACTGCCGAACATGGCCGAAGCAGTGGATCTGCTCGACGACATGAACATGCCGGTAACGCCGCTTCTGATCACCGTTGATCCGCAGCGTGACACCATTGTGGCGCTGAAGGAGGCGACAGCTAAAATTCACCCGAAGCTGATCGGCCTGACGGGTTCTGATGAAGATCTCGACGTCGCTTACAAAGCCTTTCAGATGGAAAAGAAATTGATTTTCAATCATGAACATGAGGGGCCGGTTTATGCCCACGGTTCATTCATCTTTCTGCTTGCGCCTGACGGCTCTTTCAAAACGCTGTTTCCGCCGATTATTGCCCCCGCCCGGATTGCTGAAATCTCGGCTGGCTACATCAACGAGTACCGAAAGCGCCACATCAACTAGGTGGATTGAGGGCGGGAACATTTGTGTGACCCGTGCGTGTGTTGCTCTCAAGCCAAATTTACTTGCCTGACCGGTCATGACGCTTAGCTTGGTTATAAACCAACAGGCACCAAGGGGACCGCACTCACCATGGCACGATTTACCACACAGGCTCTGGCGATTGCCGCGCTGATGATTTCCGGCTCGCCGGCACTTGCAGAAGACGGCGATGCAGAAAAAGGCGAGAAACTCTTCAAGCGTTGCTCGGCCTGCCACAAGATTGGCCCTGAGGCGAAAAATGCTGTCGGACCAGTGCTCAATGGCATCGTCGGGCGCGCCGCTGCCAGCTATCCGGATTACAAGTACGGCAAGAGCATCAAGGCTGCGGGCGAGAAGGGTCTGGTGTGGACGGAAGAGGAAATCTTTGCCTACCTCAAGGACCCAAGGAAATATCTGCGCGCCTATCTTGAAGACAAAAAAGCCAAATCCAAAATGGCCTTCAAGCTGAAGAAAGAAGCGCAGCGCCGCGACGTGATTGCCTACCTGAAAACGGTTGGGGCGGAGTAGACCGCCGAGTTCGCAGGCTGGCACTTCGAGCAAAGCGGCATTTCGTATTGCCGATGGTTTGAGGTAGCGTGCGCACATGTCTGCGTCGCTGCCCTTCCTTGATCTTTCCAATCCTGACTTTTCGACGCGCTCGGTGGAAGTCACCAACGCACGAGCGCGCCACTGGTGTGCCAGAACGCCCTTTGGCCTTGCCGTGTTACGCCATCGCGAAGTGGGACTTCTTCTGCGCGACAAAAGACTGCGACAGGGAAGCCATGCCTGGCCAGATACCAACGGATTCACCGGGTCGTTCGCTGAATTCTGGAAACGCAGCGTCATTTCACTGGAAGGGGCAGAACACAAGGCGCTGCGTCAACTCGCAGTCCAAGCGCTTGAAGCCGAGTTTGTCGCATCGCTGAAACCTGCGTTTACGGACATTGCCCAGGCACAGGTTGGCCATCTAAGCCGGTACAATTCAGGCGAATTTATGCAGGAGTTTGCGATCCCTTTCGCGGGAAAGGCAATCTGCGTGCTTATGGGGGTGCCGGTCGCTGACTGGCAGTCTATCGCTCAAGACGCCTCCGACCTTGGACTGGCGATGGGTGTGGATTGCCGGACCCACCAGCCACGGTTCAATACGGCCTGTGACCGGCTAACGGAACTATCGCGCGAACTCATCGCAGCAGCACGTGCCGCGCCACCCACAAACACCTACACAAGCAGGCTGGTTGAGCTGTTCGACGGGCAATCCCAATTCCCGGAGCAGGCGCTTGTCGATTTGATGGTGATTTCGATCTTTGGCGGGGTCGATACGACAAGATCGCAACTTGGCCTCGCCATGACACTCTTCATCGACAATCTGGACCAGTGGGAGTGGCTGTTCGAAAATCCTGATTTCACCAGTCAAGCTGTCGAAGAGATCATTCGTTCCCGCCCAACAACCACCTGGGCAACACGGGAGGCAGTGTGCGATTTCGAGTTTCAGGGCGAAACCATACCCATGGGTACCACGCTACACATGCTGGTTCATGCGTCTGCACAGGATCCCGCTATCTGCGACGATCCCCATTTCGACATTACAAAACGACGCAAGGTGCATTTCGGCTTTGGTGGAGGGGCGCATCACTGTATCGGTCATCAGGTTGCGCGAACGGATATTGCCTGCGCACTGCGTGCACTCAATGATCGGTTTGAGCGTATCGAATATGCCGGTTTGGCTGAGTTTTTACCGGACAGTGGCAACACTAGTCCGATATCATTGCCGCTCGAGTTTTCTCCAAGACTCTAATTCGCGCGCGCATATGCCGGGCGATGCGGCGCTGGCGCCGCCTGCAGGCAGGGTCGGATATGGTCTGGCCCGTCTGTGAATTTATGCGGCAATAAGAGCGGCTTGCACAGGTAATAGCCTTGCAGCATGTCTGCACCCGAGCGCACTGCAAACATCCACTCATCTGCCGTTTCGATGCCTTCAATCAGCACCTCGGCGCCATCATCATGAAACTGTCGGATCAGGCTTTTGAGCAGTTTTCCCGATGCCTGGTGCTGGAATGCAGTTGCAAAGTACTGGCGATCAATCTTCACGATTGACGGGCGCAGCATGGAATAGCGCTCCAGATCCGAGGCATGAGTGCCAAAATCGTCCATGGCCAGGCGAATGCCGCTGTCCTTTGAAAAACCGGAAAGGCGCTGAAGCACGCCATTGGAGTGAGCCTGGGTTTCAAGGATCTCAAACACGGCCATGGAATGCGCAATGCCGTGGTCGGCAAGCCGGCGCACCGTATAGCCGATCTCCCGGTCAACCACATCTTCCGCTGCATAAACCGCAGAATTGACATTCAGAAAGAGCTGACGTTTGTCCGGTGTTGCGTTGCAATAGTTTCGGATGTGCAGCGCCTGGCTCATGCATTCCAAAAACAGGCGATCCTGAGCCGCCACCGAACCAAACAAAATGTTTGGCGGGATCATGTTGCCGTTTGATGATGCGCGCAGAAGGCCCTCATAGCCGTGCACGATAAACTCGCCGAAGAGATTCTTTTTGAAGATCGGCTGGAATGCGGGTGCTAACCGGTAGTCTCCGAACTGGCCCACATGCAGGCCGTTCGCCATTTGCGAAATCGCATCTCCAACAAAGTTCGGACGACCCATATTTTTTACCCCTTTGATCGCGTGGGGTGACGCTATGGGGGCGGGCTTAACAGAATGCTAAATGCCGGAACGGCTGCATCAATCGATGAATCAAGCGTTAATGCTCTGACAGAATTGTGTAAATTTGCACACCGAATGAGTGTGATCAGAGATTGCTCTCATCTTCTTCTGCATCGAGGGAGTCTCTTGTCTGCTTCAGGAGGCTCAGGAACGAAGATGCCCGGGCAATGGATTCTTCGACCTCGGCGATCTTATTGTTGAGAAAGGCCTCGACTGCATCCGGGTCTCCCGAACCCGTGCCGATTTCGGAGAGGAAGAAGGTCAGATCGGCGATGGAAAATCCGGCATTCTGCGCCTCGCGGATCATGCTGAGCACTTCCAGCGTGCTGTCGGGATAATCGCGATAGGAATTGGACGTCACTTCGCTGGGACTGGAGGAAATCAACCCGTGACGTTCGTAAAACCGGATTGTGTCGCGGCTGACGTCAGCCCGCTTTGCCAGTTCTCCAATGCGCATTTCTCACCCTCCCCTCAGCTTCGGTTTTTCGACTGCTTTGACCGACGTGCAAAGACCCACTTCAGGTTTTCCAACGCAATCATTTCGCACGAATGGGCACTGCTTGATCGACCTTCACCCATTCTGACTTCATTGCCGCCTTTAATGTTGAACCCTTCAATTTGGTGCGCCCCTTGTGGAGTTTGCCACCTCGCTCAGTCTCGACGGACCACGGGAATGACAGGAATGGACCGCCAATCTGCATCATCAAATGTATCAGCAAAACTAAAACAATTGACAATGGTCCATGGTTTATACATGATCTGATCAACGAAGCAAGCCGGTTGTTCAAAACACCAGAAAGGGAAAAATCATGTCAGGAAAATGCGAAAGCTGCGGCATGCCGCTGAAACGGGATCCAAACGGCGGCGGCACGGAAGCCGATGGCAGCCTGAGCCTGCACTATTGCTCAATTTGCTATCAGGACGGCGCGTTTGTGCATGCCAATACGACGGCGGTCGAGTTTCAAAAACAGTGTCTTGATGCCCTGAAACGCAAGGGTATGCCGCATCTCATGGCCTGGCTCTTTACCCGCGGCATCCCAAACCTGCCACGCTGGAAGAGCGCGTGAGGTTTGCCGTATCGTTCGCGGCGCAACCAATGTGAGACAGACAGTCTGATTGAACCCATTCCTGCCGTAGCGTCACGATTTTTGAAGATTGGCTCTGTCCCTTCTCAATCGCGCGCGTTCAGGAGGTGGCGGGTCGGTGCGTCACACCGATTTGCGTTATCAGGAGTGCGGCCCCGGTAAGGGCAATGCCCTTCAGAAAATGCGCCTGCTGCAGCGCCCACAGCACCGGGTCAGTCTGTGTGGCCAGTTCATAACCATGCACCACCAACGTCACCGGAACGAGAAAGGCGATGAGCAGCCAACCTCCCAGCCGCGCACGCCAGTTCAGCAAGATCATGGCTGCGCCCAGTAGCTCCACGATGCCTGAAATGAAAATCAACGGCACCGAAAACGGAACGGCTTCGGGCATGAGTGAGACATAGTAGGGAATGTTGGTGAAATGCGTCACGCCCGACAGGAGGAAGAGCGAGGTGAACAGGAACCGCGCAGCCAAGGTGAGTGAGCGATGGTTCGGAAGCCGGTTTTCTGCAAGCATAGGAAGAGCTCGGTTTTGAAGGGGATTGCTGCGACTGGCGCTCAAGGTCCCCGATGGATTCCGGAGACCTTCAGGCTTCATAAATCAGTCCTCAGAGGCAGCCTTGACGGCCTTCAGGATGACCTGAGCCACTGCTTCGGGCTGTGAGAGCATTGCCACGTGGCTGGAAGGCAACTTCGTGATTTCGGCCTTCATCTTTTTGGCGAAGTAAAGCTGCACCTTGGGTGAAATGATCTGGTCATTCTCCGCAACAATGTAGCTTGAAGGTTTTTGCGACCAGGCGGCGACCGTTGGCGCATCATGGTTCGTATCGTATTTCAGCGGTCCCTGCGTCACGGCCATCACTGCCGTTTCCTTGGCGGGCAGATCAGTCGCGAAGAATTTGGAAATTCCTGTTGGTGTCAGCCGCAGATAGCCATCGGAATCACGATAGACTTCCGCCTGCCAGGGCGCGGCGGGACGACCCTTTGAAAGCGCGGCAAGCGACTGCCCGACATCCAGTGCAAAACCTGCCACATAGACCAGACGCTCCACTTTGCCGTGGGCGCCCGCTTCGGTTATCACATTGCCACCATAGGAGTGGCCAACCAGAACGACAGGACCATCCTGCAGTTCCACGAGGCGTTTCACCGTGGCGGCGTCATCCTTGAGCGATGCCAGGTTCAATTGGGCTGCACTGACGGAAACACCGGCATCCTGAAGGATCGGGATGACCTTGTTCCATGCAGAGCCGTCAGAAAATGCGCCATGAACCAGGACAACGGACGCGCTGGCAGCCATCGCCGCTCCCGAAATTGACATCATCACCGCGGCGACACCGGCACGGATCATATTGAGATAATTGGCCATATTGAGTTACCTCTTGCTTGGGTTAATGTTGCCCATAGAGGTATGTGCCAGGGTTGGGGTCGCCAATGACGGTAACACCTGAAGTGTTAGCAGAAACACCGATGTTTGCGACTGACGCCTTTTCGCAGGTGCTGGACATTGTTCATGTTCGCGGTGAAACGGCCTGGGTCGTCACCCCGGACGGGCCGCTGGAATACACGGTTCCGGCGGGTCAGCCCTGCGTTTACATCATCGAGCAGGGCGCGCTTGAGATCGTGCTCGATGGCGCGCCACCGGTTCTCCTGAAAAACAAGCAGATCGCCCTCATGCTGCAGGGCACGGCCCACAGAGCGGTCTTCCGCACCGCCAGGCAAAGCGCGCGCGAAACACAGAGGATTCCTCCAGAACCGGGAGAGCGATCGCGTCCATCCATCGAGTGTTTCTGTGGTCGCTTCATGGTCGACGGTGAATTGGCCGCTCGCGTTCTGGAGTCCCTTCCGAAAGTGATCGTGCTTGATGGGCTGGAGGAGTACCCCATCGAATGGGTCGACGTGATGTGCGAATTAGTGCTGCATGAACTGGGGGCGACGCGGCCTGGAGGCAGCCTGATGGTTTCACGCCTGCTGGACCTGCTTCTGGTCGTCATTCTGCGGCGATGGGCTCAATCTGAGGATGGCCTGCCGGGCTGGATTGCCGCGGCAAGGGACGAACGCATCGCCCGAGCAGTGGCAGCAATCCACGCCAATCCTTCCCGCAATCTTTCAAACCGCGAACTGGCGGAATTTGCCGGCATGTCAGTGTCGAGTTTTGCGGATCGCTTCAAACAGGTGATGGGCCAGAGACCGGGCGCCTATCTGCGGGGATGGCGCCTCGACCAGGCGGCAGAAGCGCTGCTGCACTCCAGCAAATCAATCGAAGCCATTGCCGGCAGCGTTGGGTACGCCTCAAAAGAAGCATTCAGCCGGGCTTTCCTTGCCAAATTCGACCACACGCCATCATCCTGGCGCAACGCACGCCGTGGCGAACAATCAGAGTAAATTTGCGAAGGCACGCGGGATCGTCTTTTCGAAACGCAGCGCGGTCTTGAAGATCCGCCTACCCTTCAACGAAAGGTCAATTGTCGCTGGCAATGCGCCCTGACATCAGATCCAGAATATCTTCCCGGCTTCTTTGCCCGCGCGTGAACTGGTCAATGACCCGCCCCTGCTGGAGCACGGTAAATCGGTCCCCGACAGACAGGGCATGGGTGGCTGGTTCATGGGACTACTCAGCCGTGTCGGATTTCAGCGCAAGGTCACGAATGACATTGTTGGCAAGAACCGCCAGAACAAGAAGGCTGCCGATGAAGGCCTGCGACCAGTCTGTTGGCCAGCCGGTGTAAAACAGGCCAATGGTGATCATTCCGTAGATCATGCAGCCGAAAACCACTCCGATCACAGACCCAAAGCCGCCGGTCAGCAACACACCGCCGATAACTGCGGCAATTGCGGTTTGAAAAACATAGCCCTGCCCGGCAACGGCGTTTCCCTGATTGAACTGAATGGCTGTCATGATGCCGACAAAGGCAGCGCTGACACCCGTCCACACATAAAGGACACGCTTGACCCGCCAGACCGGAACACCGGCACGCTGAGCCGCGTCATTGTTGCCGCCCACTGCGAAAATCCAGCTTCCGAAGGGTGTTGAACGCAAGACCCAGGCAGCAATCGCCGAGGCAATCGCCCACCAGATGATGGAAATATACATCTGGTTCCAACGGGCTGAAAAAACGGCATCCGCCCATCCCGCGTCCGGCATCGAAAGGGTCGACGACCCTGAGATGATGCGAGACACGGCGAGCGCCGTTCCCGCCACGACGAAGTTTGTGGCAAGCGTTACGATGAAGGAGGGCACCCTTGTTTTGTGGACCAGAGCCGCATTCACCAGACCGACACTGACCCCCATGGCGAGCGCAATCAGGATACCCACGATCACCGGCATTCCGAGAAAACTGGTGCTGATTGCCACAATGATGGAAGCCGCACCGACGACCGAACCGGTGGAAAGATCAAACTCTCCAGCAATCATCAAAAGCCCGATCGGAACAGCGATGATACCAAGTTCGGCCGCGGTGTTCAGCCATCCCGCCGTGCCCCCGAGTGAAACAAAGCCGTTTGCCCCACCAAAAACGGCGAAGAAACAAAAAACAAGTATGGCTGCCAGAAACGCGCCAAACCAGGTCTGGCGCGCAAGAAGTCTCAGATGCATTCTTTGCTGTGTCTTACGTTGGAAAAAGACCAGAACCGTGATTGGTTCTGGTCACAGCATCAGTTCGCGCCGCGAACGCTGGGGAATTCTTTACCGACGGAAAGCACTTTCTCAACGTTTTTCGCGTCGATGAGCAGCGGTCCGGAGTTCAGCGCATTGGACGGCGCAAGACCAAAGTCCACATGCTGCTGTGCCAGCAACAGACCATAATGACCCTGCAGGAATGGCTGCTGATCAATTGCGAACAACATGCGCCCTTCAGGGATCATCTCCAGCGCCTTTGTGCTGAGGTCAATCGTGCCAACGCCGACACTGTCCGACTTGCCCGCATCGGCAACGGCTTCAGCTGCGTCGACACCCAGGCCTGCGCCCAATGTCAGAATGCCGTTCACATCAGCATTTGAAAGCAGAAGGCTACGCACGGTTGCACGAACTTTCTGGCTGTTGTTGGAATCTTCGGATTTCAAAATGACCGTATTGCCAGTGCCACCAGCCTCTTTCAGGGCCGCAACATAGCCATCACAACGCAACTGAAGCACCGGATTGGCCGGTACCTGATTGAGGCAAATTCCGTTGGTCAAGCCGTTTGCAGACGCCGATTGACCAGCGACAAATCCCATCTGATAGGGCTCTTTGCCGATGAACGCCGCGGCTCGAAGTTCCTTCCAGCTGGTTCTGCCTGAATTGTAAAGGACGACCTCGATCCCCTTCGAACGCGCATCCTTGATCTGTGGCGTCAATGAATCTGGAAAGAATTGCCGATCACGATTGCCGCAGGCTTGAGTGCAATGGCCGCCTCAACGAAACGGGTATAGTTTTGCACAATGTCGTCCCAACCGGCCGGAGCAACATATTCTCCCTTGGCACCCAACTGCTTCACAGCCAATCCAAAGCCCTTCTCGATCGCACCGAAAAATGGATCGGAACCGGACCGGATACAAAGATGATTGTGTCTTTGTCCGCATGATCATCCGCATGGGATGTGCCAGCGGTAAACGCTAGCGAAAGGCTGACCGTGGCGGCAGCGCAAACTTTTTTCAGTGACTTCATTGGTTCTCTTCCCTGGCTACAAAATCGCATCCCGAAATCAAGTTTTTTTGTATGATGTATGATGAAAAGGATGTTATTTCGCCATGCCGAGGATGTCCTGAACCCGTGTTGCCATGGCCTGCCCCAGGCCCGCATGCGCTTCCCGCGAAAGATGAATGCCATCCGGTCCAACTTGCGCCACTTCGTTTGCATCGAAGTGAAAGCAGCCCGTTCTGTCGGCCACCTGGGAGAGATATTCCGCATGGTTTACCGAGCGCTGTGTGATGTCGCCCCACATCTCCACTTCGGCCGCCTCGCTTGCCGTTGCAGGCGTGACGATGAGGATTTCGGGTGTGGCAACAGAATGGATATAATGACCCTGCACCTGCTGCACCAACGTCAAAACACCCCGCGCCGAGATGAACGCTGTGTGAGCAAACTGAGTCTTAAAGTCGTTTGTTCCCAACATGATAATAAGAAGGTCGATTGGTGAATGGCTCTCGATCGCGCTCAGGATCGCGCGGCTGCCATTGCGAAAAACACCCTCGATATGATCATCGAAAACCGTTGTTCTTCCGCTGAGTCCTTCCGCGATGACGTCCACATCGTCTCCCAGCGCACGGGACATTATGGTTGTCCATCGCTCCTCTTTCGGAAATCGCTGGGGGACATCGGTCAGCTGGTCATAGGGCATTAATCCCCAGGTGTTGGAGTCACCAAAACAGACTATGGTTTTCATCACGTACCCCTCGTGCGCATTGCGCTTGAATTTCCATTTTGTGTTGCAGGTCAGGATTGGACATTATACATTTGCTTGCAATATTAGATATTATCTAATCAATTTTGGCTAGGGTGGATGTGACGTGATCCTGAAACGACCCAGATATGCAGTGAGGCAGAGCCAATGACGGTTTTTCGACGTCCTGATCCGATCCCGATTCCGCGCCCTGCACGTGCGCCATCGTCACGCAAGCGCAACACGAACCTTCAAAGCAGGGTCGCCAAAGAGCTTTTTCAGCGGATTTTTCTGAATCGCCTGATGCCTGGCGCGGTGTTGCCCAATGAAATGACCCTTTGCGAGGAGCTCGATGTGAGCCGCACGGTGGTAAGAGAAGCAATCAAAACGCTTGAAGCCAAGCATGTCGTGATCGCGACCCGCAAACGCGGAACCGAGATTTGCCCGCAGGATCAGTGGAACGCGCTCGATATTGATCTGCTGACCTGGCGTGCTGAGGCGGGAGACATTGCCTTGCGCGGCCAGGTGGACGACTACCTTATGACAAGCCTTCAACCGGTTTTTGAAGGAGTAGCACTGAAGCAGCAGGCGTCCAAAATCGCCAAAACTGTGCGCCTCAATTTGCAGACGGAATCCACACGACAGTGCGCCATGACTTTGTTTGCTGACCTGGCCGCATTGGAAAAAAACCCGCTGCGCCGGGCCAATCTACACTCGTTGGCAGGTTTCAGATTTGAAATGTACGGAGCGACGGCAGCCGATTTGGCGCGTCTTGATGTTTCTGCGGCCTCTCCCGATCAGATCCGCACCATGTGCCGAGAGTTTTTGGGCGCAAGCGCGAACGACGCCAACAATGTTGAAACAACGACCAATCAGGCTGATCTGGTCGATGAAGAGATCAAGACTCCCGGTTAGGCTATATCCAACTTTGCCTGAACCGATCTTTGATTAACGTCATCCCAGATATCTATTGGGCGGCTGGAAGCCGGTTGCGCACAAGTTCAACGAACCAATCCACACCTGACGCCAGCGCCTCGTCGTTGAAATCATATTCAGGGCTGTGCAAGGGGGCGCTGTCGCCGTTTCCGATGTTGCAGAACGCACCGGAGGCGATACTCAGCGCTTGTGCAAAATCCTCCGACGCTCCCATTCTGGGCGCGTCCGGGTTGGTGTTTTCAACGCCAAACACACTCTGAGCCGCCCTCAGACCGTGATTCGTGGCCTCGTAATGGTTCACCAGAGGGACAAACACCCGCTCATAGTCAATCTCGACGGAACACTGGTGCGCATCTACCAGGCCCTTGGCGATGCGACGCATTGAGGCCTCAATCCGCTGACTGACCGCATCATCGAAGTGGCGGCAATCGCCTTCGATGCGCGCCTCGCTGGCAATGGCGTTCTTGATGTTGTCGCCTTCAATTGACGTGACGGAAACAACCGCCAGTGCATCGGGATCAACCCGCCTTGAAACGATTGTCTGAAGTTCGCTCACAAGGGAACAGGCGCAAACGATAGCGTCTTTGCAATCATGAGGACGCGACGCGTGTCCGCCGCTGCCGCGCACCGTTATTTTGAACCCATCCTCGGCGCCCATGAACGGGCCCGATCTTGTTTCGAACGACCCGACCGGCAAGCCCGGCTTGTTGTGCAGCCCGTATATTTCATCAAAGCCAAGTCTCGATCCAAGACCGTCGCGGATCATGGCTTTCATGCCCTGACCCCACTCTTCCGCAGGCTGGAAAATCAACCTCACTTTACCGCTAAATCCGCCCTCTCTGGCCAGAACAGCCGCAGTCCCAAGCAGCATTGTTGTGTGCCCGTCATGGCCACAGGCGTGCATGAGACCCGGCTTCGAGGATGAATAGGGAAGATTGGTCGTTTCGTGGATCTGAAGGCAATCCATATCGGCGCGAAGGGCAACGGTATACTCGCCCTCACCAAGACTGAGTGTCGCCACAACGCCGGTGCCGCCGACACCGGTTTCGATATCTTCAATGCCAAACTCGCGCAGCCGCTCGACAACGAAGCGTGCGGTGTCCGTTTCTTCGAAACCGAACTCCGGATTCTGGTGCAAATGGCGCCGCCACTGGCGCATATTGTCGACGAGTTCATCCGTTGCCACGCTGCGATCCCCTCCTTGGATGTTTGCATCCAGAGTGAGCGCAATGGTGGGAGGTTTCAAGACCGCATGCTGATTGCGAACTTCCCGAAACCGGCAATGAACCCAATATATTGCAATTTTCTGTCGAGAAGACTTACCCTTCGAGCCTGAAATGATTCAGGCCGCATCGAAAACGCGCAATGTGCCCGGCTGCAGGCTGGTGAAACACACCAAACCCAAATTTCGCGTCTGCGGTTTCGAGGCAAAATCATCTCCCGAAAGGAAGTGAGAGACGCATGTCAGTTGAGGTATGGACACTCTATGTGCTGACGGTTCTTGCCCTAATGAGCACGCCGGGGCCAAGTCAGTTATTGATGCTTTCAAACAGCGGTGTTCACGGCTTTCGGCGTTCTCTGGCAACCGCAGTAGGCGACCTAACCGCAAACGCGCTTCAGATGCTGGCTGCAGGATTGGGGCTTGCTGCGCTCATTGCTGCGTCCGCGACAACCCTTTCCATCATCAAATGGGCCGGTGTTGCCTATCTGTTATGGCTGGGCCTCAGGATGATCCGACACGCCAAAGCGGATGATCAAGATCGCGGGACCGGTCAGGAAAAATCTTCGCTCCGCACTCTTTGGCTCCAGGGTTTCATCACCTCTGCGGCCAACCCCAAGGCCGTGGTTTTCTTTGCCGCACTCTTTCCGCAGTTCATTTCAGCTGATGCAGCCTTCTGGCCACAGTTTCTGGTCATGTCGGCAACCTATATCATCTTGGACGGGCTGTTTTTGTCTGCTTACGGTCTTGGCTCAAGCTGGATTGTGGCAAGATTCAAAGGCAATGCACGCCTATGGGTTGAGAGGATCGGAGGCGGCTTCATGATCGGCGCTGCGGTGATGCTTGGATTCAAGACAATTTCGCGTCAGTGAACCTCCGCGACTGGGTTTCAATATCGGTTTGCAAAGCCATGCTTGGGAGAAATTTGCCCATCCCAAAACCGCCGCTCCGGTGCGACAATTGGCAGGCCGATCATTTGTTTGATAGGCTTCGACCAAGTCAGATCGCGTTCAAGGGATATGCATTGCCAAAGAAAAATCCCTATCGGCCATTCACGCCCCATGAGGAGCTGATCGCTTGCCTGCCCGAGACAAGCGGCAATGAAATCAATGGCCTGGGCGAGGCTGCGTTCAGAAGACCCCGCATGGTGTATTGGTCAAGCAGCCAGAACGAGATCGAGCATGCCGATCTGCAGAACTACTTCTACAAGCGTTCTGCACAGGTGCCGGCCTTCACGGTCGCGCGCGAGGAACGGCTTCGCGCGCTCGAATTTCCCATGCCGGATGTGAGTGATACGGCGCTTCAGCAAAGCCCGGACGATTGGACAGCCAGCCTCAACCAATTCGTTGCGGACGGGTGGTGCGACATGATCGGCGTGGCTGAAATGTGCGACGACTGGGTGTTTGAAGGCAACAGTGTCAGCCAATCTCGGATCATCGTTCTGGGTGTTGAACACGACTATGACAACATCTCGCAAGCGCCGGAGGCGCAGGCCGGCCTTGAAGTTGTCGAGCAATACAAACGCGCCGCGGTTGCCTCAAAACGCATTGCCGCATGGCTGCATGAAAATGGCTGGGCAGCGGAAGCCGTGACAGGGCCCATGACCGGAAAGGTGACCCTCATTCCGCCCGCTTTGGCCTGCGGATTTGGTGAACTGGGAAAACATGGCTCTTTGATCAACAAGGAGTTTGGCGCTTCCTTCCGCCTGTCAGCCGTGTTAACGGACGCGCCTTTCAAGCCCACCCCACCACGAGAGTTTGGTGTCGACGGCTTCTGCGCAAACTGCAGAATTTGTGAGGATGCCTGTCCGCCAGAGGCGATTTCTCCGGACAAGAAAACCGTGCGTGGTGCTGAAAAATGGTATGTGGATTTCGACAAGTGCATTTCATTTTTCAACGAGACCCATGGCTGCGCCATCTGCATTGCTGAATGCCCTTGGTCGCGCCCCGGAATCGGCCTCAACCTTGCTGAAAAGCTCGCACGAAAATCAAAGTAATGCGTTGAGGCCGCGAGTAGAAGGCGCAGTTGCAGGCAGCCTCACCGCTCCGACGTCGACTTTGATGTGACTTCCCAATAGGTTTCGCCGGGACACGGGTGGTTTCAAAGGTGACGGCAAATGCATGTGATTTCCGAATGGGGATTGTCCGGTGTCGAGGCACTGTTTGATCGCGCAGACGCGTTTATCGTCGTGGACGTCTTATCCTTTTCAACCTGCGTTGATGTCGCCTGCTCCAACGGAGCGATCGTTTTCCCGTTTCCGATCCATGACCGCGAAGCCGCCGAAGCTGAAGCCGTGAGAAGACAAGCGGAACTTGCGGGGAAACGCTCGGACAAGACCGCCCGGTTCAGCCTCTCCGCCCCGACACTTCAGGCAATTGATGAAGGAACCCGGCTGGTTTTGCCCTCTCCCAATGGGTCGCACATATCTTTCGCGGCCAAGGGAAAACTTGTTTTTGCCGGCTGCCTGCGTAACGCCACCGCCGTGGCAAGAATAGCCATGGAGACCGTGGGCAATGGCACGCTTGCCGTGGTCCCGGCGGGCGAACGCTGGACGGACCGAAGCCTGAGACCCGCAATCGAAGACCTGATCGGCGCTGGTGCCATTGTCTCCGAACTCAACGGCTCGCTATCTCCGGAAGCGATGGTCGCCCGAGATGTGTTTCAGGCAGCGCGGTCAGACCTGTTTGACCGGTTGATGGGATCGGTGTCTGGTGTCGAGCTCTGCGAACGAGGATTTCCGCAGGACGTGGAGATTGCAGCGAAGCTGAACGTGTCCAATTGCGCGCCAGTGCTGCTGGAGGAAGCCTATGTTGCGGCCGGTAGATGATGGGGTTTTGGGCTCTGATCCTGAATTCAGACTATTTGGCCGTAGGCAATTTATCAGCGTTGGATTTGGCCCATTCATGCATTGTCTGTAACACGGGTATCAAGCTTTGACCCATTGGGGTGAGACTGTACTCAACGTGCGGGGGAATGGTCCTAAAGTCCTTCCGAGAGACAAATCCAACCTCCTGGAGCTCGGTCAATTGGCGCGCCAGTGTTCGATGCGTAATGCTACCGAGATTTCGTTGAAGCTCGTTGAAGCGGAACCTTCGCTGCGCCAGCCAGTAGATGATCAATAGCTTCCACCGACCCGATATCGTCGACACAAGAGGTTCGATAAGGCAATCCTCGTCAGGTTGGAGGCGATTCACTGTGGTATCCTCAATGATCGTACTTGCTTCTGTGATCTTGCGAATTAGATAGAGGCCAAATCACAGAAACACAATGGAGACACCACCGAAGTTCTCCAGAGAATTGACCATGACACGTATCGATCTTCCCAAGTTTCCGACACAGCACGGATACATGAGCGAGAAAATCCAGCATGCTTACATCACTGCAGCAATCGGGAAGGGATTGCTTCCAGCAGAGGCACATCGCATGCCTGAGGTTCTATCACTGACAGCCTCGAGCGACACGTCGAAACCAATTCAGTTTTGGCAGCTTTACTCTGTCCTGGGGCAAGACCAAATCGTGGGCATTGTGCAACGATTCTACGAACGCGTCTTCGCAGATGAGCGGTGGTTTACTTCCGTTTTTGAGAAGGTTGGCGGCCTCAATCATCATATCGGCACGCAAGCGTCGATGTGGATCGATGTTATGGGTGGTGGCCCCTATTATCATGGCGCGGAATTCCGTCTGAACTTTCATCACACCCACAATGCAATTGCGTTGATGAACGACAAAGGTGCGCAAAAATGGGTAAAGCTGATGCGAGACACACTGGATTCTTCGTCAGACTTAATGACCGACGATCCCCGCGTGCGCACAAGCATCAATACCTTCCTTGCTCACTTCATGAGCAAATATGCTGACGACTTTAAGTTTGAGGATCGTCACATCTTTGGTGAGACGAACCCTCCGCTTAAGCGTCGGATCAACTTCATGAAAATGACTGAAACGGCGATAGAAGCACTGAGTGAAAAAGAGCTCAGCGATGCCTTGGCAGACCACGGTGTTGATGTCTCACAATACCAGACCAAAGAAGCCATGGTGAACAAGGCGCTCATGATCTGAGAGGCAATCTCACATTCAGTACGAAGGAGGCCATCATGTCTGTTTTGAGCAACAGCTAATCGGAGCGCGCCCTCACCATTCGAGAGAGGCCGTCGGCTTAGCAGGCACAAAGTTCGAATTGCAGTTATTGGCACTACCCTTTAGCGCATACAGCATTTTGATGGATACAAAACGCTGCGCTATCCGCTTGATTGTGCATTCCATTGTCCGAAAATCGGTCCCCGCTTTTCCGTGGCATGCACTAGTATCACTGCACGATGCCAA
Organism: Pseudomonadota bacterium; assembly: GCA_039029195.1. GTDB lineage: Bacteria > Pseudomonadota > Alphaproteobacteria > Rhizobiales > Rhizobiaceae > JBCCGR01. The sequence goes on from JBCCGR010000041.1 coordinate 20,402, forward strand.
AAATATTTGCACAAGCTGACGGATACCATGACCGCATTTCCTGATCTTTCTATTCCGCTTCGAAGCAACAAGCCCCGCACAACGGGGGTCACCATGATGATCGACTGGGGGCTGCCAGTTGGCCATCAGACAGACGTTGTCGATACCGCCGGCGCGTATATTGACATGGCCAAAATTGCCGGTTCGATCTCAGCGCTCATGCCCGAACACACGTTGAAGGAAAAAATACGCGCATATCGCGATGCTGATATCGACACGTCTCCGGGAGGATTGCTGGCCGAGTATGCCTATTTAAAGGGCAATCTCCATCCGTTCTTTCGAAATGCGATTGAACTGGGATTCTCGGCTGTGGAGATATCCGACAATCTCATAAATTGGGACCTCGCGACCAAGCGAGAAACCATTCAAATTGCAATCAACGAATACGGCTTGAACGTGCTTGGAGAAGTCGGTCGTAAAGATGAAGCAATGTCCAACGACAGCGTTCTTCGCGATATCGAGACATGTTTCGAGGCAGGGGTGTCGTCGGTTTACGTTGAGGCTCAGGAACTGTTCGGAGGAGAGCACATTCGAAGTGACCTGATCAATTCAATCGTGGAGGAATTCTCAGGTTTGAAGATTATCTACGAGTTGCCGGTGGTCCTGTTGCCTGGCAGCAGCCGGGAATTCAAACACAGAGTTGCAAACTGGATGGTCTCTGAATTCGGGCCCGAGGTGAATTTGGCCAATGTGGAATGGGACGAAGTGTGGGTGACCGAAATGATCCGCAGACGCATGGCTGACAATCTCGAGGTTTGAACCAAACCGCTTTTGTGACACAGAGCTCGAGTTAGCAAAATTCGCGAGCTGGGATCAAAGCTGAGGGCAGATTTCGTTCAGCCACGCGCGAAGCGTGCTGACGGGAGGAACGCGTTGGTCTCCAGATCGGCAGACGAAGTACAGCGCTCTTTTTTGTTCGGCGCGGACATCACTCAGTCGAACCAGCCGCCCTGCCCGTAAATCATCTTCTACAAGAATGTGGCGGACCAGAATGGCCCCCTGCCCGGCGATGGCGGCAGCAATGAGCACAGCAGAATCCGGAAGCGCCGTACTCCGCGATTGCACATCTGGTTCGCTTATTCCGGCGGCCATTGCCCACGCACCCCAACAGGGATGAAACTGGTCATGCAGCAGAGGCAACCGGGTGATGGATGCGGGAGTGGCCAGACCATCTGGTGCCAATGACGGTGCAGCAACCACCACGGGATGTTCCTTTGTCAGGCGCTCGCCGAAGAGCTCGCTCGGCACGCTGCCTGTGTACCTCAACGCCACATCGACGCCTCTTTCAGAAAAGTCTGCAAATCCCTCGTCGATGACCAAAGAGAGCGAGATGCCCGGGTGGCGTTTGTGGAACTCAGGCAGTTTCGGCACAAGCCATTTGATTGCCAATGACGATGAGAGCGAAACGGATATGGAATGCCGCGCCTGGATCCTCCGGGTCGTGGCAACCCCCTGTTCCAACAAGGCGAAGGCCTGTTGCGTGGACAGATGCAGGCCGTTGCGCGCATCGGTGAGGTCGACACCGCCAGGCAGCCGTCGCAACAAAGCGACCCCTAGATGCTCTTCCAACTGCTTGATCTGTCGGCTGACGGCACCATGCGTCACCCCCAAATCTTCGGCAGCACGGCTCAGGTTCGAACGTTTTGCCACCACGTCGAACGCCTGCAATGCCCGGAGATGTCTGATGATCGCCATATCTATGAGATAAACTCACAGACTATTTCCGTAAAGTTGTTACAGAACAACAGAGAACTCGCTTACCTTCGATCCGTACAGGATATTTCTTCACAGCGGAACAAAGGCATGTCTGATCTGAAAGTCGCCCTCATGACCGGAACCGGTCAAGGCATTGGCAAGGGTTGCGCAATCGAGATGGCGAAGGCGGGCTACAAGGTCTCGCTGATGTCCCCCTCCACCCGCTCCAAAGAACTTGCCGAGGAACTGGGTGGCATCGGGTTTCAGGGATCAGTTCTCGACAAGGCGGACTTGCAGGCGATGGTTGACGGGACACTGGAAAAATACGGTCGCATCGACGCCGTGGTCAGCAATATGGGCCACGGGGGCAGTGTTCCGGAGGCGATCAAAACGGTCGGTTTTGATCCGGATTTCGACGGGCCGTTGCTCGATCTGCCGGACGAGCTTTGGCACGAAAGTCTGGATATGTATGTGCTCAATGTGGTCAAACTGGCGCGGATCGTGACCCCTTTCATGATCGAACAGGGTGGCGGGTCGTTCGTGAACATCTCGTCAATGAATACGGTCGAGCCGCGTGCGCCTTATCCGATGAGCATGTTGAGAGGGGCGCTTAACAGCTTCGCCAAACTGTTTGGCGACCTCTACGCCCGCCACAACATCAACATGAACAATCTGATGCCCGGATTTTGCGAGAACGTGAACCTGTCGCAACCAGCGAGGCGCTCCATTCCTGCACAACGCCCGGCTTCGTTCGCTGAGATCGGCCAGGCCTGTGTGTTTCTGGCGTCCGATGGCGCTCGATACATCAACGGGCAGAACATTCTGTCGGACGGCGGCATGAACCGGGCTGTTCGGTAGAGGGTGTCGGCAGATCGAAGTTTGCCATCCATCTCGCTGGCCAGGCGTTCGTCTTAGTTGGTCTGCTCACGGCCACCGGCATACTCAGCGTGCAGTAGAAGCGTCAGATCGCCGACTTCGTCTCGCCTGCAACAGCTCTTTCGGATTCCGAGTTGCGTTTTGTGACAGAACTTTGTGGATGCTTCACCTGAAGCAGAGGCACTATCAACCCGAAATCGATCGGTCGCCCGGCCAAATGGATATTCAGAAAGCGTGGCTATCAGTCAAAATTCGGGAGTCCAAAGGGTCGTCGCTGCTGCGAAATGCGAGAACCTCCTGGCGCTCGTCAAAGTCTAAACCCATCGATTCCGACTGCCGCCGACAGAATTTTGGATGGAATCGAGCGAAGCCATTCGAAGGATCCATGTGCCAAAAACTGCAATCTGCGAAATCGAGAAAATCTTTGTTCCCCGTTTCCTGAGAAACCAGGTTCACAATGCTTGTGTCTTTTGCTGAACGAACGGCGCCAAGCGTTCTTGTTTGAAGAGTGCCCGGCACAAATCCAAACCCGCGAACGAATGCAGGCTCGCTCAATCTGATTTCCGATGAAAGCGTCTGGCATTGATTGCGGGATGGCTCATTCCAATGCCACTTTGCGAAGCCCGAAACAGACGTGGTTTCTCCCTCACACCGAATTGCCGTCGCCAACCATTCGATCTGGCCTTCGGTTTCGGGAGTGATGTGCAACGGCACCGGATCTCTGTCCGCAAGTCCGGCAACCTGCATCATCGGTGCAACGCGCACCGTGACCCAAGCAGACACAAATCCGCGCCTGTCGAGCAGATGACGCAAGGAGCGATCGAGCGGGAAATAACCGTCAATGAAATCCTCAAAAGGATGCGCTTCAATTGGAATTTCCCGCACCGGAAACCTCTAGATAGACGCATCCCAGGGGCAACTGGCGCGGCGCTGCAAATCCGCCTGATGGCAGATGGCAGACCAGTCCCCCGTGGCCGCGACAGCATCATTCGAAAGTGGGCCGATGATATTTTTCACCTGCAGATTATCCTGCATCGGCAACGCCGAACGGTCGCCTTTTTCCAGTGCGTCAATCGCCTGCCGCAACATTCGACGATAGCGGATAATTGCTTTGTCGGAACGGCCCAGATGCTCGCGTGTCCGATCCTGGATTGCACCCATTCCTTCAACCGCCCACTGGTCGTGAACATTGATGTCCATTCCCATTCCGGTATAGGTCGCGGTCTCCTGTTCCTCGGGATCATAGCCATAGTGATTGTGGCGGTTTTTCTTGGGCGCGTAAGTCGGAAGATCGTGTTCCTTGAGCCGCTGCTCACGCATCAGCGCCTTGTTGACCGGATCCTTGAAACTGGTGAAAAGCGTGTACCAATAGCAATTGTGATCATCGATTGGCACATGCCACTGAGTGATGGTCATTTCCCTGCTCATGGGAATGCAGATCGCTTCAGGAAAAATCTGGTTCGTGATCCTCACATGGGTGTGATTGTCGTCCATGTGCCGCAGTGAGGTGATCTTGAGCCCGTAATCGGTCTCTTCCACATCAATCTCCGGTCGCGGATATTCGCGCAGGACCTGAGTCATCGTCAGATCGGTGCTGGCGACCTTGTCGCGAAATTGCTTGCCGTAGCTGTCGGCCGGGTCTTCATCTTCAAGAAACCGATGCAGGAAAGAGGCATGGGCTGGGTCAATGCCGATCTCCAGCGCTTGCAGCCAATTGCACTCCCAAAGTCCTTTGAATGCAAAAACGTGCTGATCGTCCGCGCGGAAACAATCGAAATTGGGAAACTCCGGTGGTTCTCCCTCACCCAGATAGGCAAAGACGACACCTTTCTTGACAACAATGGGATAGGACGGCCCGTCAACATCAACAATGATACGGTCGGTAGCGGGATGCGAAACCGGTGGTTCGTTTTCCTCCGACATCCGGGTTGCTAAAACCAGCTGCCCATTATCGTTTCGGATCAGCACCAACCTTTCGCCCATCAGGTTTACGGGTACGGGCAAAGGTGCATCCAGCTCTTCCAGCAGGGCTGCCGGTTGCCAGTAGCAACGCAACACCGCGCCTGCGGGTGTGTTCGGACCAACCTGCGTGATCCGGTCATTCAATTGCTGCGAAATCATGCCGAATTCTCCCTAAGCCGCTCCATGCCAGGCTCTCCAACCTGATGAGCCCAGATTGCACCGTCGCGTTCTTCAACCGCAATCATGGGAATTTTAATTGCCTGATACATCTGAGACCCCTCGGGTTCCGCGGGTTGTTCCACGCATTGTCCCGTCCGGTCGAAGTGCCAACCATGAAACGGGCACCGTAAGCCATTGTCTTCCAAACGACCGTAGCATAAATCCGCCCCACGATGCGGGCAGTTGCGCTCAATCAGCCCGAGATCTCCCCTGTTGTCCCGGAATAAAACCATTCGTTTTCCGTTGAATAGCACCGCGATCAATGGGCGCTGAATGTCGAGTGCCTTGGCATCAACCAGCCGAACCCATGGATCGGAATCGTCAATAATTATCTCTGGCGGAATGGGAGACTGATCGGGCATAATTCACAGTATTTGTGCGTTATTCGACTAAATGTGGAATATACAAGTAGCTTCCGCTGCAATCCAGTGTCAATATCGGTCATGAAAAGGGAGAGAACCGCGTGCAACTGACCGACGGCCAATTTTATCGGACCGCTCATGCCCGGCATCCCACGGACGCCATCGGTATTGATGGACCCAACTTTGTGCAAACTGGTGAGGGTGATGTCCGGAGCTTGGGCGGACGTGTTGTCCTGCCCGGCCTGACCGACGCGCATCTGCACATTTTTCCATTGGCGATGTTTCGGCTGCAACTGGATATTGCATCGTCTGGTCTGCGGACCGTACCCAACCTGATTTCGGCACTGCGCGAAATTCCCATGGACCGTCGATATGGCGGATGGTTGCAGGGAGCCGTTCTCATCGAGGACACGTTCGAGGAAAAGCGACTTCCAACGCTATCCGAACTGGACGCTGCATTTCCGGATAATCCGGTACTTTTGCGCCGATATTGCGGTCATGTTGCGATCATGAACACCGCTGCAATGACCGAACTGGGGCTGATCCAATCGGTGCCTCAGACAAGCAATGGCGCGTTTCAGCGTGATCCTGCAGGAGCACTGACCGGGCACGGCGATGAGGGCGCAGCAGCATGGGTCTTCGCGCGCGCACCAGCGCCACCCGACGGTCTCATACTCTCTGAGATCCGCACGATCCTTTTGAGTTGTCTGAGCTTTGGACTGACATCGCTTGTGGAAGCCGCCGTTGGTTTTACCCTGGGCTATGACCGGGAAGCAGCGATCTGGGACAAACTACGTCAAAGCGGGGAACTGCCAGTCAGGCTGGGCTTCATGAACGAGTTAACTGCTCCGGAAGCTAAAGCCCGAGCATTGAAACCTGCATGGGACCGCGACTGGTCGAGCGAGACCCTGAAGTTCTTTGCGGACGGGATTATCGGCGGACGAACCGGAGCGCTCAGCGTGCCATATGCAGATACCGGCGGGCTGGGTGATTTGATGCAGGAACCCGGTGAGTTGGAGCAAGCACTCACTGACGCACACAATGATGGTTGGCGGATTGCCGTTCATGCCACCGGAGACCGCGGCATAGATCGGGTGTTGTCTGCTATTCAAAGTGCACAGGGTAACGGTACCTCCCGTCGGCATCGCATTGAACATTTTTTCGTTCCACCCACAGACGGCCTGAAGCGCGCAGCGCGGGATAATATAACCGTTGTAACGCAACCCGGATTCCTGACCCGCATGGGGGGCAGTATTGCCAGGGGATTGGGAGAACGACGCGTCAATGGATGTGTCTATCCAGGGTCCATTGTGCTTCAGGCGGGTGCGCAGCTAGTGTTCAGTTCAGACGCACCAACTGGACCTTCATCGCCCTGGGTGGGCATTTGCCGCGCGGTGGACCGAATGGGCGAACACGGCGAACCCATCGGCCCAAAAGAAGCACTGACAAGGGCTGATGCTCTAAATGCCTACATAAACGGTGGGGCCTGGGCGATGCGACATGAGACATTTCGTGGAACGCTTGACCCTGGGATGGCTGCTGATCTGGTTGTATTGAACATGGACCCGTTTTCAGTTCCATTGGATGAACTTGCTGACTGCGCGTGTCTGTTCGCCATCAAGAACGGGAAGATTGTTCTGGATCGGCTTTAACTGAACATGCGCGTGTGGTGCATTTCACGCGCCAGGTCCTGGAGGCTTTGTAGTGTTTCGGACCGGCGCGCGTCGTCTGCCAGTTCGGTGCTGGGAAACGAAGTGCCAACAACCGCACACAATCCGCCTTCGCGGCCAATCGGGACCGACAGACCGGTAACCCCGGCTTCGAATTCGTCGGCTACCAACGCAAAACCATCTGTGCGAGCCTTGGCAACTGCCTGAATGATGGCTGCACGATCAGTGAGGGAGGCCGCCGTATGCTGCGCGATTTCGCAATCTTGCAAAAACGCGGCCGACCAGTCCGGATCTTCCCACGCCAATATCATTCGGCCAATGGCACTGTGGGTCAGAGGCAAACGGCTGCCAACCGTAAACCCGAAGGTCACGGGCTGCGCACGTGCCGCCGATTGGCAAACATAGACAGCGCGATCACCATCACGCAGCGCCAGACTGGTTGGACCACCGATGCGTTCCGAGTATCGGTTCAGCAATGGCTGGATTTCGATCCCAATCGCATTGCCCTGGAAAAAACTCCCCGCCAGAGCAAGAACCTGGGGTGTCAGCAGGTAGTGCCGGCCTTTCTGGCGGACATATCCAAGTTCCACGAGTGTCAAAACAAGCCGCCGAACCGACGCCCGGTCCAGCCCGGTTCGCGCTGCAAGATCTGCCTGGGTCAAATGTGTATTGACGTCGTCAAATGCCTTGAGAACCTGAATGCCTTTTACAAAGGTCGTGGAGATGTTTCGATTAACGGGTTTGCTCATCACAGTCGCTTTGTTGCAATTCAGGGACAAACTAGACAAGCTGGGATGGGTGTGCAAATTACATCGAAGTATGCGATATTCGACCAAATGTGCGATGAACATCAAAGGCCACTCATTTGACTGCCAAACTGGATAAGCTCACGGGCGGGTCACTTGAGAAACTTGGTCTACTGAACGACAGGCATCTGGAGCAGGCAGCTGCCTGCATGCAGCAAATCGCAGGATCCGGCATCGAAACCGTGCGGGTTCTTTTTGCTGATCAGCATGGAATATTGCGGGGCAAAACCATCGTTGCCGATGCCTTTGCCTCCCTATTTGACACCGGCATTTGTGTTCCAAATACGCTGCTGTTGAAAGATACGTCCCACCGAACCGTGTTTCCAGTGTGGACTGAAGAAGCTGCTGGGCTTCCCGCCGGTGCCGCCGATCTGTTGCTGGTGCCTGATCCTTCAACCTTCCGCCGTCTACCCTGGAGTGATCATTCTGCGTGGATTTTCTGCACTCCGACGAACCGCAATGGCAGTCCTCTGCCTCTTGCGACACGGTCTATTCTGCAAAATGCCATCGGTCGGTTGGATGCCACCGGACGCACTCTGAAAGTGGGACTGGAAGTTGAGTTTCAGGTTTTTGCTGTGGCGAATGACCGGTTGGATCACGCTGCGGTGGGCATGCCAGGCCAAGCAATTGAAACGCGCAACACAACGCAAGGATATCAGCTTCTTACCGAGTTGCTCTATGACCAAGCCGAACCGTTGCTCGACGATCTGCGCCGCACCGCTCAGGCGATGAATTTGCCTGTGCGCTCCATGGAAGTGGAGATGGGGCCGAGCCAGTATGAATTCACATTCGATCCGGCAAGGCCAATGGAGCATGCTGACAACATGGTGATGTTCCGCACCATGGTGAAAGAAGTCTGCGCGAGAAAGGGTCTGCACGCCACCTTCATGTGCAAGCCAAATCTTCCGAAGGCAGCGGCCAACGGTTGGCATATTCATCAGTCGCTTTGTTCCAGCAGCGGTGAAAATCTGATGTTGCCCGCGCGTGATGGTGCGATCAGTCAGGATTCTTCTGCTTGGATTGCGGGTCTATTGGAGCACGCAGAAGCATCATGCCTGCTCACCACTCCAACCGTAAATGGATACAAGCGCTATCAACCGCATCAACTGGCCCCGGATCGTATGGTCTGGGGGTGGGACAATCGCGGCGCGATGATCAGAGGGCTGATGGCCCCCGGCAACGAGACAAGCCGAATTGAAAACCGGGTTGCTGAGCCCGCCGCCAACCCGTACCTTGTTTTTGCAAGTCAAATTCTTTGCGGTCTCGACGGTCTGGAGCGTGGGTTAAGTGCGCCAGAACCTGTGGAAACCCCCTACATGGACGGCGCCAAACAATTGCCCGACAGTCTCATAAGCGCGATCGGCCACTTTGAATCGTCCCAGTTCTACCGAACGGCCCTAGGCGATGGTTTTGTTGACTATCTTGCAAAAATCAGGCGGGCAGAGTGGGATCGCTATCATCAAACTGTATCGAATTGGGAGCAGTCGGAGTATTTCAATCTGTACTGACCCGACATCCTGGGAAACCATGACGAATAGGAGGAAACATCATGGCATTTAAGAAACTGGCGGTCTTTGCCGCATCGGCCTTCACCGCCGCTGCGATTGCGACCAGTACATTCGCACAGGAAGTGACATTGCGCTTCCATCACTTCCTGCCACCGCAGGCCAATGTGCCGAAACAGGTGATCGGCAAATGGGCGGACGATGTCGCCAAAGCCACACAGGGCAAAGTCAAGGTTGACGTCTATCCATCAATGCAGCTTGGCGGAAAGCCGCCGCAGCTTATGGATCAGGCGCGAGACGGCATTGTGGACCTGGTGTGGACGGTTGTTGGTTACACACCGGGTCGATTCCCCAGAACCGAAGTGTTCGAACTGCCCTTCATGATGACCAATGCCGGTGCCGCTTCGCGCGCCTACTGGCAGATGTTTGAAAAGCACATGGCTGACACCGAGTTCAAGGACCTCAAGATCATTGGCACCTGGGTGCACGGTCCCGGTCTTTTCCACTCCAAAAAGCCAATCGCATCTGTGAGTGATCTGCGAGGCGTGAAGATTCGCGGTGGGTCGCGCACCGTCAACTCGCTACTGGTTGAGCTTGGCGCAACACCGGTCGGCATGCCGGTTCCTGCAGTGCCGGAAGCCCTGTCCAAGGGTGTGATTGATGCAACCACAATCCCATGGGAAGTCACGGCAGCGCTGAAGGTGCCGGAGCTGGTGAGCAACCACACCGAGTTCGGCAAGGATTCGCTCTACACGCTCACCTTTGTGATCGCCATGAACAAGGCGAAATTCGATAGCCTTCCAGATGACATCAAAAAGGCCATCGACAGCGTCTCCGGTGAAGAATTTTCAGTGTATGCCGGCTCCACGCAGGAGGCTGCAGACGGCCCGGCTCGTGAACTGGCAGTCAAGCGCAACAACAACATCATTCAGTTGAACGAAGAGCAGATTGCGGAATGGAAAAAAGCCGCTGAGCCCATCTATGCCAAGTGGGTTGCTGACATGAAGGAGAAAGGCATTGACGGTCAGGCTTTGATTGACGAAGCGCGTGGCCTGATTGCAAAATACACCAAGTAAAGACGAAATCTGCCCCGCGGTTATGGCAAATGCCGTGGGGCAGGTTGATACCATGTTTCGTTGATGTTGGCACAGGCCGGTGTTCCGGTCGCGGGGAGTGGGGCTCACTTGCATAAATTCATTATGACCCTGTCCCGGGTACTCGCTCTATTTGGCGGGCTGGTGCTTTTGGCCCTGATTGCTTCAACGACGCTCAGCATCATCGGGCGAAGCCTCAACACAATTGGTCACTCCGACTATATGGCGCCGATTTCGCAGGCGATTGCCGGCTTTTTGCAGAAATTTGGCCCCATTAACGGAGACTATGAGTTGGTGGAAGCGGGCGTGGCAATTGCCATATTCTCGTTTCTGCCCTGGTGCCAGATGACCCGGGCACATGCCACGGTCGACCTTTTCATGGCGAACATTTCACGACGTCTGAACGCCTTTTTAGCGCTGATCTGGGAAGCCCTCCTGACCTTTGTCACCATATTGTTTGCCTGGCGCATCATCATCGGTACGCAGGAAAAAATGCTATACGGTGAAACCACCTTTCTTTTGCAAATGCCGGTGTGGCAGCCCTACGCGGTCTGCTCAGCGATTGCTGTGGTTGCGGCCATTGTCGGGCTCTACGCCACCTGGATACGAATTCAGGAATTGCGTCACGGTGCTGAGGGTATTTCGGCGTGAGCAATCTGGAACTTGGCATTGCTTCGCTGCCGGTGCTGCTGGCACTGATCTTCCTGCGCATGCCCATTGGCCTTGCAATGCTTGGCGTCGGAATGGCTGGAACTGCTGTCGCACTGGGTGGCCCAAACATTGTCCTGGCGCAGCTTAAGGGCCAAGTCTACTCAACCTTTTCCAGCTATTCGCTGTCCATTGTACCGCTGTTTTTGTTGATGGGTCAGTTCGCAACCCTGGGCGGCATGTCCACTTCCTTGTTCAAAGCGGCGGAAGCCTTTTTGGGGCACCGGCGCGGCGGCGTTGCTATGGCATCGATCGGCGCCTGTGCCGGGTTCGGTGCGATTTGTGGCTCGTCGCTTGCGACGGCGGCGACCATGGGGCAAGTGGCTTTGCCTGAAATGAAGCGGTACGGCTATTCCGGTGGCCTTTCCACAGCCACATTGGCAGCGGGCGGTACGTTGGGCATTTTGATCCCGCCTTCAATCGTGCTCGTGATCTATGCCATTTTGACAGAACAGAACATCGCCAAATTGTTCCTCGCCGCCTTCATTCCCGGCATTCTGGCAGCAATTGGCTATATGATCGTCATTCGCATTTTGATGGCGCTGAGCCCCGGCAACGCGCAGGTTAAAGAGCGTATGCCCTGGGGAGAACGTCTTGTTTCTCTGGCAAGTGTTTGGCCGGTGCTGGCGGTGTTCATTCTGGTGGTGGGTGGTATCTATTTTGGCTGGTTTACCCCCACCGAAGCGGCAGCCATCGGCGCGGCTGGTACCGGCATAATCGCGTTTGCGAATGGTGGTCTATCGCGTCAGTCTTTTGCTGATGCGATCCTGAAAACCGCGCAAAACACCGGTATGATTTTCCTGATCATTCTCGGCGCAGCCTTTTACAACGCATTTCTGGCTCTCACCCACGTTCCTCAGGAAGTTTCCAACCTCGTGGTGGCCATGGATGTTTCGCCGTGGATTATCTTGATCATCGTTCTGACCATCTATCTGGTGTTTGGCTGTGTGATGGACAGCCTATCGATGATCCTGCTGACGGTGCCGATCTTCTTCCCCATCATTTCGACCCTCGATTTCGGGCTGACACCGGAAGAAACCGCAATCTGGTTTGGTATTTTGGTGCTGATTGTTGTGGAGGTGGGGCTGATAACACCTCCTGTGGGCATGAACCTTTTCGTCATCAACACGATGAGCCGGGAAACGCGGATCGTGGATACCTACAAGTATATTCTCCCGTTTGTGGCTTCGGACATCATCAGAACAGCCATTCTGGTTGCATTTCCGGCGATCACACTGGGTTTCATGCGGTTGATCTACTGATCGCATTGAATTCGCAAGGCCAGGCAACCAATTGCCGCTTCCGCGAGTTCAGCGGCCTAAATCATCCGTGGTCACGGGGTAATTTTGTTGCGACGGCAGTCAGGATTTAGACTCAGAGCAGCGGTTCGCTGCTTCGAAAATCGCAAAATCTCAATCGGTGCATTTTGCCCTTTTCTTCGCCAGTCTCAGCGCAAAGGCACTGAATTTCAATCTGTCCGCCCGGCCATACCCCCTCAAACCCGCGCCTTTTCAAAGGCTGCCCAGGCGGCTTCGAATTTTTCGAAATTGAAGCCTGGTTCCCGTGCCGGGCCGAGGACAAGCTGTTCGCATTCCATCATCTTGTGAATTGCGTCACCCAGAACCGGCAGAACATCCGGCGGGACGATGACCGCGCCGTGCCGGTCTGCATGAACAAAGTCTCCGGGAGCAACCGTCAGGCCGAATATTGTGACCGGCTGGTCAACATCCACCACATGCACAAATCCGTGGCTCGGGCCGATTGAAGCGGCGAACACTGGAAACCCCGGCTCCATGTCGCCCAGATCGCGCATCACGCCATTGGTGAGTGTCCCGTCGAGGCCAAACCCCTTGTGGATCGCTGTGTTCACCTCGCCCCAATAGGCGCCGATGCAATCCGGGAAGTCGAGATCCTCGACCACGGCCACAGACGGGGTCGGCGCTTCGGCCATGTATTTATAATAGGCCATGCGCTTTTCGCGGGTCACCTGAACCGGATCCGGCGAGGGTTCCACCGCGCGAATGCGGGCCGTGCGGGCAAAGCCGCACATGGCAGGTCCGGTCGGATCAGAGGCAAGCAGCGTTCCCCGCGTAAAGTCGTTGAAGCCGCGCTTCTTTTGGGCAACTTCGATGGAATTGCACACCGTTGGCGTGTCCACCGATTTCAGCAGCTCCATCAAGGCGGCATCAGGCGTGTACGTCATTGGAAACCTCGTTCTCAAAATTTGTGTGAGGAGCCGCGAACCACGCGCGCACGATCTCGGTATAGTCACCCGCGCATTCAAGCATCGCCATATGTCCTGCGCCCTCAAGCACTTTCAAAGTCACATTTGGAAGGAGCGCGGCCATGTCCTCGTGCCATTCAAGCTTGCACAGGGCGTCTTCAGCGGCGGCGAACACCAATGTCGGGCTTTGGAACTGCCGCAACGCCTCTACCGTGGACGTGCGGTTCAAGAGGGCCGTGGATTGCTGGACGAATACGTCCGGGCCCAACTTTTCAGCCATGTCCACCACCAGTTGCCGGGCCTCTTCGGTGTGTTCATCGCTCGTGTGAAAATAGGCAACCTTCAGATCGGTTTGCATCAGCTCACTGAGCCCACCGTTGCGAACAACCTCCATATGCTTGTTGCGGCGTTCGCGGGTTGCAGGCGGGTCCACACGATGATTGGTGTTGAGCAAGGCCAGCCGCGCGATGCGGTGTGGGGCTTCACGCACCATCGCCATGGCGACGATGCCACCCATGGAAAATCCGGCAAGCGAAAACCGCTCAGCGTCGATGCTGCCCAGGATGTTCCGGGCCAGACCGTCGACCGTGTCAGCGGACGTCATGTCACCGAACACGTTCTTGTACTCGTTGCTCAATGCGGCAGCGATGTCGGCAAATATTTCCGGCCCGCACATCAGACCGGGGAGCAGAACCAGCGTTGGTTTTTGATCCACCATATCGCCTACCGGGCGGAGGCGAGTGCCGCACCTTCACTCAGCGATTTGAGCTTTTCATAGGCGATTTCAGGATCCACGGAGCCGAAGCCGGCGAACGTGCCAAACCCACAGTCGGAACCCGCAATCACGCGGTCCTTGCCGACAATGTCGGTAAAACGCTCGATGCGCTGGGCCACAAGCTCCGGGTGCTCCACAAAGTTGGTGGTGGTATCGACCACGCCGGGAACCAGCACCTTGTCGTCCGGGATTTCCGATTTTCGATCACGGAAGACCGTCCATTCGTGGGCGTGGCGCGGGTTGGACGTTTCAAACAGCACGTAGCGCGCCTTGGTGGCCATAAGAGTTGAAAACACCTTGTCCATGGCGATGTCGCACACGTGTGGGCCCTCATAATTGCCCCAGCAAATGTGAACGCGCACCATGTCGGCAGGCACATTTTCAAGCGCGTGGTTCATGGCTTCCACATGGCTTTGCGCGATCTTCAGAAACTCGTCGTCGGAAAGATCGCCAAAAAGCATGTGTCGCGAAAGCGCGAGATCCGGGCAGTCCAGTTGCAGGTGCAGCCCTGCGCCGACAATCTCCTCATATTCCGCCTTCATGGCATCCGCGAGTGCGGCCAGATAGGCATCGCGGTTTGGATAGTGAACATTCTGCAAAAACAGCGAAATCACGCCGGGTGATGCCGCATTCATGAAGCCCTGGCTGACGCCGTGCTTTTCCATCGCAGCCTTCAGGTTCGCGATGTCCTTTTGCAATTCCCCCTGCCCTTTGGATTTCACCTCACCGGTGCATTGCGGGCGCGCATATTGCGGAGTGCCGCCATCGTCCGCGAGGCGTTTCAGGAAGGATGGAAAAAGCTTCAGATCGCCCGGCGCATTGCGCTCGCTGTCGCCGGAAAAACCGGTGTAGCGATCCTTGACGTAAGTTGCGTAGGAGATTTTTGATGTTTCCCCGTCGGAAACATGATCAATGCCCGAGGACATCTGACGGGCTACGGTTTCGTCAACGGCTTCGGTCATCGCCGCATCAAAATCCATCTCTTCATACGGCTTTTCATGCTCTCGGGCGAAGATGAAATCGACGACTTTTTGAGTTCGCGGCAGGGAACCCACGTGGGTTGTGAGGATTTTCGTCATCTGACTTGCTTTCTGTAAGGAAGGACAATCACAGCCAATGAGTCGGGCCTGCGGGGTCATCGGTGCTGCGGACACGGTATAAGCTTGCCTCACCCGTCATGGACGGCGCGAGCGCCCGGTCCAGACCCGGTGGTACGGCGCAGGTGTCGCCCGGTGCCAGGATCGTGTGGCACGGCGCGTCACCATTGAGCCAGGAGAGCTTCCAGTGGCCACGCATGACCATCAGCACTTCAAAGGCGTCGCACGAATAAGGCGAGGGATCGATGGATGTGGGTCCGATGAGGTCGACCTCGAAACCGGGCCGGTCTTTCAGCATCGCGTCTTCGCCGATCACCTTGCAGGGCTGGTCGTCAGCCATGGCCACCATATCCCAGTAACGCGCGACAAAGCGCGGGACCACTTCCGATGACGTGAACTCGGGAAAGGCGGTCAGTTGTTCATCGCTCAGCAAAGGCATGGGCGAGACGTCCCCCGGCAAAGTCTGCCCGGTTTTGGTGTCATAAAGAACACCGTTTTCGCCCAGAACGAGGCCGTGATCCTTGGCGTCTTCAATGACCTGCGGTGCCCAGGTGACGCCACCACCGGCATCGTCTCCACCGAGGATCGCCATGATCATTCCGTAGTCGGTTCCGATATTCTCAAAACCGCGGAAAATGCCGGTTGGGATATTGAATATATCACCTTCTTCCAGTGTTACTTCACCAGCATCGCCCCAGCGGCCCCAGAAAAACCGCCAGCGCCCCTTCAGCACGTAAAACACTTCCGCCGTGGTGTGGGAATGCAGCGAGTTGCGGCACTTGGGCGGCTGACCGGCGGCTCCGATGTTGAAACCCGGCGTGTCGTTGATGTGCACGTGCTGGTCGGGCGATTCCGAAACGCCACCACCAATAATGGTAAAGTTCTCTTTCTGGTCAGAACCCGGTGTGTGCGCATCGATGAACGCCGTCTTGCACGGCTGCAATTCACCGTAGCGCACAATGCGCGCATCCATTTCCTGTGGTGTCATCAGGCGTTCCCGCTTTGCATGAGTATTTGTTTCCAGATCGCCACTTCGTCGTAGAGCGCGAATTCGCGGCGCAGGCCCCATGGGCCGAATTCGGCATGACACATGCCCATCACGTGGACGTTGGCACCGGTGGGTGCACCGAAAGCACCCCAGCCATCATGCTTGCCCGTCAGTGACCAACGCACCGAAGCGCGCGGTGAAAGCATGTCAGCATCCATGCCGATCTGATGGTGAATTTCAAAGGCGGCAGATGGGAACGATGAGCGCAATCCAATCCAGAACCCATCCACGCCCGGTGTCGACAAAACAGTTTTGGCACCCGCATATTCGCCAACGACCGCGCGGTCGTATTCCTTTGCAACCAGGTCGAGATCCGCGCCCATAATGCGGGAGAGAATGTCGGCATATTTCTCACCCCACTCGTTGGCATTGCCCCTGGAATTGTAACCACCATCCACGTCCTGATCGGGGGTGAACGGTCGGTTGCAGTTATCCGGGCCGCCTTCGGCCGCGATCATATCGCGGGCGAAGTCTTTGGGATCCATGCCGAACTGGCGGACCATGCCGCCATAGTCGCGGATCAGCAACTCATCGAAAATCGTGTTTTCTCTGGCTGCGCAATCGGCGATGGCCCGAATGCGAAACCGTTTGCCGCTGGCCGGGCCAAACTGGCCGTCATTGAGGTGTGTGCCAGTGGTGTGCAGACGATGTGAGGAAAGATAGCCATCCTCCTCATTGCCACACCAGATGACGTCCTCGCCAAAAAGTTCCCGATCGGGAAACTCGTTGATTGTGGCCATCGTTGAGGCAATGACGGCCTTGTTGCCGCGCTGGATCCCCATGGGCGAACGCACCGGAATGTCTTCCGCATAATAGTGGTGCAGTGTGCCAACGCCCCGGCTTTCCCAGATTTCGTGGGTGATGCCCAGAATATAATCCGGGAAGTCTTTCCAGCGCTGGGAAAACCCCTTGAACTCGTCGGTCATTACTCAGCTGCCTCGCGCGGTTCCGCGGCAGCGCCATAGGGAATGTTGCGCCCACCATAGCGGCGCACCCGCACGTTCGCTTGCTCCGCGTGCCCGACAAAGCCTTCCAGCATGCAAAGGCGGGAACAATATTCGCCAATGCTCGCCGCCGCTTCGTCGGTAAGCACCTTCTGGTAAGAATGGGTTTTGAGGAATTTTCCGACCCAAAGACCACCGGTGTAGCGACCCGCTTTCTTGGTGGGGAGCGTGTGGTTTGTCCCAATCACCTTGTCGCCATTGGAAACGTTGGTGCGTGGCCCCAGGAACAGAGCTCCGTAGCAGGTCATGTTTTCAAGGAACCAATCATCGCGATCGGTCATCACCTGCACATGTTCGGACGCGATGTCATCGGCAACGGCGAGCATCTCATCATAGGTGTCGCACAGGATCACCTCGCCATAATCCTCCCAGCTCTTTGACGCCGTGTCGGCAGTTGGGAGGATCTTCAAAAGGCGATCGATTTCGCTCAGAGTTTCCGTTGCAAGCTTGCGGGAGTTGGTGACCAGAACAGCCGGTGAATTATATCCATGTTCCGCCTGCCCCAACAGGTCGGTCGCGCACATTTCAGCGTCTACCGTATCATCAGCAATGACCATGGTTTCCGTGGGACCGGCGAAGAGGTCGATGCCCACACGGCCGAACAATTGCCGCTTGGCCTCGGCAACAAACGCATTGCCTGGACCCACCAGCATGTGAACCGGATCAATGGTCTCGGTTCCAATTGCCAGCGCACCAACGGCTTGAATGCCGCCCAGCACGTAAATCTCGTGGGCACCGCCCATGTGCATGGCGGCAATCACCGCCGGGTTTGGCTCTCCCTTGAATGGCGGTGTTGCGGCAGCGATGCGTGGTACGCCGGCAACGCTTGCTGTCAGCACAGACATATGGGCGGATGCCACCATGGGAAATTTCCCACCCGGCACATAGCAACCAACCGACTGAACCGGGATGTTCTTGTGGCCCAGAATGACGCCCGGAAGGGTTTCCACCTCAATGTCCGTCATGGAGGCGCGCTGGGCTTCGGCAAAGCCGCGCACCTGTGCCTGCGCAAAACGAATATCGTCCATGTCGCGCGAAGACACCTGGTTGATCAGGGCTTCAATGTCGCTGTCACTCAGCCGAAAGGCCGGTGGTGAATAATTGTCGAACTTTTCAGACAGTTCGCGAACGGCAGTATCGCCTCGGGCTTCAATATCCGCCAAAGTGGCTTCAACCGACTGACGAACCTTCGCATCATCTTCGGCGCGCTCATCGTGCGGCTTGGCGGTTTTCAAATGTTCAATTGCCATATGGCACTCCATGAATTTTCGGGGAACCCATCATCAATCAGTCGCGGATGCGCTGTTCGGTGTCTGGATCAAACAGGTAAAGATGGTCTGGCTGGATGGTGATGCCGACTATTTCGTCGATGTCTTTTTTCAAATGCCTGTCGCCTTTGGCAATCAGTCTTTGGTCGCCAAGCTGCAATGTCAGCATCACATTCTCGCCAGTGTTCTCCGAAGCGTAGATGGTGAGATCAACACCACCGTCGCCCTCGTCATGAATGGTGACGTCCTCCGCACGGACGCCCAGCACAACGTTCTCGATGTCCGCAACATCAACTTTGGCGAGCCACTTTCCTCCTTTGGTGAAAAAGGCCCCATCCTTGATGCTTCCATTGATAAGGTTCATGGCAGGTGACCCGATAAAGCCCGCCACGAACAGATTGTCCGGGTCGTTGTAGATTTCATCAGGCGTCGCAAGCTGCATGATGATGCCGTTTTTCATCACAGCCACTCGATCTGCCAGCGTCATTGCCTCGATCTGATCGTGGGTGACGTAGACCGTGGTGATCTGCAGTTGTCTCGAGAGGTGCTTGAGTTCGGCGCGCATCGTGACGCGCAGTTTCGCATCAAGATTGGATAGTGGCTCATCCATCAGAAACACTTTTGGGGTGCGCACGATGGCCCTTGCCAGGGCGACACGCTGGCGCTGCCCGCCGGAGAGTGCCTTTGGCTTGCGATGGAGGAATTCTGACAGCTCCACCTGCTCGGCCGCCTTTTGAACGCGCGGGCCGATTTCCGATTTGGCAACACCCCTCACCTTCAATGGATAGGCGATGTTGTCGTAGATCGTCATGTGCGGATAAAGACCGTAGTTCTGGAACACCATGGCGATATCGCGGTCTTTCGGCAGGTCATCATTGACCATCTTGTCACCGATCCAGATTTCACCATCAGTGGGCTCTTCCAGACCGGCGATCATACGCATGGTGGTGGTTTTGCCGCATCCAGAGGGACCAAGCAGAACCAGAAATTCCCTGTCGGCGATGTCGAGGCTCTGATTGTCGACGCCAATGAAAGCGCCCCAACGCTTGGTCAGATTTTTCAGCCGTACCTCAGCCATTATCGGACGGCCCCCATGGTCATGCCCTGCACAAAATATTTTCGAATGATCAGCGCCAACACAAACATCGGTGCCATGATGATGATGCCCGCGGCGGACAGTAGGTTCCACAGATCGCCTTCCTCGGCCTTGAACAACGCCAGACCGATTGGAAGGGTGACAGCATCTTTGTTGGTGAGGATGAGTGCGAACAGGAACTCGTTCCAGGCGATGATGAAACAGAAGATACCCGCGGTGAACAGACCCGGCGCCGACATCGGCAGAACAATATTCTTTATCACCTGGAGCCGGGTCGAACCATCGACCATCGCCGCTTCTTCAGTGTCAATCGGAATGCCGTCGATGAAGCCTTTGATCATCCAGATCGCAAACGGCATCACGATGGCCAGATTGACGAGGATCAGGCCGAGCCTCGTGTCCAGCAAGCCGATATCGCGGAACATAACGAAAAACGGCAGGATGATCACCACAGCCGGCACAAACTGCGTGGCGAGAATCATGACCAGCATTGTGGTCTCTCCCCGCAACCGAAACCGACTGAAAGAATAGGCAGCGCAGGTCGCAATGGGAATTGCGAACAGAACCGTAATCAGCGCCACAATGGTGGAATTGAAGAGTTTGTCACCAAGCCGATATGGATCGTCAAAGACAGTCTGAAAATTCTCGACCGTGGGCGTGAAGAACAGCTTGAGCTGATAGACATCCACATGGGTTTTGAAGGCTGCCAGAAAAATCCAGACGATCGGGATGATCATCACAAAGGCGGCGATCAGGATCAGAGAGACCTGAACGATATTCCAGAAGCGCTTTTTTTGTCTGCCGGTCATGGTCATGCCTTCCGGAACACAAATCGAGCGTAGAGGAAGGTAAGAAACACCATCGGAATGACCATCAGCCAGGCAACAGATGCAGAATAGCCGATCTGACCATACTTCATGCCGTTGAAGTAGATATAGTGGCTCAGGGTCTGGGTCGCGGTTCCGGGCCCGCCATTGGTGAGCATATAGACCTGATCAAACGTCTTCAGCGAGAAGATCGATTTGAGGATCAGGACAACGGCAAGCACGGGCATGAGTTGCGGCAGTGTGATGTCCTTGAACACACGCCACCCCGAGGCGCCATCGACCTGAGCGGCTTCAAGCGTATCCTGCGGGATGGATGCGAGGCCACCGATGAGCACAAGGGTCAGGAACGGAATCCAGCCCCAGACATCCGCTATCACGCACACCGCAAACGCCAGCGTCGGATCGGCCAGCCAGCTTACATCTGCAAGCGGCGGGAAGATCAATCCAAAAAACGCGTCAAACAGGCCAAACTCGGGATTGAACATAAATCGGAATGACACGCCAATCAGTGCCGGTGACATGGCAAACGGCAAGATCAGCAGCGTCTGAACGCCTGATCTAAGCTTTCCGCCCGGCGCCAGCAGCATGGCAAGTCCGAGCGCGAGAAGCGTCGTCAGCGCAACGGTGATGAAGGTGTAGATCAACGTTACGTTGACAGAGTTCCAAAAGGGCGGCTCTTCCAGAAATGCCCAGGTATAGTTTTCAACTCCCACATATCCTTGCGGGAAGTTTGGTTTTGACAATCTTCCCAGCGTGAACGACAGACGCAGTGATTCAATCAGCGGCCAGATGGCGGTGACAAAGACCACCAGCACCGCAGGCAAAACCAATAGATATTTTAGCTGTTTGTCGCGCATCTGGATTGGAAGGGCGGGCAGGAGCCCACCTCTTCATGTTGCTTTCGTTAGTGTGTGACTATTGGATACGACCGGCGCGTTTCAGCACCTTGTTGGAACGCTCAGCCGCGGCCGTCATCAGCTCTCGGACATTCCCGCCCGCAGCCGCTTCAGCAATCGCAGCCGACAGGATGTCACCAACTTCCGGCCACTCAGCAATTTGCGGCATGATGTTGGACTCTTTCAACGAGTCCCATGCAGCTGACTGGATTCCATCATTGGCAGCGTTTACGTCGGCATCCTGCAGGGAGGAAATGTGCGTAACCACATTGTTGACGATGTCCTTGTCGCCCACCTTGCGTTCAATCGCGTTGGCTTTATCCATGTCAGGATTTGAGAGCCATTTCAGAAACTCCCAAGCTGCATCCTGATTTTTCGAGTATGTCGAAATCGAGAAAGGCATGGAGATCGCATAGGTTTTCGTCTTGCCCTGATAGGTCGGCATGCCGGCAAATCCGACCTGCTCTTTCTTGAGCGTGGAAGACTTCGGATTATGGAAGCCGGAATAGGCCCACCACCAGACAGGGATCATGGCCGACTTGCCCTGCATGAACGATTGACGTGCATCCTGCTCCACAAAGGCAAGCGAGTTGGGGTTGGTCACCTTATGGGTGGTGTGCAGTGCGATGTAGTCCTCAGTCGCCTTGATACCCGCATCAGATGCCCAGGCGGCTGTCCAGTCATCATTGAACACATCTGCGCCCGCTGCCCACAGGAAGTTGATCCAGATGAACAGGTTCTGCCTGTTGCCATCATTGTTGTAATAAAGCGCAAGCGGCGCAATGTCCGGATTGGTTTCTTTCAGCTTCTTGCCGACCTCAATAATTTCCTCCCAGCTCTTTGGCGGATTGGAGATGAGGTCCTTGCGGTAGAACATGAGCTGCGGGTGGGCCCGCAACGGGAACCCGAGAGTTTTGCCTTCGTATTGTGCCGAA
>JBCCGR010000042.1:0-41147 GCA_039029195.1 Pseudomonadota bacterium
ACCCGCAAAGCCTCGCCGGACGATTGGGCAAACCGGAAGAGGTGCCAAGCGGGCTGTTGCTGGATTAAGCTTCTTTCAACTTTCCATCTCCCCGGCAAACAGTTTGCGGTTCTTCCGCAGCAATTTGTAGATCTTGTCTACCGTTTGACGGACGGCAGGTGTGTTGCGCTCTTCACCATGAACCACCAGCCATTGATCATGTCGCAGCTCGCGGATCGGCGGACCGGTCCGCACAAGATCGCATTCGCTATCGCCAACGAAGCACGGCAGCACGACCTGCCCTGCCCGTTCGCGGGCGAGATCTAGCAACGTGCGTGGATTTGAAACTTCTGTTCCGATCAGACCGGATCTGTGCTGGTGCACCCACAGTCCAGACGGCGTTGCGGCCGACGTTGCGATCCAAATATCTGCTGCATCCGGTCGGGCAAAGGGTGCAAAATTGACCGGAACTGTCTTGCGCACCGCATGGGCATCTTCCATCGGGCGCGCATTGCGTAGTCCTATTGTAGCCTCGCGTCGCCCGATGTTGCGCACGGCTTCACCGGACTGCAGCACCAGCCGTACATTGTCATCGGCGATCCGACGGATGTTTTGAGCAAGAAACCGACACATCCAGGTGCCTGCACTGATGACCACTGGGCGGGCCCGATCTCGACCAGCGCGGCGATCCCTGATCGCCTCAATATGCGCCTCCACAGCACCTGCCTCCTTCAAGAGTTCTTCACCTTCGGTTGTCAGCACATATCCGCGTGGCAAACGCTGAAAGAGTACCGCTCCGACAGCCGTCTCCAACGCAACCATGTGGCGCCCGAGACTTGCGGGGCTGAGACCCGTGGCACGCGACCCAGCTGCCAGACCACCACCTCTTGCCACGGCCAGAAACAGATTGAGATCAGACCAATCAAGCTTCGTTTCATTCATGAAACGATCCTTTCATTTTCGTCGCCTCCACGTCAAAACCCTCTATCAATATAGGATTTCTATCGCATATATTGAAAGGAAGTGTTCGAGATGAAAACCGATCTACTAAAGGCACCTCGTATGGGCATGGGGTGTTGGGCCATCGGAGGCCCGTTCTGGAACGGTGAAATCCCCGTTGGCTGGGCCGGTGCAAACGACCAAGATTCCCGTGCCGCAATCGAAGCCGCCTGGTCATGTGGCGTTCGGGCGTTCGATACATCCGCCGTTTATGGAACTGGTCACTCCGAAGAACTATTGGGGGAAGTCCTTTGGAACCGACCGGACGCGATTATCGTCTCCAAGTTCGGCCACTCTTTTGACGCCGCCACAAGGCAAATGACAGGTCCGAAAACAGATCCCGCCTACATCCAGGGTTCTATAGAGGAAAGCCGTTCGCGTCTGCGTCGCGACAGGGTCGATGTCATGCTGCTCCACCTCAACGACCTTCCAATCGATGAGGCGGTCGCTGTTTTCGATGTGCTGGACGAAGAGGTTGAACGCGGTCACATTGGTTCTTATGGCTGGAGCACAGACTTTCCAGCAAGCCTCGATGCATTTGCAAATCGGGAAAACTTCACTGCCGTTCAGCACTCGATGAACCTGTTCTTCGACGCGCCTTCCCTGTCGCGTGTCGCACAATCCCACAATCTGCCCCAGCTCATTCGCTCACCGTTGGCCATGGGGATCTTGAGCGGCAAATATTCCGATGGGCAGTCAGTGGGAAATGGCGATGTGCGCGGCAACAATGACGACTGGTCCGGATACTTTCATGATGGGCGCGCCAAGGAAGAACTGTTGGCAAAGGTCAGTGCGGTTCGCGAACTGATCACCTCGGGTGGTCGCACGCTGACCCAAGGCGCCTTGTGTTGGCTTGTGGCAAAGTCCCCAAACACACTGCCCATTCCTGGCGCAAAGACAGCGGCGCAGGCAGAAGAAAATGCCAGCGCACTGCAGTTTGGTCCGCTTGCGCCTGATATCATGCAAGAGATCGAGGCCGTACTGGATCGACCGCCCGAGGGAGAGCCGCGAGCGCGTTAGCCCCATTCGAGTTAAGTTCAATTCAGTCACAGGGTGAATATCCCTGGGTGGGAGAAACTTTTGGGCATCCAAAAAATCCCGTCAGGTGCGCCAACTCTACGGAGCACTGTTCTTCAGGCAACTTTCGCACGCCCGCCCCGGTCCTCGCCTTGACGGGTGATCCTGCCAGGCTTCGGCATCGCCAAAACCGACAAACTCACGATAGTGCGTGTGGGGCTGACGTGTTTTGATCGCGTGCTTGATGGGGCACCAATAATGCTCGGTTCGGGCGGCCAGTTCGCGGGCAAAGGCGAACACGCCATTGGCATATCCACAATAGATGCAGTTCAGCTTTTCCATCCCGTTCAGATAGTCGAGCTGGTGTCGGTCGACGATGACATAGTCACCTCGCCTTATGCGAGGCACTTTCCAAAGTCTGAAGCAGGTGGCCTGAAACACAATCAAGCACAGGTCGAGAAACGCGATTGGAATGATCATTCCATAAACAAACGGTCCGGAGAGATGAACGCGAAGCGGAAGACTTAGAACATATCGATGCAAGGGCGTTCGCATGGCTTTGTGCTTTTGTCGCGTTGCCTCATCGGCATACGGCTTGCCTTGTTTTGCGTCTGATTGTCCGCCGCCGCTTTCGTGTTCGGATAGTGCTTCGAGCTGGCTTTGCAGTGTGGCAATTTCCGCGCGAAGTCTCTCGGCTTGTTGATCCATATCCATCCCCAAGGCAGATCAGCCCCTAAGAGCTGGGCATCACGTCCGGCCAATTCGAACACACAGGCCAAACTTTGTCACTTCGAGCCCAAGTCAGACAATCGAAGATTTTGTCTTCCCTGTTCTGCCATGCTCCTTCGCTGATCAGTGCAAATTCAGCACCGTGATCCGCGCCTGACCCATGATGTTGAAGGCAATGGATGAGCGGAAGAAGCGCGTGAAGCGCGAATTGGCCGTATCGGAAACAACAATGGCCGAACAGTTTGAGCCATATTGCAAAACCTGTTCGGCCGGGCGACCACGGGCAAGGCGAATGTCCGCAACTTTGATGCCATCACTCGCATACATCTCGGCAATCGATTCCAGATAGGCTTTGCGGTCAGTCACATCCGATTTCGGATCAACGGCTGAAAACAGAACCACCTCTTCTTCCAGATAGTTGGCAAGCACCGCCCCGCGGCGCATATGGCGCGCATTTCGCGCCGTTCCGTCGAAGGTGAGCATGAAACCGCTTCCGGGTTCGTAATCACGAACGGCCATTACGCCACCGGGTGCCAGCCGCGACACCTTTTGAACGATGTTGGGATCAACATAATAGCGCCAGCCATGGCTCCAGTGCTGGGGCGGTCCCGTAATCACCAGATTGTAGGGGCCAAGTTCCGTCTGATGCAGAATGCCACCCGGCACATCCGGCGCGGTTTTAAGTTTCAGAACCAGCCCACGTCCCCGCGGCGAACGATATTCAACTTTGTTGTCGCCAAGCGGATCTCCAAACACATCCGAATGGGCAAACTTGCGTTTCCAACGGGACTTGAGTTCAGAATCCTCAATCAACAAGTCGCGGGCCTTTTTGAGATATTCAATGCCGGGCAGTTCCAGCCCCCAATCAAGCAGGTTCTGCCGCGCCACCCGCATCTGCAGGCCGCCGGAGTTCATTCCCTGATCAATGCGCCGCACATAAAGGAGGACGATGTCACACTCGCGATTGTCCATGAATTTACGGGCAAATCGCACACCCTGAAATGATTCTTCCGAACCATCCACGCACACAAGAATGCGGAAGCGTTTTAGCCGTTCGGCGCGAACCTCGCGATCGAGCTCGGCTTGGGTTTTTACCTTTTTTGCGCGCTTCGCCATGTGTTCAGGTCCCCAGAAGCGGCCAATAAAGCGAGGCGAACACCAACAGGATGACCGTCGAACAGATCGCCATGCGCCAGCCGACCTTCAGGAAATCCGTGGTCGCCAGGTAGCCGGACGCGAATACGATTGTGCTCGCTGGAGTGCCCACCACGGTGAGGTAGGCGAAGGCAGAAGAGATCGCTGTGACAAAGCCGATAACAATTGGGCTTTCACCGGCAACGGTTGCCAGATTAAGCGTGATTGGTCCCAGCACTGCCACCGCGGCACCATTGGACATGGTGTTGGTGACAAACGTGGTCAGAGCAGAGACCGCTGCCCACAACCCGATGCCTGTATCAAGACCAAATGGCGCCAGCATCTGCGAGAAATTCTCTGCCACCCACTGCGCCGCACCGGTTTCGGTCATGCGCACGCCGAGCGAGATGGCAGCGCCATAGAGCAACACAACACCCCAGTTGACGCCGGAATTCATTTCCTCCCACTGCACACGTCCAGCAACCAGAAATGCGGTCGCCCCCAGGATCGCCACCGTTCCCATGCCAATGTCAGACGAGGCGGTGACCCATCCGATCAGCACCAGCGCGAATATTGATATCGAAACATAGTTCGACATGGTCATCGGACCGAGCATCTCCACCTGCGCCCTGAGTTTGGCCACGGCGCGGGAAAGATCGCGATATTCGGGTTTGAAGGTGGAAAACAGGATCCACGTGACGATCGGAATTTGCGCCAGGAACAGCGGATAGGCGTAGGCCATCCACTTGGCGTAGTCGATCAGATAAACATAGGTATCCGGGTTGAGAGGGTCGTAAAAGAACTCCTTCCAGTATCCGATCATAATGGCGTTGCGTGCACCGCCGGATGGTGTCCCCACACCGGCAATCGAACAGCCATAAGAGATCGAGAACAGGATCACCGCCGCCAAGCTGCGCACCTTTTTCCGGTCGGTGGATGTGAGCGAAATCAGGGTCAGCCCCACAGGCAACATCATGGCGGCCACGGTGTGCTCGCCTACGAAAGAAGCCAAAATGCCGGAAATGGCAGCGATCCCGAAACAGATAGCGCTGGTCTTGGTTCCGGTGATGCGCACAATCACCCACGCAATGCGCTGATCTAGCTTTTGATGAATCAGCGCCACCGCGAGCATCAGCGAGCCCATGATGAAAAGCACCGAATCCGTCATGATCGACTTGGCGACCTTTGTGGAATCGATGCCCATGAGCAGCACTTCGCCAAGCAGGATCATCAATGCCACTGTGGGAAGGGGTACCGGTTCGGTGATAAAAAGAATGGTCGCGACAACCGACATCACCAGGATGTAGTGACCGTCGATTGTCAGCCCTTCAGGGGTAGGCAGCGAAAGCAGAACGGCGCCAACAATCATGGCGACGAAGAACCATCGCTTCTCCCAGAAATAATAGAAGCTCATCTGCGCCGAGATGTAGCGCAGCTGACGGAAGCCCAACCTCCCCAGTCGAAACGACCAACCCGACTGGCTGTCCTGGGCCTGCGGCCCGTCAGCGACAAGAGAAATGTCGCTCACCATTCACCCGTTCATTTGTCACCCGCTGGAATCTGCGAGCGTTAAAAATGTCTTAAACTTCCGTGACGTTAAGCGCAAATGCGCAAACAAATTTGGGTTAAAATTGATCATCAGCGAGTTGCTTTTTGCGTCGACACCCGTATCACGCACCTCGCATCACGCCGTTGACGGACATAGGGCTCCACAATAGCGTCCGGCAAATTACAGGCGAGAAGGAACCAGGCCGCATGACGTCCACCCACACCCGCGAAGCCATCGCGCTGCTGATCCTGCGATTCGGCTGCGCATGGTTCTTGTTCGTGTGGGCGGTGAACAAATTGCGTGCGCCCGGACAATATCAGAGTCTGGCAAAACACTTCGACAAGATCGAAATCAGTCAGACAACGGTCTATGCCATTGCTGGCATCCAAATCATCATCTGCTTGTGCGCGTTTGTCGGTTTCGCACGGCGCTATTCCTACGGCGCGCTAATCCTCATTCACGGCTTTTCCGTGTACCGCCAATGGGAAAAATACATCGACCCGTTTGCCATCAGCGCCAAGGGATTTCCGGTCAATCGGAATGTCACCGTGGCGCTATGCGCTCTGGCAGCGATGATCGCTTTATGGCTGTTGAGACACCGGGATCACTGGTCGATTGATGAGTGGCGCAAGCGTCCATAAGAGCCTTTCACCCTTTGTCATCAGTTTGTTATTTTCGTTCGAAATACTTGAGCCGTCCCGGTTTGATGTTAATGTGCTCTCAAATGCAACAACGATAAAAACCTTGCTTTCAGGTCAATTGTCCATAAAAGTAGGGCACACGTTGCTTTTGTTTGGTGCGGCCAATTGGGCAGGCGCGCCGTTTGCCTATGATTTCCCTTACAATTGAACGATGGACGAGCCCCGCCCTGCGCATGATGCTGTAGGGAATAGACCCTCCTATGACGGAACAAAATGATGACGACTGGTACTGTTAAATTTTTCAACACAGACAAAGGCTATGGTTTCATTGAGCCAGAAGACGGATCGAAGGATGCATTTGTCCACATTTCAGCGGTTGAGCGTTCCGGCCTGACCACATTGAGCGAGGGTCAGAAGGTCGAATACGAACTGGTTGCTGACAAGCGAAGCGGCAAAATGGCCGCCGACAACATCTCAATCGTCGAATAACAAACGCGATTTATTGTCCGGCCGTTCAGGCCGATTAAAGTTTGAAACCGGGGTCGCAGCGCCCCGGTTTTTTTGTGCCTGAACTCAGCGCAAAGACCACTTAAATTCGCTGCTTCAATTCGACAATGCAATCAATGAGTTCGTTGCCAAAGCACGAAAAAGCACGCGCGGAATTGCAAACTCTACTTTTTTAGAGTTCTCTATAACCCACTGATAGTTTATAACTATTCCAATTCCAATCTTTCGCTTTGCCCTTGCAAATCTGACGAACGGCTGCCTATAGTCGCTTTCGTTGTCCCCACAACACATCACCGTTTTCCCAGGGCCTTTAACCCTGGTGTTTAAGGGTTCACGCTATGAAACACTCGCTTGCCGAAAGCAGCCGCTCAAACGGCTGCTATTTTGAGCGCACACCTGAAATGCTTGTGCTGGAGGGCTACCGGCATTGGTCGTGCGGTTTCCAGACCGGCTCCATCACCCCATGGGAAATGGCCTGGTCTCTTTACACAAAGGAACTTGGTGCCGTTGGCGGGCGCAAAGCTCTCGGCGACTTGTCATCCCACATTCGTACATTGCGCAAATGCGCCACCTGCCCCTTGCGTCCATTTCCGTATCGCTCTCAACATCTCAACACTCAGGAAGCCCTCAACATGGGGCTGATTGCCGGGCTGCAGCACGATGATGCGGCAGCGGATCTGTGCCTCGACAATCTCACCTGCAAGGGTCTTTGCGACGAAGTTGCCGATGCCGCGCGCGCCTTTGCACAAACGCTTCTCGATTTGGATCAGGTCATGCTGCCGATCCCAAAGCCGGTCATTCAGGACATTCTACAACGAAGCAATCCGGGCACTCTGCACTAACGGTGCCACCAACAACCACAGACTAAAAGCAGCCCTCCCAAGCTGCGTCAAATGGAGAGAATATATGCTGATCAGTTCCAACAGAACACTCAACCCAACCGCAGCCTGCGGGCTCGCTGTCGCGTTGCTTGCACTACCAACCGGCGTTGCCGGCCATGGCCATGGCGTGTTGAAAAACTACGCCGACATCGCCCACGCCAAATATGAGGATTCCCTCACCACCGCGAAGGCGCTCGACGGCGCCATTGCCGAATTGATTAAGTCGCCTTCCGCCGACGCTCTTGCCAAAGCGCGGTCCGCTTGGCTGGCGTCCCGCGTGCCGTATCAACAGACCGAGGTTTATCGCTTCGGCAATCCGATCGTCGATGAATGGGAAGGCAAGGTGAATGCGTGGCCGCTTGACGAAGGGCTGATCGACTATGTGGACGGCAGCTATGGCACCGAAAGCGATGAAAACACGCTCTATACAGCAAATGTGATCGCCAACGCTTCCATCACAGTGAACGGCAAGGCCGTTGATGCGGGCAAGCTCTCGCCAGACTTCCTGTCAGGCGTTCTTCAAGAAGCCGGAGGCATCGAAGCCAATGTGGCAACCGGCTACCACGCCATTGAATTTCTGCTGTGGGGCCAGGATCTGAATGGCACCAAGGCCGGTGCGGGTAACCGGCCCCATACCGATTTCGACGTGAACAATTGCACCGGCGGCAACTGTGCCCGCCGAGTCGAATATCTGAGCTCTGCGTCAAAGCTGCTCATCGCCGACCTTGAAGAGATGGTTGCGAACTGGGCCGAAGGTGGTGCTGCACGCAAAAACATCACTGACAACGGCCTTGCAAACGGACTTGCAGCCATGCTCACCGGCATGGGCTCGCTGTCCTACGGCGAACTGGCAGGCGAGCGGATGAAGCTGGGCCTGCTTCTTCATGATCCTGAAGAGGAACATGATTGCTTTTCCGACAACACCCACAATTCCCACCTGTACGACGCTGTGGGCATCCAGAACGTTTATCTTGGCCGCTACACCCGTATTGACGGATCGGTGGTCGAAGGAGCGTCACTCGCTTCATTGGTGAAGGGCAAGAACGCCAAGCTCGACGCGGAGCTGACGAGCAAACTTGCAGCAACCGTGGCTGCCATGAAGACCATGGCCAAGCGCGCGGAGGGTGGCGAAGCCTATGATCAGCAAATCGGAGAGGGCAACAAAGAAGGCAATGCAGCCGTTCAGGCCGCCATTGATGCTCTCATCGCCCAGACCCGTTCAATTGAACGCGCTGTTGCAGCCCTTGAACTGAGCAAGCTTGAGTTTGAGGGGTCTGACAGTCTGGATAATCCGAACGCCGTGTTTGAGTAGGCGCTCAAAGGGGCTAACACTGAGCAATTGTTCAGGAAATGTGATGGTCAAATGAGATGCGCGGATCGTCAGATTTTGATATCTGGCGATCAGTTCCTGGCTCTCCTTCGTAACTGAAATGATCGTTTGTAGCTGCAACATCATCACCCGCACAGAGATTGAAGACGCGATTGCGGAATTGCTTCAGCAAGACATGTGGAGCCTGATAACCCCCGGTTCCGTCTATCATGTCCTGCGCAAGCGCGGGAAATGTTGTGGCTGCTTTCCGCAGGTGGTGAAAATCATTGTTGAGGTGACGCGCAATCTGCACCTCCATCAAAACACTCCGTCCGCATTTCTGGAGACTCACCTCTCGACATTGTCCGTGGAACATGATCGCTGTGAGACAATGCGCAAACTGGCCGCAATGAAGAGGAGACACGCAGCGTAACCAACATCCGGTTCCGCGTAATAGGTCTGAGATTGGCGACACGCCGAGCCAATTTAGAATTCTTCTAATTGCGCTTGTAATGCACAATTTCCTAGTTTAGAATCATTCAAAACTAGGAAATTCGCATGGAGCATTGCAATGAAAGGCAGCGCAAAAGTTATCGATCGGCTGAATGAAGCCCTATTCCTTGAATTGGGAGCTGTGAACCAGTTCTGGCTCCATTATCGTTTGCTCGATGATTGGGGCTACGGAAAGCTCGCCAAGAAGGAACGGGAAGAATCGATTGAGGAGATGGAACACGCTGATAAGATCATCGAGCGCATCATTTTCCTCGAAGGCCATCCCAATCTTCAGACCATCTCGCCACTGCGCATTGGACAAAATGTTAAGGAAGTTCTCGAAGCGGATCTGGCGGGTGAGTTTGAGGCCCGGGAAAGCTATCTGAAGTCTCGAGAAGTCTGCCGTGAAGAAAATGACATTGTCTCCATGGGGCTTTTCGAAGAACTGTTGTCCGATGAGGAAGGCCATATTGATTTTCTGGAAACGCAACTCGATCTCCTCGGCAAGATTGGCGAAGAGCGCTACGGCCTGCTCAACGCCCACTCTGCGGACGAATCTGAATAAACCAGACCTAAAGTCCCTAACTCCAACAACCGTCGGCGGGGTAATGTTCCTGTCGGCGGTTGTTTTTTTTAGCGCACTTCACGCTTCATCCGTCGACCAGCGAGATGACTTGGACAGCAAAACCAAAGTCCGGGTCACGCGTGTGGTCAAGCCAACCACCGACTTTTCCAAGCCGGAACGCTTCGAAGCCATGCAGGGTGGCGCAGGCACATCGCAATCCATCTTCAATCGCGATGCATTTTCCCAAAGCGCGAAAAACCTCACTTTTGAGCAGGAACTTGATTTCAAACTCGGCAACGCGCTGTTCCGCAAGCTTTGGGTCTCATCCCCCTCTTCCACCCACGCCTCGGACGGTCTGGGCCCATTCTACAATGCGCGTGCCTGCCAAAGCTGTCATTTGAAAGATGGTCGAGGCCGACCGCCGGAACCGGGAGAAGCCGCTGTTTCCCTGTTTTTGCGGCTTGCCCGCACGCCCGTGATCGCTGAAGAACGACAGGAAATCAAAGAACACAAACGCCAGACGTTCCCGGACCCTGTTTATGGCGGACAACTGCAAAACTTTGCCGTTCCGGGCCTCATGGCGGAAGGGCGTATGGGCATTCACTATGAGAGGGTCCCCATCACCCTGAGCGACGGCTCGGTAGTCGAGCTTCAGAAGCCGGTCTACTCGGCTAGGGACCTTCAACACGGTCCTCTGCACAAGAACACGACGATCTCGCCAAGGGTTGCCCCACCGATGATCGGTCTCGGCCTGATCGAGAATATCCACGATGCTGATCTGCGTGCGCTCGCCGACCCGAACGACAAGAATGGTGACGGCATCTCGGGCAAAATCCAGTGGGTTTCCAAAAGGGATGGACGCCTCGCCGTTGGTCGCTTTGGCTGGAAGGCTGCGAATGTGACCGTGCGTGCCCAATCGGCAGGAGCATTTGCCGGCGACATCGGTATCTCATCGCCGGATGTGCCCAATCACTATGGCGACTGCACTTCGGCCCAGACCGCTTGCCTGGCATTGCCCAACGGCGTCCAAAAGCGGCTTGGTGACACCGAGGCACCGGACCCGGTGCTCGATCTTGTGACCTTCTATTCGCAAAATCTCGCAGTGCCCAAACGGCGCGGTGTGGCAGACGAAACCGTGCTTGCGGGCAAAAAACTCTTTTACAAAGCCGGCTGCACCTCCTGCCACACACCCAAATTTGTGACCCGCAAGGATGTCCCACAGAAAGCACATCGTTTCCAGCTTATCTGGCCCTATTCCGATTTTCTGCTTCACGACATGGGTGAAGGGCTGGCGGACGGCCAGCCGGTTGGCGCCGCCAACGGCCGGGAATGGAAAACCCCGCCGCTCTGGGGGATCGGCCTCACGCAAACGGTGAGCGGTCACACCCGCTTCCTGCACGATGGCAGAGCGCGCAACCTGACCGAAGCCATTTTGTGGCACGGCGGGGAAGCGAAAGAGTCTCGGGATCATTTTGCCAATCTGACGGCTAAAGATCGCGCATCCCTGATTGCGTTTCTGGAGTCCTTATGAGTTTTCGCGCCGTCGCACTTCTTTGCCTAATTTATGCCGCGTTCCCCACATCGTTGCAGGCGCAAACCGATCCCGTGGACCGGGCAATCAACAATTACATTCTACCCAATGCGGAGCGCTTTGTTGGTCTTGCCGAGCTTCTATCGGCAGACGTAAGCGCTCTGTGCGAGATGCCGGGCCAGGAATCGCTTCGAACCGCAAAAGCCAGCTTTCGCTCTGCCCTTTTGGGCTATATGCGCATCGATATCCTGCGCATCGGCCCGATGAACACCGGCAATCTGCGCGAGCGGTTTCTGTTCTGGCCCGACCGTCGCTCGACCGGCCTGAAGCAGGTGCAGCGACTGATTGCCAAAGCGGATGGTTCCGCGACCGATCCGGCAACGCTTTCTGAAAAGAGTGTCGCCGTTCAGGGCTTTCTGGCGCTCGAATTTCTGCTGTTTGGAACCGGTTCTGACGTCCTGTACTCATCACCCTCCGGCTATCGATGCAAATACGCAAGTGCCGCTGCCCGGAACATTGCCAATATGGCGGGTACTTTCCGGGCCGCTTGGCAGAGCCAAACCGGGTTTCAAAAGAGCTGGCGGGAGCCCGGCCCGAACAACGATCTGTTCCAAAACGACAACGAGGCTCTAGGAGAACTGTTCGGCGTGACGGCAAATGCCTTTGAGGCGATCAGAGATCAGAGATTGCTGCCTATAGCCCCCAAAGGCGAGAAGACACGACCACCCAAGCGGGCGTTCATGTGGCGCAGCAACATGACACAGCCAACACTCAAGGCGTCGTTCGCGGCTCTACAGGATTTCATCAACCACTCAGGAATGCTGCAAAACCTGCCGAAAGACCAGGCCTGGATTCAGGACTCGGTGGCGCTTGAGTTTAAAAACGCCAATGCCGCCGCCAACAGGCTGGATGGGCCTATTCTTACGCTGGTTTCTGAACCAACCAGCGCCTCGCAGCTCTCCTACCTCGTCGTGCTGATGAGCGCTCTAAATACGCTGATCGGAGAAGATGCGACCACCGCACTCAACCTCCCACGAACGTTTTCGCCACTCGATGGGGATTGAGCCGTGCCGGTTGCCATGAACCGTCGCGCGATTTTAGGCGCGTTCGCAGGGGGCATCACGGCCCTGGGCACTCCAATCGAACTCTCTGCCCGGCAACGCGCCCGCGCTGTATTCGCGACCGCTTTTATGACGCGCAACGCGACATTCGGCGTGGCGCTACTGTCGGAGGACGGCACCGTGATCGGCGAACATCCCCTGCCCGCCCGCGGACATGACGTAGTGTTCCAACCCGCATCGGGCAACCTCGCGGTGGTGTTTGCCCGCAGGCCGGGGAATTTCGCACTTGCATTCAGCCTGCAATCAAGGGCTTCAAAGGAACCCGTCCTTTTCACAACACCGCCGAACCGCCATTTCTACGGCCACGGTGTCTTCAGCGCGGACGGCAGGCTTTTGTTCGCGACCGAAAACGACTTTGAAA
Organism: Pseudomonadota bacterium; assembly: GCA_039029195.1. GTDB lineage: Bacteria > Pseudomonadota > Alphaproteobacteria > Rhizobiales > Rhizobiaceae > JBCCGR01. The sequence goes on from JBCCGR010000042.1 coordinate 12,816, forward strand.
GCGGTCAAGGGATCATCGGGATCTACGACGTGCGAAGCGGGTTTAGCCGGGTTGGGGAGTTCGCGAGCGGTGGTGTCGGACCCCATGACGTTCAGCTCATGCCGGATGGGCGACACCTGCTCGTTGCCAATGGCGGGATTGAGACCCACCCCGACTATGGTCGGGCAAAACTCAATCTCGCAACAATGCAGCCAAATCTCGCCCTGATTGAGATGAGCACTGGCGATCTGAAAGCGCGGTTCATGCTTCAGCCCAGCCTGTCAAAAATATCTATGAGGCATCTGGCGGGAGAGGATCGTAGGTTCTGGATCGCCGGTCAGCATGAGGGCGATCCCGCAGCGCCTGTACCGTTGCTCTTTTCCTGGAGCGAGGATGACGGGCTGAAAGAACTATCGCTTCCGCGCAACCATTTGCGATCGTTGCGCGGTTATGTTGGCTCGGTCGCATATAACCCGGCAACCAACGAACTCTACGCCTCATCGCCGGAAGGCGGAACGCTGCTGGTCATCGATACCACGTCTGGCAAGGTAAAGAAAACGATTGCCTCACTGCTCGTTTGCGGAGTGGCACCGTCCGGACCATCCCATCTGGCGACTAGCAGAGACGGTGAAGTTATCGCCGGTGCCCACCGCCACACGTCATCGCAGCTTTGGGACAATCATATTGCTTATGTGGGAGCGTAAAGGAGCCCGGGAACGTTCTCTGCGCAAAAGATGCTCCCAGAACGCACACGACTCATCATCACTCCCGGAGCGGTGGAAGCGCGAGATCGTAATCCGGGAACTTGTTCCGTTCACTTTCAATTCGGTGGGATTTGCCAATTCAAGGAATGGGCCTCCGGGTCACATTTTCGCATTTGCTCAAATGGCCCGAAGGTGACAAGAGAATATGTGTCCCAAGACTGTTTCCGTTTTTAACGGAATCAGTCTGACTGGTTTTCGCTCACGGCAATTCGGCTAAGCCGAATGCCTGCGCGGGCGCGGCGCATACGCGCCGGGTGGCTCTTCGCCACCTCGCGCGTCAGTCAAAACCTGACGCGCTCTAATTCTTTGAATTGTCATGCCCGCCCGACGGTGGGCATCCAGTGCCGTCAACTCCATCAGGAGTGATTGGCCAGCACCTTCCAAGTCGCTCTGGACCGCCGCTGCTGCGGCGGTGACAAAGTGATTGGGCTGCCGTCAGTATCGACCTTAACCAACGATTTCAGTTGCGGAGAACCAGTAGGCGATTTCTTCCGCAGCGGTTTCCGGTGCATCTGAGCCGTGAACAGAGTTTTCGCCGAGTGACTGGGCAAACTCTTTGCGGATGGTGCCATCGGCGGCTTCAGCCGGGTTGGTGGCACCCATCACTTCGCGGTTTTTGGCAATTGCGTCTTCGCCTTCCAGAACCTGAACGATGGTCGGGCCGGAGGACATAAACTCGGTCAGTTCACCAAAGAATGGGCGCTCTCTGTGGACCGCGTAAAAGCCTTCAGCTTCTTTCAGGCTCATCCAGACGCGCTTTGAAGCAACAACCCGCAGACCGGCTTCTTCCAGCTTAGCGATGATTGCGCCGGTCAGGTTGCGCTTGGTGGCGTCGGGTTTGATCATGGAGAATGTGCGTTCGATTGCCATCGATGATGTCCTTGGCTTGAATTTTAAGGGAGGTAGATGTTGGCGCTGCCTATACAAACTTCACACACCGCCCGCAAGCCGTGAGACCTGCGCTCTTGATCCGGCACGTTCCCACCCCATAATGTCGGGCAAGCAGCCTCTAGAACCCGGTCCAATCCGTTGAATCAGCACACCGAACCACAACACATTCTGGATGCCAAAGGCCTCAATTGCCCCATGCCGGTTCTGAAGAGCCGCAAGGCGCTGAAGTCGGTTCCTGTGGGCGAAACCCTGCACGTCTTCGCCACCGATCCCGGTTCGGCTGAAGACCTGGAAGTCTTGTGCAAACAGATGGGCAACGAGTTCGTCGGCTTCGAAAAGGACGGCGATGTTTTTCATGTCCGCATTCGCCGAACGATCTGATCAAGCCGCCCCGGCATGCGAATGCGAACGTGATTGAGTTCCGGGATATCAAGCAGCCTTGTAGATCCTGGAGTGCAAGTTTCGATTCAATTAACCTTTGAGTTGGATATTGCGGCACTCCAGCCAAACCAAACCGGAACTTCGAGCAGGCGGGCACCAAACCCTCAACAAAACCGCCGCCAAATCCAAACCGCACACACCGCCTTCAAAACACAGGGCACCAACGCATAGGCGATGCTCAGCGCCAATGCCGTGGAACCAGTAGCCGCAGTGCCAGGTACAAACCCAACAAAATCAAGAGCGGGCAAGGTGAGCCCGGTTGCCAACGCCAGTCCGGCCTTGGACAGAAACGCCATCATTGCATAGAGGCTCGAAGCGCGCCGTACGGTACCGGCCTCATTCATCTTGTCTGCCAGAATGGCAGGCGGCAACGCCAGATCGCCACCGAGCGCCGTACCCGACAGAACGCAAATGATCGCGAAAGCAACAATGTCACCGGGGCCCATGGCAAACGCCCCGATGAACGTGACGATTGCCAGCACCATGCTTGCAAGCCAGGCCCGATATTTGCCAATGCGCACTGCAACACCGTGCCAGAGCACCATCGCTGAGGCGCCACTGGCGAAATAGAGCAACAAAAACAGACCGCCAAGCTGCTCCGCGCCCAAAAGGTCGCGAATGAAAAACAGGACCAATACACCTGGCACCGCCGCCGACAGACTGTTCAGCAAAAACAGCGGATAAAAATGCCGGTGCCAGGGGTCCAGCCAAATCCGGCGAAAATCATCCCACCAGCTGCTCTCATCGGACCCCGCCCTCAGTTCTGTGAGTTCGGTCTGTTTCCACCAGAACCGGAACAGCACTCCGGCGACAATCAGCAACACCAAAAGCATCAGGCTGACAATGTGAAAGCTGTCAGCATCGGAATACCAACGCATCAAAACGGTTGGCATTGCCGCCGCAGTCAACAGACCCAGAAGCCCCACACCCTCCCGCCAGCCGGTGATGCGCGTGCGCTGCGCATCACTCGTTCGCCAAAGCCCTCCAAGCGCCTGATAGTTGATGGAAACGATGCTGAAGCCGGTGGAACAGATAAAAACGCTGACGGCAAACCAGATCAGATACTGTCCATCGAGTGGATGAAACAGCATCCAGAACCCCAGCATCAGCAAGACGCCACCGGCAACGACAATGCTCTGCCGGTGGCGAGCAAACCGGTCGCTTATCCAGCCAATCAGCGGATCCTGCACTGCGTCGACAATGCGCAAGAGCAAGAGGACTGTGCCCAGTGCCGCCAATGAAACGGACAGCTCCGTCGCGTAGTAATCCGGCGCATGGAGATAGAGTGGCAGCCCCGCAAAGGACAACGGCGCAGCCAAAAGCCCGTAGAAGAAGAGGGAGCGGCGTCGAAGCATGCTAATTGTGCGACTTTTCTGGGACTGGAGGTGGTTGGGTGGGATATCGCGGGCGCACGACCAGATCTTCGGACTTTGTCACACTCGCTGACGGCGAGTGTCCAGAGCTGCGGATCGCGCTGTGTCAGTGTGGCTACTCCCAGTGCAGCCCTAGATTGCCACTGTTGCGGCAATGACAAATGATAGGGCGGGCGACAATGACAAAAAGTCAAAGCTAAAAAGAAGCCGTTACCTCCTCACACGTAGCGACTATTCACCCTCACCCCCGACCGACAAGCCGGTTGCGCAGCGACGGACTGCGCGTGTTGCCACCCAGCCAGATGTTGAAGAAACGGCGCGAAAATTCCCGGTCGGCGATTGCGCCCAACCGGCGGCTTCCGCTGTAAAACACCGCATGGCCGTTGGCATCGCGCACACCCACAATGCTCATATCGGGTCGGACATTCGGAAAAATTGCGTCCATGCGCTTGTACCAGCGGTCGAGCTTCGCCTTGTTGCGAAACCCCTGCCGGCGCATTTCCTCAACCGAGCGCTTGGCAATTGAGTTTCCAGAAAAGCGGCGCAAATATTTCAGCTTCAGCGCAAACGGCTTTGACGAACTCCATCGACCGCCGGGCGCATAAAGCTCAGCGTCAAATATCTTGAAGGTCAGCACCTTCAGCCGGCCCTTGCCCACCAGACTGGCATCCGGAACATAGCGGTTTGCAGGACCGATATCAGCAAATGCCGGTCCGCCGACAAAAAGCGCGAGCAAGACGGCAAGGCGCACAAGGTATTTCATCTCTCCAGTCCTTTTTCTTAAGCCAGTTCGACCACCTGCCCGGGCCTCAACGCCCGAAACTGTTCCCCGCTCACACCATGCTTCTGGCGCGCTGCTTCAAGGTGGTTGAGTTGATCATCGATGGATTCATTGGTGAGGCGGAACGTGCCCCAATGATGTCCCAGCGTCATTTGGGTCTGGCAGAGCAGATGCCCCTGCACAGCCTCGTCCGGATTTTGGTGCTGATGCTGCATGAAGCCGCGCGGCTCATAGGCACCGAACGGCAGGATCGCGGCGCGAAACCCGCCATATTTCTTTGCGGCGGCTATATAGTTGCGCCCATCATGAAAACCCGTGTCCCCAACATGGTAGATGAGCCCGGACGGAGTTTCGATCACGAAAGCCGCCCACAAGGCATTGCGCCGATCCGTCATGGAGCGCGCGGACCAATGATGCATGGGTTCCAGATGCACCCTGATCCCCGGCTTCAGATCAACCGTTTCGCCCCAATCGTGGGTCGAAACCGGGATGGCCGTGTCATGAGCATGAATGATCGTGTCATTGCCCAATGGCGTGATAACCCGCGTGTTGAAGCGTTTTTTCAGCGCCGACAAAGTCGCAAGATCGAGATGATCATAGTGATTGTGTGACAGCAGCACCGCATCGATCGGCGGAAGCTTTTCAAACGGCACACCCGGTGCATTTCGGCGAACTGGCCCGAGAAATTGAAACGGGCTTGCACGCTCCGCCCATACCGGGTCGGTCAGAATATTCACTCCTTCCGTCTGGATAAGCACCGTTGCATGACCCACAAATGACATGCGGATTGCGCTACCCGTAACCCGCTCTGGTGGTGTGTCGGAGTAAGGTGATGGATAGGCGTCCGGCCATGGTTGCCGGCCGCCGCCCAACTGCCACTTCATAAGTTCAATGAAGCCCTTGGGCGGGTGCCCGTTTGGATTGAAGAAATTCAGACCATCAAAATGATCGGATATCGGTCCCGAATAATAGGAATTGCGCGATCTGCCCCACACGATTGACCCTGTGCCTCCCGCGATGCCCGCCAGCGCGGCCACGCCTGTCCATTTCAAAAACTGCCGCCGATTGATGGCCATGCGTTGTCTGCTTGATTGAAAGTGAGTGAAAAGCGCAAGTCTCTATTACGCTTTGGTCGCTGAAGCGGTTCAATTTTTGTTGGGTAGGAATGTGAAAACGGAGACTGCCAATAATCAATCGCTTAGAACCCTAATGAGCGCTCCGCTCCACGCCCTCATCCTGAGCCTGTCGAAGGACGGGTGTGACCCCAATTCAATTCGCACGTTGAGCGCAACGAAGTGCAAGCTTTAAGCGAACAACCCCGGCCACCTCGTGGTTCGTCGGGCTCACCATGAGGTGGAAAAAACCGCCGTTCAGAGCGAGAGTAAAACGTTCCCCCTCACCTCTGAAACAGGCCACCAAATTCATCGCGGATGATGTTTTTCTGCACCTTGCCCATGGTGTTGCGGGGAAGCGCGTCTGTGAACGCAATGTGCTTGGGCTGCTTGAAGCGGGCGATATTGTCTTTAAGCGCAGCGGCGATGGCCTCGGACGTGACCGTGCCTTCCGGCTCTGGCACAACGAGCGCCACAACGCCTTCACCAAAGTCCGGATGCGGCACACCAACGACAGCGGATTCCTTCACGCCTTCAATCTCGTCAATCACCAGCTCCACCTCCTTGGGATAGATATTGTATCCACCGGAAATGATGAGATCCTTGGCTCGGCCAACAATGCTGATATAGCCATCTTCGTCCTGGGTGCCGAGATCACCGGAGATGAAGAAGCCGTTTTCGCGGAACTCTTCAGCAGTTTTTTCCGGCATGTTCCAGTAGCCGGAAAACACATTCGCCCCCCTGATTTCAATGCTACCCACGGCACCAGGTTCAATCCCATTGCCTGTGTCAGGATCGGCAATGCGAACCTCAGTGCCCGGCAAGGGCAGACCAACCGTACCGGCCTTGCGCTCCCCATCATACGGGTTTGACGTGTTCATGTTGGTTTCCGTCATGCCGTAACGTTCCAGAATGCGATGACCGGTTCGCTCTTCAAATTCCACATGCGTTTCCGCCAGCAGCGGCGCGGAACCGGAGATGAAAAGCCGCATGTGCTTTGTGAGATCGCCATCAAAGCGCTCATCATCCAGTAGGCGGGTATAGAATGTCGGGACCCCCATCATGCTTGTGGAGCGGGGCAGGAGCGCGATCATGTCGTCCTGATTGAAGGACGGCAAAAAGATCATCGAACCGCCCGCCAACAGCATGACATTGCTCGCAACGAACAGGCCATGGGTGTGAAAAATCGGAAGCGCATGAAGCAGCGCGTCGTCTGCGGTAAAGCGCCAGTAATCCACCAGCACTTTTGCGTTCGACAGAAGATTGTTCTGGCTCAGCATTGCCCCTTTCGAACGACCGGTTGTACCGGATGTGTAAAGGATAGCTGCCAGATCATCGCCACTTCTATCAGCAATCTCGACTTCGCGAATCTGAGTCGCGCGCGGGATGAGAGAGCCGGAGCCATCCGCGCCAAGCGTCAACAGGGTGGCATCGCATTCATTTGCAATAGCCCCGAGTTCGTCCGCCACTTTTGGATCACCGACGACCACCTTCGGGCTTGCGTCGGTGACAAAATAGCGAACCTCGTTGGGCGTGTAGGCCGTGTTGAGCGGCAGAAACACGGCACCGATTTTCACGCAGGCCGCATAAAGCGCCAGTGCCTGCGGAGATTTGGCAACCTGCACGGCCACCCGTTCGCCAGGTGCCGCCCCACTTGCCAGCAATGACGTGCCAATCCCGTCCGCCATCTTGAGGAATGCCCGGTAGCTGATGGTCTGACCGTCCTTTAGAACAAGAAAGGGTTTCTCGCTCCCGGCGTGAGGCTGAAACAGGGCATCATAAAGCGGGTTTGGCACGCGGTCTGGTCTCCGATTGACGTCAAACCTCCTTAAACCAGCGTTCCAGTCACGCCAACATTTTCAAAGCCAACATTCTGCGTTACGAGATCGGATATGAGCGAAGTCTGGTTCTATCACCTCACCGATTCCCGCCTCGAGCAGGCCCTGCCGACGCTGGTAGAACGGTGTCTGTCGCGCCAATGGAACGTGGTGGTGCAATGCGGCACGGTCGAGCGGCGCGACGCTCTGGATACCCATCTTTGGACTTTTCGGGATGAAAGCTTCATCCCGCATGCCAGCGCCAGTTCTCTAACGGGGGAAGCAGCCAACCAGCCCGTTTGGCTGACAGTTGAGAACGACAATCCAAACGGCGCGCATGTCCGGTTTCTGGTCGATGGTGCGGTCGCAGGCGATCTCGACGGCTACGAACGCGGTATTTACATGTTCGATGGCCATGATGCGGAAGCGGTGGCAAGTGCCCGCGAACGCTGGAAGGCAGAAAAAGCCGCTGGCCACGACATATCTTACTGGCAGCAGGGCGGAGACGGGCGATGGCGGAAGAAAGCCTGAAATCACAACAGGATGCCAACAAGGCGGCAATCAATGCGCTTGATGCAGATGAAATTGACAGCAACCCACATCGACAGGGTTTCTTCGATGCCGTCTATGAAAACGCCGACACTGATCCTGCGATGGTGCCGTGGGCCGATCTCGCTCCAAAATCACAAATCGCCGACTGGATCAGCAACAATCCCGGCCATGGGAAACGGGCAATTGATGTGGCCTGTGGTTTGGGCGATCATGCCGAGGCCTTGAGCGATGCGGGATATCAGACAACAGCATTTGATTTTTCACAAAAAGCCATCGACTGGGCGCAAAAACGCTTTCCCGGTTCGACGGTCGACTACCGTTGGGGCGATCTGATGAACCTGCCAGACGAATGGCTTGGCACGTTCGATCTGGTCAATGAATGCTACACGGTTCAATCCGTCCCCCCGCCGGTCCACGCCGATATCGTTCGCAGCATTGTGTCTTTGCTGCGTCCGGGTGGAACGCTTCTCGTCTACACACGCACCCGTGATGAAGGCACCACCCATGACGGCCCACCATGGCCGTTGATGCCATCGGAAATCCAGTTTTTCACGGATGCCGGTTTGAACGTGGTCACAAACCTGTCGTTCAACGTGGAACGGCCGGGCCGCTCAATTCCGCATCGCTTTTTATGCCTTGCGAAGGAATAGCCGCCAGACCATTGAGGCTCCGTCGTTCGCCAGATGATCAAATTGGAACTGATCTCTTTCGATCGCGTCCGGGACGGATTAAGGTCGATATGGTCACAAGACTCTGGTCATGACTGCCTGATCCAGTCACGGCGCCATGCTTTGAGCTGGGTCGATGTTCACTGAAAAATGCAAGGGAAACTCATGAAATCGGTATTGATCGCATTCATTCTGACTATTTTTTGCACCAGCGCCTTTGCGCAGGAAGTCAGCAGGGAAGAAATCCGCAGAGTGCCAGTGCCCGGATCCGACACGATGGAGGTTGTGGTCAGCAAACTGACGGTGCCGGTTGGCGCAACCATCCCCTTGCACACACATGCTGGCGATGAGCACGCTGTTGTCATCACGCCATCAAAAGCCAAAGCTCCAAACGGCAAAATTCTCGAAATGCCGGTTGGTGCGACGCTTTATTTCCCGGACGGCCAGGTGCACGGCGGATTGACCAATGTGGGCGAAGCGCCGATGATCGCCATCACCACAAGTGTTGTGCGCAAGGACGAACCGTTCACCACACCGGCAAAGTGAGCAACCAACGCGTTCTCGCATTCCAAGGCGGTATTCGCTACCGGCAGGCGTATCTGGTTCTAGCAGCAGCTGAGACCGCGCTGTCAAATCTCTTTCGCACACGCTCTTCGGTGCTATTGGATCGATTGCGCACATTTACTTTCGCATAGTGCGGCCACATGGTTTCTGCCGCCACGCCGAAGCGTACAAACGTCTCGACAACGATGTTGCCATGCTGACCACGCATCGGCAGCCGGTCGGTTGCAAGGAGGTTTTGGAGTTTCGGCAACGCCGGCCGCGCTTCATCTCCAATCAGACACAGTGCCTTCATTGCGTTCTCATACTCACCATGGTTGGCGCCGACGCCATAAAAGTTCGGATTGCCCACCAAAATTCCATCTAAAAAGCTCATGATTGGCGGAACCGCGCGTGCACCATGGATGTGCAATCTTTTGATCGCACGATGCGCATATCTGAGTATTTCACTATCTGTTGCGAGTTTGATGTGTCGGTCTGCGAACGGCAGCAGATACTCATCCGGAACTCGATCAAGAGCATTCATGAGATTGTAGGCGCGCGCCCTGGAAGAGATCCCGAAGGCCAATTCATGCGAGTATTCGCCTTCCAGCTGGGTTATCAACTCCTCTGCCAGCACCTGCAGATCGATGGGTGAGTGCTTCCTGGCATAGCGGACAACCCGCCGCATTCGCGGAAGAGGCGGAAATTTGTCGCTTTGAAACGTCGCGAGAGCCAGCCGGTACTCTTCGGGTGAATATCCTCCGTGTTTCCCGATCTGTATGTTTTGGAAGTGTTCGGAAAACACATCCCACTCCTGCTGGCTCGGCGCACGGTCCTGCTGCAGGCGGGTTCGCAGTTTGGCGAGAATTTCCTTTTTCGGGTCGAACTCTGAAAGATCGAAATCAAATCCAATGTCGTTGACCAGAAGATTGACCCATCGACTGCCGGGGTAGTTTACATCCTTTGAGCCAATTTGACGGGAAAACCGCAGCCAGCCATAGCTTGTGTCAGTCAAGCTTTTAAAATTCGGGGCAGGCAACAAAACCGGCGCCAGAACGCTGTATCGCACTCCGGTCTGCCGATAGATTTCAACAAACTCGCCCTGTTCGCCTACCTGGTGAACCGTCAGCCGCCGAATGGCTTCCGGCTTGGCATTGGCCTTGAAACCACTGTTCATGCGCTGTTGTCTGGGCGATTTCATCGGGCCCCAAGAGACAACATAGTCCGCTTCTTTCAACGTTGCTCGACGGTGAATCAGACATACACCGTTGGCGAGCTTCAATTTCATCACCTCCACACCCATCACGGATCGGCGTTTGTCACCCTTTTTTTTCGGGAGATTCAAGCGATGAAAGCTGGTGCCAAACTTAACCGCAGGACAGGCCTCACGCTTTTCCAATGTAAATGCGTGCGCTTTCAAATCTGACCGCAAGTCCTGGTGGGGATCGCGCGTGTAAACCATCAGCACCTTGGTCGCAGTATTCGACAACAAGGCGTGAAGGCACAAACCATCACATGGCGTGGCATCTTTTGGCGGCCGGATGCCGAGCCCTCTGAATGCAATCGCGGACCGTGGAATACGTCCCTGAAGCCTGTTGAAGTCATTGCTAGCGTGAGCGACGGCATGGGCTTCCGCACTTTTGCGAGCGAAATAGGGCTGAATCGCAAGCAGTGCCAGGCAGATCCCGAATGCGACGACCTTTCCCTGCCAGCCGGAAACGGGGAAGAACACATAAATAATATGGCTGATCAAAAGCAGCAAAAACAGAGCTGGAATGGCCCACAAAGCAAATGCGACAGGAATACCAATAAACGTGAAGAGCAGAATGATGCCAATGGACGGCACGGCCATCACGACAAGCGAAAGAAAGCCCAAAAGACCGAGAAACCAATAAAACCTGGCCGATGCACAATTAAGTCTGTGTCGCATTCACTTCGCCCCCGCAAAGCCTGTTGGTGCGATTGTCAAACGTTCACCAGTCCAACGGCTCTTCACACTGATAATTGGAAACTTCAGTGTAGAATGGCAAACCTAACGCGGGGTTACATGGAGAACCGTGCGCCAACACCGCTCCATAGCTGATGGATCGTCAAGGGAGATATCCGAACGCAATAGAGCGAAAACTTTGGCGCAACAACAGGTCGAAGAGGTAACAACTGAGCCGGGATTTAGTGCTAAACCCCCAACCCTTCCAACTGGCTTGCCAGTTCAAACCACTCTTCTTCGGCCTCATCGCGGCGGGCCTGAATTTCGGCTTTCTTCTTGGTGAGCGAAACAATACGGTCGCTCTGGCCGTTCTTTGCGGCCTGATTGATGCGGTCGTCGATTTCCGCAAGTGCCGCATCAGCGCGCGTCACCATGGTTTCGAACTGGGCAATCTTCTTGCGCAAAGGTGCCACATCATTGCGGTGCGACACCGCCGCCTTGCGCTTCTCCTTCTGAGAAGTGGATGCCCCCTTTTGCGCCCCGTCCTGCTTTGCGGGACGATCGCCTCTCAACACCCAGCGCCGATAGTCCGCCATATCGCCATCAAAAGGCGCGACCGAACCATCCGAAACAAGCCAAAGCCGCTCCGCGCTTGCTTCCACCAGATGCCGATCATGGGAAATGACAATGACCGCTCCGGAAAAATTATACAGCGCCATCATCAGCGCGTCCCGCGCTTCCATGTCGAGATGGTTGGTGGGTTCATCGAGGATAAGCAGGTGTGCACCGTCAAACGTGGCGAGCCCGATCAACAATCGCGCCTTTTCTCCACCGGAAAGATCACGCGCTGCGGTGAGCATCTTTTCCGTGCCCAGTCCGAACTGGGCCACCCGCGCCCGCACCTTGGCTTCTGGCGCGTCGGGCATCAGGCGCCGCACATGCTCAATGGCGTTGGACTCAGGAATGAGATCATCAAGCTGATGTTGGGCAAACATCGCCACCTTCAGCTTGTCCGCCCGCACAATATTGCCGGTCTCCTGCTTCAGCCTGTCAGCTAACAGTTTCGCGAAGGTGGATTTTCCGTTGCCGTTCGCGCCCAAAAGCGCGATGCGATCATCGCCATCAATGCGCAAATCCAGCTTGGAAAGGATCGGCTTTCCTGGTTCGTACCCAACTGTCACCTCATCCAGCAGGATGATGGGTGATGCGGCCTGCTTTTCCGGGCTTGGAATTGTGATCGGCGGCGATGGATTTCGGGCAACCGCTGCAATTTGCTCCATCTTTTCAAGCGCTTTGATGCGGCTTTGCGCCTGTCGTGCTTTCGATGCCTTATAGCGGAAGCGATCAATAAACGCCTCCATATGCTTGCGCTTGGCGTCCTGCTTTTCCTTCATCCGGCCCTGAAGCGCGAGCTTTTCAGCGCGGGTCTTTTCGAAGAAATCAAAGTCACCCTTATAGGAATGAAGCCTGCCACCATCCAGATGCGCAATGGTCGAGCAGACCCTGTTCAACAGGTCCCGGTCATGGCTGATCAGCACAATCGTGTGCGGATAGCGAACGAGGTAATTCTCGAGCCAAAGCGTGCCCTCAAGATCGAGATAGTTTGTCGGTTCATCGAGCAACAGCAGATCTGGCTCGGCAAACAGAACCGCGGCCAGCGCCACGCGCATGCGCCATCCGCCTGAAAACTCGGAACAGGGGCGCAACTGCGTTGCCGCATCGAAGCCAAGGCCGGAAAGGATCGCTCCAGCGCGGGCTTCCGCCGAATGCGCATCAATATCGGTCAGTCTGGTGTGAATTTCGGCGATACGATCAGGATCTGTCGCCGTTTCACTTTCTTCAAGCAGCGCCAGTCGCTCCGGGTCCGCTGCAAGAACCACATCGATCAGGCGCTCCGGGCCACCCGGTGCTTCCTGCGCCACCTGACCCAGCTTCAAACCCTTTTTGAGCGAGACATCGCCTGATTCCGGTGAAAGATCACCGGTGATCAGCTTGAACAGCGTGGATTTTCCGCAACCATTACGCCCGACCAGCCCCAGTTTGGAGCCGTCCGGCACATGAAGCGAAGCGTCTTCGATCAGAAGCCGCCCCTGCATTCGGAAAGTCAGATTGGTGATATCCAGCATGGGGCGGCTTTTCGCCAATCATGCCCAGATAGGCAAGGACTTACTTCTCGAAATTGTCCTTCACCAACCGATCAAGCAGCCGCACGCCGAAACCGGACGACCAACCTGTGTTGATTGCGGATTTTGGTGAGCCCATGGCTGTGCCGGCAATATCAAGATGCGCCCACGGCACATCGTCCACGAAACGCTTCAGGAATTGAGCGGCTGTGACCGAGCCCGCCATGCGTCCGCCGACATTCTTCATATCAGCCACCTTGGAATCGATGAGCTTGTCATATTCCTTGCCAAGCGGCATGCGCCAGACCAGATCGCCGGTCACCTCTCCGGCAGCAAATATCTGACCCGCCAATCCATCATCGTTGCAAAACAATCCGGCGCGATGATGCCCCAGCGCCACCATGATGGCACCAGTCAGGGTGGCCAGATTGATCATGAACTTCGGATTGTACTTTTCCTTGCAGTGCCAAAGGAGATCGCAAAGAACAAGCCGACCCTCGGCGTCGGTGTTGATCACCTCAATGGTCTGACCGGACATGGATGTCACCACATCACCCGGTCGCTGCGCCTTGCCATCCGGCATGTTTTCAACCAACCCGATGATGCCAATCACATTGGCGCGGGCCTTGCGTGCGGCGAGCGCGTGCATGAGACCGGCAACGGCAGCCGCACCGCCCATGTCACCCTTCATGTCTTCCATGCCGCCAGCCGGTTTGAGTGAAATGCCACCAGTATCGAAGGTCACGCCTTTACCGATGAAGGCAATCGGCGCTGATTTGGGCTTGCCACCGTTCCATTCCATGATCGCGACACGGGGTGGATTTTCAGAGCCTTGTGAAACGCCGAGCAGCGCACCCATTTTGAGGCGGCGCAGTTCAGCTTCGCCCAGAAGCTGAACCTTGACACCAAGACGCTCCAGATCCTTTGCACGATCAGCGAACTCAGCCGGTGTAAGCACATTGGCCGGTTCGTTGACGAGATCACGGGCAAACATCACGCCGTCGCCAACGCCCGCCGTTTGCGGCCACAGATTTCTGGCCGCCGTCGCTCCCTTTCCAACCAGCGTGTATTTGGTTGATTTATCGTCCTTTTTCTTGCCCTTCTCGTCCTTCGATGACTTGTATCGATCAAACCGATAGGCCCCGAGCGTCATGCCAAGCGCCATGCCCACCAGATCTTTGGCCGCCGCATCAGTCTGAGCATTGTCGGACGATTTCGGCGCAATTGGAAAGTCTGCCATAACCGAAACACGGGCAGCGGACGACGTCGCTGCACCGATTTTGCCACCGAGCTCCATCCAGTCGCGCTCGCTCAATGCGCCTGCATCTTCCACGCCGAACAGCACCACACGATCCAGCGCGGTGCCCTGCGGTGTCCAGATGTCGATGTGCTTCATGCCGGAGCCTTTGAACTCGGCTGCTTTAATTGCCTTGCTGATGGCACCCTCGGCATCCAGTTCGCTGGCGCTTTGCGAAAGCGCGCCTTTGGCACCGCAGAAGGCAACAATCGTTCCCTTTTTGGGCAAGCCGGATCGGGAAAAACTGAACGTGAGCAAATCAGACATCTTCATTCCAAAAGTAAAGCGAATCTACAGCGCAGAGTTTTGGCACATTGCGCGCACAGCGCAAGCGCGAGCGGCGCAATTTGGCGTGTTCACAATATGTTTAAGCGTGTATTAACCACATCTGTTGGTCTTGTTTTAGCCATTTCTGGCGAATATCGAAGCCTGCAGGAACTGCGATATAAATCAATCGCTTTCCTTGGGGCCGGAACGAATCAACATCTGATATTTCGCAGCGTCAGATGTTCACAAAGTCGCCGGGATCAGAACACATTCGATCACCACAAGACGCCCGGAATCGGGTGTGGGCGACAAAGGTAATGAAATGCCGCTGAAGCTGTTGGAGCGATACATTCTAAAGCGGGCGTTCATGTCGCTGCTTGTCGCATCCTGTGCGTTGACCGGTGTCGTATGGGTGATCAAGGCCTTTCAGGAAGTCGACATCATCACCAGCAAGGGTCAGGGCGTTCTGCTGTACCTTTATATTACACTGCTTGGTGTGCCCACGCTTGCAGGTGCCGTTATCCCGATCAGCCTGCTGATTGCCGTTGTCCAAACGATCAACACGCTCAACAACGATTCAGAGCTGGTGGTGATCAATGCTTCCGGCGCGTCTCAGGCCATTGTCCTGAAACCATTTGCCGTACTTGCAATCATCACCGCCGCTTTCGTCTATTTTCTGGCGCTGTATGCTGGACCGGCTTCACTGCTGCAACTGCGCAAGCATGTCACGGAGATCAACACTGATCTCGTCACCGTGGTCTTGCGGGAAGGCAAATTCAACTCCGTGAGCAGCGGGCTGACCTTTCACATCAACTCACGCGCGCCCGGCGGCACGCTCGAAGGCGTGTTCGTGCTTGATGAGCGCGAAGAAAAGGAGACTTTCACCTATATTGCCAAACAGGGCATTGTGGTGAAGCACAATGACAATTCGTTTCTGATCCTGCGGGATGGCGAAATCCACCGCATGAAGTCGACAGACAAAAACGCGTCGATCATTCGTTTCACGTCGTACGCCTTCAACCTGACCACCCTTTCCGCCAGCAGCAAGGTCACCTGGTCAGCGCCGGAAGAGATACCGACGTCGGAACTCATCAATCCCGACATCAGCAATGATTATTACAAGGCAAAACCGGGAACCTACGTTTCAGAGCTGCACAGCAGGCTGACGGCAGGGCTCTATCCCTTTGTCTTCACCGCAATGGTGCTGGCCTTTGCCGGCCGCGCACGTTCGACCCGTCAGAGCTATGGGCTTGCCGTGGCAAACGCGGCAATCATCTGCGTCGTACTGCGTGGCGCCAGCTTTGCCGCCGTCAACTCAACCCGCGGTGCACCCGACGGCTGGTGGGTGATCTGGCTGATTCCGATGCTCGGCGTCGCTGTGCCAGCGGCGTTTCTGGCCATGAATAAGCAAGTCGCACTTCCAGATTTCGTGCGCGACCGAATTGACGGAATGCAGATTGCCATGCGCCGCATGTCTGACAATGCCCGCCTGCGGGCTCGCCAAAAAACGGTGGGGACGCAGACATGATCGGACGCACACTCGGCACCTATTTTGCGCTCCAGTTTGCCAAGAATGTTCTGCAGATCTATCTGCTGATCTTCTTTCTCATTCTGGCAGTTGACCTGACCGATCAGGCCCGTCACCTCGGCAAGGCCTCCGAAGCCACATTTAGCGACATTCTGCTCGTCGCCTTTATGCGGGCACCTCTGTTCTCAGAAAAAGTACTGCCTTTCGCCACCCTGTTCGGTTCGGCAATTACTCTGATTGTTCTCAACCGGAAGCTTGAACTGGTGGTTGCCCGCGCCGCCGGCGTTTCGGTTTGGCAGTTTCTGCTCCCCGCCTGTCTGACAGCCGTTGGTCTCGGGCTCTTTTCCATGATGATTTACAATCCGCTCGCCTTGAGCGCTGCTGACTATGGCAAGAAGCATCAGGCCCGGGTTTACGGAAACGATGCCCGCAACCTTGCCAGGCAAACCGAGAACTTTTTTGTACGCGAAGCAACACGGCAGGGTGACACCATCATTCGTGCTCGTGTCGCTCAGCCCGCCACACTCACATTCACCGGTGTGACCCTGTACAGGTTTGACACCGAAGGCGGAGTGCGCGAGCGCATTGATGCTGAAACGGCCACCTTCGACGATCAGGCCTGGCAGCTATCCAATGTCACCATTCAAAAGGCTGGTGGTGCGGTTCAGCGCGAAACCGAATTTATGGTTAATTCGACCTTAACCAAACAGGAGTTGCAAAAGCAGGCCACGCGCTACGATGAAGTGCCGTTCTGGTCCCTGCGAAAGCGTGCTGCGGAGGCCTCCAATGACGGCCTCAACGCCTTGAATTTTCAGACACAATTTCAATCGCTATTGGCTCGTCCAGCCTATTTCATTGCCATGGTGCTGATCGCCGCAACCGTATCGCTAAGATTTGTTCGATTTGGGCAGAACGGCAAAGTAATTTTATTTGGAATCATTGCGGGGTTCGTGCTTTATGTGGCCTCGGAGTTGGTGGCGTCGTTTGGGAGAAATGGGGTTGTTCCGCCTTTCGTTGCGGTGTGGTCTCCTGCCAGTGTTGCAGCCCTCCTCGGGTTGAGCGTCCTTTTGTATCAAGAGGACGGTTGAACAGGTATGTCACGAGTTTTGATGATTTCACGACTTTATCCAGGCACCGCGCGCCAATCGCTGATGTCCGCAGCATGCGCAATCGCGTTGTTTGCCGGGAGCGAAATGGTCGTGACAACCATGTCGTTCGCTCAGGCAACAGGCAGCAACGCACTGGTTCGCCCGCGCAATCCCGATGCGCAGATGCTGCTGCAATCCGACGAAGTTGTTTATGACAATGATGCCCAGACGGTCACCGCTGTCGGTAATGTGCAGATTGACTATGACGGGACCAGGCTGGTTGCCGACCGGGTGATCTACAATCAGGGCACCGGACGGGTGAAGGCAATCGGCAATGTCGAGGTGATCGAACCGGACGGAAACCGGATTTATACCGACACAATCGATGTGACCGATGATTTCGGTCAGGGCTTCATTCAGTCTCTGCGGGTTGAAACCACCGACAATACCCGGTTCGCCGCTGAAAGCGGGGAACGGCTGCAAGGGGGCGACACGGTGTTGCATCAAGGTGTCTACACCGCCTGTGAACCGTGTAAGAAAGATCCCAAAAAGCCGCCGCTTTGGCAGGTGAAGGCCACAAAAATCACCGTTGATGGCAAAACCCGTTCAGTGACCTACCGGAATGCCCGGCTTGAGTTTTTCGGACTTCCGATCGCCTATTTCCCATGGTTCAAGCATGCTGATCCAACCATAAAGCGCAAATCCGGGTTTCTGCTTCCCGGATTCGATTTTTCTAGCGAACGCGGATTTGGTCTGACAGTTCCCTATTTCCTGGTCACAGGCGACACGCACGACCTGACGGTTTCAGGAACATACTACACCCGCCAAGGTTTTCTGGGAGAGGCCGAATGGCGTCAGCAGTTTGACAACGGCAAATACAATTTGCGGGTCGCCGGTATAAGCCAGATGGATCCCGGAGCCTTTTCAATTGCGCCTGATACAAACGTCGAGGAGCGCGGGTTTATCGCCTCAAAAGGCGAGTTTCAGGTCAACCCCTATTGGTCGTTCGGCTGGGATGTGATGGCGCAAACCGACCTCACTTTCGCGCGAACCTATGAACTTAAAGACCGTTCGGATCAGTTTGAAACCTCGGAAGTCTATTTGCGCGGAATTAAGGGCCGTTCGTATTTCGACCTGAGCGCCTACCATTTTACGGTTCAAAGTGGACCGACCTCAGTACTGCAGGATCGGCAGGCGCTGGTTCATCCGGTTCTCGACTACAATTTTGTAAAAGCCAGACCGGTGCTGGGGGGACAGTTCTCGTTCGATGTAAACGCCACCTCTTTAACGCGCACCCAAATCGACACCGTCACCCCGACCGGATCAACAACCCGGTTCAACGGCATTGATGGCAATGTGAATCGCGTCAGCATCGATGCCGAATGGAAGCGCACGTTCAACAACTCGCTCGGAATGATGCTCACACCTATTGTGGCAGTGCGCGGCGATGGCTTCTATGTTCAGTCCAATAGCGGCTCAAATCCAGCAGGTCTCGATACCGGCGGTTCCTTTCGGGGAATGGCGACGCTCGGCCTAGAATATCGCTGGCCTCTGCTTTTCAAGGCCGGCAACACCCAGCACATTGTTGAACCCATCGCGCAGGTGTTTGCCCGCCCTGGTGTGATCGGGTCTGGTATTCGTCCAAACGAAGACGCGCAAAGCCTCGTTTTTGACACCACCAACCTGTTTGAGCGAGACAAATTCTCGGGGTTCGACCGGATCGAAGGTGGCACCCGTGCCAATGTGGGCATTCGTTATTCCGGAATTCTGAACAGAGACTGGAATATCGACGCCATGGCAGGTCAATCCTACCATCTTGCCGGATCGAATCCCTATGGCAGCACCAGCGATCTTGTGAATGTCGGGCTGGACTCTGGCCTTGAAACAACGATTTCAGATTTCGTGGGTTCGTTCGGCTTTGCCTACCGGGATCGGTTCAGGGCAGAAACCCGCGCCAGAATAGACGAGCGGAATTTCTCGCTGCAACGATGGGAAGCCACAGGCTACGCCACATCAAAATATCTGGATCTTTCAGGCGGATACACGTTCATCGGCGCGCAGCCCAATTCCGGGTTCAATTTCGACCGGGAACAGGCGCACGGCTATGCACGCTTGAAGTTCGGCGACAATTGGAGTGTTACCGGAAGCCTGACATACGACATTGTCAACAACACATCGATCAGCGAATCCCTTGGCATCAACTACCATGATGAGTGTTTCACCTATTCGCTGAATTTTACGAACTCGCGTGATCGGTTTACCAACAACAATGTCGGCCAGACGATCTATCTGAAGATCGGATTGCGTACCATCGGCGATATTCAGACCAGTCAGGGCGTCGGAAGCACCGCTTCTCCGCTATTTTCCAGCGAATGATTGAACTGCCGTGTTCATGTTCTGCGGGAATGGACGCCTCCGGCGCAATTCGGTAAACCTGTCGGGAAATGTGTTCCTGCAATAAGGTTTGCCCAGCGCAAGCCATATTTGGCGGCAAGGAACAAAAAAAGACAATCGGGATGTATTCCATGACCTCAAGTCGAGCCATCTCAATACTACCTCTGTCGGGCAAGGGCGTTCGCTGGCTGGCGAGCCTTTCATTTGCCGTTCTTGCATTTGCCCTGGTCGTCGGCACAGGTTCGCCGGAAAAGGCAGAAGCGGCCAGCAAGATTCGAGCGCTCGTCAACAATGAACCGGTGACGTCATACGATGTGGCTCGTCGGCGCGCGTTTATGCGGTTGCGACGCGAGAAGGGTAACCTCCGGACCAAGGCGCTCGAAGAACTCATCGTCGAGACGATGAGGATGCAGGAAGCCAAGCGCATCCGCGCCATCGCGTCTTCCAAAGAAGTCGATGACGCCTATGCCCGTTTTGCAAAGAGCAACCGTATGTCGGTTCGCCAACTCAACGGTGTGCTCAATCAGGCTGGCGTCACCTCTCGCGGCTTCAAGCGCTACATAAGGGCCCAGATGAGCTGGCAACGCGCAGTTGCCGCGCGATATCGTGCCGAAAAGGGCGGCAGCGGCTCACAATCGCAAAGTTTCACTGCAAGCCTGCAAGCCACCGGCAAAAATGCCACCGAGACCAAGGAATACAGCCTGCAGCAGGTTATCTTTGTGGTCCCGAAATCAAAACGCCGCTCCCAACTGGCTTCGCGCAGGCGGGAAGCCAACAATTTCCGCAAGCGTTTTGTGGGATGCGACAAGACAATGGAGTTTGCCAAGGGGCTGCGTGATGTGACTGTCCGCAGCCTTGGTCGCGTATTGAATCCGCAACTGCCACCGCTCTGGAAGAAGGATATCGAAAACGCCAGAGAAGGGGGAACAACCCGGTCCAAAGATACCGATCGCGGTGTTGAATTCATCGCAGTGTGTCGGGTTCGATCAGTGAAGGATGCCCAGGCTGGCCAGTTCAACTTCCAGCAAGATACTGGTGTGAAAGAACTCCAGGAGATCGACAAAAAATACACCGCTGAGATCCGCAAGCGCGCCGTCGTGGTTCGTCGTTAGCGGCATCGCAGAATCCGAATTATCCGGCGTTCGTGACGCAGCGCACCAACAATCATCTGGCGCCGCTGGCAATTTCTGCCGGAGAACCCGCCGGCATTGGACCGGATGTTATTCTCCAGTCGTGGCTAAGCCTACGGTCTGAGCCGGACTGCACATTCTATGTCATCGGTGATCCAGCCCATCTCGCAGACCGTGCAAAACTGCTGGGGCTTGCGGTTCCGGTAGTTGAAAGCACGACAAGTGAAGCATTGCATCACTTTGCCAGTGCATTACCCGTGCAGCCCATCGATGGTGCATTCAGAGCGCTGCCTGGACGTGCAAATCCGGATGACGCGCCAGGCGTAATCTCAGCCATTGAAAAGGGTGTGGCGGCCATAAAGGCTGGTGAAGCATCAGGGATCGTTACGGCCCCCATCAACAAGGAAGCGCTCTACAAAAGCGGGTTCAGCTTCCCCGGTCACACCGAGTTCCTTGCAGACTTGGCAAAGACACATTGGGGAAATGAACACCACCCGGTGATGATGATTGCAGGGCCTCAGCTTCGCACGGTCCCGGTGACAATCCACATGCCGCTGGTGCGGGTTTCTTCGGTTCTCACCCCGCACCTGATCGAAACAAACATCCGCATCGTCGACCATGATCTCAAAACCCGTTTTGGAATTGCAGAACCGCGCATTGCGGTCAGCGGGCTCAATCCGCATGCCGGAGAAAACGGAACGTTGGGTGAAGAAGACGAGATCACTATCGCGCCTGTGATCAGACAATTGGCTGGCGAAGGTTTATCCGTTCGCGGCCCCGTTCCCGCTGA
The DNA here is from genome assembly GCA_039029195.1 of Pseudomonadota bacterium. Classification (GTDB taxonomy): domain Bacteria; phylum Pseudomonadota; class Alphaproteobacteria; order Rhizobiales; family Rhizobiaceae; genus JBCCGR01. The sequence goes on from JBCCGR010000042.1 coordinate 34,281, forward strand.
CACGATGTTCCACGATGCGGCCCGCGCCACCTACGATGTTGCCGTCTGCATGTATCACGATCAGGCGCTCATTCCGGCCAAGGCGCTTGCCTTCGATGAGGCCGTGAATGTGACGCTGGGTCTGCCATTCATCCGCACGTCCCCGGATCATGGAACGGCTTACGATCTTGCAGGCACGGACAAGGCAAGCCCAAACTCCATGATCGCCGCCATACGGCTCGCAGCGCGCATGGCCCGACAATCGGTCACCCCATGAGCGGGCCGATTGACGATTTACCGCCTTTGCGCGACGTCATCGCAGCCCATGATCTTGCCGCGAAAAAGGCGCTCGGTCAGAACTTCCTGCTTGATCTCAACATCACGATGAAGATCGCCCGAACCGTGGGCGACCTCAGCCGGTCCTGTGTGGTTGAGGTCGGACCGGGCCCCGGCGGCCTGACCCGTGCGTTGCTCGCCTCCGGCGCAAAGCGGGTGATTGCCATTGAGCGGGACGATCGCTGCCGCCCGGCGCTGGAAGAGATTTCCACACACTATCCTGGGCGGCTCGACGTGCATTTCGGGGACGCCCTGAAGATCGATCCGGCTCCCTTCGCTGCAGGTGAGCATGATATCAAAATCATCGCGAACCTTCCCTACAATGTGGCAACACCTCTGGTCACCGGCTGGATGAGCGGCGACACTTGGCCCCCCTTCTGGTCCGGCATGGCGCTGATGTTTCAAAAAGAGGTGGCTCAGCGGCTCACCGCCAAACCCGGCGACAAGACATTCGGACGCCTCAGCGTGCTCACCGGCTGGCGGTGTCATGCAGAGATCGCATTTGATCTCTCTCCAAAAATGTTTGTTCCTCCGCCAAAGGTTACATCCTCCGTTGTTCAGTTCGAGCCGCGCAATACGCCCCTCCCATGCGATCAGACGGCCCTTGAAACTGTCACCAAGTCGGCCTTCGGCCAGCGTCGCAAAATGCTGCGCCAGAGCCTCAAACCGCTTGGTGGTGAGGCTCTGCTGGAACGCGCGGATATTGATCCAACCCGCCGCGCCGAGACACTCTCCATTAAAGAGTTTGCCGCGTTGGCCAACGCGCTTGGTTAACCGTTTCTTTTCAATTTATTGAAAAACAAGCAGAATATGATAACCCGCCATTTGGATTATCCCTGTTGCGTTCGAGCGAAGCCACAATGGACCAAATCACCCCTTCCGTACCGTTCACCCTGAAGCCTAAGTGGAATACCTCCTGTTTCGGCAATCTCAATGACCTTGATTGCTGGGTCGATGGGTTCGGTGTCACCATCTATGGTGCCAATGTGGGGGTTCGGGTCAGCGATCCCAGCCTGATCCCTGGCCTCAAGGCGCGCATGCCGGAATATGCAAAGCCCATGGATGGCCCGTTCAACGAAACAAAGTTCGACGTCATCATGTCGGTGATTTTGGGCGGCAAGGAGCCCGGCTCCCGCACCCGCAAGTTTCACCTCTCCTATCAGAACCACACCAATGTGGGTCGCTCGCACCGGCTCGAAGAGGCCCTCGACAAGTTCGATGCCTATTTGGCCCTGTCGGTCGCCTATCTCGCTCCGCGCCATGTGTTCATCCATGCCGGATGTGTGGGCTGGAAAGGCAAGGCGATCATCATTCCCGGTCTCACGCTGTCGGGCAAATCAAGCCTCACAAAGGCGCTGGTGGAAGCAGGCTGCACCTACTATTCCGACGAGTTCGCCGTGTTGGACAAGAATGGCCGCGTGTTCGCCTGGCCCAAGTCACTTTCCATGCGCGAAAACCCGACGGCCCAGCAGCAGGATGTACCGATTGAGGAAATCGGTGGCGTGCAGGGTCACAAGATGCTGGAACCCGGCCTCGTGGTCATGAGCAAGTATAAAGAGGGCGTGAAATGGCGCCCCAAAAAGCTCACATCCGGCGAAACCCTCTTTGGCCTTATGGAAAACTGTGTTGGCGTTCGCTACGCGCCGGATCGTTCCATGAACGCCATGCAGGCCGTTGTTGCAAAGGCGAAAGGAATCAAATCGTCCCGGGGCGAAGCAGTTGATGTTGCTCAAAGAATCATTGACTCTTGTGAAAAACATATGGTGCAATGAGTTATTGGGGAGTGAAGGTAGCGCCCCACGTGAGCGCTGCTTGGGGAATAGGGCTGAAAGTTCCATGAAAACCGAATTTCCGCGCGCGAACCGCGCCAATTGCGATGTGCGCGAACTTGATGGCGAAGTGATCATCTATAATAAAAAGATCCATCAGGCGGTCTGCCTGAATGAATGTGCAGCCAAAGTCTGGGAACTGGCGGATGGATCGCGGTCCCCTGCCAACATTGCCGACCAGATTGATGGCATGACCCAGGAACTGGTTGAACACACGCTGACCAAACTCTCCAAAGCTGGTCTGCTGGAAACGGAATTTGTTTCCGATCTCCCCGCCAACATCAACCGCCGCAATCTGGTGAAAAAGGTTGCTGGCGTCGCCGGAGCCGCAGCGCTCATCCCAATCGTCACCACCATCACCGCGCCAATGCCCGCGCAGGCCGCGAGTTGCGTGACAGCTGGTCAGCCTTGCCCCAATGGAGCAATTAACCCGGCTGACCCAGGCTGCTGTTCCGGCAATTGCAATCAATTTTCCGGCAATTGCACCTGACGATCGCAGATCTGCGCATCGGCTCCGATTGACTGTTTGGAAACAACTCTGCATTAGTTGTGGTGTGAAGGGTTGGGTATTGGCGACGAGCGGTTTCGCCAATGGTTGAGTAGGGTGAAATTTCCATGAAAACCGAATTTCCACGCGCCAGCCGTGCCAATTGCGATGTGCGCGAACTTGATGGCGAGACAATCATCTATAACAAAAAGACCCATCAAGCCGTTTGTTTGAACGCCAGCGCGGCAAAGGTGTGGGAGCTTGCCGACGGATCGCGTGCGCCTGCCGACATCGCAGCACAGATTGACGGCATGACCCAGGAACTGGTTGAACACACGCTGACCAAACTCTCCAAAGCTGGTCTGCTGGAAACGGAATTTGTTTCCGATCTCCCCGCCAACATGAACCGCCGCAATCTGGTGAAGAAGGTTGCAAGCGTTGCCGGAGCCGCAGCACTCATCCCGGTCGTTACTTCCATCACCGCGCCAATGCCCGCACAGGCCGCGAGTTGTGTCATGGCCGGTCAACCTTGCCCAGGGGGCGTTGGAAACGTGCCAGACGCGGGTTGCTGCAGTGGCATGTGCGGCGGATTTACACTCTGCGCATAAGATGCCGCCTGCTGAACGGCTCTAAGGTCGGTTGAACTTAACCTCCGTCCCAACCAACCTGCTTGCATCCAGATAGACCGTCTCGCCATTGGCAAATTGAACCGTCAGAGACTTGGCCTTGGCGTTGCCCGTTCCGAAATGAGCTGCCAAGGGCATAGATGATGCAAAGCCACCGCTTGCATAGAGGCGGCGCACCTGCCGTCCTTCACTGGTTTCCAGCGTCACCTTTGCGCCAACAATTTTTCCCGCCTCAAACCCGGCACCAAACCGAATGATGAGCGCGTTGGATGACGCGAGATCATTGCGGCTGACATAGACAAGATCATCATTCGGCCTACGAACAACGTCCGGGTCGCCGTCGCGATCGAAATCAATCGCCAAAAAGCTGGTGGTGTGATCAAAATGATCGACCCCGAACTGCTGCGATGCGAGCTTTAGTGTACGAACCTTTTCCTGCGATCCTGACCGCACATTCAAATAAAAGGCATCGGCATAATACTCGTCGTGGTCAAACGGAAACCCCGTTCCGACCAGAAGGTCCTGCCAGCCATCCTGATTGAAATCGACAAACTGCGCATTCCAGCTCCAGCCGGGTGAATTGGACGAAAGCATTCCCGGCACGTCCTGCAACGTGCCGTCGCCACTGACCTTCAGGACAAAGTTTCCGATCCTGGTGCCCATAATGTAGCCCTGTGCCGCCATAAATGCGTCCGGAGTTGGTATCCCCTGCCCGTGGACCGGAATGGCGCACTGTTGCTGAACGGACCGCGGCAGCTTGCCAAAATGATGGCAGGTCTTTTCGGTGCTGTTCAATTCGCTGCCACGAAACAGCGCCCAGGCGCAAACGGCTCGCTTCTGCTCATCAGCCAGTGAATGGCAATCCAGCCATCTGGCGGCCAAAAGCGGATTTTCCGTGAGCGCATGATTTTTCAAGCAGGCGGACGCACTTGGAAAAACACCAAGCCGCACCTTTTGTTCGCAGACTGTACGCCAGTTTCGATGGCTTTCCGGCGCATCGAATGCCTGGTTGGTTTCCTGCCCGACGAACAGATCAATCGCGCCATCATTGTCGATGTCGCCGGGGGTGAAACTCATGGTCGTGCTGGCGAGTTTCGGGATGATCCCATCGGATTTTTTCACGAAACCGAAGCTGCGGTTGCCCTGGTTCAGATAGGCCTTGTCAGCAAGTGTGAAATCCTCGCCGATCATGATGTCGGGGCGTCCGTCAGAATTAATATCGTGCAGGAGCACCGTCAGGGTTTCGGCAGCAACGCCTTCCAGACGCTGAACGGAAAAGCGCCCTCCTTCATTCCAGATGATGTTGTTTTGCGCAGTGGAGTCGGACTTCAGAGTGTTGGAACCGACCATGTTGGAAATGCCATTTCCGGCAACGATATCCAGATTGCCATCGGCATCGAGATCGGCAAAACCCACCGCGCTGATGAAGTAACCATTGCCGTTGGGCACCTCCACCGCATCCTCGTACGAAAATGCGCCGCCCCGGTTCCAGAAGATATGGGTGCCGTCGCCATAGGTGGAAAAGAACAGATCCGGCGCGCCATCCCTGTTGAGATCACGCAACGCAACCACCGTCACTAAGGATTTTTCCAGCGGACCAAGATCAATGATCTGTCGCTCGAACCGCCCGCCAATATTGGCATAAAGCGACACTCCACCCACCAGCGGGTCGGAGGCAAACGCAATATCCAACCAGCCATCGCCATGCACATCCGCCGCTGCAATGCCGTTGACATAGTTGCCGGGAACAAACTCGCGATTGAACGACCATTTGGTCTTTTCCGTCAGCCCGATTGTGTCGCCGCGCACGGTGGTAAACTGCTTGCCGCCCCCGTCCATGGTCGCGGTTTTTGGCCGGTGGGAGGCGACCTCGACCTTGATCGTGCCATCGCCAGAGAAACGCACCTCTCCTTCAAACGGCTGATACTGAACCCGGTTTTGATCAATCAGCGGCTGAAGCGCAGCGAGCGATTTTCCAGGGGTCCGTGAAAGCTGCGGAGCTTTTGCCGGGTCGTAACTGTTCAGAATGTCAATCGCTTCCTGAACCCCGTGTCCCTTGATGTATTGCTCTGCATAGTGGCCAAAAATGCCTGCCGAAAACGCTGTCGCGGCAACCGCCGCCATCATCACCGTCGACACCCGCCACGAAACCGCACGACCCACAATCATCCAGGAATAGATGCTGTAGGCCCCAAGCGCGATGAGCATGGGCACCACATAGCGCGCGGGCCAGCCCGAATTCATGAGGATCGCAACGAGAATTACATCAAAGGCAATCGGCACCGGCAGCAGGATCGCCAGCACCGTCACGCCCACCATCAAAATGAGCGAGTAGTGAATGCCGTCAGCAAATTTGATCAGACCGTTGAGATAGCCAAACGGAAAGCTCGTCACCATGATGGCGCCCAGAAACCCGGCAACCAGCATCAGCGGCACGGTGAGCAGCGCCACAAAGGCCAGATTGCGCGGGAAGGTGCGGATAAGCCACCAAAGCGCGGTCGCCCATGAGCGCCCTGCCAGCGGGTCGGCTGACTTTTCATTCAACCGCTCAAACCAGCGCTCTATGCGCCCCTTTTTGCGCTCAAGCTGATCCACAAGATGCGATGAACCCGCAATCGCCGCTTCCTTACCGAACACATATTTAGCGAGCAGCGGAATGCCGATCAGAATGAAACCAAGCATCACAACCAGCTTGGTCGCCGCCATGTAAAACGGGAACAGGGCGAACGACATCGAGACCACAATCACATTGAGCGTGGGCGAGGCAACAAGGGCTGCAAGCACCGTCTCAAGCCGCATTCCAGCCGAGTGCAACCCTTGCGCAATCGGGGCCGCGCAATTGACGCACACACCAAGCGGTGAACCAATTGCGGCGCCAAGGGCCGCATCCGCAAAAGGCTGATCAAACGAACGGCGCTTGATGAGGCTCAACAAGGTCAGCAGTGCGGCCCCGAAGATCACACCGAAGGTCATGCCCTTCCAGTTGGTGTAGATCCAGTTGAGCGTGTTCCCCGTGATCTGCCACCAATAGGGGGAGCCCGGCACCACCTCATAGACAATATCGAATGCCAGCCCGGAGATTGGCGTTGCCGCGCCCATCAACGCTTTTTCCGAGAGCTGCGGATAGCGTGAGCCCAGCCAGAAGATCAGCGCGAAGGCGATCAGCACCAACAGGGCAACAGGCACCCGCCGGTCAACAAATGCGGTTCGCCACGCGGGCCGCTTTTGGCCGATATTCAGATCAATCTGGTTCACAAGCAGCGCGCCAAAAGGTGAATCCCCCAAAGATGAACATGGCTCTTATGCCCACCGGCCGGGCGACTTTCAATTGCCTTTCCGCACCAATGCAGCACCCGGCGTTCAAGAACAAATGATTGACTCTTCATCCATATTTACGCTGTATTCGTATTATGGGTAAGGGGGCTGCAAATCCTTGTGCGTCCTCCAAGTGAGTAGGGCTGAGCTTTCAATGATATCTGAATTTCCACGCACCAGCCGTGCCAATTGCGATGTGCGCGAACTTGATGGCGAGACAATCATCTATAACAAAAAGACCCATCAAGCCGTTTGTTTGAACGCCAGCGCGGCAAAGGTGTGGGAGCTTGCCGAC
>JBCCGR010000043.1:0-40746 GCA_039029195.1 Pseudomonadota bacterium
ATCGTCTCCTCTGTTGCCGGCTATTGTGGACTGCCGGGGTCTGCCTACTACGGCCCCACAAAGTCCGCGCTCATCACGCTGGCTGAAACCTACAGACCCGAACTGCAGCGCCATGGCGTGAAACTTCAGGTGGTCAATCCCGGTTTCGTCAAGACCCCGCTCACGGCAGGCAATTCCTTTCCCATGCCGTTTTTGATGGAGCTGGACGACGCGGTGGATCGGTTCATGGCAGGCCTTCAGGCCTCCCGCTTCGAGATCACATTTCCCCGCCGCATGGCAATTCTGGTGAAGCTGGTCGCGATGCTCCCCTATCCGATCTATTTTTGGCTTATGGCGCAAATGAGCAGACGGAGATCCTGATGACCGCGCAAGCAACCATCGATGAATATTGCGCGGTACTGGAGCGCATCAGTTGGCCGGCACTGACCGATCTGGAAGGGCTGTGTGCAGCGAACATTGAGTTCAAGGATCCGTTCAATCACACATTTGATGTAGGCGGGCTGATCCGGTGCATGGAGCACATGCTCGACAATATGCCGGACGTGAAATTCACGATCCTTGATGTTTTTGGCAGTGACAGTGCGTGGGTCATCAAGTGGCGATTCACCGGCACGGCAAAATACATTGGCAAGATGGATTTCACCGGTCTGTCAGAAGTTACGCTGAATGCCGATGGAAAAGTCGCCCGCCACGTGGATTATTGGGATGCGGGCGAACATTTTCTTGCTCGCGTGCCCGTGCTCGGCGCGCTGGTGCGCGGCGTCAATGGTCGGCTGAAGGTGGAGTGATTGTCTAGAACCTGGTTGCTATAGTTGGAAGTAACCCATCTTCTTCGTCATCCCGCCCATTTATCGGGCGGGATCCACATTGGTACAGCTACCATGGATTCCGCCCGCAAGGGGCGGAATGACGATCGTTAGACTCTGCTTTTGAGCAAGTCTTACGTGCTCTAATCCAGATCAAGTTCCAGTATGATTGGCACATGGTCGGACGGTTTTTCCCAGCCGCGGGCTTCACGCAGAACCTGGATGCCGGTGGAATGTTGTGCCAGCTCGGGTGCGCCCCACACATGGTCCAGTCGCCGACCCCGATCAGACGCATCCCAGTCTCGAGCGCGATAGCTCCACCAGGAATAGACCTTTTCCTCAACCGGAATGTGCTGGCGAACAAAGTCGTGCCAGCCACCTTTCACCATGACATCAAGCAGGCCTTCGGTTTCAACCGGCGTGTGGCTGACGATTTTCAAAAGCTGCTTGTGCGACCAAACATCGGTTTCAAGTGGCGCGATGTTGAGATCCCCAACCAGAATATTATGGGTGCCGTCATGGGTGGCGGTGAGAGACTTCATCTCTTCGACGAAATCGAGCTTGTGGGCGAATTTCGGGTTCTTTTCCCGGTCAGGTTCGTCGCCGCCAGCGGGAACATAAAAATTGTGAACCCGAAGCGACATACCGCCAGCATCGAACGCCGTGCTTACATGCCTGGTGTCGCCCATTTCGCAATAGTCGGTTGATTGCTGTTCGCGCAGTGGGCGTTTCGAAATCGTCGCAACCCCGTGATAGGCCTTCTGGCCGTGCACTGCCTGATGAGGGTATCCCATCTCCGCAAAGGCCTTGGCCGGGAACTGATCATTCTGGCACTTGATTTCCTGCAGGCACAGAATGTCGGGACCATAGTCCTTCAAAAACTGCTCGACGAGCGGACGGCGCAGGCGAACGGAATTGATGTTCCAAGTAGCAATTTTGAGGGGCATTTGAACGGTCCGAAGCGGCAAAAGCTCAAGATGCCGTCTCCGCGATAGCCACACAAGGGAAGAGTGTGGCTATGCTCAGGAAAGTTTTGTGCAATCGATCTATCGATCGTGAGTTCTGTTTTTCTGCTCTTCGATCAGCGCATAGTTGATCTTGAACAACCGTTTGGAAAGTCTGGCGTTCTTTTCCACGTTGAAAATCATCACCGACGTGTCCTTGCCCTGATCATCGGTGATGGTCCATTGGCGCAGGTCGAAGCTCGTGGGGTCAAACATCAGTGTGATCTTGCTGTCGCCGAACACTGATTTGTCGCCAAGAACGACCGTGGTCAGATCGCTTTCGGCCTTCACGCTTTTGATCGCCTTGTCGTCCACATTGATTTTCTTGGCGAGCAGCAGGCGCAGCGGGGTCTTGTTGAGCGGAAAGAAGTCCCAGGTCTTGAGTTTCTTGTTGTTGATGGCGACGGTCTTGCCATCGGAAAACACGCTCATTGGCGAGGGCTTGTCGTAGTCGAACCGAATGCGCCCGGGGCGTTGCAGATAAAACTTGCCACCGGTCTGCTCGCCGCGTGGACCAAACTGGATGAACTCGCCCTTCAATGTGGGCACACCCGCAAAATGATCGCTGATCGCTTTGACGATTTTCGCGTCTTTGCCGTTTGCGGCGTTGGCAGGTCCGGGAAGGGTCGTGACCAAAACGCCCGCCAGTGCCAAGGTGCCCAATGCGAGGGCTTTGCGGTTAAGTGCGGCGGTCAGTTGGGAGAGGATCATGATTGCTTTATCCTTGCAGATCTTGTGATCGATTGACTGGTTGCCGAATGGAGCGAGTGAATTCGCCGGGGCGTCAGTGGCGCTCAACTTCGGCCTCATTGTGACGATCAGATGGTTTCATCTTCCGCCGGAACCAGAATGTCGCGTTTTCCGGCATGATTGGCTGGGCTGATCAGCCCCTCCTGTTCCATGCGCTCAATGAGCGAGGCGGCACGGTTATAGCCAATGGAAAGGCGGCGTTGAATATAGGAGGTCGATGCCTTGCGGTCGCGCAGCACAATGGCCACGGCCTGATCATAGGGATCGTCAGAATCACCCATGTCGCCAGAGGCGCCGGAGCCGCCGCCTCCGTCAGAAACCTCGTCTTCGAGCTCTTCCGTCACCTCTTCCAGATATTGCGGCACGCCCTGCACTTGCAGGTGCTTGACCACATCTTCTACTTCGTTGTCGGCGACGAACGGGCCGTGCACGCGGGTGATGCGGCCGCCACCCGCCATGTAGAGCATGTCCCCCATGCCCAGCAGCTGTTCGGCTCCCATCTCACCAAGGATGGTGCGGCTGTCGATTTTCGAGGTTACCTGGAATGAAATGCGGGTCGGGAAGTTCGCCTTGATCGTACCAGTAATCACATCCACCGACGGGCGTTGGGTTGCCATGATGACGTGAATCCCGGCAGCGCGCGCCATCTGGGCCAGCCGCTGAACCGTGCCTTCGATGTCCTTGCCGGCGACCATCATCAAGTCGGCCATCTCATCGATGATCACGACGATGTACGGCATGGGCTCCAGGTCAAGTTCTTCATGTTCGTAGATGGCTTCGCCGGTCTCCTTGTCGAACCCGGTCTGAACGGTGCGGGTCAGCACTTCGCCTTTCTTGGCGGCCTGCTCAACGCGGGTATTGAAGCCGTCAATGTTGCGCACGCCCAGTTTGGACATTTTGCGGTAGCGTTCTTCCATCTCGCGCACGGTCCATTTGAGCGCGACAACCGCCTTCTTTGGATCGGTGACCACCGGCGTCAGCAGATGCGGGATGCCGTCATAGATCGACAGTTCCAGCATCTTTGGATCGATCATGATCATTTTGCATTTCTGCGGATCATGCTTGTAGAGCAGCGAGAGGATCATCGTGTTGATGGCGACCGACTTACCGGAGCCGGTGGTGCCTGCAACGAGCAAGTGGGGCATCTTTGCCAGATCCGCGATGACGGGTTCACCGCCGATGTTCTTGCCGAGACACAGGGCAAGCTTGCCTTTGCTCGATTCAAAGTCCTGACTTGCCAGCATTTCCCGCAAGAACACTGTTTCGCGTTTGGTGTTTGGTAGTTCGATGCCGATGGCATTGCGGCCTGGAACCACCGCCACGCGGGCGGCGATTGCACTCATGGAGCGGGCGATGTCGTCTGCCAGCCCGATGACGCGGGATGATTTGATGCCCGGCGCGGGTTCAAGTTCGTAAAGGGTGACAACCGGTCCGGGCCGAACCTTGATGATCTCGCCGCGCACGCCGAAATCAGACAGCACACCTTCAAGCAGCCGCGCATTCTGCTCCAGGGCCTCATTGGACATGGACGCATCGCGGACCACATTTTTGGGCTCGGTTAGAAGGTGCAGGGTTGGAAGTTCAAAGGTGTCATGGCCGAAGAGCGGTTGCTGCGCTTCGCGCACAATGCGCGAGCCCGTCTTGGGTTTCGGCGCCTGTGGTTGCACTCTTGGCGCGGCAGCCGGTCCACCTGGAGAGGCCTGGGACGCGACGCGCGGTTCGATTTCGACAGGGGGAACTTCCGACCAGTCGGCGGCCGGATCTTCGTGATCGAATGGTGGTACATCGTCATGGTCGAGCGGGGATCTGTCGAACTGCGGCTCGACGGGAACTCCGCCTGCTGCGGCAGGTCCGCCCACCGGCTCGTGCGCGATGAACTCATCCTGAGCTGCCCGCATGGCAATGTGCGGGTCATCCTGCGGGCGCCGTTTGCGGGCGGGCAGGCTGCGGGAAATCAGACCCTTAACTAGATAGAACCAGTGGAACAAGAGGCCGATTGGCAATGCCAAGGGCGCGAACAGTCGAGATGCGAGGCTGACATGATCGTCGTCCTCATCTTCGTCTGCATATTCCGGTGCGGCTTGCGGTTTTGGCGCGGCAGCCGGAGCGGGACTGCGCAATAGCAGCGCCAGCGCAATGCCGTACAACGGCAGAGCAATCACACCAAAAAAGAGACCGGCAACCACCGCACCAAGTCCACTTGGATAGGCACCAAGAAAGGTTGCTGGGATGCCAAGAAGAGCGTCCCCCGCCACACCGCCGAGCCCAAGGGGCAGGGGCCAGGTGTCGGGTGCAGTAATTGCACCGATCGCGCCACCTGCAAAGACTGAACCGGCAATCCAGGCCGCAATACGCAATTTCATTTGTCCAATCATGTGACCGGAAAATTTCATCCAGCCCCAGACAGCGGGCGGTACAAGCAACAGGGCTGCCACAAGACCGAAGAACTGCATGGCGATATCGGCAAAGGACGCGCCCCAGAAACCAAGCGCGTTGCGCGCTTCGCCACCATTGGCATAGGTGAGACTTGGATCATTGATCGACCAGGTGGCAAGGGAAACAGCGCCCGCCACAACGCCGGCAAGCAGGAAGAGTCCGCCCAGCGCCTGTACATTGCGGGCGATTAGCCCGGTCGGGCGTCCGCCAGATTCCGCAACGCCCGCCGTACCTGCTGAGGTTCCCAGAGCCATTTTTGGTGTCCGCATGTCCCAACTCACCCGTATGTTCGAAATCGCAAATGAGCGCCCGCATTGCGCCTTCGCGCACCGGCTACGATTCACAGTTTATTCGAACCTAGTTTGGGGATGGTTAAGACCGCATTAACCATGGGGCGGGGCAGAGGCGCGATTGGCCTCTGCGCTCAACTATTTTCCTTTCTGATGATCAATCGGTATGCCGCCGCCGACTAAACGATTATCAAATCATTCGCTGGATTGAAGGTCGCGCCAACATCTCGAACGACCATATTAAAGTTTCCGCCCGAATTTGTGTAGAAAAAGAACCAGTCATTGCCGATGGCACCGCTAAAGGTAACGTTTGCGGAGAACGCTGCGCTGAAAACAATTTTATCATTGCCGCCCATCGCTGCTGTTTGAAAACCGGTTTCAACGTGAATTCCGGATCCGTCGCCGTGCAATATTTCGATGCGGTTGCTTGCGCCCGCTTCCGGCGTCAGATAGGCCTGACCGATTTCCGTATGTCCCGAACTTCCTCGAAATACATCATTCCCGGTTCCACCAAACAGTTGATCAAATCCGTCCCCTGCCTGAAGAAAATCGTTTCCTTCCCCTCCAATCAGAATGTCCTGGAAATCTCCCTCCCCTCCAAACAACCGATCATCGCCATCCTGTCCTTGCAATTCGTCGGCTCCAACACCACCGAACAGCAAATCACTACCGTCGCCACCGAATAACCGGTCGTTCCCGTCTTGTCCCTGTAGTTCGTCGTTGCCTTGTTGACCAAACAGGAGGTCTACGCCGTCTCCACCGAAAAGTCTGTCATTGTTTTCCTGACCCTGCAGTTCATCGTCGCCGTCTTGACCAAAGAGAAGATCAAGGCCTGTACCTCCAAAAAGTCTGTCATTGTCCTCTTGGCCTTGCAGCTCGTCGTCGCCGTCCTGCCCGAACAGAAGATCAAAACCCGTCCCTCCGAACAGCCGATCATTGTTTTCCTGACCCTGAAGTTCATCCTGACCCTGTTGTCCAAACAGAAGGTCAACGCCTTCATTTCCGAACAGTAGGTCATTTCCTTCTTGACCTTGAAGTTCGTCATCTCCCTGACCGCCGTAGATTATGTCGCGCAATGCACCTCCAAACAGCAGATCATTGCCATTCTGACCCAAGATGCCGTCGGCACCATCACGACCGAATATGATATCATTGCCGTCTTCACCGAATGCGAAGTCGCCGGTTCCATTTCCAGTTAGAATGACATCATTGCCAGTACCCCCATAAATATAGTCCCCTCCGTCTTCACCTTCGAGCCGATCATTGCCAGCTCCTCCAAACAGAGTGTCATCCCCTTGTTTGCCAAATATGAAATCGTCACCATCCAATCCAAAAATACGATCATTTTCGGTGGTCCCGTGAAGAATATCGTTGCCTGTTGTTCCCGTTTCGATGTGTGTCGATCCGGTAAATATTGAGGTGGATGTGCTAGGATTGAATACAATATGCATTTATCTTATCCCTTAAATATAAAATAAAAATATCGAACAATGACTCTCAGAAAATGTCAAGTTTAAATGAATCTCTGAATTTGAGATGACAACTCTATTGTGTAGTTCAGGTTGTAAAGTGTGACTTGAAATTTGCCGGATTGATCACGACCGGCGATCTTTTTTTCCGAGTCTATCGCAACAAAAAACCGGCAACTCCCCATGGCGAGGGAGCCGCCGGTTTTACACTCAAATCACCGCAAGCAGTGATTAGTCAAAAGCGCCAACTTTACCGCATATCCCCTTCGGGATTGGCGGAGATCTTGTGAATCGCAAGGTCAGCACCCTGGAATTCTTCCTCTTCCGTCAGGCGCAGGCCAACGATTGCTTTCAGCAGGCCATAGATAATTGCACCGGCAATCACCGCGTAAGTTGCACCGACAAGGCTTCCAACAAGCTGGGACATGATTGTGACGCCGCCCATGCCGCCAAGAGCGGTGGTGCCGAAGATGCCCGCAGCAATGCCGCCCCACACACCGCAAAGACCGTGCAGCGGCCACACGCCCAGCACATCATCCACTTTCAGCTTCAACTGACACCAGTTGAAGCCAATCACGAAGATGCCACCAGCAACCGCGCCAACGATCAGAGCGCCAATCGGGTGGAAGAGATCAGAGCCCGCACACACGGAAACGAGACCGGCAAGCGCACCATTGTGCACAAAGCCCGGGTCGTTCTTGCCGATGATCAACGCCGCCAGAATGCCGCCAACCATGGCCATCAGCGAGTTGATGGCGACAAGCCCGGACACGCCTTCCAGTGATTGTGCGGACATGACGTTGAAGCCGAACCAGCCCACGCAAAGCATCCAGGAACCAAGCGCCAGCCACGGAATGGAGGATGGAGGAATGCCGTGCACTTTGCCGTCTTTGGTGTACCTGCCCCGACGTGCACCAAGAATGACAACGGCGGCGAGAGCGATCCAGCCGCCAACGGCATGAACCACGATGGAACCGGCAAAGTCATGGAACTCCGCTCCAAACGCCTCATTCAACCAGCTCTGGAAACCGAAATTGCCGTTCCAGACCATGCCTTCAAAAAGCGGGTATGCCACCGCCACAACCGCGACAGTTGCCAGACATTGCGGCAAAAACCGCATGCGCTCGGCAATGCCGCCTGAGATGATCGCCGGGATTGCAGCAGCGAATGTGGTGAGGAAGAAGAACTTCACCAGGCTGAGGCCCTGCAATGAGAAGCCTTCTGCCGCGCCGGAAAGTTCTGCCGCGCTCATCAGGAAATTGACGCCATAGGCGATGCCGTACCCGATGAAGAAATAGCTGACCGTTGAAATGGCAAAATCGACAATGATCTTGACCAGCGCATTGACCTGATTTTTGTGCCGGACCGTTCCGACTTCCAGAAATGCAAATCCGCCATGCATGGCGAATACCAGAATTGCACCCATCAGGAGGAAGAAGACATCTCCCCCGACTGCTTGTTCGTTCATTTTCTTGACCTTCCCGTCGCACATCGCCCGTTTTGGGCTTTCTATCGCTGCTGCCGGCTTTTGCCGTTTCAGCAGGCTTGTGCTTCGCGGGAATTCAAGCTTTGTGCCAGATTCACAAGGTTATGAATTTGTTAAGAAAATCGCCCAGCATGGGAATGATGAATTAAGGTTGCACAAAATTCAGGCGTCGGAATTGACGCTTGTGATTAAATTTTGAGCATACGCACAGAAAAGGGGCCCGGCATTTCTGCCGGGCCAGTTGGCAATCCAAACAATTCAGATTGCGACGGGACTCTTTCCCCTGGTCAGCTTTGTTCAGGCGCGACCGGAGGTGAATTCTGGATAGGCTTCGACGCCGATTTCCGTCCGATCGAGGCCGAGAACTTCTTCTTCCTCGCCGATGCGGATACCGATGGTGACCTTAAGGATGTACCAGACCACACCCGAAGCAACGATGGTGAACGCGCCGTAGGCGACAATGCCCAGGATCTGCGCGCCAAAGTTTGCACCCGAGTTGGTGAGCGGTACGGCCAGCGTGCCCCAGATACCTGCAATCAGGTGAACCGGAATGGCGCCAACCACGTCGTCGATTTTCAGCTTGTCGAGAAGTGGAACCGTGTAGACCACGATCACACCACCGATACCGCCAATGATGATTGCCATGATTGGTGACGGGGTAAGTGGTTCAGCGGTAATGGACACGAGACCGGCCAGTGCGCCGTTGAGCGCCATGGTCACGTCGACCTTCTTGTAGGTGATCTGCATGAGGATCATGGCAACCACCACACCGGCTGCAGCGGCGAGATTGGTGTTCACGAAGATGCGTGCAACGTCGGACGCATTTGCATTGTCTCCGAAGGCAAGCTGTGAACCGCCATTGAAGCCGAACCAACCGAGCCAAAGGATGAAAGTACCAAGCGTTGCGAGCGGAATGCTGGAGCCCGGCAGCGGGGTAACGTTTCCGTTTGCATCATACTTGCCCTTACGAGCACCAAGAATGAACGCGCCGGTCAAAGCTGCCCAGCCACCAACCGAGTGCACGATTGTGGAGCCTGCGAAGTCGTTGAAGCCCGCTTCTTTCAGCCAGCCAGCACCCCAGTGCCAGGAACCGGTGATTGGATACATGATGCCGGTCAACAGGGCGACAAAGATCAGGAAGGGCCAAAGTTTCACACGTTCAGCAATCGTGCCGGACACGATGGAGGCCGTGGTGGCGCAAAAGACCATCTGGAAGAACCAGTCTGAAGCAACGGCGTAGTCGCCTTCGTTCACGGCACCTGCATCCGGCCAGCTATAGGGACCGAAGCTGCCGAAATAGCCGCCGTCAACGCCCGTATACATGAGGTTGTAGCCGACCACCCAGTACATCAGACCAGCGATGGAATAGAGTGCGATGTTCTTCAGACACTGCATGGAAACGTTCTTGGAACGCACCAGACCGGCTTCCAGCATGGCAAAGCCAGCGGCCATCCACATGACGAGGAAGCCACCCATGAGGAACAGCAATGTGTTGAAAACAAATTTGGTGTCCGTTTGAACCGCGGCGGCGGTGACGGCATCCTGAGCGGCAGCAGGCAGCGTCAACGCGCCCAATGCTGCAAATGCAAGGCCGGCAGTGCCAAGGCCTTTGTTGCGGAGTGAGATCATTTCGATCATCCTTCGTATTCCTGTCGTTTTTTCTGATTGTTTTAAAGCGCGTCGGAACCGGACTCGCCGGTGCGGATGCGGATGGCTTGCTCAAGATCGAGCACAAATATTTTGCCGTCGCCGATCTGCCCGGTGCGGGCGGCTGTACGGACAGCTTCAATTGCGGCGTCGGCCTGATCGGCTTCAACGGCAATTTCGATCTTCAGCTTGGGCAAGAAACTGACGGCGTATTCGGTGCCACGGTAGATCTCCGTGTGCCCCTTTTGCCGGCCATAGCCCCGGACTTCCGTCACAGTGATGCCCTGGACCCCGATATTTGTCAGAGCCTCCCTGACATCGTCGAGTTTGAACGGCTTTATGATGGCCATTACGATTTTCATTTACACATTCCATTTTTTGGTCCGGTCAGGCCGGAGCGCTTCGACGTCGCGGCGAATGTTGCCAGTCCGCCGATCGACTGCGCTAAAATGGAATCAAGGATCGTGCCAGTTTTTGTCGGATCGATATAAATGTTTGAAAATAAAAGAAAAATTCTAATAATGCTGCAACTGCACACAGGTTAAGCAAGTGTTAATGATCAAAAATTAGTCACAAAATTGCATGTGATGAAAAATTAGACACATCACTTTGGCGTTCGCACTCGGATCAAGCCTTCCTGTGCCGTGGAGGCAACAAGGGTGCCGTCTTGCGAGAAAATGTTGCCGCGTGTGAAACCGCGTGCTCCGGATGTGGAGGGGCTGTCCTGCGAATACAAAAGCCAGTCGTCCATGCGGAATGGGCGGTGGAACCACATGGCGTGGTCCAGGCTTGCGACCTGCAGATCAGGATCAAACACTTTCTTGCCGTGGGCGAACAGAGCCGTGTCGAGCAAGGTCATATCCGATGCATAGGCAAGAATTGCGGCGTGGAGCGCGGGATTGTCGGGCAGCGCGGATGTGGCGCGAAACCAGACATTTTGCTCCGGGTCGAGCTTCCGGTTGGAGACATAGTGCTCCATCGACACCGCGCGGGTCTCGATAGGGCGTTCGCGTTCCCAGTATTTGCGCACATTTTCCGGCGCAAGATGCAGGAATTTCTCCTTCAACGCCTGTTCCGATGGAAGCTGATCGGGTGTCGGCTGATCCGGCTTTTCCATCTGGAAATCCAGACCATCTTCATGGGTCTGAAACGACGCAGACATGGAAAAGATCGCCTTGCCATGCTGGATGGCCACCACGCGTCTTGTTGTGAAGCTGCCGCCATCGCGAATGCGGTCCACCTCATAGATGATTGGCACCTTCGGATCACCGGGCCGCATGAAATAGCCGTGCAATGAGTGTACTCCACGCTCGTCGTCCACGGTACGTTGTGCCGCAACCAGCGCCTGACCGACCACTTGGCCGCCAAACACACGCTGCCAGCCGGTCTTTGGACTGCGACCACGAAACAGATTGTGCTCAAGCGGTTCGAGGTCGAGAATGGAAAGAAGAGTATCGATTGCGGTCGTCATTGCGGATTGGTCACAGATTTGCGTCGAATGTGCACGCAACTTCAATAGGGGTGGCTGGTGGTGACAACAAGCCCGTCGATTGCGGTTACGTGATTAAATGGCGAGCAGCTTCAAGAATTTGTCGCGGTTCGTCAGCGTGATTGCGAGCGGCGAGAAAATCGAGTAATTTCGTATGATCAAATCGTATGAAGAATTTATGCGAGGAAACAATGTCGTCACTTAAGGAGCGGCTGACCATTTCAGTGGACCCCTCAGTCAAAGACGGGCTTGAAAAACAAGTGCCGAAGAATGGGCGGTCGGCGTTCGCTGAACAGGCAATCATCGATGCGCTGGACAGGCTTGCGCGTAAAAGAGCGATTGAAGCGTTGCACGCGATTGAGCCTGCTCCAAATCCGGAAAAGGTGAGATCTGAAGATTTGTTGCGGCAGTGGAGAAATGATCGCGGAGACCGTGCAGCGAAATGATTGTTCTCGACGCCAGCGTGTTCGCGAAGCTGTTTGTATCTGAAACAGACAGCGAAACGGCGAAAGCGCTGGTTCAAGCGATACAAACCTCGTCTGTGTCCGTTTTGCTGCCATCCCTGTTTACATACGAAATCGTCCAGATCGGCCGCTACCATGGCGTGGAGGTGGATATGGTTCTGAACTTTCTGGAATCACAACTCGTGAGCAACTGGAACGTCATCGAACCAACACGAACACATTGGGGAACAGCCCAAGCGATCTGCGAGGCCGGGCACACGCAGAGCGGTTTTCCGGCAATGTATGATGCCGTCTATCATGCGTTGGCTATCGAAGGACAAGGTGCGTTCGTAACGGCCGACAAAAAGCACTACATGAAAGCCAGGCAATTTGGTGCCATACATCTGCTTCAGGACTGGGCAGATGCGCTGGAATGACCAACGCCAACAAACAACGCTCTTCTTTGACGGAGATTAATCCAATGCCCACATCAAAATCAGCACCCCTTGATTGTCTCATTGCCGGTGGTGGCTATGTGGGCCTGTCGGTTGCGGTTGCGATCAAACAGTCCGCACCACATCTCAAGGTTCGTCTTTACGATGCGGCACCCGAAAAGGTGCTGGAGTTCGACGAGCGTGCATCGGCGATAGCGGCTGCTGCACGGCGAATGCTGGGCCAGATGGGTATCTGGGCCTCGGTTGAAGATCATGCGCAGGCGATCACCGACATGATCGTCACCGACAGCCGCACGCATGATCCCGTGCGTCCGGTGTTTTTAACATTCGGCGATGATCGGGAAGGGGCCGAACCATTTGCGCACATGCTGCCCAACAAGGCGTTGGTGGGCGGCCTGCGCAAGGCCGCGAAAGAAGCCGGTGCCGAATTGGTGTTCGAACAGGGCGTGGCCGGATTTGAGCGGGGGCCTGCGATCACAACGGTGACGCTTGCCTCCGGCGAGACGGTCGAAACCCGCCTTCTCATTGCTGCTGATGGGGTGCGCTCCAGATTGCGCGACGAGGCCGGCATCAAAACCGTGCATTGGCCGTATGATCAGATGGGGATTGTGACGACCGTTGCCCATGAGCGCCCGCACAATGGTCGAGCCGAAGAGCATTTTTTGCCGTCCGGACCGTTTGCCACGCTGCCGCTCACCGGAAACCGCTCATCACTTGTGTGGACAGAACGCACCCGCGATGCGGAGCGGCTGATGATTGCCGATGACTTCACCTTTGAACTGGAGCTCGAAACCCGTTTTGGCCACAAGCTCGGCGAGATAGAAGTGGCAGGACCGCGGAAAGCTTTTCCTCTTGGTCTCACCCTGGCGCGCGAATTCGTCAAGGAGCGATTTGCTCTGGTGGGGGATGCTGCCCATGGTATCCACCCCATTGCCGGGCAGGGGCTCAATTTGGGTTTCAAGGATGCGGCTGCATTGGCCGAGACCATCGTGGAAGCCGACCGGCTAGGGCTTGATATTGGCCACCTCACGGTGCTTGAGCGCTACCAGATGTGGCGTCGCTTCGACACGGTGCAGATGGGCGTCGTCACAGATGTGCTCAACCGGCTCTTTTCGAACGACAATCATTTCCTGAGGATCACCCGCGATATCGGCTTGGGGCTGGTCGACCGTATGGCGCCGCTCAAACGCGCTTTTATTGATCAAGCCGCCGGACGGGGTGCGGGCAACCCAAAATTGCTTCAGGGCGAGGGGATTTGAGGACAGTTTCGTCTTCGGATTTTCCTCCTCTCCGCACTTGTCACACTCAAATCGGTGGGCGTTCAGAGCGTTGGAATTGCTTGCTTGCCGGAGCTGACTGCAGGTGGAATTCTGGATTGCCGCCGCAGCGGCAATGACAAAAGTCGTTTGTTCGGCCAGCCAAACCTCAAACTCGCTCCACCTGATCCTCGCCTGCCTGCGCCGCATAGATTGATGTATAACCGCCTGACCAGTCTGGCGGGATCTGGCAGGGGCGCGGGTCGTGCATCGCCCACTTCACCGGTTCGCCACGAACAATCTCATAGGTATGAGACGACGGGTCCGGGTGCGGGGTGTAGGGCTTGGCATCGGCCGCCGTGTAGCAATTGAGCAGCAATGGCCGCGGGCGGGGTGATTTGCTTGATGGTGAAAAATGCAGCGTGCGGGCATTGTGTACCGTAATTGAGCCCGCCGGACCCGTGAGATAATCGACATGCTTCATGTCAACGCCCGCCGCATCCTCGTCGCTCAGCATGCCGGTCCAGTTGCCATCCTTGTCATATTGGTCAAACAACGGCTCATTGTGTGAACCGGGGCGCACGGCGAGCGGGCCATTGTTCATGTCCGTGTCGGCAAGATAGCAGCCAATCGTCAGTACATTATAGTTCGTGTGCGGAAAGAACTGGATGTCCTGGTGCCACTTCACCGTGTCGCTTTCATCGAACCATTTGTAGTTCAGCTTGGAATGATGAAACACCACATTGGGGCCGACCAGATCAGCTGCCACGTCGGCCATCAGGCCTTTGGCGAAATTCCAGTAGGTTTCGTGCTGATCGTCGGGCTTTTTCAAGCGCCGCAAAACGGGCATTTCGGCGCTGTGACCCGGGCCAATGTCAAATACGGCACCGGATTGGGTTTCCTTCCGGCTCGCATCCATGAACGTGTTGGTGACATTGACCAGCTCTTTGAGCAGATCCTGCGGAACGAGGCCTTCGACACCCACATAGCCATGATCAAAGTAATGTTCGCGCTGGGCCTGTGTCAGCACCCGCGCCGGATGGGCCAGGATTTCTTCGGGGCTCATTTTTGGTCCTCCTCAGCAAGCATTTGTCGAAACACTTCAGCCTCTTTATCTGCCATAAAATAGGCATGGTCTTTGCCGGGGAAGGTGCCGGCACGCACGTCGTCGGCATAGGCTTTAAATGCATCGACGGCGACGTCCGCCACGTTGCCATAGCGCTTCGCAAATTTTGGCTTGAATGTATCAAATGCGCCAATCAGATCATAGCCATTGAGCAATTGACAGTTTCCCGATGCCCCTGCTCCAATCGAAAAAGTGAAAATCGAAACGGCTTCATTCACCGCGCGACCAACTTCGTCGGGCACAGCCTCGATTTCGAGCCCCACAGCGCCGGCCGCCTCGATCGCTTTTGCATCTTCCACAATGCGCATTGCGTCAGCTGCCGTTCGCCCCTGTGTCTTGAATCCGCCATAGCGGTGCACATAGTGGGGGAGCAGGCCCACATGACTCATCACCGGAACGCCGGCATCGGCGATGGCTTTGATGATGTCAAAATGCTCCTTCCCGCCCTGGAGTTTGACCGCGTCCGCGCCGCTTTCCTTCATCATTTTCACTGCGTTGGTGACGGCAAGCTCGTGGGTTGCATATGAGCCATAGGGCATTGAAACCAGCGTCAGCGTGTTGGGCGCACCAGCGCGAACAGCCCGCACATGGTGGATCATCTGGTCTATGGTGACGGACAGCGTGTTTTCATCGCCGTAAAGCGTCATGCCGAGGCTGTCGCCCACGCCAATAATATCAACGCCGGCGCGTTCGGCCCAGGCCGCGCTCAACACCTCACCGACAGCCACCATGACAAGTCGCTCACCAGTCGCCTTTTTAGTTCCAAGGTCAGGGATTGTGAGGCGTTTTTTGGCTGGCATGATATCAGTACCGCTTCCCTGCGCTAGCATCTGCGCCCTCATAGAGCACCCGGCGTTTGATTTCGGTATCGCGGCGGCAAAGGTCAAAATCCTCCTCCATCAATCGTCCGCGCGGTGGTGGTGCGATGGTGAAATTGCCGTAGCGATCCTCGCCGCTCACATGGGCCACCAAAGAGCGGTCGCCCGAGCGTTGCTTCATCGATGTCTTGATATAGCGAATGGCGGAGCCGATGCGCCGGTCATTGGTGGTGTTGGGCCCCGAGGCATGAAACAGATGTCCATGGTGCATGGAGGCCTGCCCGGGCTGAAGCATCACCGAAACCCCATCCTCCTCGTTTACTTCTACTGCAATTTCCTGGCCGCGTGACAGCAGATTGTTTTTGTCAAACGTGTCCACATGGGGAACGAGCTGTTTCTTATGGCTGCCGGGCACAAATTTCATGCAGCCGCTTGCCTTAGTTGCGGGGGAAAGCGCCACCCAGCAGGTGGTTTCTTCCGCATCATCAAGCCCCCAATAGGTGAGGTCCTGATGCCATGAAACGATCTTGGGGGAATTGGCTTCCTTGATGAAAAAGGCAGCACTCCACACCATGAGATCAGGCCCCAAAACGGCAGAAGCTGCCTCGATGAGCCGTTCGTTGCGGATCAGATTGTCGAACGAGGGTAAAACTCGATCAGGATAGGAAAGAAGCAAAGCCGTGCGCTCGGCATCGCCTTTCAGTTCGGCCTCGGCGGCTTCCAGATCGTCGCGCAGGGCCTGTGCTTCATCGGCGGAAATCGCTTCGATGGGAAAGACGAACCCATCCCGATCATATTGTGCAGCGACGTCCTGTGCCGCTGGTTGTGGGCTTTGTGCTGCGGCCAATCGATCCTCCCAAATCCTGACCCTTTCCTTGAATTCAGTGTGGCTGAAAAACCAGGGAGGTCAATTGGTGATAGAGCTGAAGCTGGAGCCGCCATGCTGCGGTTTGCGTATTCCTGTGCGACACGTGTGAGGAATATCCTTGTCGGTTGACGCAGGATGCAACAACCTGCCGTTAAAGCGAAACAATTGGAAGAAACCATGCCGCATCCCACGCCTCGCTGGTCTTGCCTGTCATCAATTTCGGGGTTCCGGCTCGCGTCGGTTGGGGAAAAACTGGCCCTTCTGGCGTTTCTTCTTTTCCTTGGCATCGCCGCGGGCTCAACGGGCGCAGACGCCAAATCCTGGAAGCCGGACAAGCGGGTCACACCAGCGCTGAAAAACGCCGCTGCTCTTTCCAAGGACATCGCCACCGATCTCAATGAATATCTGAAGCCGCTTCAGGACCGGCGAAATCAGCTCGAATCCGAGGTCATCTGGGTCATCATGGACCCCAAGCTGGATGCGGACAGGCTGCGGCGGCTGGATTCTGCAGTCAAGAATATCCAGAAACTGGGCAAGGCACTGAAATATCTGGGCTATGCGGGTATCGCCGTCGATCTGATCGCATCTTTTCTGCCCAATGATGGCGACCCGACCCTCAAAGCTCTCGCCAGGATCAGCGATCAGATCCAGAGCCTCTCAAACAGAATGGACGATCAGTTTGAGCACACCAACGATCTGATTGCCGTCACCGCGCTGAAGCAGACCGTCAAGACGGCGATCAGTGAAATCAATTCCGACGCCGCTCAACTTGACGCCTACAGCAACAAGCTGAAGCGTTACAATCTTGGCGGCAAAACCATCACACGTCGGGTGCGCTCCAAAAGCACCGGCAAAATCAGAAGAAAGAAGACCAAATTCCCTGTGGTGGGCTTTCCGGCTTCAACGGGTATCAGCGGCATAAAGCCGGATATGTTGGCGCGAAAGGCCGCATTGGTGGGGGACAATTGTAGCGAGCTTTTTTCGAAGCTGATGGATGAAACCTACGGCGACTATGAAACGCTCAACATGATGGGCATCTATGTGCTGGGCAGCCTGATAAACGCCAATCGCGCCTATGTGTCGGCCTATACGTTTCAGGCCGCGTTGGACAAACGGAGCGATCGCAAAAAGATCGATGCCTTTGTCAAACCCACAAGTCAGACCGTTAATTCCGCAACGGAAAATGCAGCAGAATTCGTCGGCAAACACTATGAGCGCTGCAATGACGCCTTTACCGAAGCGCGGTATAAACTGCGCACCGAAGACGCGCTGATCAGCTACGCCAGGAAATATCTCAAACTGCGCCTGAATGATATTGCTGAAACCAAGAAGCCGGCGCGCCGGATTGTTGCCGAGCTCAAGAGACTACACCCGAAACATGACTGGTCTGCCCTGATATACAAAGTGCCGGAACGCGACGATTTTCATGATCTGAAGGGCGATGGCGGCTTCATCATGCGTTTTCCGAACGACAAAACCAAGGCTGTGGTGATCAACTTCATTGAAACAGAACGGAAAATCAAAAGCTTCCGATGGTGGAACAATTGCGGGTCTGAATATGACAAATTTACGCACATTTTTGAAGGCCGCAAGAGAAATGGCAAGATAAAAGTCTTCCAGGATATTGGATTTTCATTTAAGCGCTGGCATTTTTTCATCAAGAGAGCTGTGGATGTATTGGATAAAATTTGTCCCTATGAAGAAAATACTTCATTTGTATGGGTTGGCGTGACCAGGCAGATCGGGCTGCCTCACTACAGGAAAATCAGGGAATCCGAGTTTTTTACGACCAACAAAAAGGTGGTCGACATTCAGGTGGGCGAATCTTTCGCGGTCCTTACCGTTCTGGACAATATTTATGTTGGTTCTGACGGACGCTGGATCAATTATTTGCCCCGATTTGTTCTGGGTGAAAGCAAGCGATTTGGCCCGCTGGAAAATCGATATGCGGACACCAAACCGATATCCTGCAAATACAAGGAGCCCATTGGCGGGGTCCGGCTGAGAAAGGGAGGCAACCGCCTGTTTCTTTCAATCCAATGCCCTGATTCCTGGCGGTCAAAGAGCAAAAAGCGGTCGGACAAGAATTACTTCGGCCCGATGGAAAATCTCTATGCCAATTCAAAGGCCGTGGAGTGTCCGCGCGGCGAATTTGTAATCGAGATTTCACTCTTACAGAGTGGCAATCGGGTGACCCCGAAAATTGTCTGCGCCAAGCCAAAGCGCAAGACAGGCAAAACCTACACTGCCAAATGGACAAAGAAATATTTCGGCCCGCTGGAAGACACCTATGCCGACACGCACAAGCAGGTGTGTCCGGGGAACTCCTTCCTTGCAGGCTTCCGCCTTGGCAAACGCGCCGGCCGTCTCACTCCAAGGCTGTTTTGCCGGAGATTGTATAACTGAGGTTTGGCTGAGAGTTCTGAGATTTTCGGTGGCTGGGACGAATGAGATTTGAGCTATCGGTTTGGCAGATGATCAATGAAGCCGGCATCGATCAAAGCCAAATATGCCTGACGAACATGCTTCGGTATGTCGACGTCCGTTTGAAATCCAAGTTTTGCATAGGACTCCATGCGGTCGACATCTCCAACCATTTCACAGATGAGGGCGCGTTCATCATGATGCGGTAGCGGTTGTGCCGCGAACGGCACATCTGGAGCGGTCACCAGTGATCGGACGTCGCTCCATTGCTTTTCCGCCGTCGCTTTGCACCTGAGCTGGGTCTGAGGTTTTGTCACAAAGATCACGCGCGTCGCGTCGGGGATCAGCTCGGCACTAAATCGCACATTCTCACCGATGTTCGATGCGTGCGGCTCCAGCACGATCGCGCTTTCTGCGACACCGTCAGCAACCGCATGCTCCTTGAACGCCTCCGCCTCGCCGTTGGGAAAGAGTTCGCGGGTCCAATTGCCGGAAGAACCTGTGAAGACAATCTTTTCGGCCCATCCTGCGTGGAACAATCTTGCGCAATGCGAAGCGACGCGGATGTCATACGAGCCCAGACCAATGATCGCATCCGCGCGGACAAGCTCATCGTAAATGCAATGGAAATCCCAAAGGACCAGCGCTGCGTCTTGGATATTCATCGCTGTGGCTCCTTGGGCATTGATGATGCGCCGATTGAACTAGACAAGCGCAAGATACAATCAGTGCTTCAGTGTTTCACCAGCTAACCTTGCGAAGCAACAAAATTGCCGTTCGTGCTTCTCGTGGTTTTCGGTTCGGCAACAGGACAGGGCGCATCGTACACCACCTGTCGAAATTCAATTCGCACAACGTCTGATTTTGGATATCTAGATGTCAGTCCGTTCACGTCCAAAACGTGCAGTCGCAAGGAACTCCCAGCCATGACGAACCGTCAATTCACAGACCATTGGGCGCGTGCCTTGGCGGAGGGCTGGGGAATTGAGGCAGAGCTTCTCCGTCTCGATGGCGAGTATGATCTGAACTTTCTGGCCGAGACGCAAGATGGTGCGGACTATGTCCTGAAGGTTATGCGCCCGAATTGCGAAGAGGTGCTTGTCGATTTGCAGATCGAAGCATTTTCGCATCTTGAATCCGTGCCTGAAAAGGTGCTGTGCCCTCGGGTATTCCCCGCATCGGACGGCGAGAAATTTCAGCAGGTTCGGGACCAGAACGGAGAAAATCGACTGGTCTGGATGCTCGAATGTTTGCCGGGCCGGTGTTACGCCGATCTAGCCACAAAAGACCCTGACCTGATCCAGCAGATCGGGCGGGAACTGGGTCGTATCGCCAAGGCCCTTGCCAGTTTTGAACACGAAGGGCTTCAGCGGGACTTTAAATGGAACCTTGTTCAGGGGGATTGGATTGAAACGGAACTGTCATGCATTTCCGATCCAACCCGCCGCGCCGTTCTGGAGGATGTCTGCAAGGGATTTGCGGTGGCAAAATCCACTCTGGATGCTTTGCCCGAGCAGGCGATCCACAATGATGCCAATGACTACAATATTCTGATCGAAAGCTTCACCGCGCGCAAACCGGCACTCGCCGGCATCATTGATCTGGGCGATATGTGTGCGGCTCCGCGAGTGTGCGATCTTGCGATTGCTGGTGCCTATATCGTGCTTGATCATCCCGAGCCCGAAGCTGCCCTGTCCGCTCTGGTCGCCGGATACCACGCAGCCTATCCGCTGGAGGAAGACGAGGTAGATCTGATCTGGCCGCTGCTGCGAATGCGCCTGGCGGTGAGCGTTGTGAATTCGACAATGATGGCGCTCAACAATCCAGATGACCCCTATGTCACCATCTCGCAGGCTCCCGCGTGGCGGTTCCTCGAAGACGAGTCGATTGATGGCGATCTGATGACAGCAAGACTGCGTGTCGTCTGCGGTCTGCCAGTCGTTAAGGGTGCTGACAGGGTGATGGCCTGGCTTGCAGCGGAGCGCGGAAATTTTGCGCCCGTGATGGGGCGTGATTTGAGCGATGCTCCGTTCAATTCAATCTCCGTGGAGCACTCCACCTGGCCGCGAAACCCGTTTGACATGCCGCTGGAAGAAGCAGCGCTGGTGGGCGAGGAATTCAACCGCGAAGGCGACATCTGGCTGGGCCACTATCATGAGCCACGCCTCGTCTATACCGACAAAGCGTTTCGCAAAGGCCCGTGGAAAGCCAGCGCCCGCCGCACGGTGCATTTGGGGATTGATGCCTTTGCCGACGCTGGCCATGCCATTCATGCCCCGATGGCAGGAGAGGTGGTGGTTGCCGACTATCGCGGCGGGCATCTGGATTACGGCGGAGTAATCATTCTGCGCCATCAAACCCCTCAGGGCGATGTGTTTTTCACACTCTACGGCCACCTCGATCCGGAGTTTCTGAGCCGACTCGAACCCGGAAGTCAGGTGGCGAAAGGGGAAGTCTTCTGCCGTTTGGGCGACCATGCCATGAACGGTGGGTGGTCACCGCATCTGCATTTCCAGCTTGCAATGAGCACGAAGGGGATTGAGGCCGACTGGCCCGGTGTTGGCGATCCCGATGACATGGCGTTCTGGCGGGCTCTATGCCCCAATCCGGCGGCATTGATGAACCTGCCGGACGACAGGGCGCGCTATGTGCCGACCGACAAGCGCACCGTTCTTGCGGATCGTAAGACCAATTTTGCTGGCAATCTCAGTCTCACCTATGCCGACCCGGTCATGCTGGTGCGGGGCTGGAAGCATCACCTGTTTGACGAATGGGGCCGACCTTATCTC
Organism: Pseudomonadota bacterium; assembly: GCA_039029195.1. Taxonomy (GTDB): domain Bacteria; phylum Pseudomonadota; class Alphaproteobacteria; order Rhizobiales; family Rhizobiaceae; genus JBCCGR01. The sequence goes on from JBCCGR010000043.1 coordinate 21,557, forward strand.
GATGCCTACAACAATGTGCCTCATGTGGGCCACGCCCATCCGCGCATTCAGGCTGTTGCGGCGGATCAGCTCAAAAGGGTGAATTCCAACACCCGCTATCTGCACCCCGCGCAGACGGCATTTGCAGAAAAGATCCTGTCGAAAATGCCAGACGAGTTTGAAGTCTGTTTCTTCGTGAATTCAGGCAGCGAGGCCAACGAACTCGCCCTGCGGCTTGCCCGGGCTCACAGCGGTGCGAAGGGCATTGTGACGCCGGATCACGGCTATCATGGAAACACCAACGATGCGGTGGCGATTTCGGCTTACAAGTTCAACAAGCCGGGCGGTATCGGCAAAGCAGACTGGGTCGAACTGGTTGAGGTGGCGGATGATTATCGGGGCAGCTTCAAGCGAAACGATCTCGATCGCGCCAAGAACTTTGCGAACTTTGTCGATCCGGCGATTGCGCGGCTAAAAGAAACGCCACACGGCTTTGCGGGGTTCATCGCCGAAACTTTCCCTTCCGTTAGCGGTCAGATCATTCCGCCTCAAGGCTATCTCGCTGAGGTCTATCGCAAAGTGCGGGCCGCCGGTGGGATCTGTATCGCGGATGAAGTGCAGACCGGACTGGGTCGGTTGGGTGAATACTATTTCGCCTTTGAGCATCAGGGTGCCCGGCCAGACATCGTTGTGCTGGGTAAGCCTTTGGGCAACGGTCACCCGATTGGCGCTGTGATTACCACGCGCGCGATTGCCGACAGTTTTGACAACGGCATCGAGTTCTTCTCTACGTTTGGCGGTTCGACCTTGTCCTGTCGGATTGGAAAGAAAGTTCTCGACATTGTCGACGAAGAAGGACTTCAGGAAAATGCCCGGATCATGGGCCACCGTCTGCTGGATGTTCTGCGCGCCCTGCAGCAAAAGCATCCCGCCATCGGTGATGTGCGCGGCCTGGGCCTGTTTGTTGGGGTCGAGTTGATCCATCCGGATGGTTCGGAAGCGACCGACATCTGCGCTTTCGTCAAAAATCGTATGCGCGAGTACCGTATTCTGATCGGCAGCGACGGCCCAAAGGACAACATCCTGAAAATCAGGCCTCCGCTGACCATTGAGGCTGATGATGTCGATATGCTGGTTTCCGTGCTCGATCAGGTGCTATCAGAGTTAGACCAGGTCTGAGTTTTTCGCTCGCGGCAACTCGAACGAAGTTCGAGCGCCTGCGCGGGCGCGGCGCAAAAGCGCTGGTCGGCTCTTCGCCTCCTGAGGGATTTCGAGTTTTTCTGAAACCTTCCAACTGCGTGGTTATTCACTCTCCGCGCTGTCGCCGCCCCGGTTGCTTCGCAGGAAATACACCACAGCCACGACCGACATTGCCAGCAGCGCCAGTGCAACGGGATAGTTGATCACGCGGGTCAGGTCTCCATTCATCAGGGCCAGTGACTGGGCAATTGATATTTCCAGCCTTGGGCCGAGAAAGAACGCGATGATCATGATGACAATCGAATAACCATATGCCGACATGAGGTAACCGATCACCGCAAAGATCATCATGATGGCAACGCCGAACAGTCCGCCGGACGCCATTGACACGCCAACGATGCACATCAGCAGGGCAGAGGCGAAAATGATTGATTCCGGTGCGGCCATCACCTTCACCCAAAAGCGCAGGCCAACCTGCCCGATCCACAGGTTGACGAAATTCGCCATGATCATGGCTCCGAACAATCCGTAGACCAGCCGACCCTGATTTTCGAACAACAAGGGGCCGGGCTGCATGCCATGAATCATGAAGGCGCTGATGATCAATGCCGCTCCAACGCTGCCGGGAATGCCTAGTGTGAGCAGGGGGATCAGATTGGCTCCAACCACCGATGAATTTGCAGATTCGGCTGCGGCAATGCCTTTGATGTTTCCCTTGCCGAAACTCTCGGGCTCCTTGGATGCGGCCTTTGTAAATGCATAGGACATGAAGGCCGCAGCCGTTGATCCAATGCCCGGTAGGGCGCCGAGGATTGTTCCTGTGAACGCACCGCGCAGCATGACATATCGGCACGACCAGTATTCCGCCCAACTGACCCGTTGATCGGCCGGGTCACCGCCTTCGGGCAGTTTGATTGCAGACGTCACAGTCCCCTTTGCATCGGCCAGACGCCGCAAAATTTCTGAGATTGCCAGTGCCCCGATGGCCACCGAGGCAAGCGGCAATCCGTCGTAGAGGTCCCAAACTCCAAATATAAGCCGTGGTGTGTAATTTTCCGGGTCACTTCCGATCGATGCAAAGAGCAGCCCGAGTGCCGCTGCAATCACACCCTTGGCTATCGATTTACCGATGAGGCCTGTCAGAACCGCGAACGCGAACACCATCAACGCTGTTACCTCCACCGGCCCCATGCGCAATGCGAGGATTGCCAGTGGTGCCGACACCGTTATCAGCACGATATCGCTGAACGTGTCTCCGGTGATGGAGGAAAACAGCGCCATTTTGGTGGCTTTCAGGGGTTTTCCTTGCTTGGCCAGTGGATGACCGTCCAGCGCCGTTGCTGCTGCATCCGGCGTCCCAGGCGTGTTCATCAACACCGCAGGGATAGCGCCTCCGACCAAGCCGCCTTTGTTGACGCCGATCAGGAACGCGATTGCGGGGAGCGGGTCGAGCGTGAACGTGAAAGGAATGGCGATGGCCATTGCCATGATGGGTCCAATACCCGGTATGGCGCCAACAAACTGACCCAACAGCACGCCAAAGACCACGAACAGCAAGTTGTACACCGAAAAGGCATCGCCAAATCCTGCCAGAATTATTGACAAATCCACCATCTGCGCGCCCTCAGATCATGCTGCGGTCGAGAACCTGGGTTACCAGGAGCCAAATTAGTGCGGGCACGCCGACCGCTCCGGCGGCAATCCAGACCCACCGTCGCTCACCGATCATGGCCATAATGACCAATGACAGAACCGGCGCCACGATCATGTAGCCGAACCAGCCCATTGCGTAGATGCCGATCGCCAGTACGAACACAAAGGCCGCCATGCGCGAAAACTGTCCGAAAGATATGGCGTCGATTTTGGTCGGTTTGACCACCAGGCAAGCACCGCTGAGCGCAATGATCCATGCCAGAATGTTTGGCATGGTGTTGGGTGCGATGTTGCCGTCCTCTGCAATTTCGACGTAGGCAGGAATGACGGCGAAGTACAATGCGAGCCCAAACAACAGAAAAAGTGCACCCGACAGGCGATCTGCGGAATTTGTCATAAGCCAACCGCCTCATTTTGCCGGTTTGCGTCCCGCCGCACCAATGTATGCGGCGGGACAGTCTGTTTATTTTGAGAAAAGCACAGCAACGTTTGCAAGACCATCAACCATCATCTTCTTGGTGCCGTCGGTACCAAGGTTCAGAGGTTCGCCTTTGATCGCGTTGCCAACAATTTTCACCATATCGTCCGACTTCAATGCGGCATCAATTGCCGCTGCGATTGCCTTGACCGCCTTTGGATCGGTGCCTTTGGTGGTGGCGATGAAGAAATATGGATCGACATAGGCGTTCACCCCGGCCTCCAGGAAAGTACCGGCATCAGGAGCATAGCTGACGCGATTGGCGTTGCCTGCTGCGATCACCTTCATCTTTCCCGCTTCAACATGAGGCAAGTGCTCGCCTGCGCTGAACCCGGCGAGAACCTGCCCGCCAAGAATGAGTTTCATCGCCTCAGCGCCACCCTTGGTCGAAACCATATTGAACTTCAGCCCCGTGTTTCTTGCCGCCACGTCCATCAGCAGTTTTTGCGGAGGAGCGCCGAATGCAACTGGAACGGTGCCTTTTTCCTTGGCGTATTTGAACAGGCCGGGAAGATCGTCAAACGGAGCATCAACCGAAGCAACCAGAGAAAGCTCCGCCTTTGCGATTGTTCCCAGATAGTCAAAGCTGTCCAGATTGAAGGGCAGTTTGTCACCGCGGCGAACAAGGTTCACCAGAATTGGCATGTTCACGCCCAGGCCAATGACCTGCCCACGAGCCGGCATCTTGGAGATGCCGGTGAACATGGCAACACCACCGCCGCCAGTTTTGTTTTCCGCAACAACGTTCCAGCCGGTCTGGTCTTCAATGACCTTGGCAAGAACGCGGCCCATCGTGTCGGTTGAGCCGCCGGCGCCAAAGCCGATTTGCAGCTTCAGCGCTCCTTTTGGTTTCCAGTCTTCGGCGAGGCTGGGCCCGGCCAGTCCGACCAGCAGGCTGGTCGCGATTGCCAATGTTGTTTTGAGGAATTTCATAATGTTCCTTCCCTTCTTCGAGATTTATGCAAGTTCCAGTTTTGAGGCCTCACCTTGATGGTGGTCTTCTGCTGACTGTTGTGATGCAGCCGCAATGCGTTGGCACATTTCGAGGAACAGTGGCTTTTCGTCATCGCTCAAGGCGCTGTCGATGCAATCAACCAACTGTTTCACCCCGGGAAGTTTCTCCCCGTATCTGCGCCGACCAAGCGGTGTGAGAGAAAACAGTTTGGTTCTTTTGTCCGATGGGCACGGCTTAGACGTAATCAGCCCGTTTTGCTGCATGTCCTTCAATGTGCGGGAAAGCTGAGCCTGTTCGGTTTTTGTGAAATCCACCAGGTCGGTCTGTGTGCTGTTGGGAGCCGTTGTCAGGCCAACCAACACGCGCCAGGACACCAGTCCAATTGGATTATCCTGTGCCAGCAAGCGCCGAACATCTGCTTTGATGGCCCGGGCGAGGCGAAATGACACGACAGCCAATTCGCTGACTCCCGGTGGCACTGGGTCGAGCACCAACGCAGACGGTGGATTGTTTCTGTTTGACAGATCCTTTGCCATATCGGCATCGAGTTAAACAGAAAATATATGATATGTCATCTAATTTCTGTTGGAGAAACGATACCGCTCTGCTGAAACGCATCAAGCCGCTTTGAATACGGTTTTTGTTGAATAAAATTAAGGGTTTATCAGTCAGTTGGACGAACAGGCCGGAACGAAAACGGCTTTGCCTTCAGATAATCTGAATTGGTTTATCCGAGCACATCCAGCACATTTGGCTGTCTGAATCGCTTCGCACCGCCAACGAGTTCCTCGCCATTTTGTTCCCAAACAGGAAGCAGCGCGTCGAGGTTGGCTTTGGCGGCGGCGGTGCGCTCTGCGCTCACGGCAACCATTTCGCCAATGAACTGTCGCAGTCCGATCGGCCAGCTTTCTGGAAACCAGTCAGGCCAGTCTTGCGAGGTTGGTGCGTTCTCATAGACGTAGTGCGTGTCGAAACGTTCATGTGAAACATGTGAGAACATGCCGTCGGCGGACACTTTCAGAGCCAGCTGAGCCGCAGCGCGGACCACGGTTTCATCGTCGATCAGCCTTTCCAGCGGGAACAGGTCGCCATCGGCCACCGGCTCCAGAACGATCAGTCGGCCATGCTCATTCAGCACGCGGCGGGCCTCTCCAAGCGCTTCGCCAATCATTGATGTGGGCACATGGTGCAGGGACTGACAAAAAATCACCGCATCAAACAAGGCATCCTCGAACGGCATGGTCTCGCCAACGCCATCAGCATAGTCGTGACCATGATCGGGATCTGCCTTGCGTGCTGCATCAAGGGCAGCACGAGAGGTCTCCAGGCCAGTGGGATTGTGGCCAGCTTTTCTCAACGCCCGCACCAGAAATCCGCCACCACAACCAACATCCAGAACGCGGGCACCGGCGCAAGGAATGTGCGCCAGAACATGTTCTGCCATAAGTGCGTTTGGATCGGTGCTGGTCATTGGCGCTGCATCAACTGGCAATTCTCCACCTCAGTCAAATCCCAGGGATCGCATGAACTGAAGCCGTTGCTTTTCGCCGATCAGGCAATCGATCCGTGGCGCGCGCACCGCCTGACCACCAGCGGCGACAACCCGGCGATGGGCGTTCGTCGTGCCACCATACCTGGAAAGCGCGAAGCGTTTGGGAGGTGAGATCCCTGAAATTTCCAGCATCATCTTCTGGCGAATGCTGGCCGCCAGTCGCGAAGCTTCCAGCACCGGCACAACAAAGGCCGCCGGCCCACCAGCCACACAATCTTCATAGTAGATGTCGAGGTTCTTGATCTGGAATCCACCCTGTCCGGCCTTGATGAGGATCGGCAGGCCGTTGATTTCAATCCCGCGCTCCAGCACCTCGGCGCGAGCGGCGAGCACGTGCGGCCCAAGATTGTTTGGTCCGTCGCCTGAGATGTCGATCACCCGGCGCGCGCCTTCAAACCGGTTGCCGTCAATCATCAGTGCGGCCTGCGCCAGCGCCGTTGAAATTGAAGTGCCCTGGGAAATGCCGATATCGGCGGTGTCGAGTTTTTTGGCCGCAGCTTTCACCGACGCCGCATCATCGAGCAGGGTCCAATCCATGACGAGATTGGTGGCCAGCACCCCGCCATATTCCAGATAGGCGAGCGCAATGCGCCCGTGATAGCCGGATGTGATGGCCTGAACGATATCCGGATGGCGGAGTGCAGCCACATAGCCATCGCGCTGCAGCTTTTGCTCGTCCTTGTCCATTGAGCCGGAAATATCGACAGCGAGCACCAGTTCGAGATCAACCGGCACAGGCGCCTGTGCTTGGGATGGTGCAAACGGCAGGGCGATCACGAACAGGCTCGCGATCAGTACAAGAATTGGCTTCAGCTTCTGCATGACAGCACTCCTGTATCTCTGAAACTGAGTGTGCCTGCATTTGACCACGCATTGCAACCGCCTGACCGCGCAAAACAATCGTGGGCTTCCTTGATCTGGATCAATCTCCTTGTGGTTTATCGCTGGCGGCATGCGCCTGCGCGTCCCACGTATGGTTCGAAAGGAGAGAGGACATGTATCAAAACATCATCGTACCAATCGATCTGGGGCAGCTTGAAAACGGCAAGACTTCGATCACGCTGGCGCGCGGCCTCGTCAATGATGGCGGCTCGATCCATCTCGTCAATGTGGTCGAGAACATTGCCATGGCCGGTGGGCCGCACATGCCGATGAACTTCATGAAGGAGTGCGAGGACCAGGCCCGCAAATCCATGAAAGAACTCTATGAAGAAGAAGGCCTGGGGGAAGGCGGGTCGTGGAATGTCCTATTGGGACCCGCCGCCATGCGCATTCTCGATTATGCAGAAGAGCACAATGGCGATCTGGTCATCGTTGCCTCGCATCGACCGGGATTAAAGGACTATTTCCTCGGATCAACCGCGGGTCGCGTGGTGCGCCATGCCCAATGTCCCGTGTTGGTCAATCGATAGGGAGGATGGCTGATGCGAGACTTCAATCACTATCGCAGAGTGCTGGAAAAGCGGCGGTCTGAGCTGAACCAACGCCTGCAGGGCATTGAGCACGATCTTGATGCTCCCAGGGACCAAGATACCGAAGAGCGGGCCGTGGAAATGGAAGGCGACGAAGTGCTGGAAACCATGGGCATCAATGGTCTGGAAGAACTGGAAGCTATTTCCGCCGCCCTTACGCGCCTCGATACGGGGACTTATGGGATCTGTGTGGGCTGCGGGGAAGAAATTTCCGATGCCCGGCTACAGGTGCTTCCGGCAACACCGCTCTGCCGTAACTGCATTTCGCAATCCCAGGCGGAAACGCAGCCGCACATGGCGCGCGCTCCTATGCAGGCCATGTTCTGACAGGTGTGGCCTTTGTTAAAAACGCAGGATCACTCCACAGCGTAAAGTGACATGAGGACCTGCGTTTTCTTTCTTGCGCCCGTGCCCACAAACACGGTCGCATTGACCCAGTCATAGCGTTCATCGCCCGTCTCAAGGCGGGCGATGGTGCGCATGTAGTAGTCTTGCGGTGGAACATCCTCACCGCGCGCCAGTTTCGCCAGCACGTGGGCCGACCCGTGGCGATAGCCGAAATTGATCACCTCAATCACCGCACCATCAAAAGTCTCGATCGCATAGAGCGTGTCGAGTTCCGCCGAACCATTGGCGAATACGGTTTGCCAGTCCGCCCCGACATTGAGCAGCTTTCCTTGAATGCGAGGTCCCACCACGGTTCCTCCAATGATCGGGATGATGCGCCGTTTGCCCCCGGGTGCTGTGCCCAGCTCCTTTATCGGACCGAGCTCAACCGTGTAGTTGCACACAAGGGAAAGTGTTGGGCTTGGCAGCATGGCGGATCATCGTGCAGAGAATTGAGATATTCGCAACGATAACCCAGCGTAGTGAATTTTCAAAATTCATATTCCAATTGAATATCTAAGCCCGACCTTGAATTGATGCAACTCAATCCTATGTATTAAATTCCACAATATTAATTTATGCCAAAATTATATTCAAAAATGTGAGGCATGAAACCTCATGCAGAGATTTTTGTTTCTATTTGTTCGCGCAGCCATGGATAGATTGAAATTTAATTCAAATTATGATATAATATTGGCAAATCATGATGCGAAGAGAGGGAAATTATGCTTGCGTGGCCAATATTTGCAATGTTTGTCATTGCTGCGGGTTATGTGATTCGCAACAGTTTGAACTTCGATAATCCCAATCTGGACGGGATCGTCAACATGGTCGGTTGGGGGGTCAAAGTGGCAGGTATTCTGCTGTTCGCCTTCACCACCTTCAACGGCATGTTTTTCTATGCCGAACCGGGCTTCAAATACCACGTGCGGACCATCACCGGTCAGGAAAAAATGGTCTCGGACACGGGGTACAACATGCACCTGTTCGGGCGCTACAATGCCTGGAAAAATGCCATGTCGGTTCAGGCATCCGCGTCCGGTCATGGACAGATGTCGGCAGAGACCGACGGCTCGCAGATGAGTGCCAATCTCGCACCGAAATCGCTGGTGTTCCTGGATCAGGTGGATGCAAATGTCTCGGCGACCGCTCGCTTTGAACTGCCGGCTGACGAAGAAGCATTCCTGCGCCTTGCGCGCCAATACCGCACACCGGAAAACCTGCTGCGCACGGAGCTCGTGCCGGCCTTTGAAGAGACGCTGGGCGCAAATGCAGCATTGATGTCGGCGGAGGATTACTTTCAGGGTGGCAAGACCGAGTTCAACAATGAGTTTCTGCGCCAGATGGAGGGTGGCATTTATCTCGTGCGCCGTATCGAAAAGCGGGTGCAGGTTCAGGGTAATCGTCCCGGCAGTGCAAATGCTGCATTGGGTGAAAACCAGGCGCAGTTTGGAGATGACACCAAAACAATCTTCGTGGTTGAAAAGCGTGTGGGTGCAGACGGACAACCGCTCCGCAAGGCGCAATCGTTTGAAAAGTTCGGCATTACCGTCACCTCAGCGCGTGTGACCCATGTGGAACCCAACACGCGATTCAAGGACCGTATGAGCCTGCGCCAGCAGGCAGCCGCTGACCGCGCAATTGCCCGTGAAAAGCGGGTGCAGGAAGAGGAACAGCGTCTCTTGGCAATCGCCAAGGGTGAACGTGAAGTGGCGGAACGTCAGGCTACAGCCAAGGTGGAACAGATTGAAAAAACCACCCAGGCCGAAACGGAAAAGCAGCTTGCCATCACGGCTGCGGAGCGGGAACGCGAAGCCGCCCGGATCGCCAAGGAGCAGTCTGAAATCCTTCTGGAAAAAGCCAAGATTGATGCGCAGGCTGTTAAGGTTGCTGCCGATGCTGCGGCCTACGAAAAGCGCGAAATCCTGGCGGCTGACAATGCGCTGGCGCAAAAACTTGATGCCTATATCAAGGTCCAGTCGGTCTGGGCGGATGCCTTCTCGCGTCGTCGTGTTCCGGCGACCATCTTCGGCGCGAGCGAGCAGGGACCGGGATCAGACACTGATGTCACGCGTTTCCTCCAGCTTCTGACAGTGCAGTCGGCGAAGGGGCTTGCTGTGGATCCGAACATCGAGCGGGCGAAGGCATCACAGTAGCTCAATATCTTCTCCCGATTAGAACACAGGCGCTTCGGCGCCTGTTTTCGCTTTGGGCCAGATGAAGTGCGTGCTTTCCTGTTTCGGATTATACAAGGTGAGGGTGAGGGTGAGATGAGTTCAAACCGGGCTGTGGGCGCAACTGGTAAAGTTCAGTCAGGCTAAATTTGAGGGGGGTCGGAAATGCCAACGGCAGGAAAACTGAACGGCACGTTGAGGGCTTTCATCGAAAAACAGCCCCTGTTCTTTGTGGCAACGGCTGATCGCGAGGGCCGCGTGAACCTTTCGCCCAAAGGACTTGAGACCTTGCGGATTGAGGATGACAATCGCATCGTCTGGCTCAATCTGTCAGGGAGTGGAAATGAAACCGCTGCCCACGTGCGTGCGACAGGTCGCATGACCTTGATGTTCTGTGCGTTCGAGGGGGACCCATTCATCTTGCGGGTTTATGGAACGGCGAAGGTGCTGCATCCGCGCGATGCAGTTTGGGATGACCTCGCGTCAGAGTTCCCGCAGCTTGCCGGAAGTCGACAGATTTTTGATCTCCACGTTGATCTGGTGCAGACATCCTGCGGGTCGGGCGTGCCGGTCATGAAGTTTGAACGCTCGCGCGGCGAGGAAGAACTGGTTCCTTTCTATGACGAGATGGGGCCAGAAGGCGTCAAAGATTATTGGCGAAAGAAGAATGTTGAAACGGTCGATGGGAAGCCAACCGGCATTTTCGACGATTGAATTTTAACACGTCCATCGGGCTCGGTATGAGCCATCAGTTGATATGCGACAAGAAACAAATGTGTGGTTCAAAGTGCGCCCCACACTCTACGCTCGGTAACTCATTGCAGGGTAGAGGGCATGCTCTTACCCTGATGGCTCGACGGTTTAATTTCAGAGCTTCAAGCGAAGGGTGCCATGGGCGAGATCAATCAGAGAAACAAACAGACCGCCCGTACCTGGTGGGAGGTTGCGGATGCGGCATCTCCCGCTGATCTGTCCGCCGAGGCTTCAGCGCTTCTGGCGCCGGATGTAAAATGGCAGGGGTTTGCGCCCTTGTCAGACACAGTTGGCATCGAACCTCTCATCAACCAATATCTGGCGCCGCTCCGCGCTTCGTTCTCCAGTCTAAGCCGCCAGGTTCATATTGTGATGGGTGGGCGCTCGGATGGCAAAGCTGATGGGAGCAAAGACGGTGCCTGGTGGGTTGGCGGCACGGGTTATCTGTGTGGTCATCAGCATGAAGATCTGTGGGGCATTCCGGCGCGCAATCAGCACTTGCGGCTGCGCTGGGGCGAGTCTCTTGAATTTGATGATGCGGGCAAAATCATCCGCATTCAGATGTTGATCGATGTGATCGACTGGCTGGAGCAGATTGGTCTATCGCCCCTGCCAGCACCGCGCGGTGCGCCCTTTGTCTATCCTGCACCCACGGGCAGGAGCGGTGCGCTGTGGGAGGATCAGGGCGATGCAAGTGAAATGCTCGCCTTTGCACGGCAGTTCATTTTCGGTGGCCTGAACGCCTTTGATCAATCCAATCTGAAATCCATGAAGATGGCCGATTATTTTCACCCGAACCTGAAATGGTATGGTCCAGGCGGAATTGGGGCCTGTCTTTCACTCGCAGAATTTGAAGGCCTTCATCAGCAACCCTGGCTGACAGCTTTTCCAGATCGAAAAGTGGGGGATCTCGACAATCTGATTGCGGAAGGGGATTTTGTGGGTGCTTCAAGCCTTCCCGGCGTTCATCTCACCCACACCGGCCCCTATCTCGGCCACGTTGCGTCGAGCAAACCGGCTGGTGTAAACGGCATCGATTTCTGGCGTCACGAAAATGGGCAGTTCACCGAAAACTGGGTGTTTGTCGACATGCTGCATCTCTTTCAGCAATTCGGCATCGACCTGATGGAGCGGGTTCGCCACATGGCAGATCGATAGGTTCAGTTTCGGAGAGCAGAGAAGAGAGGGTGTGACCATGGAAAGAGAAGCATCCTGTTCGTGTGGAACCCTGCGGGTCACCTGCTACGGCGAGCCGCTGCTTGTTTCCCTGTGCCACTGCATTGCCTGCAAAAAGCGCACAGGTGGCCCGTTCGGCGTCGGCGCCTTCTTCAACAGAGACAAGGTTGAGATTGAGGGCGATTACAAAACCTATGAGCGGTCGTCCGACAGCGGCTACAAAGTCGCCTTCCACTTCTGCTCGAACTGCGGCTCCACGGTGTTCTGGGAACCTGAACGCAAGCCTGACGTCATCGCGGTGGGCATCGGTTCGTTTGGCGATCCGACCTTCCGGCAACCGGATCAGGAGGTCTATACCGACCACCGCCATGATTGGGTGCCGGTGCTTTAGCGCGCAAAAACGCTTCGCAGAAACGCCGATGTGCTCTGGAGCTTAACGTGATGCCCTAAAGCCAGTCCACAAACTGCCCGTGCGGCCCTGTTCGGGCGAGTGGCTGTCCGTTGTGGGAAAGCACAAATGCACCAGACCGATGCTCGAATTCATCCAGTCCCGCAATGTCGGGAAGAACCCGAACCCCTTCATTTGCAATCCACTCCGCGCCAATGTCTCTCGCCAGCGCCGCAAACTGCCGACGTGTGGCCAGTGGAACATAGTTCAGCACGGCAGTGTGAAAAATGACGAGCCGAGCGTCACTTGGCGCTTCTGCAGCCATGGCCTCGATATCCATCAACAGATCGCCGGAATGAACCGTTGGTGGGTTTTGCCGGGCAATTGCGATTGCACTCTCCAGCTTCGACAGGCGCTCCACCTGTTCCGGCCAGACGAGTGTTTTCAGCCATTGCATATCATCGTCATTGGTGACGCTCAGCGGATTAACATCGATGCCGGCGCGCCAAACGATCTGCGGATAGTTTTCGGGAACTGGCGTTGAAGCCGAAGCCCTACACTGAAAAACCGGAGCATCACTGTTCGGCGGCGTTAGTCTGGCGCTGCCATAATCGTAGCCATATCGGTCAATTAGCAGACACAGACCTGCCGAAGCCCCGACCTCAATGATTGCGAGGGGCTCATCAATTCGAGCGAGTGCTGGCAGCAGACAGGCGCAACGGGCTGGTTCGTTGGTTTGCGTTGAACGGGCAAGGATAACCGGCGCCACTGCGTCCCAGGATGGGAGTGTATGTGCGGCGAAATCTGTCCCACCTTCCGGCAGGCCAACTGCATGTCGTGCTGCTGCAAACAGCAGATTGGGCTGCTGTTTGCCGAGTGGCAGTTTCAGAAGTTTCTGAAGCAGGCTCGTATTTTCAGCGACAGAATTGGCGAAGGACTCGTAGAGCGGCGATACCCCTTTCGCCTCTTGCGTGGCGAAGAGGCGGTAGCGTTCGGCCAGCTCATCAGTGCTCGTCTTCACGAGCGGACGGGAACATATATCCTCAGACAATCCTGCCGTGGCAGTGTTTGTACTTCTTGCCAGAACCGCAAGGGCAGGGTTCGTTGCGGCCAACCTTACCCCATGTTGAGGGATCGTTGGGATCGCGTTCAGCCTGCGCACGCGAGCGGGCAGGGGTCATGAGCGCAGCGCCATAGCCATCCGGGTCGCCAGCAAAACTATCCTCGCCGGTCACCGGGTCAATGTGGCTTGCTTCCATTTCCGGCAGATCGGGAGAGTCAAACTCCGATGCATCCTGCTGCACCACTTCCACCCGCATCAGCTGCGCGGTTACGGCCTGCCGCAGATTGGCGAGCATGGCTTCGAACAGGGTGAAGCTTTCCGATTTGTACTCATTGAGCGGATCGCGCTGGCCGTAGCCGCGGAAACCGATGACCGAGCGCAGGTGATCGAGATTCACCAGATGCTCGCGCCACAGATGATCCAGCGTCTGCAGAATGACGGACTTCTCAACATAGCGCATGATTTCATCGCCAAACCGCTCTTCGCGATCCTTGGCGTTGGCCTCGGCGGCCTCGGCAATGCGCTCCTTGATCTGCTCCTCGTCGATCCCTTCTTCGGCGGCCCAGTCGTCGACCGGCAGATCGAGATTGAGGAAGTTCTCAACACCTTCCTTCAACTCGTCGATGGCCCACTGATCGGGATAGGCTTTTTCCGGGATCGCCTTGTCCACCAGATCATCCACCACCTCGCCACGCATATCAGCGGCGTAGGAGGAGAGATCGTCGGATTCCATCATCTCGATGCGCTGATCGAACACCACCTTGCGCTGGTCGTTCATCACATCGTCAAACTTCAGCAGGTTTTTACGAATGTCGAAGTTGCGCGCTTCCACCTTCTGCTGGGCTTTTTCGATCGCCTTGTTGATCCATGGATGAACAATGGCTTCGTCTTCCTTCAGCCCGAGCCGCGTGAGCATCGTGTCCATGCGCTCGGAGCCGAAGATGCGCATCAGATCGTCCTGAAGCGACAGGTAGAACTTCGAAGCTCCCGGGTCACCCTGTCGACCGGAGCGGCCGCGAAGCTGATTGTCGATGCGGCGACTTTCGTGACGCTCCGTTCCGATAACATAAAGGCCACCGGCAGCGAGCGCCTTTTCCTTAAGCTTTGCAACCTCTTCGGTGATTTCCCGGGTCTTTTTCTCGCGCGCTTCACCCTCAACGCCTTCCAGTTCGGCTTCAAGGCGCATGTCGAGATTGCCGCCAAGCTGAATGTCCGTGCCACGGCCTGCCATGTTGGTGGCGATGGTGATTGCACCCGGTTTGCCGGCCTGGGAAACGATATAGGCTTCCTGCTCGTGATAACGGGCGTTGAGCACCTGATAGTCCTTAACGCCATCGGCCGCCAACTGCTCGGCAAGGAACTCGGATTTCTCAATCGACGTGGTGCCCACAAGAATGGGCTGGCCACGCTCGTGACAATCCTTGATCAGATTGATGATGGCGCGGAATTTTTCCTCAACCGTACGGTAGACTTCATCATCATCATCGATACGGGCGACAGGTAGGTTGGTTGGAACCTCAACCACATCCAGCTTGTAGATGTCGGCAAATTCGGATGCTTCCGTTGCCGCCGTACCGGTCATGCCGGCAAGCTTGTCGTACATGCGGAAATAGTTCTGGAAGGTCACAGAGGCGAGTGTCTGGTTTTCCGGCTGGATTTCCACGCCTTCCTTGGCCTCGATCGCCTGATGCTGGCCTTCACCATAGCGACGGCCTGGCATCATGCGGCCAGTGAATTCGTCAATGATGACGATCTCGCCATTGCGAACAATGTAGTCTTTGTCGCGGGTGAAGAGCTTGTGTGCCTTCAGCGCATTGTTGATGTGATGAACAACCGCAACGTTCTCAACATCATAAAGCGAGTCGCCCTTCAACAGACCGGCTTCTTTCAGCCGCTCTTCCAGGCGTTCATTGCCGTCTTCGGTAAAGGTGACCGTGCGCTGCTTCTCATCCAGCTCATAGTCGCCTTCCTCAACCGCGGGAATAAACTTATCGACGGCTGTGTAGAGATCGGTCTTGTCTTCAACTGGGCCAGAAATGATCAGCGGCGTACGCGCTTCGTCGACCAGAATGGAGTCCACCTCATCGACGATGGCAAAGCGGTGACCGCGCTGAACCATGGCTTCCAGCTCGTACTTCATGTTGTCGCGCAGATAATCGAAGCCGAACTCGTTGTTGGTGCCGTAGGTGATGTCGCACTGATAGGCGGCAGCCCGCTCTTCATCTTCCATCTCGTTGACGATGACACCGGTGGTCATGCCAAGGAATTCGTAAATCCGGCCCATCCACTCGCTGTCGCGTTTGGCCAAATAGTCGTTCACCGTCACCACGTGAACGCCCTTGCCTTCAAGCGCGTTGAGATAGACGGGAAGGGTAGCGACCAGCGTCTTGCCCTCACCAGTGCGCATTTCGGAGATTGATCCCTGGTGCAGGATCATGCCGCCGATCAGCTGCACATCAAATGGGCGCATACCGAGCGCGCGCTGTGAGGCTTCCCGCACCACGGCAAAGGCTGGAACCAGCAGATCGTCCAGCGTCTTGCCGTTTTCCAGTTGAGCGCGAAATTCGGCAGTTTTGGCCTTCAGCTCATCATCGCTCAGCGCCTTGATTTCATCTTCAAGGTCGTTGATTTCCTTGACGCGGGGAGCATAGCCCTTCACGCGACGGTCGTTGGATGATCCGAAAATCTTGCGGGCTATTCCGCCGAAGCTGACCATGAATGTGCTCTCAAACTTTAGCCGGCTGAACACCGGAAAATGACTGGAATTTGACCGCCAGAACAAACACAATAAATACCGGTTAACTTGGCTGTAAGCCTGCAATCAACAAAGCAAATTGCATTCTGGACGTCGACTGCAAGGACAGATAAGAGGGGGGGTACATGATGTCAACGCAATTGCTGCCTCCTGCCAAGCTGTCCGGCCCCGCGCAGCGCTTTGTTTGGTTGACTGCCAACCCGCCCTGCGACGAACTGCACTTTCGTGTTTTCCCGTCTTTCGTTCACTCGGTTCGCAATTTCGAACCTGCTTGTTGCTTCGCGTTCCCAGCATTTCTCACCTCTCTCAAACACACGGATCATTCATGACCTTGCTTCCCTCCCATCCCGCCATTTCCGGTCTTGTTATGACGCCCCGGCGATTGCTGACTGGTCGTCGTTTGCCAGCACTGACATCGGCTGTCGGACTGGCGTTTGCATTGAGCTTCTCTCCGCTCGGTTCCACTTCCGATGTCTTTGCCCAGACAAAAACTGATGCGGAAACCGCAGCGGCGGAAAAGGCGAGCGAAAAACCTGCTGAAAAATCTCTCGACGAAGTGATTGCCACCGTTGGCGATGTGAAGATCACCCGGCGCGATCTTGCGGTTGCCGCAACCGATCTGGGGCAGCAGTTTCAGAACGTTCCGGCAGATCAGCGCGAGAAGGCAATCCTGCGTGCGCTTGTCGACATCCATGTGCTCGCAAAGAAGGCTGAGGACGAAGGTGTCGCCAACGAACCAAACGTGAAGGCCGGCCTTGCCATTTTGCGTGCCCGCTCGCTTCACAACACATACTTCCGACGCAACATTCAAAATTCTATTTCGCAGGCCGACGTCAAGGCCCGCTATGACAAGGAGATCGCCAATGCGCCAAAGGAAAAGGAAGTGCGCGCCCGGCATATTCTGGTGAAGACCCGCTCCGAGGCCGAGGAAATCATCAAGGAACTTGATGGGGGGGCGGATTTTGAAAAGCTCGCCAAGGAAAAGTCCACCGGTCCAAGCGGTCCAAAGGGTGGCGATCTTGGGTTTTTTGGTCGCGGTCAGATGGTGCCTAACTTCTCAAAGGCCGCCTTTGCGCTGGAACCTGGAAAATACACCAAGGAACCAGTGCAGACCCAGTTTGGTTTTCACGTGATCAAGGTGGAGGAAGCCAGAGACAAAGCCCCGCCAGCGCTGGCGCAGGTGCAGAAAAACGTCTCCGATCTCATCATGCGTGAGCGCTACACCAAGGCCGTTTCAGACGCGCGAAAGGCGACAAAAATCGAGTATCTCGACAAGGCACTGATTCCGGCAGAACCGGCTGTTAAGGAGTGAGACTGTCACATTCAGCTTTGAGTGCATATTTTTAGCACTGGATTCCCGCTGTAGCGGGAATGACAAAGTTCAGGATGCAGACGCTCTATTTACAGGGCAAAATGTCGGTGGCGTTTTTTTGATTGAGCCGTCCCTATGCCCCATTGTCACCCCCGCCAAAGCGGGGGTCCAGAGCGGAAAAGACAATCTCCTGATGTCATCCTCGGACCGGCGGTGCCATGAAATCGCAAACGCCGTGATCCGGGGACCCACCCCGTTCACTTTCGACTTCGGAGGACTTTGCAAGGTCACGGAATGGGCCCTCGGGTCAAGCCCGAGGGTGACAATAGAGGGTTGGTTTTCCAGCATCACCTTCTCAAATTTTCTCACTTGGCCGATGAGTGACGGCCATCCATAGATTTGATACGCTCGACCAACTCTGCCTCTTCCAACGGACCCTAATATGGACCTCAAACGCTCGCCACTCGCGCCGGATACGCTGGCCAATCTGCCCGCCATCAACGGGGTCCGCATCGCTACGGCTGCGACGGGCATGAAATATGCCGGGCGCGATGATTTCATGCTCATGCTGTTTGATGAAGGGGCGACGATTGCGGGTGTCTTCACCACCTCGCGGTGCCCGTCCGCGCCCGTCGACTGGTGCCGGGAGCGGCTGGGCAATGGCCGGGTCGGCGCGATTGCGGTCAATGCGGGCAATGCAAACGCCTTCACTGGTCAGAAGGGCATTCAGGCCGTAGAGGAGACCGCCGCCGGGATATCCAGCGCAGCCGGCGTTGATGCAAGCCACATCCATCTGGCATCGACTGGCGTGATTGGGGAACCACTGGAAGCGTCCATGCTGACGGGTCACCTTGCAGATATGGTTGGTCGGGCCACGTCCGAAAATTGGCCAAGTGCTGCGGAAGCCATTCGCACCACGGACACGTTTGCAAAGCTCGCAACAGCCAATGCCGACATCGATGGGAAGACCGTCACAATCAACGGCATTGCCAAGGGTTCAGGCATGATCGCGCCCGACATGGCGACCATGCTTGCCTTCGTTGTGACCGACGCCCCGATTGCAGCACCCGTCTTGCGGTCACTACTGACGGCATCCAACGAAACCAGTTTCAACGCTGTAACGGTCGACAGCGACACATCCACCAGCGACACCGTGCTGGCGGTGGCAACCGGCGCAGCGGATGGTGTTTCAGCCATCACCGAAGAAACTGATCCTCGTCTTGCCGGGTTCAGATCGGCCTTTGATACAGTCATGCAGGACCTCGCATTGCAGGTGGTTCGCGATGGTGAAGGCGCAACCAAGCTTGTGAAAATCACGATTGAGGGCGCTGAAGATGCAGGTTCTGCAAAACGCATCGCACTCGCCGTCGCCAATTCACCGCTGGTGAAGACAGCGATAGCCGGAGAAGACGCAAACTGGGGCCGGATCGTCATGGCCATCGGCAAGGCGGGCGAAACAGCCGATCGCGACCAACTTTCCATATCGTTCGGTGATGTGGAAGTGGCGCGCAATGGTGAACGCGTACCGGATTATTCGGAAGAAGCGGCCAGTGCCGTTATGCAGCGCGATGAAATCGCCATTTCAGCCAATGTGGGTGTCGGTAACGGCAGCGCCACTGTTTGGACCTGTGACCTCACGAAGACCTATATCGAGATCAATGGTGACTATCGGAGTTAGGACTTCAGAAGGTTTAGAAGCAATTGCCGGACTGTCAATTTCCCTCCCCTTTTTCAAAAGGGGAGGGTGGCATTACGAAATCATGACGGGTGGGGATTTTGGTTGATGTCTCCCCCACCCGTCGTCATACGACGACACCCTCCCCCGCTGGTGGAGGGAAACGGTTGAGCCGGAGGGCCGGATAAAACGAACACCAGCCTGTCAGAAATTGACAC
>JBCCGR010000044.1:0-38477 GCA_039029195.1 Pseudomonadota bacterium
GGCACGACCTTCAGGAAATGGTTGCCCCGGTGAGAGTGTTCTCCAACCCCAGGCGATGCCGAGCGGCACATTGGTGTATCCATTTGCGCGCATGGTATTGATGGCGCTGATCACGCGGTTCTTTGAGGTCGTGAGCGCGGTGATTGGATTTCCCGTGCAACCATGATTTGGACCAACGAATGAACCCACTCTTGGTCCTTGGCCTGAATATTTCCAAGTCCAATCCTGACGCGCATTTTGTTTGGCACCTCTTCCCGTGTTGGCGGCAGAATAAGCGTGCAATGGAGCAGGGACGTTCTTGTCGTCAGCGAGGTAGCTATTTGAATAGCGCTCCTCTGAAATTCGCGGGCCATTGCGAACCAGTCCGCCGGCAGCATCAAATCCACCAAACGGATTGCCGGAGCGGTCAAGAAGGCGCATGTATTGTCTTGTATAATTGCGCAGGTCGGTATTTGCGCGCGCACCAGTGTGATGCACATTTCGCCGATAGCCATCGCTCCAGAGTTTGCATTTTTTTCTTCGATTGGTTCTGCTGCAATAGACGGGATTGCTTCTGGATACCTGGCGTTGACCCGAATAATTGTCCGGTTCGTCCGGCGCGAAGGCGGGAACATAAAGGGTTGCGGGTTGTGCAGGATTTGGTGAAGTGTCGCGTGTGTGGTGCGGCCAGGGACGCGCTTCAACGCACCCCGACCATCGGACGCCAATCATATCACTGAAGAGACTGAAGCGGGTGAGCCAGCGGCCGGAACCATCGCGCCAGCGTCCGTCGCCGTAGGCACGTGCACGCGGATTTTGTTGCCAGTTCAGATTTTCATGGTGGATGGGGGATAGCCCCGTGGTGTCCATCCATAAGGCACGGGCGTGTTGCTGACCGACATTGACATGTCCGGTGAAGGGCACGACTGAGAATTTGACGGGCGCGGGATGGGTAGAGGTTTCAAACGCTTCCGTCAGTTGGTTGATGAGGCCGGTTGCGGCTTTTTTTGCCGTGCCGATGCGATTGTTCCAGTTCATAGAACCCGAATTGTCGAGGACCAGGGCAATCTCCAGGGAATTGTTGCCTGTTTTGACAATAGAGCTCTTTTGGATGCGGCGTTGCTTCTTTTCATAAAGCGAACCAAACAGCATCTTATAATCCATATAGGCGCTGAGCTCGATTGCTGTGCCACCGGCGGTGTTGCTGTCGTGGAAAACGAGCTTCACGTCTGTTGGCTTGAGACCATTGAGGTTGGCATAGAAATAGCTGCGGGCAAGATCCTTGAGCTCGGCACGGGACTTCACAAGACCAAGATTTTTTGCCGTGGCGAGGGCGGCCGTGTCCAGCGCATGTTGAATGTGCGCCTTGCGATTTGAGATCATCGAATAGTCAACTGCCACGCCGATGGCCAGTGTTAGCGGGACAATGGCGATGCCCGTGGCTATTGCAATATTTCCTGACCGATCTGCCGCGAACCTGAGACAAATTTTTTTAAGGTTTTTCATTGTCCACACCAAAATTAATTTCCAATGTGGCGATAGGACTTTTGGTAAAAATCTCGTTTAAGTTGTGACCCGCAAAAATTTGCGGGTCTTCTCCTTGCGAGCAATATTGGGCTGTGATCAAAAGATCGTACGCCACATTATGTGTTGCCGTCTGGGGAGATTGAAATGGATGCGATGAACGCCGATGCGCAGGATGGGGAAACCGCACCTCCTTTTGACCTGAGCGATGAGCAGCGCGCCATTCAGGATATGGCTTTGAGCTTTGCGAGGGATGAGATTGCACCACACGCGCTCGACTGGGATGCGCGGGCTCATTTGCCAGTGGATGTGATCCGGCAAACCGCTGAACTTGGCATGGGTGGTATCTACGTCCGAGACGATGTGGGGGGATCAGCACTGAGCAGGCTCGACGCGGCGCTGATTTTCGAGGCAATGGCGACCGGATGTCCTGCGTTGTCGTCGTTCATCTCAATCCACAACATGGTTGCGTGGATGATCGATAGTTTTGCCTCGGATGAGCAGCGTCAGGCGTGGCTGCCAAAACTCTGCACAATGGAGTGGATTGCGAGCTATTGCCTCACCGAACCGGGCTCTGGTTCGGATGCGGCAGCGCTCAAAACAAAAGCCGTGCGTGATGGCGACCACTACGTGCTGAATGGCACCAAGCAGTTTATTTCCGGCGCCGGGTCAAACGAAGTCTATCTGGTTATGGCGCGGACAGGGGAAGACGGGCCAAAGGGCATTTCCGCGTTCCTGATTGAAAAGGGAACGCCGGGCCTTTCCTTTGGGGCTGCTGAGAAGAAGATGGGCTGGCATGTGCAGCCCACGGCACAAGTAATCATGGAAGATTGCCGTGTCCCTGCGGAAAACCGGATTGGAATTGAAGGTCATGGTTTCCGCTTCGCCATGGCCGGTCTTGATGGCGGGCGGCTGAACATTGCCGCCTGTTCGCTCGGGGGCGCGCAGGCGGCTCTCGATCAGGCAATCAGTTATGCGTCGGAACGTCGGGCCTTCGGGAAATCCATCGACGGTTTTCAGGCCATTCAGTTCAAGCTGGCTGATATGGCCACCGAACTCGAAGCAGCCCGGGTGCTGCTCTATTCCGCGGCATCCCGACTGGATGCCAAGTCGCCTGATGCCACGCAATATTGTGCCATGGCGAAGCGTTTCGTCACCGATACAGGTTTTGAGGTTGCCAATCAGGCGCTGCAGATTCACGGCGGATATGGCTATCTGGCGGAATATGGCGTGGAGAAAATTGTCCGTGATCTGCGGGTGCATCAAATTCTTGAAGGCACCAATGAAATCATGCGCGTCATTGTGGGGCGCAAGCTGATCGAGCGCTGATCGCGTTCACACCTCTTTCGATTTTTATCAATGAAAAAGCGAGTTTAAGACAATGGCTTCCATCGGATTTATTGGACTTGGCAATATGGGCGGCCCAATGGCCGCAAACCTCGTCAAAGCCGGACACAGCGTGTATGGGTTTGATCTCGATGCAGGGCTTGTAAAGAAGGCAGAGGACGACGGCGTCTCGGCAAGTTCCTCTGCGGCTGCTGCTGTGCGTGGCCGTGATGCTGTCGTGACGATGCTGCCTGCGGGCAAACATGTACTGGCCGTCTACAAGGATGTGCTGGGTGAGGCAGATGCTGGCACATTGTTCATCGATTCCTCGACCATTGACGTTGATTCTGCGCGCGGTGCACACGGCATGGCCGCTGAGGCTAATATGCTGAGCATCGACGCGCCGGTGTCCGGCGGTGTCGGTGGTGCCGCCGCCGGGACACTCACCTTCATGGCCGGTGGAACAGAAGATGCGATGGCAAAGGCGGCGGACATTCTCGATCCAATGGCTGGCCGTGTTGTCCACTGTGGTGACGCGGGTGCCGGGCAGGCGGCTAAAATCTGCAACAACATGATCTTGGGTATTTCCATGATCGGCGTGGGAGAAGCATTCGCGCTGGCAGAAAAACTGGGCCTTTCAGATCAGGCGCTTTTTGATGTTGCCTCCACATCGTCAGGCCAGTGCTGGTCGATCAACACCTATTGCCCGGTTCCCGGTCCCGTGCCGACATCGCCGGCCAACAATGATTACAAGCCCGGCTTTGCCACCGATCTTATGAAAAAAGATCTGAAACTGGCACAGGATGCCGCTCAGCAGGCGGGGGCTATCACCCCGCTGGGGGCGCAGGCCTCTCAGCTTTACGGGCTTTTTTCCGAGCTGGGCCATGGCAACACCGATTTTTCCGGGATCATCAACTTCCTGAAAGGGAAAGTCTGAGCCACCCATCGCGGGAATGTGAAAAAAAATGCGTCGCGGCAAAACTTTCCCGGCAGATTATCAATCGTTTAACCAAACATACACCGGCTGTTAGGAAACGACCTGTATCAACAGGGGGCAAGGCGGATGAACACAACGCCTTGCTCCCCGGATCAGGTTTTGCGTACCGGGGATTGAGTTTCTCCGGTGCAAATGCCGGGCGTACGCGTTCCAGTCAGTGCTGCGTATCAAGACCACGATCCGAATTCGGATCGTGGTCTTTTTTGTTTTGCTGAAGTCTAATCCGCATTAGAGCACTCCTATGAGTGGTTCGAATTCATCCAGCCAGGCAATCATGCTCCAGGGCACAGGGTCTGACGTGGGAAAGTCAGTTCTGGTGGCAGGCCTTTGCCGGCTGGCGAAGCGACAGGGCAGGCGGGTTTTTCCCTTCAAACCACAGAATATGTCGAACAATGCGGCCGTCGCCGCCATTCCGGGTACGAACCAACAGGGTGAAATTGGCCGGGCCCAATGGCTGCAGGCGCTGGCCTGTGATGTTGCGCCAACTGTTCACATGAATCCTGTCCTCCTGAAGCCGCAATCGGCCAGCGGTTCGCAGATTGTGGTTCAGGGAAAGGTGTGGGGCAGTGCGAAAGGACGCGACTATCAGAAGCTGAAACCTCAATTGCTTCAGTCGGTTATGGAATCGTATGAAAACCTGAAGCAGGACGCGGATCTGATCATTGTGGAAGGGGCGGGATCACCGGCAGAGATTAATCTGCGGGCTGGTGACATTGCCAATATGGGCTTTGCAACGGCGGCTGACGTGCCGGTGGTGCTTGTAGGCGATATTGATCGAGGCGGCGTGATTGCATCGCTCGTGGGCACGCATACCATTTTGGATGCCACTGACAGGGCACAGGTCGCCGGATACATCATCAATAAATTTCGTGGTGACGTCTCACTATTCGATGACGGCATTGATCAGATCGGGAACTTTACAGATTGGCCGTGTTTCGGGGTGATCCCCTGGCTGGATGCGGTTGGCCGATTACCACCGGAGGACTCTGTCGCCCTGGATAGAAACCGGTCTTCAGGTGGCAAGGGCAAGAAGATTGTCGTCCCGGTGCTGCCACGCATTGCCAATTTTGATGATTTTGATCCGTTCCTTGCGGAACCCGATGTGGATCTCATCTTTCTGAAAAAGGGAGAGCAATTCCCCGAGGATGCGGCAATGGTCATCCTGCCCGGCTCAAAGGCAACGCTGGCTGATCTTGATGCTTTGTTCGACAATGGTTGGGCGGAACCCATTCAACGCGCGACTCAAAATAGTACGCCAGTTATTGGCATTTGTGGCGGCTATCAGATGATGGGTCAGTCGGTGCATGATCCTCAAGGGCTGGAAGGCGAAACGCGGGATCGGCAAGGACTTGGTCTCCTCGATATCACGACCGTACTCGAACCTGAGAAAACCGTCCGGACCAGCAATGCTGTCGACTGTGCTTACGACCAGCCCGTTGATGGCTACGAAATCCACATGGGTCGCACCGAAGGGCCGGACACCAAGCGAGCCATGATCCGGATTGATGGTCGCGATGACGGTGCCGTCGCTGCGGATGGTCGTGCGCGCGGCTGCTATCTGCACGGTCTTTTTGCCAATGATGAGTATCGGCGCGCGTTGCTGCGCTCGATCGGCGTGATGTCCGCGTCGCACTCGTTCCGGGATGGTGTTATTGAAGCGTTGGATGATCTGGCCGACAGTCTGGAAGAACTGTTGGACCCAAGGCTTCTTCGCGATATTCCTCGGTGACGTTCGTTTCTGCCCGGTGGTGCAGACCTTTAGGGAGCAAACCCCAGTGTCAGCCATGTGCAATCAACATAATTCGTCGTCATTCCGGCCTCTACGGCCGGAATCCACTAGAGCTCGGCCCAATCAATGGATTCCGCCCCCGAAGGGCGAAATGACGGTTGGAAGTGTGAGGAACTGGATCAAATTCAGCAGATTGTTAAAATCCCAGCCCTGTGGTTGTTCCAATGTTTGAAACCGATATTCGCGCACCAGCAGGGCCTTCACTTGTGCTTGGAGGCGCACGCTCCGGCAAAAGCCGGTTTAGCGAACAGATCGTGGAAAACACCGGTCTGCGACCAGTGTATCTGGCTACGGCCAAAGCGCTGGACGATGAAATGGTGGAACGCATTGAACATCATCAGGCTCGGCGCGACCAGAGGTGGGAGACGGTCGAAGAGCCACTGGCGCTGGTTGATGCCCTCAGAAACGAGGTCTTTGACGGGCAGGCCGTGCTGGTTGACTGTCTCACATTGTGGGTCACCAATCTGATGATGGCGGACGCAAATGTGGAGCGAGAAACCGACGATCTCGTTTCATATCTCGCCAGTGTCGATCTCCCGATTGTTTTTGTCTCAAATGAGGTGGGGCAGGGGGTGGTGCCCATGGATAGAATGAGCCGACAGTTTGTCGACTATTCTGGTCTGCTGCACCAGAAGCTCTCAAATGTGTGCGCCGCGGTCTGGTTCGTCACAGCGGGCTTGCCGCAACAGCTGAAATAGGGCATCCGTCGCGCCTTCCCTGCAATTGGAACAATGATCTATGGAAACGGCCAAAATACCAGCCACGGTTATCACGGGATTTCTGGGCGCGGGCAAAACCACGCTGATCCGCAATCTGCTGGCCACGGCCAACGGCAAAAGAATTGCGTTGATTATCAATGAGTTTGGCGATCTGGGTGTGGACGGGGAAGTGCTCAAAGGCTGTGGAGAAGAAACCTGCACGGAGGATGATATTGTCGAACTGACGAATGGCTGCATTTGCTGCACGGTTGCCGATGATTTCGTACCAACCATGTCGGCGCTTCTGGAGCGCGATCAAAAGCCGGACCACATCGTGATTGAGACGTCGGGGCTGGCACTGCCGCAACCACTTGTCAATGCGTTCAACTGGCCGGAAATCCGGGAACAGGTGACTGTCGATGGGGTCGTGACAGTGGTGGATGCGCCTGCCGTGGCCGCTGGTCGCTTTGCCGCAAATGAGGCAGCACTCGATGCCCAGAGGCAGGAGGACGACTCGCTTGACCATGAGAGCCCGCTGGAGGAACTGTTCGAGGATCAGATCAATTGCGCCGATCTTATCATCCTCAACAAGACAGACCTGATTGATGATTCAACCACGTCGACCGTTGCAGATGTCGTTGAAAAGGAATCGCGCCGCAAGGTGAAGATGATCCGCGCCGGTGAAGGCCGGGTGCCCGGTGCCGACGTGCTTCTGGGACTGGGCGTGGGCACGGAAAGCGACATGGCCGAGCGCAAATCGCATCATGAAATGCACCACGAAAACGATGAAGATCATGATCACGATCATGATGAGTTCGACAGCTTTGTCGTTGGGGCTGGTGCGGCTTCGTCCGTTAAGGACGTTGAACGCGGCCTGTCGTCCATCATTCAGGCCCACGATATTTTGCGCCTGAAGGGATTTGCCGCAATTCAGGGCAAGCCGATGCGTCTATCAATTCAGGCTGTTGGTTCTCGGGTGGACACCTACTTTGACCGCGACTGGCAGGAGAATGAGACCCGCGACACCCGTCTGGTGGTGATTGGTCTGCACGACATTGATCAGGCGAAAATCGCGGCTGAAATCCAGGCGCTGTTTGGTTGATGCGAGGCGTGCCGGCATGTTGATATAAAATCGCACCAACATGCATCTCTTAACCGCACAACAGGGCTCGCTCGGCGACACGGACGAGGCGATTGATCTGGGTCAATCGCCCGGTGACATTCTTTTTGTTTCTGCGGCGGATACGGAACTTTCCTCCCTTGCGAGCGCGCAGCGGGGGCGGGACTCAGACGCACTGACCCTGCGCCTTGCCAACATGATGAAGCTTAGTCATCCCATGTCGGTGGATGTGTATGCCGAGCAGACGGTGGCGCACGCAAAGCTGATCATTTTGCGATGTCTGGGTGGTGCGAGCTACTGGCAATACGGGCTCGAAAAACTCTACGAAACAGCCTGCGACAACGACATTGCCATGGTTGCGTTGCCGGGGGACGACAAGCCGGACGCGACGCTCGACCCCTTCAATCGGATTGACGATGAGCAAAGGCTGGCGCTGTGGTCGTATCTGATTGAGGGTGGAGCGCAGAACTCTGCGCATTTTCTCGATTATTGCGCATCGCTCGTTGAAAATCGCGATTTGCCACCACCTGCGGCACCGCTCTTAAAGTCTGGATTGTATCTTCCCAATATTGCTGCGCCGACCGTTGATGATCTTGGCGAAGGCCATGTGCCGGGCGCACCCACCGTTGCGATCTGTTTTTATCGGGCGCTGGTTCAAAGCGGCAATCTGGAACCGGTGGATGCGCTGATTTCCGCGCTGCGGGCGCGAAATCTGAACGTGTTGCCGGTGTTTGTCTCAAGCCTGAAAGACCCGGTGTCAGTGGCGACATTGGAGACGCTATTTGAAACCGCCAAACCCGACGTCATCCTCAATCTAACGGGATTTGCCGTGTCTGGTCCGGGTCAGCCCCATGCCGGAACCGTTCTGGACAGGACCGGCGCGACTGTTTTTCAGACCGTGCTGTCCGCAACAACACTGGATGCCTGGCAGGAATCAGCGCAGGGGTTGCCGGCACGTGATCTGGCGATGAACATTGCGCTGCCGGAAATTGATGGCCGGGTCTTTTCCCGCGCCATCGCCTTCAAGGATACGAGCAATTTTGATGAGCGTACCGAATGTGCGCTGGTGGCCCACAAACCGCTTGCGGACCGGGTGGGCTATGTGGCTGATCTGGCGAAGGCCTGGGCCGATCTGCGGCGTAAAACGGTTGGTGAAAAGAAAGTCGGTCTGATCCTGGCGAACTACCCAAACCGCGATGGGCGGCTTGGCAATGGGGTCGGTCTTGACACGCCTGCTGGCACCGTGAATGTGCTCAAAGCCATGGCTTCTCGGGGTTACAACACCGGTGACCTGCCAGCCGACGGCTGCGCGCTGATGGATCTGGTCCAAACCGGGCCGACCAATGCAGCGCATGACGGACGCGAAGTTCGCGAAACGCTTTCTTCTAATGATTACAATGATTTCTTCGGATCCTTGCCGGTTGAGATTCAGGATGAAGTGACCGCCCGGTGGGGAAGTCCCGAAACCGATCCGTTCTTTATGAAGGACGCGGGAGCGTTCGCACTGCCATTGATGCGTTTTGGCAATGTGGCAGTGGGTGTGCAACCGGCGCGCGGCTACAATATCGATCCGAAAGAGTCCTATCACTCGCCTGATCTGGTGCCGCCCCATGGCTATTTTGCGTTTTACGGCTGGCTTCGAAGGCAATTCAGGGTTGATGCGATAGCGCATATGGGAAAGCACGGCAATCTGGAATGGCTGCCCGGTAAGGCGCTTTCGCCATCAACGACGTGCTATCCGGAAGCCACACTTGGAGCTGTGCCGCATCTTTACCCGTTCATCGTCAATGATCCGGGTGAGGGCACCCAGGCTAAGCGGCGCACCTCTGCGGTGATTATCGACCACCTCACGCCACCGCTAACGCGCGCAGAGAGCCATGGGCCTCTTAAGGATCTCGAGGCGCTGGTCGATGAGTATTATGAAGCTTCAGGTGGTGATCGCAGGCGGTTGAAGCACCTCAAGACCCAGATTCTCGATCTGGTGCGTGACATTGGGCTCGATGAGGATGCGGGCATTGCGGCCGACGACGCTGATAGTGACGCGCTTGAAAAGCTAGATGCTCATCTTTGCGATCTGAAGGAAATGCAGATCAGGGATGGCTTGCACATATTTGGTGCGTCACCCGAGGGGCGATTGAAGACTGATCTGGTGACAGCGCTTGCCCGCATTCCGCGCGGGTTGGGCGAGGGACGTGATCAATCGCTGCAGCGCGCGATTGCGCACGACTTTGGTTTTGCGGATTTCGACCCGCTTGATTGCGATTTTTCTGCTCCGTGGGGTGTTGAGAGGCCCGATGCACTTCAGGCGATATCTAACGATCAATGGCGCAGTTGCGGCGATGCCGTTGAAAGGATTGAAGTCTTCGCTTCGGGATTGGTCTCAGGCGAGATTGAATGTCCGGCAGAATTTGATCGGACACGGGATGTGCTTTCCGGCATCAAAGACTCTGTTGAACCCGCCGTCGCCCTATGCGGCAAACGGGAGATTGACGGATTTCTGACCGCGCTTTCGGGGTACTTCGTGTCGCCCGGACCATCTGGTGCACCCACACGGGGTCGGCTTGATGTCCTGCCCACCGGACGAAATTTTTATTCGGTCGACAGCCGATCAATCCCTACCCAGGCGGCGTGGTATCTGGGACAGAAATCAGCCGATCTGCTTTTGAAACGCCACCGCCAGGAGCATGGCGAGTGGCCGAAAGCGCTCGGGCTTTCCGCCTGGGGCACATCCAACATGCGCACCGGCGGGGATGATATTGCGCAGGCCATGGCCCTGATTGGCGCGCGACCGGTCTGGGAGCCCACCTCCCGTCGTGTGACGGGCTATGAAATCATCACTCTGGCCGAGCTTGGCAGGCCGCGCATTGACGTGACCTTGCGGATATCCGGCTTTTTCCGTGATGCCTTTCCCCAGCAGATTAATCTTTTTGATCAGGCCGTTGCAGCGATTGCCGCGCTTGAAGAGGACGAGGCTGATAATCCCATCTCGGCGGCTGTGGCGCGGGAAGCTGCTGCAAAGATCGCGCAGGGGATGGACGCAGATTTGGCGAAACGGCAAGCAGGCCATCGTATTTTCGGGTCAAAACCCGGCGCCTATGGGGCCGGGCTCCAAGCCCTGATTGATGAGAAAGGATGGGCCAATCGTGGCGATCTGGCGGAAGCCTATCTGCAGTGGGGTGCGTTTGCCTATGGGGTGAAGAGCGACGGCGATGCCGCCCGTGATGCGCTGGAAAGCCGCCTCGGCGCGCTGGATGCCATTGTCCACAATCAGGATAATCGCGAGCACGATCTTCTCGACAGCGATGATTATTATCAATTCGAAGGTGGTATGGCGGCGGCGGCTGAGCATGTTTCGGGTGCCCGACCGACGATCTATCACAATGATCATTCCCGCCCCGAACGCCCGGTGATCCGCACGCTGGAAGAAGAAATCGGGCGGGTGGTACGTGGTCGCGTCACGAACCCAAAATGGATTTCGGGTGTGATGCGCCACGGCTACAAAGGCGCTTTCGAAATTGCCGCCACAGTCGACTATCTCTTTGCTTTTTCCGCAACCACGGGCGCCGTCAGGGATCATCATTTCGATGCGGTTTACAGGGCCTTCGTTGCGGATGATTCTGTGCGGGAGTTCATGGCTGACAAAAACCCTGCGGCCTTAAAAGAACTGTGCGACCGGCTGCTTGAAGCGCTCGACCGGGATCTGTGGACGGCGCGCAGCAATTCCGCTCGATTTGATCTTGAGCAACTGGCACGCGCGTAATTTTTTGCCTTGGAGAATGGCGAACGAACCGTCATTCTCTCAACAATCCGGAACGATGAGGACGCAATGGCTCAGAAATCTGAAAAACTGGCTTCGATGACTGAAGAAGAGCTCAATGCGCGCCATGCCGACAAGATGAAGCGCAAAAAGGCGGCCCGCGATAAGATCATTGCGACCAAGACCATCGAGAAGGGTCTCACCATCGTTCACACCGGCAAAGGCAAGGGCAAATCCACCGCGGCCTTCGGCATGGTGTTTCGTGCACTCGGTAACGGTATGAAAGTCGGCGTCGTTCAGTTCGTGAAAGGCAAGTGGTCAACCGGCGAACGGGCCGTTCTCGAAAAGCTTGGCGATCAGGTGACCCTGGAGACCATGGGTGAGGGCTTCACCTGGGAGACGCAGGATCGCCAAAGGGACATCGATGCTGCCCGCGCCGCCTGGGACAAGGCCAAAGCCATGATCCTGGATGATGAGCACGACATGGTGCTGTGCGACGAACTCAACATCGTGTTGCGCTACGACTACCTGCCGTTGGACGAAATCATCGAGGTTTTGAAGGCGAAGCCGGAGATGAAGCATGTCATCATCACCGGACGCAATGCCAAGGATGATCTGATCGAGATCGCCGATCTTGTGACCGATATGACGATGGTCAAACACCCGTTCCGCTCCGGTGTGAAGGCACAGGTTGGGATCGAATTCTGACGAACGTTTATGGCGCAACCTTCTCACATACGTCGGGCTGAAATCAGCGACACGGAAGGCATTAGAGCCTGTATTGAAGCGGCTTATTCGGTTTATCAGGATCGCATTGCCGACCTGCCGGATGTCGCGGCGGAAATCGAGGATCAAATCCGCAACGACACCGTGCTCGTGCAGATATACGATGAGCAAATTTCTGGATGCGCTGTGCTTGATCTTGCCGCGGAACGGGCAAAGCTCGTCAATATTGCTGTTTCTCCGCTATCTTCGGGCAAAGGGCTGGGCAAGGCGCTCATCCTCGAATGTGAGCGCGTTTGCATTACTCACCGCTGCAACGAGCTCGACCTTGTGACCCACACAAACATGCAAGGCAACATTGATTTGTACACCCACCTCGGCTGGCGCGAGACCGGGCGCAGTGGCAACAAGGTCAAT
The DNA here is from genome assembly GCA_039029195.1 of Pseudomonadota bacterium. Taxonomy (GTDB): domain Bacteria; phylum Pseudomonadota; class Alphaproteobacteria; order Rhizobiales; family Rhizobiaceae; genus JBCCGR01. The sequence continues at coordinate 12,331 of JBCCGR010000044.1, forward strand.
ATGACCAAGACCTTGAGTTAGGCCTCCGGCCTATTCAGGTGGCAGGGGGCGGGTGAGCAGAAATGTGGCAACAGCGGCCAAAACCACTGCCTGCACGGCGATAATCCAGCCCGCAGCGCCCAGCACCCAACTGATCCCCAATGTGGCAAGCATGCTGATTGCGGCGAGGCGCTTGGCGTTCTTCGAGATCGCACCGTGCCGGTTCCATTCTTCAATGGGTGGGCCGAGCTTTGGATGATCTAAAAGCCAGGAGTGAAGCCGCTCTGACCCTCTGGCGAAACAAAAGGCTGCGATGAGCAGAAACACCGTTGTGGGAAGCAACGGAACCACGATTCCGATCAGGCCGACGACAAGGCTGATACAGCCAAGCAGGATCCACACTGGTCTCATCTCAAGCGTCCACACCTGGTCGAGTTGGATCAAAATTCATGGGTTTGGAGTGCGGTTCTGCACTTGTGATGCCTCTTGATCGCCCGAAAAAGGCCGCAAGATTCGTGATTTGGCCAAATTTCGCTAGAATTGGGCATGCGAATCGGGGTGCGTCCATGTTTGACGTGGTGATCCAATATCTTGAGCGGATGTCTGATGGCGAAGCACGTGGCTTTGACCAGAAAGATCGAAATCTGGCCATTGCCGCGTTGTTTTACCATCTAATGGCGATCGACGACATTATCCACCCCGATGAGGTGGAGCGATATCGAGAAGTGCTTGTTCGCCGGTTCGGTATCTCGGGTGATCGTCTTAACGACATGATGGACGAGGCGCGTTCGACCGAAGCGCAGTTTTCCGGCCTTTTTCCGCTCACAACCATCATCAATCACGAATGTGATGAAGCCCAGAAACAGTCGATCCTGGCACAGATGATGGATCTCGCCGGTTCCGATGGAGAGTTTCACCCGCTGGAGCTGGAGATGATTTTCAACACCGCGGAACTCCTGAAATTACCAACGCCTCAGATATCCAACGCTGCCTGAAAGGCTGGCGTTGCGACCTGGTGCCAAGGGTGCAAGCATGCGAGCTTTGATCCTCGAACGGCCCGCCTCTCATGCTGACACTTCACAGAACCTGCCTGCCGGAATGGGTGGATTTCAACAACCATATGCGGGACGCCTATTATGTTTTGGTGATCAGTTTCGCCAATGATCAGACCATGGATGAGCTTGGCATGGGGCCGCGCTACCTGAACGCCACCGGGCGCACACTCTACAATCTCGACACGCGGATCAAATATCTGAAAGAGGCGCATGGAGGCGATGAGCTGACGGTTGAAATGCTGCTGATTGATGCGGACCAAAAACGGCTGCACCTTCATTCCACGATCCGCAATCGGTCGAGTGGCATTGCACTGGCGGTGAATGAAAGCGTGCTTCTGCATGTCAATCAGAACAAGGACAGCATTGGTGGCCCTAAATCTGAAGCGTTTCCGGAAAATGTTCGCTCACTCGTCGAGCAGCGTTTTAAACGGGATTCGGCGTTCGAACCCCACTTGCGTGTGGGTGACATTGGTTGGGGACGCTGAAATCCCAGGCGTAGGCATGCCTGCTTGATCGGCAACCTAATCGCAAACTAAGGTGTCATCTTTGGCGCGATTCCGTCAGTGAGGATGAGGGGCAAATGGGCATTCTTGATCGGGTGCGGGAGTTTGTGGGCAATCAAAGCGCAGTCAAACGCGTGGCCGACGATGAGATACTGATTGCCGAGATCATTCTGCTCATTCGTTTGCTGTTTGCTGACGGCGTTTTGAAGCCGGCGGAAACCCGGTATTTTCAGCAATTGTGCGTTGCTGCTTTCAACATCCCTGAAGACGAATTCGCCGAAGTGATGCAGTTCGTTCGAAATTTTGGCTACGAGACCAGCGCCGAACAGGCCGCCGCTGTGTTTGAGGAAATGCCGCTGCTGCACAAGCGCCGGATCCTGGTGCGCATGTTGTCCGTGGCGAAAGCCGACAACGAATTGCACCAAACGGAGCTCGATATGATTCGCCGAACGGCAAGCCTGCTCGGCGTGTCCGCAGAGGAACTGTTGGCAGCACGGGAAGCGGGGGAAGCACCGTAGAAACACCGAAGTCGTTGATGCGTCGCACATTGCGTGACCGGTGGCGTGTTTGTGTTTGACCGCTGCTCATGCCGTCTCTAACGTGACTTTCCATTCGACGGTGCCTCGCGGTTTGCGTCCAGCGCGTTCCCGCAAAGAGGCTGAAACGATTTCGGTGCGGTTGACCCCAATCGGGAACCAAATCCGAACCGCTCGGCAAATCTGGCTCGGCTTTCGTCGCGGCCAGCTTGGCGCTGTTGTTTGAATGATCAATGGAGCGTCACGATGAAATCTCTTTTTTCCGCAGCAGTACTGATCGTCTCACTGGTGGCTCATGCGGGGTTTGCTGGCTCTGCCCATGCCCATTGGGGACATGTGGGTGAAGTGGCTGGCCACGGACACTGGATCGCACTGGGGGCTGTCATTGGTGCGGCTGCATTGGCAGCGCTTTTGGCCCGTTTCAGAAACGAGGACGAGGATGAAGAAGAAGACCGCGAGGACGTGTCCGACGAGGCTGAAGCAGAACCGGCCTGACCGGATCCCTTCGCGCGGTTTTGAGACCTGATGACTGCCAATCTGTACGAAAAGAATCCGGAAGCGATTTATCGGCAATCGTTCGACACGATTGTCGAAGAGGCGGCGCTGGATCGGTTCTCGCCGGGTGAACGGGATGTGGCCATCCGCGTCATACATGCATGCGGCATGGTGGATGCGGCAGAGCAATTGGTGTTTTCATCCGAGGCCGTATCAATTGGCAGGCAGGCGCTGCAAAACGGCGCCCCGATCCTTTGCGATGTGGAAATGGTGCGATCCGGCATCATTCGGCGCCTTCTTCCCGCCGAAAATGAAGTGATCTGTACGCTGGACGAAGCGGGTGTAGCCAACCATGCCAAGTCGATTGGAAATACACGTTCGGCGGCGGCGGTTGATTTCTGGGATGCCCATCTTGATGGGGCTGTCGTGGTGGTTGGCAATGCCCCGACTGCGTTGTTTTACCTGTTGGAGAAACTTGAGCATTCCGTGTCAAAGCCAACTCTTATTCTTGGCTTTCCCGTCGGGTTCGTAGGAGCGGCTGAATCGAAACAGGCACTGATTGAGAACGCTCTGAACGTGCCATTCATCGCGCTTCGCGGGCGGCGAGGTGGCTCTGCTATCGCCGCCGCCGCGCTCAATGCGCTTGCCGCAGGTCTCAAATCAGCAACCGGGCAGGACGTGACATGAGTGCGTCTACCCAATGGATTTCCGTGATTGGTGTCGATGATGCCGGTCTCGAAGCGCTGCCCGATCCCCTCCGAAATATGGTCGAAAATGCCGATGTGATTTTTGGTGGTGAAAGGCATCTTGCAATGCTGGGGGAGCACCCGGGCGAACGTCATGGCTGGCGTTGGCCGCTCGTCGATACGATGGCGGACATCGAGGCACAGCGCGGTAAGAATGTTGTGGTGCTGGCGACCGGTGATCCGCAGTGGTACGGGATCGGATCGACATTGGGTCGCTATTTTTCGCCGGATGATCTTCAGGTTTGCCCGGCAATATCCGCCTTTTCGTTGGCAGCATCGAAGCTCGGCTGGCCGATTGCGGCGTGCGAAACGGTCACGTTGCACGGACGCCCGCTGGCTCTGCTGGAGCGTCACATATATCCGCGTGCCAAGGTATTAGCGCTTTCTGAAGATCATCAGACGCCGGAGGTGGTTGCTCGCTGGCTGAGCGAACGCGGATTCGGTGAAAGCCAGATAACCGTGCTGGAACATCTTGGCGGTGCACGCGAGAATATTCGCAGCACCAAAGCATCAGCGTTTTCGCTCGCGGACATTGCTGATCTCAACACGCTGGCAATTGAATGTGTGGCAGACGAAGGCGCTGTCTGGAATGGGCCAGGGGTCGGCCTGCGTGATGATTCTTTCGCCAACGATCAACAAATCACAAAGCAGATTGTCCGGGCCGCAACGCTGGGCCAGCTTTCGCCGTTTCCCGGCGGTTTGCTTTGGGATGTGGGAGCAGGCTGTGGTTCGGTAGCGATCGAGTGGATGCGACAGGGCGGGCGAGCCGTCGCGATTGAAGCCAGATCGGATCGTTGCAAGCTGATCGATGAAAATCGCAAAAGGTTCGGACTTCCCGCGTTGAAAATGATCGAAGGACGGGCTCCCGATGCGCTGTCCGATCTGGAAACGCCCGATGCTATTTTCATTGGCGGCGGGCTATCTGAAACTGGCGTGTTCGATGCGTGCTGGAAGGCGCTCCAACCGGGCGGGCGGCTGGTTGCCAATATGGTGACGCTCGAAAGCGAGCAATTTGCACTTGCGCTGCAAGCAAAGCTGGGCGGGACGCTCAATAGAATTTCGCTGGATACAGCGTCGCCGGTTGGGGCATTCCGGGGCTGGCGGCCATCTATGCCTGTTTTGCAATGGAGTGTGCGAAAAATCAGCGGGGATGCACCATGACGCCGCCTCATGGAACACTCTATGGGGTCGGTGTGGGGCCAGGCGATCCTGAACTCCTGACGTTGCGTGCGCACCGCCTGATCCAGGACGCAGACCTGATTGTCTATCCGGCGCCGGATGATGGTGAGAGTTTTGCCCGTTCAATTGTGGCTGAGTTCATGCCCGTGGGCGTTGAGGAATATGCGATTGTCATTCCCATGCGGACGCAACGTTTTCCCGCCAAATCGGTTTACGATCAGGCCGCCTCCGATATCGCGGAGCACCTTTCGACCGGGCGGAAAGTCGTGGTGCTGTGCGAAGGCGATCCGTTTTTCTACGGCTCCTTCATGTATCTTTATGAGCGGCTTCAGGATCGGTTTGACTGTGTCACCGTACCAGGTGTTTCCTCGCTCATGGCGTCGTCAGCCGTTCTTGGTCGACCACTGGCGGCCCGCAATGATGTATTGAGTGTGGTTCCGGCGCCGCTTGATGATGGTGCGATCCTGAAACAGCTGGCTGATAGTGATGCGCTCGCTTTCATCAAGGTTGGGCGCCATTTTGCCCGCCTCAAGTCACTGATAGAGACGTCGGGTCTGCTTGATCAGGCGCTCTATGTGGAGCGAGCCACGCTGGAAACACAAAAGCTGATGCCGCTCGCGGATGTCAGTGAGCAGGCCGCTCCCTACTTTTCGATCATTCTTGTCTACAAAGGTGGCGAGGGCTGGATTTCGAGCCTCACACCCTTGGCCTCCGAAAAGGAACTTGTCTAATGTCTGTTGGTCCGAACCTGGCGGTGGTTGTCCTGATGCCAGGGGCGCTTGAACTGGCGAACCGAATTGCAAAACACATCGGGGGAGAGGTTCACGGCGCACGTTCGCGGATTGCTCACGCCGATATCCTGTTTGATGACACGAAGGACCACTTGCAATCGCTGTTTCAGGCCAAAGTACCGATTGTCGCGATTGCCGCATCAGGTGCGATCATCAGGTTGCTCGCGCCGGTGCTCAGCGACAAACAGGACGAGCCGCCAGTTCTGGCCATTGCAGCCGACGGATCCTCTGTGGTGCCATTGCTCGGTGGTCATCACGGGGCCAATGATCTGGCGAGATCGATCGGCGATGTTCTTGGCGCCAACGCTGCGATCACAACGGCGGGTGATTTGCAATTTGGTGTTGCTCTGGATGCACCACCGGCAGGATACCATCTTGCCAATCCGGACAATGCAAAATCAGTGATGGTCGCGCTGGTTGCGGGTGGTTCGGCGACCCTGAATGGAGATGCCGAATGGCTACGAACATCACAATTACCGTTTTCTGCTAGTGGTGATGTTACACTTACCGTCACTTATCACGCCAAAAGCGGCGGGCCTGCTGAACTTGTCTATCATCCGCAAACACTGGTGATGGGCATGGGTTGCGAGCGCGGAATCGATCCACAAAAAGCCATCGCATTGGCGCAGGCCGCGTTGAACGAACAGGGTCTGGCCCCACAATCTCTTGCGGCGATCACATCAATTGATGTGAAGGCGGATGAGGTCGCAATCCACGCGGTTGCCGACCACTTCGGCGTGCCAGCGCGGTTTTTTGCCGCCGCTGAACTGGAAGCGCAGGCGAACCGCTTGAAAAACCCGTCGGAAATCGTGTTCGCGGAAGTCGGGTGCCATGGGGTGGCCGAAGGGGCAGCCCTTGCTGCAGCCGGTGTTGATGCTGAACTTGTGGTTGAAAAGACAAAGTCGAAGCGGGCCACGGTCGCCATCGCCCGATCTGCGGTCCTCGATGATTCCAAATCGAACGGTCGCTCGCGCGGCAAGCTTTTTGTGGTCGGTATCGGACCCGGGCAGAAAGCCTGGCGCAGTGGTGAAGTTGAGGCGATGATTGCAGAAAGTACCGATCTCGTCGGCTACTCGCTCTATCTTAATTTGATCGCAGACATCGCTGGTAGCCGGGTGCAACACCGCTTCGATCTCGGCAAAGAGGAAGACCGTGTGCGCCATGCCATGGAATTGGCCGGACGCGGCAAGAATGTTGCGCTGGTCTGCTCTGGGGATGCCGGCATCTACGCCATGGCAACGCTGGTGTTTGAGCTCATGGAGAGTGGCGATCTGACGGATGGCGCGCGCCGCGTCGATGTTGCTGTGTCACCGGGCATTTCCGCACTTCAGGGAGCCGCCGCACGGGCAGGCGCTCCACTCGGGCACGACTTTTGCACCATCTCCCTGTCCGACTTGTTGACGCCCTGGGAGTCCATTCAAAGGCGTCTCAAAGCAGCAGGCGAGGGGGATTTTGTGATTGCCTTTTACAATCCGGTCTCCAAACGCCGCCGCACTCAACTGGCCTATGCGCGCGATGTGCTGCTGCAGCATCGGCCGACGGATACGCCGGTCATTCTTGCCAGCAATCTGGGACGGGATGGTGAAAGCGTTCGCGTCGTTCGGCTGGGTGATTTGCAGGTCGATGATGTCGATATGCTCACGGTGGTCGTTGTCGGTTCGTCAAACTCCAGAACCGTGAAAACCGGGGATGGTCGCACATGGGTCTACACACCCCGCGGCTATGACGCGAAACCCGAAAGCCGGATCGCGCACGCCGCTCAGGAACAGGAAAGGAAGTCGGCATGAGTGTCTATTTCATTGGTGCGGGACCCGGTGCCGCCGATCTCATTACGGTGCGCGGGCTACGCCTGATAGAAGCCTGCCCCGTCTGTCTCTATGCGGGATCGCTGGTGCCGGAAGAAATTGTCCAAGCCGCACCAAAGGATGCATTGGTGCGCGATACGGCTCCAATGACGCTTGATGAGATCATCGCGGATATCGAGTCCGCCCACGCTGAAGGGAAAGATGTGGCGCGGGTGCATTCAGGCGATCCCTCGATCTACGGAGCGATTGCTGAGCAGATGCGTCGGCTGGATGATCTTGGTATCGACTATGAGGTCGTGCCAGGTGTTCCGGCGTTCGCCGCAACCGCTGCCCGGCTGAAAACCGAACTCACGCTTCCTGAAATTGCCCAGACAGTGATTGTGACCCGCACATCAGGAAAGGCATCTTCCATGCCGCCGCGCGAAACGCTGGAAGTGCTCGGCGCATCAGGCGCGACGCTTGCCGTTCACCTTTCCATTCGCAATCTGGTCTATGTGCGCGAAGCGCTGACGCCTCACTACGGCGAAGACTGCCCGGTGGTCATCGCTTACCGGTCAACCTGGCCGGACGAAAAATACTTCAAAACCACGTTGGCCGAGATGAAAGATGTGGTGCGGCGGGAGAAGATCACCCGCACAGCTTTGATTATGGTAGGACCGGTCTTTGGCGACGCAAAGTTTCCCGACTCCGCACTCTATCACGCGGAGCATGCGCACATTCTGCGCAATCGCGGCAAGAAGAAAAAGGCTGCCTGATCAGTCCGAATTGTCGATGATCTGCTCAATCGAACCGGTGACGACCGGGTCAATGCTGTCCACATCGACGGCGCCCAGCCAGGCGTTCAAGACGACGATGACGGCGAAAAGACCGGTCAGGAAGAACACGCCATTGGCGGTGCGATACAGGATGCCTTGTGTTGCAGGTTTACTCATTACCAGATCCCCACAGATGCGCGCGGGCTTTGCTTCGACAGAGCCAAAACCACACGCAGACTCTCTCAATGTGCAGGTTGCCAGCAAGGAATTCACTTCCCGAGAATTTGCAACTTGCATCAGACAGACGGCGTTGCCGTCCGCGGTAAAGATAGGCTGCTAACCTTAATGCGGCTTTAAAGCGGGTTGCTCACACCTGCGGAGTTGGGCGTTCGATCACTATGATTGACAAGCCAAGGCGGGCTGCGGCTTCAACCTTGAGGAAGCTTCGCTCACCGCCCGAGTTGCGGCAGATCAGGTGAGTGATTCCATGAGACTGAAGCAGCTCGCACTCGCTTTGCAAGGAATCTCCCGGCGATGCGAATATGATTTCGTGATCGATGAGGTTGGGCACAGTCTTGGGTGGTTCGATCATGCGCAGGAGGTAGGAGCAATCGTCTCGCCCGACGAGTTTGGCGACTTGTTGGCTGCCAAGCGCCAGGAACGCCCGTGCGCGGCGGGGCAGGGCATCGATTGCCTGCTGCTCAGTTGTTACGGATGTCCAACGGACCACTTCTGACTTTTCCCAGGCTGGGCGCACACGATTTTCAAATTCGATACCCGTTATCAGACACGCCTCGCGGGCATTGGCGGAAATCTGAGTGGCGAAGGGATGGGTTGCATCAATCAGCAGATCAATCGCGTGCTCTTTGATGTAACGGCACAGGCCACAAATCCCTCCGAATCCGCCAATTCGGACATTTCCCGGTACCGAAACCGGGTGTTCCGTTCGTCCGGCAAGTGAGGTGGTGACCTGATGACCGCTCTCGATGTTGGTGGCAGCAATCTTTCGGGCTTCCGCTGTACCGCCAAGCAGCAATATGCGCCTTTTCTCAGACACGGGCGATGATCTCACCGGCGCGACTGACGATGATCACTTCAACGTCAACCGGTGCTCCGCGGAGCGCCTGTTCGGCTGTAACCTTGGCATGGTGTGCGATTGGCTTGGCGAGATCAACGCCAGCCGCGTCGGCGAGCTGCAATGCCTCCATCGCCGTGTTGGCATTTATGATTTCGTTTGTCAGATCGGATTGTGAACCGTCCAACTGCTTCGCCAGAAAGGCGAAGTCGACCTGGGAGCGGCCAGAATGAAGATCAAGCGCGCCCTGAGCGAGTTTTGTGAACTTAGCAAAGCCACCGGCAAGCGTGATCTTCGGGACTGGGTGATTGCGCAGATATTTCAACACGCCGCCAGCAAAGTCGCCCATATCGAGGAGGCCAAATTCCGGCAATTTGTAGATCGCCTGGGCTGTGCTTTCTGACGTTGAACCGGTGGCCGCAATCACGTGATTGAGCCCTGCAGCACGGGCCACATCAATGCCGCGATGGATGGAGTGAATCCACGCGGAACAGGAAAAAGGATGCACCACACCCGTTGTTCCAAGGATTGAAAGCCCGCCAACGATGCCCAGACGCGGGTTCCACGTCTGTTGCGCAATCTGCTCTCCTTCCGGAATGGAGATTTCGATCTCGATGTCGGTGGGGATGTCGTGGGTCTGACAAAGTGCCTCGACTTCGTGCTGCATCAGGGTGCGCGGGACGGGATTGATCGCCGCTTCGCCCACAGGAACGGGCAAGCCTGCCTTGGTGACTATCCCCACGCCACTTCCGGCTCTGAAACAAATACCCGCCCCTTCGACACCGCGCCGAACTTTCGAGACGATCAACGCGCCGTGGGTGACATCGGGATCGTCGCCCGCGTCTTTCACAATGCCTGCTACTGCAAAATCGGATCCCAGCTCCTCGCGGGCAAGCGGAAATAAAGGACGGTCGCCTTTTGGAAGGAGAATGGAGACAGGGTCTGGAAATTCACCCGTCAACAGCGCAGTCAGAGCCGCCTTTGTGGCGGCTGTCGCGCAAGCGCCTGTGGTCCAGCCCCGCCGCAAGGAAGACCCGGTTTCAATATTTTTTTCGGTGTTTGTTGCCTGCGCTTTCGCCATCACTAACTTATATGGGACGCCAGCATGTCGCGAAAGCGCTGGATTGGATGTGAAGGGTCAATTAAAACACTGTCATGACTGATGTTATTGACACATTGCCGGAATTTGAGCCGGGCTGGGTATGGCTCGTTGGTGCGGGACCGGGCGATCCCGGCCTGTTGACCCTGCACGCGGCCAATGCGCTCAAACAGGCTGATGTGATCGTCTATGATGCGCTGGTCAATGACAGCATTCTGGCGCTGGCAAAACCGGGTGTGGTGCTTGAATATGCCGGTAAGCGCGGCGGGCGACCTTCGCCGAAGCAACGGGATATTTCCGTTCGCCTTGTAGAACTGGCACGTCTTGGCAAGCGGGTGTTGCGGCTGAAGGGTGGCGACCCGTTTGTGTTTGGTCGGGGTGGCGAGGAGGCGCTGACACTGGTTGATGCCGGTGTTCCCTTTCGCATTGTACCGGGCATTTCAGCCGGAATTGGTGGCCTCGCTTATGCAGGCATTCCGGTCACACACCGGGATATCAATCACAATGTCACGTTCCTGACCGGGCATGATGCAGGTGGCACGGTTCCTGATGCAATTGACTGGGAAGGTGTTGCAACGAGCTCTCCGGTGATTGTCATGTATATGGCAATGAAACACATTTCGCCGATTACGGAGCGGCTGATCGCTGCGGGGCGCTCTCCGGAAGAACCGATGGCACTTGTGTGCAATGCGACGCTACCAAGCCAAACGGTTCTGGAAACAACCCTTGGCAACGCACAGGAAGATGTCGACCGTGCGGGCCTCAAGCCACCTGCAATTGTGGTGGTGGGTGAGGCTGTGCGACTGCGCTCGGCGCTGGACTGGATCGGTGCCATCAACGGCAAAGAACTGACACCGGACCCGCTCAACAATCGCCAGACAGACGCGATCGCATGAGCGCACCTTTGGCGCCGTCACCCGGCAGCGCGCTGATGATTGCCGCCCCAAGTTCCGGTTCAGGAAAAACCACCGTTACATTGGGTTTGCTCAGAGCATTGAGAGACGCCGGAATTCCCGTTCGCGCCGCAAAAGCCGGGCCGGACTATATCGATCCAGGTTTTCATAGGGCGGCTTGTGGGCATGAAAGCGTCAATCTTGACCCGTGGGCGATGCGCCCAGGACTGCTGAAACATCTTGTTCTGCTGCAGTCTGAAAACGGGCCGTTGCTGATCGAAGCCATGATGGGGCTGTTTGATGGTGCGGCGGACGGAACGGGTTCTGCTGCTGATCTGGCGATGTTGCTCAACTGCCCGATTGTGCTGGTTATTGATGCGTCGAAACAATCGCATTCAGTAGCAGCGTTGATCGAAGGATTTATGCGTCATCGATCGGGGCTTCGGTTCGCTGGAGTCATCTTCAACCGGGTCGGTTCGCAACGCCATGCCGATCTGCTGCGTGAGGCGGCCCGTTCGGTGGGAACGGCCGTGTTGGGGATGGTAAAGCGCAACGAAGCGCTTCAGCTTCCCGAGCGGCATCTGGGACTGGTTCAGGCGGAAGAGACAGATGGCCTTGAAGTCTTCGTGCAGCAAACAGGATTGAAACTCACGGAAGACGTCAATCTGGATGCTTTGTGTGGCGGGTTTGGTGAACTGAAACTGGACAAATCCGCTTGTTCCGAACCCAATTTGATATCCATTCCGCCTTTCGGACAGCGCATTGCGATTGCACAGGATCAGGCATTTTCATTCTGCTACCCGCATCTGGTTGCCGGTTGGCGGGAGGCGTGTGCGCATTTGAGGTTCTTCTCGCCACTGCACAATGAAACCGTGCCCTCTGACTGTGATGCCGTCTATTTGCCTGGTGGATATCCTGAGCTTCATGCAGAGCAACTGTCGGCTTCGTCGGCCACCTGGAAGAGCCTGGGCGATGCTGCAGCGCGCGGGGCCACGATTTTTGGAGAATGCGGTGGCTACATGGTGCTTGGCGAAGCGTTGCGTGATGCAAACGGGTGCGATCACGCCATGGCGGGGCTCTTGCCGCTTCACACAAGCTTTGCCGAACCAAAACTCCATCTTGGCTACCGGCGTGTAGCCGCTCTAACACCCTTAAAGTTTGCGGATTGTGCGCGTGATCATTTTACGGCCCATGAGTTTCACTATGCTGAGGCGATTCGAACCGGCGACGCCGAGCCGCTGTTCCAGGTGATCGATGCGATTGGCAGCGATTTTGGCAGAGCCGGATTGCGTCGGGACCGGATCATGGGTTCATTCATGCATCTGATTGACCGCGTGGAGACGCCAAACAGTTTTGGGGCCAAACACTGATGTTGGAACATGGCGGCAGGCTGGATGCCGCAATTGATCTTTATGGCGGGGAACGCGCTGACTGGCTGGATCTCTCAACCGGGATCAACCAGCAATCCTGGCCGCTTCCGGACCTAGAAGCCTCTGTCTGGCAGCGGCTACCCGATGCCCAGTTGGAACTGTCCGCCACAAGTGCCGCCCGGCAATATTACGAGGTGGGAGATGCGGCGCATGTGGCATGCGGTGCGGGATCGCAGGCGCTAATCCAGCTTCTGCCGTTCTGCTACGCACCGCAAAATGTTGCGATTGTCGGTTTTACCTATGGCGAGCACGCTCCCGCATGGCGGCGAGCGGGGCATGAGGTTTTTGTGGCTGACGGGCTGGAAAGCGCAGAAGCCACGGCGCGTATCGTTGTCGTTGTGCATCCCAACAACCCCGATGGGCATTGTTATGATCGTGATGCACTTTTGGCTTTGGCTCGGCGCCTTGGGCAAAAGGGTGGGGTGCTCGTTTGCGACGAAGCTTTTTGCGACACCGTGCCGGATGTGTCGCTCGGGGGGGAAACCGGATCAGATGGGCTGGTTGTCCTGAAGAGTTTTGGCAAGTTCTTCGGCCTTGCCGGTGTCAGGCTGGGCTTCGCATTTGGTCCTGAGCTTTTGATTGAACGGCTGAAGGAAACGTTGGGACCGTGGCCGGTTTCTGGTCCCGCGCTCGCGATCGGTGCGGACGCTTTTCAAGACGCGAAGTGGATCAAAGCCACAAGGAAGAAGCTGGCCAAATGGCGCTCCGAACTTGAAGTGGTTTTGTTGCTGAATCGGTTCGAGCTTCTTGGCGGGACGGACTTGTTTGTGCTGGTTCAGCATTTCAAAAGCGCTGAGGTCGCCGATCATCTTGCGAAAGTCCATATTCTGGTTCGGCAGTTTTCCGGTCAACCGGGCTGGCTGAGATTTGGCGTCCCAATCAAAAAACGCGACCTTGCCCGCCTTTCGGACGCACTGAGTTCGTTCAGAACTTGATTCAAGAAAATGGTACGGTGATTCATGTACGCCCTCCAAGCATCTGAAAAACCAGTTGAAATTGCGCTGATTAGTGGGATGGCCTCCAGCTGGGAATTCACAGGAAGCACCTTAAGTGCCGTTTCCGGCATTTCGAGAATTGAATCGGAGTTACCGGGTAGTTTGTTGATTAAACAGCATAAGTTGACGTCGGCTAAAAATTTGCCTGATTTTGCCATGAGACCTTTTTCGCAATGACACTGTTTTTCGCCCTGCTTCTCGACTGGTTCTTTGGCGATCCGCCATCCGTCTGGTCGAAGCTGCCCCATCCGGTGGTTCTGTTTGGCAAGCTCATTGACGCGCTTGATGAACAGTTCAACAAGCCCGGTAGAAGCGAAGCCGAGCAGCGCAGAAACGGCGTGGTTGCCGTTCTCACACTGCTTGCCATAGGACTGGGCGTGGGGCACGGTCTGCAAATTCTCTTCGGCATATTTGGGTTCATTGGATGGATTGCCGAGATCATCCTGGTTGCGGTCTTCATCGCCCAGAAGAGCATGATTGATCATGTTCGTGCGGTGATCCGGGCGCTGGATAGCAGTGGCATCGAAGATGGTCGTAGAGCGGTTTCGATGATCGTGGGGCGGGACACAAGCTCACTCGACCAATCCGGTGTTTTGAAGGCGGCAATCGAAAGCCTGTCGGAGAATTTTTCTGACGGTGTGGTGGCACCAGCCTTTTGGTACATGATCCTCGGGCTTCCAGGCATCTTTGCATACAAGGCGATCAATACGGCCGATTCCATGATCGGCCATAAATCAGAGAAATATCTGCATTTTGGTCGCGCGGTTGCGGTGACGGATGACACCATCAATTGGCCCGCTGCCCGTCTTTCGGCACTTATGATCGCGGCGGCAGCGGTGTGGAAGTATGGACTTGACCGGGCTCGCCGCACTTTGAGCGGTGCCTTGCAAAATGCGATGGTGCATCGATCGCCAAACGCCGGATGGCCGGAAGCCGCGATGGCGTTTGCCCTGGAAATTACGCTCGGTGGTCCAAGGCGCTATGGCGATCAAACTGTTCAGGAATCCACGCTGAACGCCTCGGGGCGCAGAAAGGTGAATACGAAGGACGTGGACGCCGCCCTGTCGCTGTTTTCACTTGCCTGCTTTCACCTAATGGGACTTGCTCTGATCGTCAGTCTTGTCAAATAGGGCCAAAAGTTCCGATAGCTCATCGGTTCCCGTCGGTGGGGCGACGTTCTCGGCTTGAGGCGGCGCAACTTCGGGCTGTTCGAGTGCGGACGCCAAGGACGATAGATCTTGACTTGCTTCTGTCGGAGGCGGTGATGCGTTCGGTAAATTGGACATTTCCGAAAGTGCGGTTTCGAAGTCGGCAAATTCGTCGATTTTAGGCAGGTCGACGGGAGGCGCCACGGGGTTGTGGGCCGTCTGTGGTTGAGGCTCGGGCGTGGCGTTGAGCGCCTGATCGAGCGCTGCCGCAAAATCGAGATCCGATGGATTAGGCTCAGACGGTTGTTGTGAGTCGGGTGAGGGCGTTTCGAGCTCGCCCTGCAATGCCCTCAATAGCGCGTCTTCCGACACGGGTGGCTCATCCGACACCGGCTGCAGATTCAAGACCTCAGGCTGAGGCGAAGCTTGATCAGAGGAGGGTAGCACGAATTCCGGCTTTGACTGTGATTCAGTACCGGTCTCAGTGATCTCCCGTCCGAAAATCGGTACCGATTCAGCTTCTGGATCTGCATCGAAGTGCAATGTGGAACCGGCAGGCTCGGGTTCGATTGTGGGCTCCGGAGCCGCGACGACGGCTTCCTCGACCGGTTCATTCTGACCAGGCGAGGAGATATGGGAAAATTCTTCCGGCGCTGGCTCAACCAGCTCGATATCTGGATCAGGGGCAGTTGTCGCCGTTTCCAAAGCTGTTGCTTCCGGCAGACCATCTTCGATTACCGGGTTCTCGGGCTGCGGCGGAATGGCTGGTTCTTCTTCCAGTACACCCATTAAATCCACGTTTGAGACTGGCATTACTTCGTCCGGTTCGGACTGCGGGACAGGGTCCCATTCCCGCTCGGCTATCTCTGGTGAGTGGGCTGCAGGCTCGGTTGCATTGTCCTGCGGAATTTCGTTGCCACTGAGTGAAACGACAGATTCCTCTTCAAATCTCTCACCGTTGAGATCCTCATCAGTCACCGCTTCAACTTCGATGGCTTCTGGTCCAGGCGTCGGCTCTTCTTCCGGTTCTGCAAATTGCGGAATTGCCAGTTCAGATTCAAGCTCTGATACAGGTTCCGCATCCATCACTTCTTCAGGTGGCGAATCCTCGGCCATATGTGGGGCAGGTGTTTTGGTGAATGAGTCGTCCAGCGTTTCGACGTGATGAGCTTGGAGTTCGGATGCGGTGACCAGCTCACTTTCTTCAAGGTCAGATTGTGGCTCGAGCGGTCGATCTGACAAATCCTCGCCGTCATCGACGATTTCCAGATGCGATGTTGGCGCCATGCCCGCTTCGATCATGTCGTCAGGGGTCGCGTCGATTGCAGGCTCTTGCACTGCTTCACCAGAGTGCGAGGGCTCACCAAAATCAACCTCATTCGCAGCTACGTCGGCAGGTTCGTTCGCTTGCAGATCATCAACGATCTCGCTTGGTTCGGGGTTTTCTTCGAGCTCTGATTGCGGTTCAATCGCATCCGCAGCGCTTACCACCGCTGCCGCACTTGCAACAGCCGCCAACTCAGCTGCGGGGATTTCGCTCGCCGGTTGGATGTTGAACCGTGCCGCGGCCTGCGGATGGCGCATGAGTTCCAGTATGCGGTGCACCATCGGGCTGTTCGGATCAGTCAGCTGATCGATAATCGTGAAGTGATTGGCGCCGGCAACCACCTCCATATGGGTTTCCGCCCCCAGCATGTACCAGCGTTCGGCGAGATTGCGGCTTTGCTTGTGATATTCGTCGCTCTCATCACCACCGACCCATGCATCGAACCGGGTCTGCGGCTCCACCAGCCAGCCAATGGGGCTCACGTGATCCATATCGGCTGACGTCAGCCTCAGCGGTTCGTTGACCTTGGTTGGGATCAGCGGCGCCAGATCATAAAGCCCGGAGATGCCGAGACCAGCCGACACCAGATCTGCCGGCAGATCGGGATGCATACGGTCCCAGTAGGTTGCGAACAGACAAGCCGTCAGGTGCCCACCAGCCGAATGGCCAAACACAGTGAGTTTTCGGCCATAGGTCTTCCAAAGCACCGCACAGGCCCGACGTAGCTCGTCAATAATTCCATCGACTGTGATATCAGGGCAAAGTGTGTAGGAGGGGACAGCGACGGCCACGTTGTGGGCCAGCAAGCCTTTGGCCATGTGGCTGAAGCCGCTTCCCTCCAGCATCTGCCAGTAGCCGCCATGCACGAACATTGCGATGGGGCAGTTCTCCCGGTCCTGTGGCCAGAAGATATCCATCTTGTTCCGCTCGTTCGGTCCATAGGAGAGCCCGAATGCTGCCTGTTCACCTACGGTTTCACGAAACGCATGCGAATCATTGATGTAGGCGTCAATCAGCGCCGCCGCGTTCTCGACACGCCCGGAATTGTTGTACTGCTCATCAAGATAGGGATCGATGTGAGATCCCGGCACAGCATCCTTTGCTGGCTCCGATACGGGTGCTGCTGATGGGGCCGTTGCCGTTTGCGTTGGAAAGTCGACGTCGCTCATTCAGTGTTCCAATTGCCAGAACTCATTGAACGGTCTGGCTTTTTTCTCTCATTTCAATGGCGCGCTGCAAATTGGGCGCAGCCGCAATTAGCGTCCTGGTGTAAGCATGGCTTGGATGATCAAACACATCATTCACCGGACCCCTTTCGACAATCTGCCCGTCTTTCATCACCATCACCTCGTCACAGATGGCTCTCACCACAGAGAGATCATGGCTGATAAACAGAAAAGTCAGGCCCAACCTGTCGCGCAACGATGCCAATAGATCAAGGACTTGTGCCCGAAATGAGACGTCGAGGGCGGAAACCGGCTCATCTGCGATGATCAAATTTGGTTTCGTTATGAGAGCTCTCGCGATGGCAAGACGCTGGCGCTGGCCACCGGAAAACTCGTGCGGGTATTTGTCGAGATCGCTGGGTTGAAGACCCACTTCCTTGAGCGCCTCAACAACTTCCCATGTTTTGTCTTCCGCCGTCATGGAATCAAGCAAATGGAGCGGTTCGGCCACAAGCCTGCGTACGGTGTGACGTGGATTGAAGGAGCCGTAGGGGTCCTGAAACACCACCTGAATGTCGCGCCGAATGGCTTTCAGATCGTAGCCTTCTGCTTTGGCCAGAGAGCGACCCTGATAGAGAATGTCGCCGCCACTTGGTGGTTCCAGCGCGAGGATTGCGCGGGCAAGGGTGGACTTGCCGCAGCCCGATTCCCCGACGAGACCCATAAAATGGCCCGGGTAGAGGTCAAAACTGACTTCGTTGACCGCTGTAAACGGAATCCCTGGACGAAACAGGCTGGTCCTGGGTGTTGGATAGGTTCGCACCAACCGGTCCACGGTCAGGAGCGGCTCGATCATCCGCTTGTCGATGTTTGCGGTCAGAACGGGTGGACGTTCTTTCGTCGGAACATGTGTGGACGCTTCGGCGAGTTTCGCCGTGTAGGGATGCTTGCGGTCCCGAAGGATGTCGAGGGTTGGACCTTGTTCCAGAATTTGCCCGTGGCGCATTACGGCGATGCGATCCGCCGTTTCCGCAACAACTGCTAGGTCATGGGAGATGAGCAGCAGTCCCGAGCGGTTCTCTTCCACCAGCTCTTTCAGCAATTCCAGAATTTGAGCCTGAAGTGAGACGTCCAACGCGGTGGTCGGTTCATCGGCAATGAGGAGATCAGGGGAGAGGGCACATGCCATGGCAATGACCACCCGCTGACGCTGCCCGCCGGAAAGCTCGTGCGGAAACCGTTCAAGCGGATAGCGGCTGGAGGGAAGGCCAACCCGATCCAGAATTTTTCTTGCCTCCTCGTCGCCGTCAGCACGGTTTGCGCCTGTGTGAAGGCGAATTCCTTCACTCACCTGCTGACCGATGGATTTGACCGGGTTCAACGCCGTCATGGGCTCCTGAAACACCATGCCGATTTTGGAACCGCGGAGATCGCACAACCTCTGTTCAGTTGCTGCTGCGATGTTCTCGCCCTGAAATACGACATCACCGGTAAGCGATGAGCCACGCGGCAAAAGCTGCATGATTGCCAACGCTGTCATGGATTTGCCGGAACCGGATTCGCCAACCAGACCGAGCGTTTCGCCCGCTTCAATCTCCAGATTGATGTCTTTCAAAATTGGTGTGCTGCCGATTTTCAGATCGACATTGTTGAACGCCAGCATGATGTCAGCGTTCCCGTGCAATACGCGGATCAAGACTGTCGCGCAGCCCGTCGCCAAGGAGATTTAGCCCAAGCACAGCGATCACAATGGCCAAGCCGGGGAAGATCGCCATGTGTGGCGCAAAATTCATCATGGTTTGTGCTTCGTTGAGCATGCGACCCCAGCTCGGCAGGGGAGGCTGTGTGCCGAGACCCACATAGGACAGTCCCGCCTCCGCCAATATGCCGAGTGAAAACTGGATGGTGCCCTGAACAATCAGGAGGTTGGTTATGTTCGGCAGGATGTGCTCGACGGTGATGCGGATTTTCCCCTTACCGGCGGTGCGGGCCGCCAGAATGAATTCGCGCTGCCATAGGGCGAGCGCACCCCCCCGGGCAAGGCGTGCAAAGACCGGTATGTTGAAGATACCAATTGCGATGATTGCGTTGATCGCGCCGGGGCCGAAGATGGCGGTGATCATGACCGCCGACAGGATGGCAGGAAACGCGAAGATCACGTCGTTGGTGCGCATCAGCGCCTCATCCATCAATCCGCCTCGGGCCGCAGCCCATGCCCCTAAAGGCACGCCGATAGCAATGCCAATGCCAACGGCGACGAGCGCGACGGCAATGGAGTTGCGCGCGCCCACCATGATCATGGAGAAGATGTCCCGCCCGAAATGGTCGGTGCCAAACCAGTAGTTGGCGGAAGGCGCTTTCAGCTTGGCGAGAATGTCGAGATTGGTGACATCATGTGGTGTCCAAAAGAACGATAGAAGTGCCGCGAACAGGATGATGAGGGTGATAATCGCGCCGGTGATCAGGCTTTTGTTCAGGACAAGCTGGGATTTCGGGGCAAAATAGGGATCGTGGAGTTCGCTCATGTGGCCGCGCGTCCTGAATGGCGTCGCAGCCTTGGATCAGCGACTGCATAGGCAAGATCAACAATGAAGTTGATGATGATGACGGTCGCCACGAGCAACAGTACAACTGATTCCACGACGATCAGATCGCGTTGCGTGATCGCCTGAAAGACCAAACGGCCCAATCCGGGCAGATAGAACACGTTTTCGATAATGATGGTGCCGGCCAACAGAAAGGCGAACTGAAGACCCATGATGGTGAGCACGGGAATGAGGGCGTTGCGCAGCGCATGCCGCCAAAGCACGGCGCGTTGGGTGAGCCCCTTGGCGCGGGCTGTGCGTATATAATCCTCACCGAGCACATCCAGGAGGGCAGATCGCGTAACGCGGCTCAAAATGGCCGCTTGCGGGAGCGCCAGCGATATCGCCGGCAATATGAGGGCCTGCAAGGCCGGGCCAATGCCGTTTTCCCAGCCGGGAAACCCACCTGAGGGAACCCATTGTAGCCACACGGCAAACACATAGACCGCAAGCAACGCGAACCAGAAGTTGGGAACGGCAATTCCAAGCTGCGTGACAGCCATGATGCCGGTGTCTGCGGCATGCCCTCGTCGTGAGGCTGAATACAGGCCTACCGGAATGGCGATGATGGTCGACAGGAAAAGAGCGAGCAGCGCCAATGGAAGAGAAACAAGGACCCGCTCGGCCACCAGTTCCATCACAGGCACAGAATAAGTGTAACTGGTGCCGAAATCGCCTGTCAGCATGCCGGTGATCCAGTCGAAATAGCGACCAATCAATGGCTGATTGAGCCCCATCTGCTCTTGCAGCGCTGCAACGGCTTCATCCGTTGCATTGATGCCCAGCATCAGCCGCGCTGGGTCACCCGGCACAATCTCAAGCATGAAAAAGACGGCGAGTGAGGCGGCAAGAAGGGTCACCACAGCCAAAGTCAATTTCCGGATCAGATAGACGAGCATGTCGCGGGGGCCGCAGTGAATGGTTCGCCGTAAGTCATACTGCGATCAAACGAAACTGGCCAGAGAGTGTCGTGCTATGCCAGCGCCCTGATTTCTTCAATCAACGCTTTTGGGACAGCTACCCCGTCGCGGTCTGCTTTCTCCCGCAAGGCGAGACGACGGGAGCCGGGGAGGCGTGCGTCACCATCTGCATCAATCGCCTGTGCGATCGTTGCTATTCGGTCTCCGAACCCGGGTGCGAAACCAGTTGGATCAAAGGCAACAATCAACTGGCCAACCCCGGGCGAGGGGCCTTCGGCGTCGAAGAACGATGAGGCATCCCTGCTGAGGTTTGCTCCCGTGAGAGATGCAGCAAGCACTTCGACCACAAGCGCAAGGGCAGCGCCCTTGGCGTCTCCTAGCGGGATCATTGTGCCACCCAATGCCGCTTTTGCGTCCGTTGTAGCATTTCCGTCGGCATCCAGCGCCCAGCCTTCGGGAATGGGATCGCCGGTCTTGGAGGCCGCCATGATTTTGCCGCGCGCGACCTTTGACAGTGACAGGTCGATAACCAAAGACGGTGCATCATCCTGTGGGGCGCCAAAAGCGATTGGGTTGGTGCCAAATAGCGCCGATCCACCGCCCCATGGGGCCATGGCTTTCGGTGTGTTGGCAAACATGAGCGCGACGAGCCCCTGGTCCGCCAATCGTTCCATGACCTGCGAAAGCTGGCCGCAATGGTGTGAATTCCGAATAGCGGCGCAGGCGATGCCGCATTCTTTCGCCGCCGGGACCAAAGCCTCTTCCGCGGCGCGAAGTGCTGGATAGGCAAAACCACCTGCGGCATCGACAAGTATGAGCGCAGAACGGGGCTTTTCGACGGTGACTTTCGCCGTTCCGCCGACCTTCCCGGATCGCGCTTGCGCGGCATAGGAGGGCACGCGTGAGAATCCATGGCCCTTTTGCCCGTCGCGCTCGGCATCGTAGAGCGATTGGGCGACCAGATTGGTTATACTATCTTCAACGCCCGACGCTGAAAAAGCCGAAGCGATGAGGGCAATACCCTCATCGCGTTTCAGGTGAATGGTTTCGCTCATTTGACCGTCATTTTGTGTGTCACTGACAGTTTGTCATTGCCGCAACAGCGGCAATCTAGTGCGGCAGCCCAAAATGGCCCGGGCTACCTTCGGCATTCTAACGCCCTGGACACCCGCTTGTTGCGGGTGTGACAAAGGCGAAAGATACGTTGTTTTCCGGCCTAAGCGGAACGATAAAGCTTCGTCATTGAGAACTCGCGATGACCAAGCGCTTCAGCAGCCGTGTTGCGGCCATTGGCAGTGCGACGGATCATTTCGATGAGATCATCACCGGCCTGATCGATGGTCTTTTCGCGGGTCAGAATGCCCGTCACATCAACGTCAATGTGCTCCGACATTGTCCGCAGTGTGCGCGGATTGGCCGAGATTTTGATTACCGGAACGATTGGGTTGCCCACCACATTGCCCTGGCCGGTCGGGAAGGTGTGGATCACATAACCACCTGCAGCCATCAGCGTCACACATTCTGCAGCGGCGGACGAGGAATCCATAAAATAGAGGCCCGCGCCACTTTGCGGTGCTTCGGCAGGCTCAAGAATGTCCACATATTTGCACTCGCGACCAATCTTTTCGAGATTGCCCAGCGCCTTTTCCTCAATGGTGGTGAGGCCACCCAGGATGTTGCCTTTGGTTGGCTGGGAATCCGACAGATCGTCGGTTTGGTGGGCAAATATCACATCGTCCTGATAGGCCTTCCACATGGTGTACCAGCGCTCGCCGACCTCTTCGTTGATCGCACGTTCTTTACAAATGTGCTCGGCACCGGTGATTTCGGAAGTCTCGCCGAAGCATCCATAAATGCCCTGCGGGATCAGCTTGTCATACATGTTGCCGACGGTCGGGCAGGAACCAAGACCGGTGGTCGTGTCGGACTCACCGCATTTTGTTGAAATCCAAAGTTCGGACATGTCGCACTCTTCGCGTTGTAATTCGGACGCGAAGTGGACAAATTCCTTGGCTTTCCAGGAAGCGGCACGGATTGTTTCCAGATCACCGTTTTGTTCAATGGAGAACTGCGCGACCGGCTTGCCAGTTTCGGCGATACCGTCAGCAATTTTGGCGGTCCAGCTTGGCTCGATGCCAATCACCACAACAGCGGCAACATTCGGGTTTGCGCCCGTGCCAATCATGGTGCGGAAGTGAAGTTCAAGGTCTTCACCAAACTGCAGGCGACCATAGGCGTGCGGAATGGCGAGCGTACCCTTGATGTTGTTGGCGACCGCCTCAACAGCCGCATTGGAGATGTCATCGACGGGGAGAATGAGCACGTGGTTGCGAACACCAACCCGGCCATTCTCGCGCCGGTAAGCCATGATTTTATCTGACATGATTTTGGCTCCTTACCAGCGCTTGGTTTTCAGATTGTGGGTGTGAACGTGTTCGCCGGTCGCGGCATCGCCCACGAATTTGCCGATGTCCTCGCCATATTTGATGGCGGTATCACCGGTCTTGAGGTCTTTCAGCGCAACCTTATGGCCAATCGGCACATCGTGCTTGGCCTCGAGTTCGAATGAAGAATTGTCGTGGGTGACAACGCACAGCATTTTCGTGCCGGCGGTCAGGCCTTCAACAACGACGACGCCGACATTGTCGGCATGCTCATGAACGAGCAGGTGGGGAATGCTCAAGCGATTTCTCCGCGCATTTTGTGATTGTGAGGTGTGCCTATCACGAAGAGAAATTCTTATACAAGAGTTACTCTATCTTTTTTCGAGGATTCCCCTTATCTAATGCGCTGATCGCAATAAAGCCCTTCGTGAATCGTTTCCAATGTCCGCCCCAACGAGCAATGAACCCCGTTACCGGCAGGTCTATGCTGCCGTGATGGAGCGCATCTTTGCGGGAGAACTGGGCCCGGGCGCGATGCTTCCCTCAGAGGTGGATCTGGGGGCACAGCTTGGCGTCAGTCAGGGCACAGCCCGCAAGGCGCTCATGGATCTAGAGCGCGACGGCGTCGTTGAACGACGACAGGGGAAGGGAACTTTCGTTGCCGCAACCACGGCGGAGCGCGCGCTGTTTCAGTTCTTTCGCTTGCGCACCCGCGCTGGCGAACCGGTGGTGCCTGAACTGGTTTCCGAACGCCTACGCAAACGAAAGCCGTTGGCCCGCGAGGCTGCTTTGCTTGCAGAGGATGTCGGGTCCGTGGTCGAAATTGCCCGCGCGCGCTCGATTTCCGGCGCCAATCTCATTCGGGAAACGCTGGTGCTGCCCGCCACCTTCTACCCTGGCCTCATGGAGCGCGCACCGCTCCCCAACACGCTTTACGTACTCTACCAGCAGGCCTTTGGCATTTCGATTGTCAAAGCCTCCGAGCAACTTCGCGCGGTTTTGGCAACGGTTGAGGATGCCGCCACACTGGAAGTGAAGCCCGGCGAACCCATGATGGAGGTGCAGCGCCAGGCGCACGACCTTCAGGGCCGTGTGGTTGAACTGCGCACCAGCCGCTACGTGACCCGCGATCTGCACTATGCGGTGGAACTGGGATGAGCTGGCTCACATTTCGGCCTTGCGTTTGGATGTGCGGGTGATCATCCTGTCCGGACAAATTCCCGATCAACTCATCTGCCCATGAAAACCTACAAAGTTGCGGCCATTCCGGGTGACGGGATTGGCAAGGAGGTCATATCTGCCGGTGTTGAGGTGCTCACCGCGCTGGCCAATCGCGATGGCGGCTTCAAATTTGAGATCACCGACTTTGACTGGGGGTCCGACCGCTATCTCGCGACCGGCGCGATGATGCCGGAAGACGGGCTGGATCAGCTCAAGCCCATGGATGCGATCTATTTTGGCTCGGCGGGCGATCCCCGCGTGCCAGATCACATATCACTTTGGGGCCTGCGTCTTGCCATCTGCCAGCCCTTTGATCAATACGCCAATGTTCGCCCCGCGCGCATTCTGCCAGGCATTGAAGGTCCATTGCGGGGTGTTTCGGGTGATGGCCTTGACTGGATCATCGTGCGCGAAAACACGGAGGGCGAATATGCTGGTGCCGGGGGCAGGGTGCATCGCGGGCACGATATTGAAACCGCGATGGATGTTTCTGTATTCACCCGTGCTGGCGTGGACCGCATTCAGCGGTTTGCGCTTGAACTGGCCCGTTCAAGGCCCGCCAAGCATCTGACTTTGGTCACCAAATCCAACGCCCAGCGCCATGGCATGGTCATGTGGGATGAGGTATTTGACAGCATCAAAGGTGACTATCCCGACATAGAAACCGACAAGATGCTGGTGGATGCCATGACCACCCGTATGGTGCTTGATCCAAAATCCATCGATGTGGTGGTGGCAACCAATCTGCACGCGGATGTCCTGAGCGATCTCGCAGCCGCGCTGTCTGGCAGTATGGGGCTCGCGCCGACGGCCAATCTCAATCCTGAGCGCAAGTTCCCATCCATGTTCGAACCCATTCATGGCTCTGCGTTTGACATCATGGGGAAGGGGATTGCCAATCCAATTGGCGCGTTCTGGTCGGCCTCCATGTTGCTGGAGCATCTGGGTGAGACAAGTGCCGCCAGCACGTTGATGCGTGCCATTGAGCGCTTCACCGAGAGTGGCGAAAACCGCCCGGCTGACCTCGGCGGCAATACCACCACGGTTCAGGTGCGCGATGCGGTCATCGAATTGATAGAGGGCAAAAACACATGATTTCAACGCGTCTCACCCGGCTGTTTGATATCAACCATCCCATCATTTCCGCGCCGATGGCGCTCACCAGCGGCGGGGCCCTAGCTGCTGCGGTGACGAATGCCGGCGGGCTTGGACTGCTCGGTGGCGGTTATGCGGGCGTGCTGGGTGGCGAACCCGATCTTGATGAGGAATTGCGCAAGGCGGGGAACGCCGAAATCGGCATTGGTTTCATCACATGGGCGCTGGAACAGCGCCCTGAAATGCTTGACTGGGCGCTGGAAAAGAACCCGGTCTCCCTGTTCCTGTCCTTTGGTGATCCCGTGCCCTGGGCCACCAAGGCGCGCGATGCCGGGATCAAGGTGATTTGTCAGGTGCAATCGCTGGACGGCGCGAAACAGGCAATTGAGGCTGGCGCATCGGTGGTCGTTGCACAGGGGGGCGAAGCCGGGGGCCACGGCGGCAAGCGCGGCACGATGAATTTTGTGGCCGAAGTGAGCGATCTGCTTGCGCAGCGCTCGCCGGAAACCGTGCTTGTTGCTGCCGGAGGCATTGGCGATGGGCGGGGCCTTGCCGCCGCCCTGTCACTGGGTGCGGATGGCGTCGTGATGGGGTCGCGTTTCTGGGCGGCGGATGAGGCGCTGACGCCTCAATGCGCGATCGACCGGGCACAGGCCGCCAGCGGCGATGAAACCATTCAGACCCAGACAATTGATGCCATTCGTGGTGTGCCATGGCCGCGCGACTATTTCTATCGCATGTTGAAAAACCCGCTCGCGGAAGAATGGCAGGGCCGGGAAGAGGAAGCATTTCAACGCTTTGGCGAACTGCGTGAAGAGTATGATTCAGCGCGCGCGGCGGCTGACTTTGACCGCATCGCCATCGTGGTGGGGGAGGTTGCCGGGCTGATCAGCGAGCGCAAACCGGCCCGCGACATCGTGCTGGAAACAGTTCAACAGGCTGAAAACATCCTGAAGCGCAACGCC
>JBCCGR010000045.1:0-37131 GCA_039029195.1 Pseudomonadota bacterium
AATCAGGTCTCGGTATAGAGAGGGGTTACACCCCTCTCATTGCTAAACCATATCTAGGCCTGGTTGGAACATTTGAACCAACACAAGATGATCAGAGGACTGACTTGGAATCTTTCGACCCCAGTCATCAGAAGTTCGCCCGTGAGGATCAATTGGGGGCAAGCAGTCATTCGCGTTCGGAGTCAACTGCGTTCGCGTTTCTCAATATCGGACATCCGATCGCAAGTGAGACCATCAAACCGCAAGGGCCGCAAAGAGTCCATTTCCGCCGATCAGAGGCTGTCGTAAACGCGCCCGGTTTGCTGACTTGTTGCCCGCAAAAACTGTAATCACCAAGAACTGTGTTCGCTGGAAATGGATGCCCGTTAAAGTCTTTAAAGCTGGGGCCTGGCCTGAAATTTGCCTACAGCGGTCTTCTGGCCAGTGAAAAAGTCTGACCGGTCGGCCCTCCTACAGGCATGGAAGCCAGCCATAGAGCCAAGTCTGCAATTTCGTTTGGATGCTTTACCCTCTCCCACTTCGGTAGGCCAGCAGGGAGTTCATCTTTATAACGTTCGAGCAATGCCTCAGGCGAACTCCGGATGGCTGGATCTTCGCGACTGAAGGTGCTGGTTGCGACCGGTCCTGGTACAATATTGTTGGCGTCGATCTTGCGAGGCCATAACTCGTTGGCCAAGGATTCGGTCAGCATGTGCAAACCGGCCTTGGACACATGATATGAGGCGGAATTGGCCCCGGCGGACAGACCCTTTCCCGACGAGAAGTTGAGTATCTTGCCACCCTCCTCGATGGATTCCAGTAGATAACGGGTAATCATGTAGGGTCCACGCACATTGACCTCGACCGTCTTCCACCATTGGTCAGGATCACTTTCAGCCACCATGCCACGCTCCAAGTAGGCACCCGCATTATTGACCAGGATGTGGACGCTTCCGAAGGTTCTACAAACGTCATCGCAGAATGCCTTGGTCGATACCGGATCGGCCAGGTCGACGATCCCGGTCAGGCATCTTTGGCCCTGCTCTTCGATGGTCACTCGAGTCTCGTCGAGCTCCGTTTGGGTACGGGCACAAATGGCAAGGTCTGCCCCGGACTGGGCGAATCTCTGTGCAATGGCCTGGCCAATACCGCGACCAGCGCCGGTGACAACGGCGACCTTGCCAGCAAGAGGTGGAGCTGAGGTCATGGCGAATTCTCCCAATTTGGTTTTGCGTGTTGCATGAGCACCTTTTTCATTGCTTCGGTGCACATGAGCCATTGTCTGCTAAGATGATTGCGAGGAGAGAGGTTGGGAAACGGGGGCTCATGTGAACAGATTGGACGGCAAAGTTGTGCTCATCACCGGCGGCGCAAGGGGACAGGGTGCCGCTGAAGCGGCCCTGTTTGTTGAAGCGGGCGCCAGGGTGGTGATGACCGATATCGATGAAACGGAAGGAAATACGGTCGCCGAACAGATCGGCGAAAACTGCATGTTTTTGCCCCAGGATGTCACCGCCGAGGAAGACTGGACTCGGGTCGTTCAAGAAACCGTTGAGCGTTTTGCCACCATCGACGTGTTGGTAAACAATGCCGGACTGTTTCGCGTCGTTGGTCTGCAGGACACGTCGCTGCAGCTTTGGAACCAACTCATCGCCGTCAATCAGACCAGCGTGTTTCTGGGAATGCGCAGCGTGGCTCCGGTGATGAAAAAGCAAGGGTCGGGCAGCATCATCAACCTGTCTTCCATCGCCGGACTGGCCGGCGCCCCACGCGCCCACGCCTATTCGGCCACCAAGTGGGCGGTGCGTGGCATGACCAAGTCGGCGGCGCTGGAACTTGCGCCCTATGGCATCCGTGTCAATTCGGTACATCCGGGGCTGATCGATACGCGCATGATGGGCGAACTGCCGGAATCGTCTGAAGAACTGGACGCCCGTGTGCCACTGGGGCGCCAGGGGACGGTGGATGAGATTGCCAGACTTGTGTTGTTCCTGGCATCGGACGATTCCAGCCACTGCTCGGGCCACGAGTTCGTTGCCGACGGCGCAATGAAGGCTTGAACCCAACCTCACGGCGCCCGCGCCCCTTCAAGGATAAGAGACGCGCCCTTTTCCGCGATCATGTAGACGGTTGCATTGATATTCGCTGCCGGAATGCTGGGAATGACCGAGGCGTCGACCACCCTTAAGCCGTCAATACCGCGCACGCGCAGCTCTGGGTCGACAACAGACAGGTCGTCCACGCCCATTTTGCAGGTGCCACAGGGATGGAAGATGGTGCTGCCGTTTTGCCGGGCGAACTCCAGGATTTCCTCGTCACTTCGCACATCCTTGCCGGGCAGGAACTCGGCCTCGACCAACGGGGCAAAGGCCGGTTGGGCGGAGATGGTTCTGGCCATCTTGATTCCGCTTATCACCGTTTTCTGGTCGATTTCCTCTGCCAGATAATTGGGTTGGATCCCAGGGCCCACATCGGGATCGGCCGACCGTATGCCCAAGGTGCCACGCGACTTGGGATGGCATTGATAGACCACCGAGGTGAAGCCAGAGAACTTGTGCAGGGCCTCGCCGGGGCGCGGGACCGACATGGGCATGACCATGAACTGGATATCCGGGCGGTCCGATGCAGCATGTTCCGTGATCGCGCCTCCGCCGATCTGCCCCGCTCCAACGGTCAGCGGGCCGGAGCCGGTCAATGCCCATTGCAATCCCATTTTCGCCAGACCAAACGGACTGCGCACAGCATCGTTGAGCGAGAGCTTCTGGTTCAAGCGCACGATGGTGCGCACCTGAAAATGGTCCTGCAGGTTTTCGCCCACGCCCGGGAGATCGGCATTCACCTCAATCGCGTGTTTGCGAAGGAGACCGGCAGGGCCAATGCCCGATAGCTGCAGCAATTGCGGTGACTGGATGGCGCCGCTCGACAGGATGACTTCGCGGCGAGCGGCTGACTGACGGGTTTGGCCATGCATTCGCCAATCGACGCCGGTGGCTCGACGACCAGAAACGATAACCTTACTGACGAGGGCACGCGACACCACCGTCAGGTTTTGCCTCTTCAGCACAGGGCGCAGAAACGCGCGGGCTGCACTTTCCCGCCAGCGCGAGCCGATCGATAATTGATACGCGCCCACACCAAGGGCGGATTCGCCGTTAAAATCCGGATTGCGCGGCAGGCCAAGCTGCTCAGCGGCCTTGAGCCAGGCATCATTGGCGGCGTTTTCATTTCTGAGGTCTGAAACCCGTAGATTGCCCTGGCTGCCTCGATACTGGTTGGGCCTACCACCGGTATTGTTTTCGAACCGCCGGAAGTAAGGCAGTACCGATTGATAGTCCCAGCCCTTGGCGCCGTTTTTTGCCCACTCGTCGTAGTCCTCTCGTTGGCCCCGGATGTAGATCAGGCCATTGATCGAACTGGAACCGCCCAATACCCGCCCACGCGGCCATGTAAGCGAGCGGCCCGCGGTGCCTTCGCAAGGTTCTGTACTGAAACCGCGCGAAAAACGGTCATCGAAAACGGTGCGATAGTAGCCGACGGGCAATTGCAGCCAGAAGTTGCGGTCGGAACCACCGGCCTCCAACAGCAGCACCCGGTTGTGCGGGTCTTCCGACAATCGATTGGCCAGAAGGCAGCCGGCCGATCCGGCCCCGACAATGATGAAATCATACTCTTGCGGGTGCTCTGACATTTTCATCCAGGCCGGCCTCGTTTACGCGAGCACGTACGTTCAGACAGATCATGGGCCGCTGTCCAGTCCCAGCAGGCGTCCCTGCAATTGCAGCGCCAGGTAATGTGAGAAAAACCGGCACTGGGCGAGGTTACCGCCCATGAACCACAGGCCCTGCTGTTCGGTGGGCATCCACATGTTGCGCAACTCGCCCACCCAGGGTCCCGGATCGCCCCTGGTGCCGGAGCCATAACCCCAGCATCGCCCAATCTTTGACGCGGTTTCTGGATCGATCAAGGCACCCACCCAGTCCTCCATCATGCCGTAGCCCGTTGCATAAACAATGGCGTCGGCTGGCAGGTGTTCACCGGTGCTCAAAACTAGACCGTCCTTGACAAGATAGTCGACCGTCACGCCAGAACGAATGCCGATCTTGCCATCGATGACCAGCTGTGAACCGCCGACATCGATGTAGTAGCCCGACGCCGTGCGGCGGTATTTGAGCCCCAACCCAGCGCCGTCTTCGGCAAAGTCAATCGTGAATCCGGCCGCCTGTAATTGATCGTAGAATTCCGCTTCCCTTTCGCGGATCCTGATCCACAGACCGCGGTGTATCTCTTCGAGCATGCGCATGGGTATCGACGCGGAAAGCAAGTCGGCCTTTCGTGTCGTAATACCTTGCTCCAATGCCTCCTTGGAATAGAGCGAACCGAGAAGATCCTCGCAGTAGACGGACTGGCGAACGACCAGAGTGGAAGAACGCTGGATCATCACCGGGTGTGCGCCGTGAGCCACGAGGTCAGTGGCAATATCATGCGCGCTGTTGTTTGCGCCGACGACGACGACTCGCTGGCCTTCATAACCCACGCCGCCCTCAAAGGCACTTGAGTGCATTTGAGGGCCCTGAAATTTGTCCCGGTCTGGAAACCGCGGAGTATGGGGAAAGCCGGAAACCCCAACGGCGAGGACGAGATGGGTCGCCGTAACAGGTATTGGTTCACCATTGCGGCGCAGCTCAACCTGCCACTCTGCCTCGACAAACTCGGCGCCGATACACTCAGTGCTCGTCCAGATGTTCAGATCAAGTGCGTTGGCATAGGATTCCAGCCAGTCTCCCATGTCATTCTTGGGCGTGAACACCGGCCAGCCCTCCGGAAAAGGCCTGTGGGGCATGTGGTCGTACCAGACGGGATCATGTAGCACGAGAGAATCGTAGCGTGACCGCCACTGGCCACCGACACGGTCGTAGTTGTCGACAATCAAATAGGAGACACCAAGTTTGGACAATTGCGCACCAAGCGCCAAGCCTGCCTGTCCACCGCCTACGATCAGAACGTCGGGACTCCTCTCATCCCTACCATCCACCCTTTCAGAATGAGGTGGTGCAAACTGCAAATCATCCAGCGTGGTCAGCAGGGTTTGGCACTTGCCATCAACAAGACGAATGTGCCCGGTCCCGGTTCCCAACCTAGTTTTGAACGTGAAAAACCCGTCCTGATCATCCCGCGCACCATCAAACTGCGGATTGCGAAAACCAGACTTGGCACCATGGGTTCGGGCAAAGTCGGCAATCTGCTCGCTGCCTTCCAGGGTTTGCAACGTGAACCCAAAGGGCAGGTAATCGCGCCAATAACCATCGCCTAGAAACAGCGCGGCGACGCCCGCACCATCACCGTTGGACGCATGATGTGCAAAGTCGGTGAGCCAGTTCTGGACTGAGGTCATGGTCTGTCTTCCATTTGGCGGGCCGATTGGGTTCTTAGCGCAAGAGGTGCAGGTTCCCGATCAGCGGTCATGGTTTCAGGATTCCAGCTCGGCAATTCTGGCGTTAATTTCCACCATGCCGGCGTCCCAGTCGACAGCGCCCTTAGCGGTAAAGTGGGCCATCGGCAATTGCTTCTGCAGGCAATCGATCCCGTCCCAGAGCCGCGTGTCACAAATCATCGCGAAGGGCCTGTCTTTTGTGGCCCGCGCCTCTTGGAAGGTGTCAATCAGCTCGGCGACGTCTGTCCCCGCAATACGCCGGGTCCTAAAGCCGAAAGTTTCAAATTTCTCAGGAACCGGCTCGACAGTCATCACGTCGCTGGCATGCCCGGATGCCTGCATATCGTTGTTGTCGATGATGTAGCAGAGGTTTGACAGTTTCTGGTGACCGGCAAACATCGCCGCCTCCCAGACATTGCCCTCCTGCAACTCGCCATCGGAAAACAGGCAATAAACCCGCTGATCCGTTTCTCTCTGGCGCAACGCCCAGGCCATGCCCGCGGACTGACTTGGCCCCTGACCCAGCGATCCGGCGGTGATCTCAAATCCAAGCTGACCCTCAATCGGGCTTTGGTCGATCTTCGTGCCGTCAGCATTGTATGTCTTGAGTTCTGCCAAAGAGTAGTGACCGGACTCGGCGAGCGCTGCATAGGTCATGATCGCATCATGCCCGTTCGACATGACGAAGCGGTCGTGAAACCAGCCATTCCCGTCAGGTCGCAATTCGTCGAAATACAACACCGAGGCGATGTCTGCGAGCGCAACCCCCTGAGCAGCATAGCCGCCACGCTGCCTGCAGATCTCCAGTGTATTGCGGCGGATCCTGGCGGCGATTAGCTGCAGCTTGTGGATGCGGTCATTGGCAAGGGTCATTGGCTTCTCCCTTCCTCAACGCGTCTGGCGAGGGTGTTTGCATCCAACCCCAATTGGCGGCGGATATAGGGCAAGGTTCCGCCGGGAGCCCAGCGGTTTGGAATTCCTATGCGCTGAACACGCGGACCGCCGCCGATATCACTGATGACCTCAGCCACCAGGCTGCCCAAGCCTGTGACGATCTGATGATTTTCGACCGTGACAACGCGATCATGGGCAAAGCAGAAATCGGCAATCTCCTTTTCGTTAATTGGTTTCAGCGTTGGCGCGTGCAACAGCGAGTGAGGAACGCCGCGTTTCGTCAAATGGATTGAGGCTTCAAGCGCCCATTGGGTCGCATGGCCCGTGGCAATGACGCCGATGCCTGAACCTTCAACCAGCTTGTAGGTACCGCCGATTTCAAACTCGAACCGTGCGGGATCCAGCAAACAGGGCGTATCGCCGCGATGACCGCGGATATACGTCAAGCCCGGGCGGTCCACCGCCTGTTCCACGGCCTGGCGGAAATCAAGCGCATCCATCGGGTCGATCACCGTCGCGTTGGGAATCGCGCGCACCATGCCCAGGTCTTCCGCCGCTTGGTGGTGGATCCGCGCGGGATTGGCGATTCCGGGGGTGAAACCGATCACCACGTTGGTCGGCCCGGTTTCCCGGTTAGTGCCCGGTCCGCTACCGGTTCCCATGCACACCAGCATCTGGTCATAGGCGCGCCGGGTGATGTAGCAGGCAAAACAGGTCGATATCGGAATGTACCCCGCCTTCGACACACCCGCAGCGACGGACAGAAGATTCTGTTCGGCCATGCCGACATCAAGATGCTGATCCGGCAATTCGTTTTTAACACGAACCACCTGGCAATACTTGCTCAGGTCCGCGCTCATTATGATCACGTCCTTGCGGCGTGAACAAAGGTCATAGCTGATCGCATCAAACGGCGCGGGGTCCATGGCCGGGTCGGTCGCCAGCATCATCGTGTCTCCATCTGGGTGCGAGGGTCTTAAGGAACGTGAATGGCCTTCGGCAGAAGTGCCTTCTCCAGGTACTCTTTGGCCTGCGCATGGGTCACCCAATCCGGCGGCGGGAAGTCTGCTGCCATGTCCCATTCGTCCCCGGTGGCCTGCATATGTGCTTCCAGTTGCCTGTCAAAGGCATCCATCAGCGCTTCGTGTTCGGCCCCGTCCACCAGATTGTTCTGCTCGTGATAGTCGGCCCGTTCATCATAGAGCATCACCCGCTCATCCTTGTGGCGCACATAAAGCCAGTCCCTGGTGCGGATGCCGCGCTGGGCGTAGGGAGCAAATTCTCCCGGATTGCCACCAATCTGGGTGAATACCTGGTACCAGATGGCATCGCGGTGATCGGTCGTCTTGCCATCGAGCACCGGCAAATAGCTTTCGCCGTGCATGCCGCCCGGCAATTCCGCCCCGCACAGGTCCAGCAGGGTTGGCATCATGTCGACACCGACGTCGATCATGGCGTCTGACCTCTGCGGGTTGAAGCGGTTGGGATAGCGCACGATCAGCGGCACATGCATTGCCGCTCTGTAGGCTTGGTTCTTGATGCCACAAAACGAACCGTGCTGGCCGCACATGTCGCCGTGGTCGCTCATGAACACCACCATTGTGTCGTCTGCAATGCCGAGACCGTCGAGCTGGTTGAGCACCCGGCCGACATTCCAGTCAATATTGTGGATCATGCCGTAATACTCGGCGATGAACTCGCGGATTTCCGCTTCCGTTTCCGGCTCCCCGACCTTCTTGGTTTCATGCGCTGCGTGGCTCTTGTGACCGGCGCGCGGATCGCCCCCACACAAAACTTCGTTCCGGTGGGTCTGAACCCTGATCTGCAGGTCCGGGTCGGGCACGCCGGGGGGCAGCGGCACTTCCTCGGGCTTGTACACACGCCGCCAGAAGTCGGGTATGTCCATCGGGAAGTGGGGAGGCCCGTAGCTGACATAGGCGAGGAAAGGCTTGCCGTCATCTGCCTTGGCGGCACCATCGATGAACGCCATCAGACTATCGGTCTGGTGGTCCGGTTCATATCGCTTGGAGTGATAGGCCTGACCGGCATCGTCATAATAGATCGACGACATGTAGTCATGGCCCCGGTTGAATCCGACAAAGTGCTGAAACCCGAAGCGGCGGTGGGGTGGCACAAAACCGGGTTTTGGCCCGCCCTCCAGGTGCCATTTACCGATATAGCCGGTGCGGTAGCCGATGTCGTTCATGCACTCGGCGAGGAATGTCTGGTCACCGCGCAGCGGAAAGTGGTTTTGCACCATGCCGTGCCCTTGCGCATATTTACCGGTCAGAACCGATGCGCGGAACGGGCAACATATCGGATAGGATGTATAGGCCTCGGTGAATTGCACTCCTTCTGACGCCAGCCTGTCGATGTGGGGTGTTCGGATCAGTGGATTGCCGGAACAGCCCATGGCGTCGTAGCGCATCTGGTCCGCATAAATCAGCAATATGTTGGGTTTCTTGCTCATGCGTCTTCCACACCCTTGTTGCGGCGGTTCTTGATCCAGCCTGACAGCGGCCCCCACAAGATGGTCAGCGCCAACGCTGCATAGATGCTGAGGCCAATCGGCGTGTTGAAAAATTCAAGCGCGCTGCCGTCGGCGATTGTGAGCGACTGGCGCAATGAGTTTTCGAGAATGGGCCCAAGCACGAATCCGATCGACAAGGGTGCAATCGAATAGCCGAGTTTGCGCACCACATAGCCAAGAATACCGGCCGCCAGCAGCACGCCGACGTTGAAGAAGCTGTTGGAGACCGAATAGATGCCGACGAAGGAAAGCAGCATAACGGTGGGTACGATGACCGACGTCGGCACCATGATCAGCCGTGCAGCGAAGCGAATGGCCAAAAGGCCAACGAACATCATCATGATGTTGATCACGAACAGGCCGATGAAGATCGAATACATCAGGTCCGGACGCTCGGTGAACAGCTTTGGACCGGGGGCGAGGCCCTGAATAAGAAGCGCCCCAAGCAGCACCGCGGCGGCGGGACTGCCGGGAACGCCCAGGGTGAGCGTTGGCACCAGGGCTCCGCCAACGGTTGCATTGTTGGCGGTTTCCGGAGCGACAATTCCTTCGGGAATCCCGGTTCCAAATTTCTCCGGCTCCTTGGAACGCCGCTTGGCTTCAGAATAGGCGAAAAAGGCACCGACGGCTGCCCCTTCGCCGGGAATAATGCCAATGATCGTTCCGATGATCGACGACCGGAACAGAACGTCCTTCATCTTTCCCAACGTTTTGAAGCCGGGCAGCTTCACCGACAGGCTGGATTCGGTGAAGTTGATCTTCTTCAGCCCACGCTCGGCACCAATCAGCACCTCCGACATGGCAAACAGGCCGACAAGAAAGGGCACCAGCGGCAGACCTTCATAGAGGTGATAGCTGCCAAACGTGTAGCGCTCCGTGCCGTTCAACTCATCCAGACCCCAGGTGGTCAGGAAGATGCCCAAAGCGCCGACGAGCAGACCTTTTGGCAGGCTTTCACCGGCAACGCGCACCACGACCACCAAGCCGAACACGCTGATCGCCAGATACTCTCTCGGGCCGAACTTGACCGCGAGTTCCGCCAGCAATGGCGCAATGAAGGCAAGACAGATCACGCTGATCAACCCGCCAATGATGGAGCCGGTGAGGGAAAAGCCCAGCGCCTCACCGCCCCGGCCGGCCTTGAACATCTTATGGCCGTCCTGGACGGTGGCAATCGCCGCGCCGGTACCGGGGATACCCACGGCAATTGCCGATATGGACCCTCCATAAATCGCTGCCGAATAGATCCCCAGCAGCAAGACGAGCGACGGAACCGGATCAAGATAGAATGTGAAGGGCAGCGCCAGGGCAATGGCGATCGGCGGGCCGAGGCCGGGCAGAATGCCGATGACGAGGCCCAGTACTATGCCGCCCACCAGTAAGAGCAGGCTGATCGGTTGTACCAGTTGGGTCA
The DNA here is from genome assembly GCA_039029195.1 of Pseudomonadota bacterium. Classification (GTDB taxonomy): domain Bacteria; phylum Pseudomonadota; class Alphaproteobacteria; order Rhizobiales; family Rhizobiaceae; genus JBCCGR01. The sequence continues at coordinate 10,249 of JBCCGR010000045.1, forward strand.
GGGCCAGGATGAGGGCATCAAAGTTCGCGTACATCTTAGCGCCCTCACACCAGTTGAACGTTCAGGAGCTGGGTGAAGACGAGATAAACGCATCCGGTCAGCAGCAGGACGACGCCGTAGATGAGCGGCGAACGAACCCCCATGGCGAACAAGCTGGTCGGCCCCAAAAGCAATGCCATGACGATGAAGCCGAAATTGGTCCAGATGAAATAGCAGCCAACGGCCACAGCCAGCATCAACAGACCGCGACGGGCATCACCGGATGTTTCAAAAACGTGCTCGCCGTCGTCGCCGCCAGCCGAACCGCGGACAACATAGGCATAGATGACGAGCACGGCGCAGACAGCCGTGAACCCAAGCATCAGTTGCGGGAAGAACTTGGATGGCAATCCGGAACTGGCCAGCAACCCGGAGGCCTCGAAGTCCTGCGCCAGAACCGCAAAGTAAATGCTGGCCCCGATGATGAGAACCGCAAAAACGATATTGGCAAGGCTTTGGGTGAGCATAGGAACTACCGCATGTGCAAGCTAAATCGCTGTGGGTGGTTTTGCGGGCCCCACCAGGATGAGGCCCGCACGGTATTTACGATTACTTCTTCAGCAATCCCAGGCCTTCCATAATGGGTGAATAAAGATCGATGCCCGATTGGATCAGCGCGGTGGTTTCCTCGGTGCCGTGCACCCAGTAATAGGAAACGCTCTTAGGGACTCTGGAGATGAAAGCCTCCTCGCCCATCTCGGCGGACGCCGCGAGAAGCTTGTCGACGATCTCCTGCGGGGTTCCGGCCTTCACGGCAAGTCCACCGTGCACCCATGTGCCGGCATTCTTACCGGGGAAGGCTTCGCCGACGGTGCGGACACCGGGCAGATCTTTTTCGTAAAACGCCTTGCGGTTGTTATCGAGAATGATCAGAGGGCGAACTTTTTCGTGACCATATTTGTGGATCGAGGCGACCTGACCGACAGCGACATCAACTTGGCCGCCCAGCAGACCGGCCATGGTCTTCGGCACGGTTTTCAGTGCCAGGGTTTTGAACTCAAGACCAAACTCCGAGGCCAGTTGCACGGCGCTCAGGTTCGGCGGAGCGCCCAGGTTGTTCACACCCATGGTCAGTTTGTTGGCCTTGGCACCTTCGATGAATTCCTCAAAGGTCGTGTAGGGGCTGTCTGCGCGAACATAAAGCGCGTTCGAAGCCGAGATTCCGGCATAGAGCGGAATGAAGTCTTTTAGTGGTTCATACGGTGTTTTGCGGGTAAGAGGGACCACCATGAAACTCGGCGGCGACCAGTTAAAGACCGTGTAGCCATCGGCGGGTGCTTCCACGACGCTCATGGTTGCTGGAATGTGTGCACCGCCCGGTTTGTTGACGACATTGACCGGCACACCCAGGTTCTTGCTCAGAACCTCCGCGTTCATGCGGGCCACGATATCGGCGTTACCGCCAGCGGCAAACGAGACAACATAGGTGATCGGTTTTTCAGGCCACTCGGCCCGGGCAATGCCCGCACTGAGGCCAAATGTGGCCACGGCCGCGACAGCCAGATTGATGATTTTTCTCATAGGTTCCTCCCTGCTAGAGCCTTCATCACGTGAAATCTAAAGTTCTAGATGTATATACCTTTGCGACTCGGTTTGTCATTTGTCAAGCATTCACCTTCGTCAGGTTGAATTGCCGTCGACCGCAAATTCGATTTCAAGTTCCAGAAAATCACCCGGATAAATCAAAGTCGCAGAGTAAATCAGCGCTCCACCGGCATCGAAGAACTCGCGGAACACCCGAAAGACTGCGGAGTTGACATTGATCCCCAACGCTTGGGCCAATTCGAAATCGGCATAAGATATGGTCACTTTCTGACGCGCTGACGCCACGTCGATGCTCATGTCCTCCAGCACCGAGACGACGATTTCTTTCGAAAACCGGCTGGGTGACTTCGAAAAGATTGTATTGTCCAGCTGGAGATCGACAAAGCAGAAGGGCTTTCCATCCTTGGCGTGGATGCGCTTCATGCTGCGGTATTGGCGCCCATCGGCATCTGAGGTCTCCACCTTGGTGTCGCCATCCAGAACCGACACCTCCAGTTGCGAAACCATGGATTGCAGTTGGGAAAGCTCGGCCTTCATGTGCAATGTCGCGCGTTCCGGCAGTTCGACCTCTCGCACAAAAGTTCCGCGCCCCGAGTGTCGTTCGATGAGGCCTTCCTCCTCCAATGCATTCATCGCCTGCACAACGGTCATTCGAGCAACACCAAGCTGTTCGGTCAGTGCGCTCAACGCCGGAAGCTTCTCTCCAGATTTTAATTCCCCCGACATGATCTGATGCCGCAGCACCCCGGCCACCTCGGCATGAAGGGGAACGGCCTGACGTTTCATCGACTGCAGATTCATGTTGACAATCTCCAAAACAGACACATAGGTATAAAGGTCTAGATGTTTTGAACTCAAGTTTGGCATCAAATTGGTGGTTTGTACAACGGCAAATTTGATGCCGGTTGAGGATTGAAGGTCCCCAGCGTGGCGGAGCGCCAACAGGAAGGAGAACGATGTCCGATACGCAAGCAACCAAGCACAACCTGGAACAGCTTGAGCAAATCGCGACGAAACTGAGGCTGCATGTGGTCAACATGGTTGCACCATCTGGCCAGGGCTACGTTCAGCAGGGACTTGGCGCCGCCGACATTTTCACATCGCTGTACTTTGCCGAGGCGACCATGGACCCGGACAATCCTATGTGGGCGGATCGCGATCGCATCTTCCTGACAACCGCGCACAACACGGCCATATTTTACGCCACATTGGGAGAACGGGGTTTCTTCGACACCAACTTGCTATCGACCTATGTCCACGATGGGTCACCGCTGGAGATCAACTCCTCGGAGCGGATGGGACCTTTTGTTGAAGCTACTTGCGGCTCACTCGGCCAAGGCCTGTCTGTTGCCATCGGGTGCGCGCTTGCGGCCAAGCGCCAGGGTCGTGCATCGCGCTTCTATGTGATTCTCGGCGACGGCGAGATGCAGGAAGGCCAGATCTGGGAGGCGGCCATGCTCGCCGGTGCGAAGGGTCTCGATAATCTCTGCGTGATCGTCGATTACAATTTCGTTCAGTCCGAGGGTCCTATGGATCTGGTGATGTCACTGGAACCACTCACCGACAAGATGGCAAGCTTCGGCTTTGCGGTGCAAGACGTGGATGGCAACGACATAGAAGCGCTGCTGGAGGCCTTCGCCCAATCCCGCGCCACAAAGGGCCAGCCCAGTTTCATCAAGGCCAATACACTAATGGGAAAAGGGGTGTCATCGCTCGAAGGTCTGATGTTCCACCAGCTGCGGTTCCCCGAAGAAGTCGCAAACAGCGCCCGGACTGAATTGGAAAGGAAGCTGCAGTCATGAATGATCTTCTGAGCAAGCTTGAAGCAGCCGACTTTATTAACCGTTCGTTCAAGCCGCTGCCACGCACATATGGCGACGCCCTTGTTGAGGCAGCTATTAAGGATCCGCGTATTGTTTGCCTATCTGCGGATCTGACGCCGCCAACCGAGACGGACCGTTTCCGCGACGAACTGCCGGATCGCTATCACAATGTGGGTATTGCGGAAGCCAATATGATAGGCATTGCCGGCGGCATGGCGCGGTCAGGCGAAATTCCGTTTGCCCACTCCTTTTGCGCTTTCATCACAAAGCGGTGCTTTGACCAGATTACCATGCAGGCAGCCTATCCCAACCTGCCGGTGAAGATCGTCGGGTTTCTACCCGGTGTCGCCACCCTGCTTGGCGTATCACATCAAGCGATAGAAGACGTCGCCATCATGCGCTCGATACCCAACATGGCGATCTTCGAACCATCCGGTCCAGAAAGCCACGCCGCCGTTGTCAAGATGGCACTGGACTGGGACGGTCCGGTCTACCTGCGCATGAAACGTCCTGAAACGACGCCCGATGCTTTTGAACCCCTGTCGTTGGAAATCGGCAAAGGTTGCATCCGTCGCCACGGAAGCGACCTCACCATCATCACGGCGGGCATTCTGGTGGCACAATCCCTGAAGGCCGCCGAGGCGCTCGCTGCCGACGGCATCGATGCCTGCGTCGTTGACATGGTTTCGCTGAAGCCCATCGACGCAGATCTAATCATGGAACAGGCCAAATCTACGGGTGCCATCGTCACCGCGGAAAACCACTCTATCATCGGTGGACTGGGTTCAGCGACGGCAGAAGTGCTGATGGAAGCCGGCGTAAGCGTGCCTTTCAAGCGTGTAGGTGTGCGCGATCAGTTCTGTGAAGGCGGCACGACGCCCTACCTTTTGAAAAGATTTGGCTTGAATAGCACGGCGATTGCCGATGCCTGTCGAGAAACCCACAAACGCAAGGTCTAGGGGCCGGCAGGGAGAGACAATGTCCTATCGTTACGAATTTAGTACAGGCGGCAGTGAGGCCTATGAGACGGTCAATCCGGCCGATCCCTCTGAAAACGTCGGCCGCTACCCGATCATGGAAGATCGCGAACTGGCAGCTGTCCTGGAACGGGCAAATGTCGCTCAGCAGGAATGGGCTAATGTGCCCGGACTTGAAAGGTCGCAAAGACTGAACGACTTCATCGACGCCGTGGTCGCTAATGCCGACGATCTGGCTACTGCCGGCACGCTCGAACAGGGCAAGTTGTTTCGCGAATCCAAAGGTGAAACCCTGAAATCGAGTGCTGAGGGGCGGTTTTCCGTCGGCGAGGCGGCACGCATGAACGCGCAGGCCGTGTCGACCGGCCGAGCCAACTTTGCCAACCAAATCCTGCGCCGCCCCCGCGGTATCATATTCTGTATTTCGCCTTGGAACTTCCCGATCTCCACTCCAATGCGCAAGATCTGTCCAGCGCTCGCATTCGGCAATGCCGTGGTGATGAAGCCGTCCCAATTTACACCGGCGGCCTCTTTCCTTCTGGAGGAAATCTCCAAGGAGTTTTTCCCCGAAAACCTGATCCAAATAGCCATGGTGTCAGGTCGTAAGGCCAGTGAAGTCATTGCCAAGGAAGCCGTGCACGGTGTCAGTTTCACCGGTTCGGTGCCCACCGGCAAACTGGTCTATGCCGCGGCAGCCCAAAACCTCATTCCGGTGCAACTGGAACTTGGTGGCAAGAACGGAGCCATCCTGAACGACACCGACGACCTTGATGCTTCAATCACTCAGATCCTCGGCGCAGCTTTCATGACCAGCGGTCAGCGCTGCACGGCCATCAGCCGGGTTATCGTGCAAAAGGACTTGGCCAGCGATACAAAAGACATCCTGATCAGCAAGGCCAATGCGATGAAGCTCGGCAGCGGACTTGACGAGACCAGCGACATGGGCCCGTTGTGCAACCTGCCACACTGGAACGACGTCTGTTCCGTCACGGAAAAGGCGATTGCCGAAGGCGCTGCGCCGCTCGCCGGTGGATCAGCACCAAACTGTCCCGAAGATGGCTACTACTACCGTCCCACTATTCTCGGAGATGTCGAGCACGAATCCATTGCTGGGCAGGAAGAGATTTTTGGTCCAGTCTTATCTGTCATCGAGTACGATACGTTCGATCAGGCCATAGACATGCTGAATGGAACGGAGTTTGGCCTGACCTCCTCACTGTTCTCGAATCGAAACGACCTGGTTCAGAGGTTCCTAAATGAGAGCCAGAACGGAATGATCCACGTCAATCACGGCACGGTGCCGGACAACAATATGCCCTTTGGTGGTATCAAGAACTCCGGAGTTGGCGCCTATTCTGTCGGTCCAACAGCGATCAATTTCTACACATCGGAACACTCCGCCTATATCGCCTGGTAGCGCCAGCGGGAGAACAGCAATTGGACGCCAACGCAGCATTTCACAAGTGCAAAAAGCGTTTCAATGAAGCGCTGACACTGGATGCGATCGACCTGTTCCCGCTGCGTGCAACTGGTGGGGTTAGTCCTGAGATGGCGTTGGGCAACATGCCCACCCGTCCTGCGTTGCTGGTACGCCTCCGCACGGAGGACGGTTGTTTTGGTTGGGGAGAAATCTGGGCGAACTTTCCGCCGCGGGCCAATCAGCACAAGGCTCATATTGTCGAGGACGTTATTGCTTCAAGATTATTGGGAACCACATTTGTGGATCCCGACGAAGTCACCTCGCGTTTGAGAGCCAGCTTCTCGACCTATTTCTTGCATGTCGGTCAACCTCTGGTGTTCGAACATATTCTGGCCGGTCTTGATATCGCCCTGTGGGACCTGGCGTTGAGACAACGCGGTGAGAGCTTTGTTGAGTTCATAGGCCTGTCCACCAGGGCAGCACCTACCTATGCCAGTTCCATCAATGCAAGCGATGCCGAGAGGCTGATTATAAAACATTCCGGGCTTGGCCAGCAGCACTTCAAGATAAAGGTGGGTTTTGGCTCCAAGACAGATTTGGAGCTTGTCCGGAAAGCTGCAGAATTCTGTCCATCCGACAATCACATCATGATTGACAGCAATCAAAGCTGGGGGTTGAAAGAAGCCCGACACGCGCTCGATCAACTTGCGGATCTCGCCCCCTTCTTTGCAGAGGAACCCCTCCGTGCAGATGCCAATCTTGCAGATTGGCAAGCCCTTGCGAAGAGCACATTGATTCCCCTCGCCGGTGGTGAGAACATTTACGGTCAAACGCGCTTCGCGGCATTTGCTCAATCTGGGCTGCGCTTTCTGCAGCCCGATGTGGCGAAATGGGGAGGTGTTTCGGGCGCCCTTGATCTGGCACACACACTGCCTGAGCATGCAAATCTTTGGCCTCACTTCATGGGCACGGCGGTTGGGCAAGTCGCTTCGCTGTGCATCGCTGCTGCGGCCGGTCCGGACGCCGTGTGTGAAATGGACGTCAACGAGAACCGCTTGAGAACAGACCTTTGCGGCGACATACTTCAGATTGAAAACGGCAAGGTGCTGCTCCCAACCGAACCGGGTCTGGTGGTGCCGCCGTTGGATGAACAGCTAGAAGCGTTTCACGACAGTCCATGATAATTGCCACAGATGAGCCTAAGAGACGCGATTGCTGTACCCCCCAAACATCAAGCTGTGCCGAAGACGCCAGGTCACAGACGGTGCAGTCATCTGGCCGCTTTGTTGATGACGACGCTATTTCAATTCCCGGAGGCGACGGGCTCATCGGCACCAGGAACGAAGTAGTCGCCGATGATGGCGAAAAGCCATTGCGACGGACCAAGGTCAGGTCCTTTGTCATCGGCGCGACCACAGTCACAAACGCGCAATTCCGCAAATTTGTCGAAGAAACCGGATACACAACCGAAGCCGAACGGCTCGGATGGTCGTTTGTATTCTGGTCGCAACTGGACCAGTCCGCGGAACCGACACAGGGTGTCCAGGGCGTTGAATGGTGGAGACGAGTTGACGGTGCCAACTGGAAGGACATCGTTGGACCCGGCTCCAAGTCCGATACCTTGCATGATGACCATCCTGTGGTGCATGTTTCCTGGAACGATGCCCAGTCATACGCCAATTGGGTCGGTGGGCGTTTGCCGAGCGAAGTGGAATGGGAACATGCCGCCCGGGGCGGCTTGGGTGATGTTCCTTATCCTTGGGGTGAGGCAGAACCGGATGATACGACCCATCTACCCTGCAATATATGGCAGGGCGCGTTTCCCCGCACCAACACGTTGGCCGATGGCTTTGCGAACACTGCACCCGCCCGCAGTTTCAAGCCCAACGGTTACGGCCTTTTCAATGTGGTCGGAAACGTGTGGGAGTGGACAGCGGACGTCTACAAGGTCGACTCCCTAAAGAAACAGGTGCGTGAGCGCATGAAAGCCATGCGCGGCTTCAAGCTTCTCAAGGGTGGATCGTTTCTCTGTCACAAAAGCTATTGCCATCGCTACCGCATCGCAGCGCGTACCGGCAGCTCGGCCGACAGTTCCACTTCCCACCAGGGCTTTCGCGTGGTGTGGGACGTGGAGGCTTGAAAAATCGTCGGGTTTCAACGTCAGGCAGAATTCCAGGCCGGATTTGACCCAATGCGTTCCAGCAAGAAATCGATCAGAACTCTGACCTTGGCCGATAACACATTGGATTTGGGATAGACCAACCAGAGCACCGAATTATCCTTCACAAAATAGCCGGGGAGAACGCGGACAAGGCTCCCCTTTTTCAGTTCCTCATGCACGCTCCAAAGCGAGTTGCTCGAAATACCGGCCCCGGCCAGGGTTGCGAGCTTGAGGCTCAAGCCGTCGTCCACGATGAGCCGGGTGTCCGAAACACGCGGATCGAGTGGATTGTCGACTCCGTCAGGACCAACCAGCGTCCTTGGATTCCTGTCCTGGAATGCGACCAGCCGATGAGCGCCCAGATCGCCCGGATGGGCCGGCAAGCCATACTTCTCGATATAATCTGGCGCAGCGCACAGTATCCTTGTGTCATCTGCTAGCTTACGTCCCTTGAGGCTCGAATCCTCGATGGCCGAGTTTCGCAGACCCAGATCGAAGCTACCCTCAATCAGGTCGAACTGCTTGTCCGACAGTCGAAGGTCGAGCGTGATGCCCGGATAAAGATCGAGAAAGTCAGGCAGGACGGGCGCAATGTAAAGCTGGGCGAAGGTGCTGGGTGCCGTAAAGCGCACGGTTCCGGTCACCTTGGCTTGACCCACACCAAGTGCAGCGCGCGCCGCATCCTCCTGGGCGAGAATTTCCCTCGCATAGGGGAGAAACTCTGTGCCTTCCAGAGACAAGGCCACCTTCCTGGTGGAACGGTGAAGAAGGTCTGCCCTCAAGCCATGCTCAAGTTTGGCCAGACGGGCGCTGGCAACAGCAGGTGCCAATCCCAGTTCGCGGCCCGCCGCGCTGATGTTCAGTTTGTCAGCGGCCAGAACGAACAGCCGCAAGCTCTCAGTATCCATAGAATTATATGCAAAATCCGAATTCTGAAGGTCGATATTGCCCATTTATATATATTTTTCAAACGATACATTGCTGATCAACCTGAAGGAAGATCTTTCGTGATCCATGCCTTCCAACCAAAACCGCAATTCACTTGCACAGGCAGGTCAGGAGAAGAGAAACATGACACGAGTTGGAACCGTCAATTACCACGTCCACCAGCCTGAACGGCAGGCGTTCCACATCGACGCCGAAGGAATCGTGGGACGACTGATCTCACCTGAACTTGCCGAAACCGAGATCTCGGTCCGGGACCTGCGGCGCAATGAGGCTTCGGTCAGCTTCGCGACAGACGGTGTTGCCTATACAAGCACACCCACGCTTGTCGACGATTTTTCAAATGCCGCCGCTTGGAAACCAGCCTATGACCGGGAACTGACCGATTTACTGACCGCTCAACTAGGCGCACGTGAAATCGTCATCTTTGACCACACCATTCGGGTGGACGATCCTGATGCAACCCGCAAACCGGCCCGAAACGTACACAGCGATTACAGCGAAGAGGGCGCTCAACGGCGGCTGATTGACATCCTGGGCCCGGAAAAGGCTGAAGAATGGCGTTCGGGACATTTTGGCTTTGTCAATGTTTGGCGCCCGCTTGAAAACCCTATCAACAGCGCTCCACTCGGCTTCGTCAGACCTGCCAGCGTTGAGGCGCAGGACTGGATACTCATTGACCTTATCTACCCGGACCGGCGCGGTCACATCATGGGACTGGCGCACAATGATAACCACGAGTGGATCTATCAATCGCAGATGTCGCCGGATGAGGTCGTTTATTTCAATATTTATGACAACCGCGGATTGTCTTCTGTCGGCCACAGTGCAATCGACCTCGTGGAAGACAAAAATCTGACCACCATCCGCAAGAGCATCGAGAGCCGCACCCTGGTTCGATATTGATCCGGGACCAAGGTTTGAAAGGACCCAACATGCTGGACTCGGTAAAGGCTAACACGTTTGCAAATATCAACCGCGCCTACAACTCGGTCTTCCAACCCGGCCGGTTGAGCCTGGGGCTTGTGACACCCATCGAAGCACACGCCAATTCTGCCGTGCCCACATTGGAGCGCCACCTGGAACGTGCGCAGCTTGCAGACGGCTTAGGTTTCGCCGCGCTGTGGTTGCGCGACGTCCCCTTCAACGTTCCGTCCTTCGGCGATGCCGGACAATTGTTTGACCCGTTTGTGTATCTGGGAGCGCTGGCAACGGCCACGCAGAACATTGCGCTGGGCACAGCCAGCATCATCCTGCCACTAAGGCATCCAGCCCACGTAGCCAAGGCTGCAGCTTCTGCCGATGTGCTTTCGGGAGGCAGGCTGCTGCTGGGCGTCGCATCCGGCGACCGTCCCGAGGAGTATCCGGCGCTCAACATGAGCTATCCGGATCGCGGCGAGCGGTTTCGGGAAAGTTTTGACTATATCAGAGCCGCTGCGGAGACCTACCCAAATCACGAAAACAAACTGGGCACGCTGTCTGGCAATATGGACGTGCTTCCAAAACCCGTCGCTGGTCGCGTTCCAATGCTAGTCACGGGTGGGAGCCAGCAATCGCCAGATTGGCTGGCACAGCACGGCGATGGCTGGATCACCTATCCAAGGGACGTCGCCTCTCAAGGCCGAGTGATTGCGGACTATCGCAATCGTATCGCGGAAGCTGGCCTTGAAGACAAACCTGTCATGCAATCGCTTTATGTGGACTTGGTGTCTGAGCATGATGCCGGACCGCAGCCTATCCATCTGGGATTCAGATCAGGAACAGCCTTCCTCCGCAAATACTTGCAGGAGATTGAAACTCTCGGCGTCAACCATGTCGCGCTGAATCTTCGATTTAACCAGGCGACTATCGACACAACATTGAAGCGACTTGCAGATGAAATCCTGCCGAGCTTCCACTGACCTAAGGAAACAATCATGACCAAAACCATTCTCATCACCGGTTCGACGGATGGCATCGGCTTGCTGGCGGCAAAGAAGCTTGCCGCTGAAGGTCACACGGTCTTACTGCATGGCCGCAATCAACAGAAGCTTGAAAAAGCCGCAGTCGAGGTTGGCGCCAAGGCCGACACCCATTCTGCGGATTTGTCGGATGTGAATGATGTAAAAGCGTTGGCCGCCGCAATTGAAGAAAAGCACAAAAAGCTGGATGTGCTCATCAACAATGCCGGTGTTCTGAAAGCACCCAACCCAATTCTTGAGAACGGTCTCGACATCCGTTTCATGGTCAACACCTTCGCACCGTATATCCTGACCCAAATGCTGTTGCCGATCATTCCGAAAGATGGTCGTGTTGTGAACCTTTCGTCGGCTGCCCAAGCCTCCGTTGATCCAAGTGCCTTGCTCGGGAAAATCAAGCTTGATGAGATGAGCGCCTATGCGCAAAGCAAACTTGCCATCACTATCTGGACACGCGAATGGGCTAAAGAATTGGCGGAAGGGCCAGTTATGGTCGCCGTCAATCCTGGTTCGTTGTTGGCCTCCAAGATGGTCAAAGAAGGCTTCGGCGTTGAAGGAAAGGACCTGAGTATCGGGGCCGACATCCTAGTTGATGCTGCCTTGGGACAGCAGTTTGCCGATGCGTCAGGAACTTATTTTGACAACGATAGCGGTCAATTCGCTGACCCTCACCCTTCAGCGCTCAACGCTCAGCACGTCAAAGCTGTGATGGACGTCATCCATACTTTTGCGCGGGACAAGGCTTAAACTCCACTGCTCAGACACTATGTCCGACAGAGTTGCCGACTTCTTTGAAATCCTTGGTGCCGCCAATCTCATTTTGATTGTTGAGGGGAATTACTCTTGGATTCACTGACACAGGCCGCTTTGGGTGCAACAGTGGGCTACGCTGTAGGCGGAAAACATCTTGGTCGAAATGCCGCCTTGTGGGGGATTGGCCTCGGAACGCTGCCAGACCTTGATGTCCTGATCCAACATACAGATCCGATAGACGCATATGTGCTGCACCGCTCTTGGTCGCACTCATTTTTTGTAACGGGTTTGGCGGCGGTACCAATCGGCGTGGCAATAAGTCGTCTGAATAGTTCTGCCCGTACCGTGCCAGGCCGCATGGTGCTGATGGTGACTTTGGTATTCTTCACCCATATTTTGCTTGACGCAATGACCATCTACGGCACCCAGATTTTCTGGCTGATCTCTGACGTTATACCTTTACTTCCAAAGGACCCAATTGGTTTGGGATCGGTGGCCATCATAGACCCGATTGTCACACTTCCGTTGCTGGTCGCCACGATTTGGGTGTTTTTGCGTGGGTCAACCAAATCGAGTCGACTTCAAGCTGTATGCCGACGCGTGACGATGGGTGCATTGATGGTGTCCAGTCTTTATCTGGGTTGGGGGCTTGTTGCTCAAAATACAATCAAAGAGCAAGCCAAAGAGCAAATGGCATCCAATGGAATCTTCATTGACCAGCTATTTGCGTCTCCAACATTTGGCAACTCCCTGCTTTGGTATGTTCTGGTTCGAGAGGGTGACAAGGTGCATTACGGCATTAGATCTCTTCTCGATGATGTTAGCAAACCCATCGATTTTGCTGTGATGGAACGCCAAAGCAATAAAATTACTGAGCTACCCAACAAAGACCGCGCTGAGAACGTTATCAGTTTTTCAAAGGGTTTTTATCGCTTTGCTGAAAACTCGAGTGAAGTGTCAATTGCAGATATGCGAATGGGACTGCCCCCAAACTTCGACTTGCACTTCGAATTTGCATTGGCCCGTCGTGATACTGCCGGAGGACAGCTGACCGCTCTTGTTCCGACGATGCATTTGTTTCCACAAGTTCACAGCGGCAACTTTATCTACGTGTGGGATCGCATCTTCACCGACAAGGCCAAAATGGGCAATTGACGCCCCATACAAACAAACGAGGTTAGTCGGTGTGCAGAAACGACAGCGGTTGGCCAATTGACTCACCTCTGAATGCACGACTATCCGCTCATACGTCTCGTGTAGAGCAACACTACGAAAAGTTGCACTATTTATCTTTGTCTCAAGCACTGACTTTGAAATCGGACATTCAATGGCTCAGAACCAATGTTCGTTTCGTCCGCCGAGCAGCCATTACCCGCGATCAATAGGAGTCGCTGGTGAATGGCAGCTATCTGGAAATCGGTCTGAAAGATTTTGAAGCCGCCCAATGTCCGCAAAGGGCCGCTAGCGACGATGCCTTAGAAGTGATGTCGCGATGCAGCCAACTCCCGGAATGAGCCCACTTTTCCGAAGGCTGCGCTGTGCTTGAATGTCCGCTATCCTTCCACGATTATCGCGAATAGGATGTGCCGAAATTCACCAAGAAATTGAGTTCAACCTCAGTTAGGCGGATGATTGTGTCCTGGTTGGAGAGTTAAATGTACCCGTTCGGAAGGCTGATTTGGCAAATGATCATTGCAGCGCAGCAGCCGAAGTTGGAAGCTTGGGAGGAACATACGTCTTATCACTATTGTATGCCTTGGGACGTAGATATGTTTGGTGAGATGAATAATGGCCGCGTCTTAACATTTACAGACCTTGGCCGCTTCCCACTCGCTTTGCGTGGCGGATTGATTGGAGTGATATTGAGGAAAAAGTGGCAACTCTCTATGGCGGGGGCCACCGTCAGGTGGCAGCGCAGAATTCTCCCCTTTCGCCGCTACACTATGAAGTCATCTGCCATTGGTTGTGATGAGAAGTTTGTTTACCTCCACCATACAATCTGGCGAAACGAAATGTGTCATGCCAGTATTTTGTATCGCGCTTGTGCAAGGAAAGGTCGGGAACGCATACCAATAGAAGAATTCCTGGCTGAAATTCGTATAACAGAAGAAGTGCCAGCCCTTCCTGCATGGGTGGAAAATTGGCGTAAATGCGAAGATACTCGTAGCTGGCCGCCGGAAGAACCGTAGACTTTGGCGAAGATTAGCTAATCGGCGGCAAAGTTTGCCCATCCAAAATTGATACGGTTTTCCAATTGAATTTCTCAATGTCTGGTTTGGCTAACGTATTACAAAAATTGCTTCGGCGCAGCTAATGGCCGCCGTGGGCCGGAGGCAGAAACTACAATCCTTTTGCAATCCGAGAAGCTACCGCTAGGTTCTCAGCAACCTCGTCGGTAATTGGTTTCTTTTCGGAAAATGTGACCCCCGTCTTGGTTGCCTTTAGGTTCAACGCTGCGATTTCCTCAGCATGGGCGGCAATAGCATCTGGGTCAACGTAAAGACCGCATTGTTTGCTGAATGCTGCATAGCCAGCCACGATTTTATTTTCGATTTGAAAACCGGGCATATCATATTTGATTACTTCTTCCGCATCGGGCAGTGCCCGCGACAGCTGTGAACGCAAATTTCCCAGAAGAGCTCGAAACTTCTCAGGTGATTCAGCGATGTACGTGTCATGGTCTTTCTTTGCCATGCGCCTAGTATGTCCTGAGTCAAACTTAAGTGCAACGAAAGCACTTCACGTGTTTTGCAGATGCTAAACACAATCCCGTTCTTTGAATGGTTGCTTGCATGGATACAACAACCAATTCACAAATTTTCCTGACGCCAGCTTTGGGTTGATTCCAACGAACTCGCTCCCTTCGCACTCCGCAAAGATCATTCATGAACTAAGGTTAACTTGTGCCTATAGCTTCTTCCAGCTTCCTATTCCTTCTTTCAACCGGAAATAGGCAACGGGAGTTTGAACCATGCCGTTCAAAGCACCTAAAATACCGTATTGGGTTAATTGCGACATGCGGACGATGGAGTTCAATAATAGTTTTTGATCAACTCAAAATTGAGAGTCGGTTGGCCGATCAACTGCTTCACCAACCTATCCCGCCAGCAAACTCGGCAGATATAGCACGATGGCCGGGAAGGCAATCAGCGTAGCAATGGTTGCAGCATCAGCCACGAAGAAGGGTGATGCGCCCTTGAAGACATCCTGCACCGAAAGATCATCTCGCACGCCGGCAACAACGAAACAGTTGAGTCCAATCGGAGGGGTGATCAGACAGAGCTCCGCCATTTTCACCACCAAAATACCGAACCAGACCGCGCACATGGTTCCGCTCATGCCAAAGGTGCTGTCAGCAGCACTGACGGCCTCACCACCGTTGAGCGCCATCACAGCCGGATAAACCACAGGCAAGGTAAGAAGCAGCATTCCTATTGCATCCATGAACATCCCAAGCACGGCGTAGGCCAGCAGGATGAAGATCAGGGTGAGCATGGGAGACTGATCAAGCGATGAGATCCAGCCCGCAAACGCGTTTGGAAGATCAGCAAAGCCAAGGAAGCGCACGTAGATCAACACGCCCCAGATGATGGTAAAAATCATCACCGAGAGCTTTGCGGTTTCAATCAGCGCGCTTTTGAGTTCAGTCCACCGCATGCCGCGCAGCACCGCCATGCAGAACACGATGAAGACACCAATTGCACCGCCTTCAGTTGGCGTGCCCCAGGCATCTTCACCGAATGGGTTGTAGACGAAGCAGATGATAATGAGCACCACGGCAAAGACGGGAAGCGCGCCGGGTAGGGTTTTCAGGCGATCCCACCAGGTGAAACCTTTGATTGGTGGGCCGAAGTTCTTGAATAACAGCGCCATGCCGACGACCAGCCCACCGTAAATGAGAGTTGAAACCGCGCCCGGCAAAAAGCCCGCCAGCAGGAGCAGTCCAACATCCTGCTCCACAATAATCGCATAGATGACCAGAATTGCTGAAGGCGGGATAAGGGATGCAAGCGTTCCCCCTGCAGCGACAACACCTGCGGCAAATTTCTTGTCGTAGCCGACCTGCAGCATTTCCGGGATTGCGATGCGTGCGAAAACTGCAGAGGTCGCGACCGAAGCCCCTGAAACTGCGGCAAAGCCGGCAGTTGCAAATACGGTCGCGACCGCCAGCCCGCCCGGCAACCAGCCGAGCCAGCTCTTGGCTGCCTCAAACAGGGCGCGTGTGAGCCCCGCATAGTAGGCAAGATAGCCAATCAGAATAAATGTCGGGATGAGCGAGAGTGCCTGCGATGACACTTTGGAATGGGGCACCTGACCAGCCGTCTTGGCTGCAATGCCGATGGCCCACCAAAGCTGGCCGCCATCATATCCTTTTTTGGCCCAGAAGATCCAGACCAATCCCAAAATACCCGCAAGTGCTGCCGCAAAGGCAACGCGCATGCCAAGCACCACACCCACCAGCATGATGGCGCTGACAACTATGCCAATTTCGGTCGGAGTCATTGTGATTTAGCCTCGGGTTTCGTCGAAGCCGGACACGGAGGCGGCTTCCTTGGAGGCGGCTTCGGCGGCATTTTCGATAATTGGAACAGCAATGGGGTTTTCAGCCCCTTGCACAAGGGCTCGGCAATAGGCCCAGAATTGCAAAACAAGGCGCAAACAAAGAACAGAAAAGGCGACCGGGGCAATCAGCTTGGCGGGCCAAAGCGGAATGGCGATATCCATTGAAGAATCGCGGCTCCATAGAGGAGCATTGAAATCGAAGCTGCGGGCAAAATGTTCGTAGGAGCCCCACGCGAGCAACAGCATGACGGCTAGAATGATGATCACGCTGATCAGTTCCAGAAGCCACAGGAACCGGCCCCGAAACGCGCCAATCACAAGATCCATCCGGATGTGACCGCCAAGGCGCTGCACATAGGCAATGCCCGTGAAGGCAATCAGCGGCATGGCTTGCTCAATCCAGTCCACATAACCGGGAAGCGGCTGGTTGAAGAAGTTGCGCCCCGAAACCGATAGGACGGCCAGAATGATTAGGCTGAAAACGGCCAATCCACTGATGAGCGCCATCCAGCCTTCGATTCGAAACAGAGTTTGATCGATCCGGCTGAGTGTGCTGTTGTCGGTGTTGATGTTGGAGAAACTGGCCATTTTTTAAAGCCTCTGAGAGCCTGATTTTCATCGCCTTGAAAGAAGGGCAGACGTTTTCAGATGACGCTCACGCACGTCTGAGCCGAGCAAACTGTGGGACCGAAAGACCGGGAGACGCCCAAGTTTGAGCTTAAGGATGCTCGGGAGTTCCGGATCAGGCATGAGGGAAAGATCATCGCACCGGGAGAGGAAAGCCCGGTGCGACGCTTGGGAGGCGTTCTATTTCCCGACCATGCCGGTTACGAGATCATAGAGTTCCTTGGCGGGTATGCCTTTTGCTGTGTTGTCCTTGATCCAGGCTTCGGCTGCAGGAGCGGCCACAGCCTTTTTGAACGCAGCAATTTCATTGTCAGAAAAGGTAATCTTCTGAATTCCCTTTTCTTCGAGCTTAGGGCCCCACGCATCCATGGTCTTGCCATTGTAGCTCGCAATGTAGTGGTCGAGTGCTTCGTCAACCGAACCAAGCAGCGCTTCCTTGTGTGCCGCAGAAAGGCCGTTGAGAGCGTCGGTATTGACGACAACCGGGCAATTCACGGTGCCTGGGTTCAGGTTTGTCGTCCACCATTTGCCGGTTTCAACGGTGCCAAATGACATGTGTGCGTGCGGTGCAAAGGCAACAGCTTTTACGACGCCACTATCCAGAGCCTGACGAACTTCCGTTGCAGACATTGAGGTTGGCACAGCTTCAACAGCCTGCATGGCCTTGCCAATGCCGCCGGTTGCGCGAACGGTTAAGCCCTTGAAATCGCCGAGTGCTTTGGGAGCATCGCCAACACCAACAATGTTGTACTGAGGCAGTGGCGAAGGCATCAGCAAAGATGCATTCCAACGGGCAAGGTCTTTCTGAACGGCCGGGTGCTTGTACACGGCCATTGAAATCTTGCGTTCTTCCTCAAGGCTGCTTACGCCCAAGAACGGCAGTTCAAGAACAGTGATGGTCGGGTTTTTGTCACGGTGATAACCGGCGCAAAACTGAGCCATTTCAAACGCACCAATGGAAATACCATCGAGGTTTTCCCGGTTCTTCGACAAACCACCGTATGAAATGTTCAGCTTGAATTCGCCATTGGTCTTGGCATAAACCAGCTCAGCAAGTTTTTCAACATGCTCGGTGAATGCACGGCGTTTGCCCCAAAGCGAAACGTTCCATTCAACCGCCAGAGCTTCAGAAGCAACAGCAAGCGACACTGCGCTGCCCAGCAGCGCAACTTTCAGTTCTTTTTTCATAGAATCCTCCACAGGACCGGCACAAACGCCGGTGAATTCTGAATACGTTTGTGTGGAGGCGGAGGAATATGAAGAAAATTGCCCAATTCAGAAAAACCACACTGCAGAAATCCGCAGGGGTCTGAAAATTGGTAGTTGGTTGCCGGAAGCTCCGGGCTTCACCGAGTTTGTGTGGAAGCATCTATTTGCGCTCGTCACCCCGGCCTTCAGGGCCGGGATCTAAAAGCAGAGGTAAAACAGTGGATTGCGGCCCTGAAGGTCGCAATGACAGCGACTAAAATGGATACACTAAGGCGCGAGAACGGTATCTTTATCGATGCCAAGCTTCACGATTTTTTCGTTGAGCGTTCGGCGGCCGATTCCAAGCTCGTCCGCCACATCATCCATGCGTCCAGCATTTTTGATCAATGCCCGGGAGATCAGTTGGCGTTCAAAAGTGGCCACCGCTTCGCGCAGGGTCTCGGGCATTCCGCTGAATTCCTTGCCAAACCGAATAGCGTCGGAGACCGAGGCGCGCTCGCGCTGCGACAGAAGCAATTGGCGTTCACAGACATTGCGCAACTCACGCACATTGCCAGGCCACTCATAGGCAAGAACGGTCGATAGATCTTCGGCGGTCGACGATGGCGCTTCGATGCCGTAAACGCTCGAAAAATGATTGAGAAAATGGGTGTAGAGCAGGGCAATATCCTCGCCCCGCGTTCGAAGCGGTGGCAATTCAAGGACAATGGTATTGAGGCGAAACAACAAGTCTTGACGGAAATTCCCTTCAGCGACCATCTCGCCAAGATCAGTGCCCGAAGCTGCAATCAGTCGGAAATCGGATTTTGTTGGTTCGTCACTACCCACTGCGTAGAATTGACGGCTTTCAATCGCCCGCAACAATTTGGGTTGAAACACCAGTGGCATGGTGCCGATTTCATCGAGAAACAATGTGCCGCTGTCAGCGCCAAGCAGCAGTCCGGTCTGCCCATTTTTGGCACCAAACAGCGTCTGCTCAAAGGCACCATCTGAAGCGATGGCACAGTTCACATCCACGAAACGCCCGGCTGAATTGGCGCTGAGGTCGTGAATGGCGCGTGCCACCAGTTCCTTGCCGGTGCCTGTTTCGCCAGCAATGAGGACGTTTGCCGGACTTTCAGCGATGTCGGCGATATCGTTGCGAACTTTCATCACCGCCGGGCTTTCGCCAATCAGAATACGGTCGAGACTTCCCAATTCGTTGAGACGTTCGCGGAGCCTTTGTTCGCTCTTGCGCAACTGGCCATGCTCACTCGCGCGAGCGAGCACGCCAAGCAGTTGGCGCGGATCAAACGGCTTTTCAAGGAAGGTGAAGGCACCATTGTGGACCGCTTCAACAGCCATTGCGATATCGCCATGGGCCGACATCAGGACCAATGGAACACTCGGGTCCGGCCCCAGCCGTTCCAAAAGTTCCAGGCCGGTAACTCCGGGCATGCGCACATCGCACAACACCGCATCCACATCATTGTTCTGAAGATAGGTTTCGGTATCGCGTGCCCCCGATTGGGTCGCAACGTCAAAGCCGTCCTTTTGAAGCAAAAGCTGAAGTGAATCGCGCAACTCGCGGTCATCATCGATCACAAGAATTGTGGCTTTACCCATGGCTGGTCTCGATCATCTGATGAACGCCGGTTGACGCGTTGAGGGTTGCCGCTTTCGGCACGCTGACGCAGAAAAGTGCCCCTTTTCCATCAAGGTTTTTGCAGCTCAGGTCACCGCGATGCTCAGCGACGATTTGCGCGACGATCGAAAGTCCCAGCCCCATGCCTTTGCCCGAAGGTTTGGTGGTTAGGAAAGGCTCCTTCAGATCATCGAAGCTGAGATCGCCAAGGCCAGGTCCCGTATCGGAAACTTCACAGCATATATTGGGGCCATCGAGTCGGGTTTTGATGGCCAACTCCCGTTGCGGCCCGTCTGCGGAAGCCTGGACCCCATTTTTGACGAGATTGATGATCACCCGCTCAAACCGCAATTGATTTCCCGAGACTGGCAGTTCGGAGGCATGGAGATCCACGCTGATTTCGCATCCCAACAGGCTTGCATCGTGGCGAACCAGCTCCAGCGCCGCTCTCACCGCATCATTGAGATCAAAAACCGTTTCATCTTCCGGCTGGGGTTGGGTGAAAAACCGTAATTCCTTGGCGATGTTTTCGACCCGGACAATGACGCGATCGATCTTGGGCATCATTTCGTCGCGCTTGAATTCACCACTGATTTCTCCAGCGCTGAGATAGTTTTTGAGCGCCGACAGAGGCTGCCCCAACTCATGGGTGACCGAGGCCGCAACACGACCAAGAGCGGCGAGCTGGCCAGTGCGTTTCAACTCGCGGTGGGCCTCTTCGAGATCAAGATTGGCCTGCTGCAACTCTTCACGGTCCGCTTCCGAGCGTTGCAACGCCTGCTGGACGCGGGTTGATCTCAGATAGGTCGCAATCAAAACCAGAACAATGAGGGCGGAACCGAACACCATGGTCGTTGAGATCGCACGTTCCAAAACGCGGCTTTCAACCTGCAACAATCGGATCATCCAGCCTTGATCCGTTTTTGCATCACGAACCTGGAGATAGCGTTTGTTCTCGAAGGCTATGCTGTCGCCTTCCGGCGACCAGTTCAATGGGTCGATTGGGTGGCGACCAAACTGTCGACTGTCGCGAATTTGCGTTAGCTGTTCCGAAGGAAGCGCCTTGATAGATTTGTAGAGCCATTGGGCATTGGTCGCGATTACAACGATCCCGTTTTCGTCGGTGACGAGGACGTTATCGCCGTTCGATTCCCAGGAACGCTGGAACTCGCTCATGTCCAGTTTGACCGCCAGAACGCCCTCAATTGTTCCGGTTTCTCCAAGGACGGGTTCAGAGAAGAAATAGCCTGGTCGCCCGGTCGTCGCGCCAACGCCGAAGAAGCGTCCCGCAGAGCCAGCAAGTGATGATTTGAAGTATGGTCGAAAGCCGTAATTGTTCCCTACGAATGTGGGTTTCTGATTGTGGTTGGACGCGGCTATCACCAGTCCCGCTTTATCCATCAAATAGATGGCTTCCAATCCGGACCGTTCTGCAAAGATCTGAAATCGAACATTTAACATGCCAGCGTCGCCGCTCTTGAGCGCCGTCACGACCAGCGGGTCTTTAGAGAGAATGTGCGGTAGATATTCAAAGCGCTTGAGCGTGTCCGACAGGGAACCGCTAAACAAAGAAAGGCGCGATTTGGCCTGCTCAAGTTCGTCGGCGCGAAAGAACGCGAATGCGCTGAAAAACAGTGCAAGGACGGATCCGAATATGAGGAGCGTGAGAAAGATGATGACTCGGGTTCTCAACGGGTCTAATCCTGATTTCACACGTGCGGTTTGGCCTAAAGCCGCTGTCTGCATAGTACGCAGCGACAAAAATAGTAAGCAGCGCTCGCTCACAACAACAGAGCACAGTCAACAGACCTGCGGATATGCGCAGAGATACACGTTGCTAGCCGTGATGCGAAACAACGAGAAAACTGGAATTTGCGCTGATTGAACCTTAACCATCCAAACCACCATAAAGGGCCAATGTCTTAGTTGGGCTCGAAGCTGTGATCGAGAAAATCTGAACTGGCTCGAACGTTGCTGCTACTCATGGCCCAAAGCTGCGGTTCGACGGTTGGGGAGATTTTAAGTCCGATTTCTCCGAAGCCGTAATTGGCTCCTTGCGTCTGATAAATTGGTAAGAGGTCCGGAGGATCGACTAAGCGGACAGTGGAGAAATGCCCAATTTCCGGGTGTCGGCTTAATCCAAGAAGGCTCTTCTTATGGCCTCACTCATCGCGTCGCAAACCGGCCCGACGCTTCCGGATCCTTGCTGGAGAACAAGGAATGTCGGATGACGCGCGCTCAGACCATCGACTGATTCAAGTCCGGTCAGATTTTTCTCGGTGCTGAGCAAGCCGACAGCGATGCCGGTCTCAACGGCAGCGCGAATCCCAAACGAGCTTTCGCTGGTGAAGACGACTTCAAACGAACGCCCGGAGGTTTCCAGGCTCGAAATAGCAATGTCGCGCCACCAGCAGCTTCTGTCGAATAGCGCCACTGGCAAGCGGTCTGCCTTATCGAAATTCTGGTCCGGGCGGCCTCGCCATACGAGCGTGCTTTCGCGAAGAATTTCCTGACTCTTGTGCGGGCTGGCGACGTCGAACACGGCAAGATCGAGGGTTCCGGACGCAAGCGCGCTCTCGAATCCCACACCTAGGGCACACTGCACCTCCAGTTCAACCTTTGGGTGCAGGCTCGCGAAGTCGGCCACGATGCCGGTCAGAACCGTGCGCCCGTGGTCATCGGGCATTCCGATCCGAAGGCGTCCGGTGAGGCTTTCACCGCGTAAGTCTGCGAGCATCCGGTCGAGCGACCCAACGACCTCGCGCGCGACAGGCCGAAGCAGCTCACCAGCCGCCGTGAGCACGACACCACGCCCATGCCGTTCGAACAGAGGCTTGCCGACGACGTCTTCGAGCTGGTGGATTTGCAGACTCGTGGCTGATTGCGAACGTCCGATGCGCTCCGCTCCGCCTGTCACGCTGCCAGCCCGCTCAATCGCAAGAAATGTGCGGAGGTGATCACTGTTCAGATGCTTCATATCATTTAAAATTCCGATGGCTGATACACAAACTACTCGTTTCTCATATGAATCTCCAGAGCCTATCTTCGGGGCGAAGGAGATTGTTATGTCCGTCAGTGAAATCATGCGAATCGCAAAATCTGGGGTAGGCCACATCTACGCCCTTCTCGTTGTGACGCCTCTCGTCCTTGTGCTTTGGCAGCCAGAACTGGCGCTCGAAACAAGCTGGATCGTGGGTGTCGGTATCGTTCATGTCGCGCCGATGATCATTCCGGGTGTACTGCTTGCAGCATGGATGACAGCCAGCGGCGCGGGCAACCGGGTTGCATCCATTTTTCAGGGACGCACTATTCAAACGATTGTGGCTGCCACGGTGGTCGGCGCATTTCTTCCAGTTTGTGGAGTGACAGTACTGCCACTGATGGCCGGCCTTCTTGCCGCGGGAATTCCCTTGGCCCCGGTAATGGCATTCTGGCTGGCCTCCCCGATTACGTCTCCGCCAATGCTATCAGCAACAGCGGCGATTCTCGGCTGGGAATTCGCGGTTGGTAAGACCTTGTCCGCCATCGGTCTGGGGCTGCTTGGGGGTGCCGCAACCAATATCTTTGCGGATCGTGAATGGGCACGAAATGCGTTGAGGTCAAACCGGATCGTCGGATCGTTGGGGGTATCTTGCGGTGGATGCGGCTCCACAACGGATCGTTTTTATCCACGTATCTGGCGATCATCCGAACGACGCGCGCGGTTCTGGAAAGATGCGCGGTCCGTCGCACGTTTGATCCTCATCGTTCTCATCCCTGCTTTCGCAGCGGAGCATCTTCTGAACGCCTGGCTGGAACCCACCTTCATAGCCTCATATGTCGGCAGCGACAGCGCCTTCGCCATCCCGCTTGCAGTCCTGGTCGGTGGTCCCATCTACCTCGACGGATATGCCGCAATGCCGCTTACGCGCTCCCTTTTGGAACACGGTATGTCACTCGGAGCCGGAATGGCGTTCCTTGTTTCGGGTGGTG
Organism: Pseudomonadota bacterium; assembly: GCA_039029195.1. Taxonomy (GTDB): domain Bacteria; phylum Pseudomonadota; class Alphaproteobacteria; order Rhizobiales; family Rhizobiaceae; genus JBCCGR01. The sequence goes on from JBCCGR010000045.1 coordinate 33,865, forward strand.
TCGTAAGCGTTTGGGGTGCGATGGCGATCTTTCCGGTTTTGCGGATGAAGCCGTTTCTTCTCTACCTCGCCCTGGCCGTAAGCGGTTCCATGGCTTCGGGATGGATGTTTGGCGTAGCTATGTGAGATTGCAAACAGCGGAACTGGCCTGTTGCTGACGTTTATCGGTTAGGGCAATTAGTGGCTCAATTTCCCTGAAGCCGCCATTCACAATTGGCTCAGCCAGTCGAGTCCGAATTAGAGCTCAGCGGACAAAGCGAACCTTTCAGATTTGTCTGGGGAAGTCCGCTATTGTCATAGTATTCAACGCTGGAGAATGCAGTTAGGCTCGTACAACTGCCGGGGTGCAAAAATGTTGAATGTCACGCTGATAAGGATCGCCCGAGAAAATTTTGATGATGTCATCGAGCTTGAATTGGAGCCATTTCAGAAAGGCAATCTGCCTTCGAACGTATACTCCATCGCAGAATCTACGCTGTCTGAAACGTTTCATCCGAGAGCCATTTGCTTGGACGGGAAAGCTGTGGGCTTCTTGATGTACCAGTTTGGAGAGGCCGGAGATTTTGATGAAGACGAGTGCACAATTTGGCGATTTATGATTGACCGAAGCCAACAAAACAAAGGGATTGGCAAAATCGCTATGGGCTTGGTGCTAGACGAAATCCGATCGCACAATAGATGCAGGTTAGTGGACATCTACTACGATCCGAAGAACACGGCAGCGAAGAAGGTCTACGCCAGATACGGCTTCAAAGAGGTGGGCCGTAGGGATGATGGCGACATTATAGCAGAGCGTGCCATTTAGACCGGTTTGATTCAATTCATGCGAAAGTAGTCAATCATAGGCTGTGTAACATCCATGATTATGGGCTCGGTTCGGACGTCCGTTGCCCAAGGTGTTGACGGTTACCTGCAGACCGGTTTGTCAATCGACAGATCTGGTTGCTCAATTTTGAAGGCCATCGTTTTGGACGAATTGGACCTACCGTGACTAGTCCGAGACGCTAATGTTGTTCCTCAAACGAATGGAGTGAAGCGTAGTGGTTGCAGCCATCAAAATTCGAGACGGCAAGCCGAGCGACGCGTCCGATTTTGCGATACTTGCCGATATGGCGACACGACGTTTGACGTCCTTTCTATTCAGGGCTTCAGAACAAAATGGAATTGCCCCTTTAGGGCTGTGTCGTCAGGCAATACAGAATGACGCACAACATACGTTGCACTACTCAAATTGGAGAGTAGCAGAACGTGGCGGTCAATTGCTCGGTGGTCTTAACGGCTACATCATTCAACCTGCAGATTTTACAATGCCGCAGTCCGAGACTGAAAGGGTCATTCAGCCTCTTTCCGAATTAAAGGCTGTCTCTGAGGGGAACTGGTACACGGCAGCCGTTGCGGTGTTACATGAAGAACAGGGCAAAGGTGCGGGATCAGCATTGCTAAAGGACGTCGACGCACGATCTCGAGCCATCGGAGCCAATGCTGTGACGTTAATGGTCGGAAGCTTCAACAAAGACGCTCGGCGTTTATATAAGCGCCTGGGCTATACGGAAGTGGAGCGTCGCGATTTTGTCACCTTTCCAGGGTCAGACTCCAAGGGCGAATGGATTCTAATGAGCAAAGACCTATCGGAACACGATTGAAGGATTGGAAGGCGAACTTTGCTGTCCTTCGTTTAACGTGAAACAAGGGCTGGTTTTGGCACATTGCAACAATCGAGGTAAAAGTATGTAACGGTAAGACCAAATCTGTCTCAACTGTCGAGATCGTGCTACTCTGGTTCAATGAGCTATCCGGCAATTTCTCTCTTTCTTACCGCCGCGGTTTTTGTCTGCGCTGCACCCGGTCCTTCCACCCTTCTTGTTCTTGCTCACTCGGCCAGCCGGGATGTTAGGCGTCCGGTAATGCTGATCCTTGGGGCTGTTGCTGCGAACTCCGCCATGATTGCCGTTGTGGCCATCGGTTTTGGCCAGATTTTGAACCTCACCCAAAATGGGCTGTTTTGGTTCAAGATTATCGGCGGATCCTATTTGGTGTGGTTGGGCGCAAGTTATGTGTTTTCACGCAACTCAAACGAAATCCATATCGATACGCATAGGTTCCCGCACTCGAAACTGATGGCGCAAGCCTTTTTGACCTCGATGACCAATCCCAAAGCTTTGTTATTTTACACTGCGTTCCTTCCTGGTTTCGTGGTTCCGGGGGAACCCTATTCCAAGCAAATCGCCGCTTTTGGCGCGCTGTATCTGGCGATTTTCGCGATCAGTTTGCTGGCATATGCGGTGGCTGGGTACTTACTTGGGGTCGTAGCACCATCAGCCGCAATCATACGTTTGCGGGATCGGGTCTTAGGCTGTTTTCTGATAGCAAGTGGCGTGGCACTGTTTCGTTGGGCGTACGCTAAGTAACGGTCAATTCGGCTTTTTGGCTGACGTGCAATGGTAGGTTCCGTTTTCAATATCATGCCCATCCACGGTGCACATGTTGTCGAATCCGATCTCAGCTAGTTTGGCCTCCACCTCGGCAGCTGGAAACCGCGCTAGTTTGTTGGGTGCACCTTCAGCGTAGCTCAGAATCAGTATCCCCTCTGGCTTCAAAACTCGAAAAACCTCGAACAGCATTGAGGAAAGATCCGTCCAGAAGTAGATCACGTTGACACAGCAGATCTTTGTGAACGAACTCTCTGGGTACGGCAGGTCAGATTGGCCGCCTTGCAAAAACTCAACAGATCCCTTGGCGATATCCGTACGGAATCGCTTTTGGGCCTGAGTAACCGCTAGTGGAGAGATATCAACGCCCGCCACCCGCGCGCAACGTCCTTTCGCAAGTATTTCAGCTATGAGTGCGCCTCCCCCAAACCCGATTTCCAATATGTGATCGTTGTTTTGCAATGCGAGCAGTTCAAGCGTACGGCTGTTCATTCCCTCATTGACACGGTTCAATCGTCGCAAAATTAAGCGGCCAAGCAAGCCCTGCGGCTTACCAAGTTGCGCAAGTAGTTTCTTTGAGTAGGCCATTGCGAGCGCTTCGTTTGCAAGTTCCAAGTGTATCTGAAAAGCAAATATAGCGCCAGTTTGTAGACTTCGCAGCATTTGGCACTTTGGGCTCAAAGCGGCCCTACACCCTGTTCAGTTGCCTCAGCCAACCCCGCACCCTTCGCCCGGCTGGAGTTGACCTCACGCCCCACACGATAGCTGACAAGCTCCGATCCGCGATTGTGTTTCAGCACACCTCGTGCGGTTTCAACGTCCGTGTCCTCATCAAGCCA
>JBCCGR010000046.1:0-37038 GCA_039029195.1 Pseudomonadota bacterium
GCCGGTTTTCAAGACCGGTGCCTTCAACCACTCGGCCACCTGTCCGCTCTGACGGGCAGGATTCGAAAACCCTACAACCGTATCAAATGCCTATGTGGCAATTGGATTGAGATTTCAAGAGCGGGTTTTGCAATCCCGCTTCTGATTTTTGTGTCAGGTCATCAGCACCGCGAACCAGCACGATGCCGAGACCATGATCAGCCCTTACTGAGGCAGCTTGTCGTCAACGCCCTTCACATAGAAGTTCATGCCGAGCATGGTGCCGATATCGGCTTTTTCACCGGCTTTCAGCCATTCCGAACCGTCCTGCTTGGTGATTGGACCGGTGAAGGGTTCCAGCTCACCCGACTTGATCTTGGCAGCGGTTTCAGCCGCAGCCTTGGCAACATCGTCGGGCATGTTGGTGTATGGCGCCATGACAACATGACCTTCCGCCATGCCGTGCCAGGTGTCAGCCTGCTCCCATGTTCCATCCATGACGGCTTTCACGCGCTTCACGTAGTATGGACCCCAGTCGTCGATGATCGAGGTCAGCTGGGTCTTCGGACCAAACTTGATCATGTCAGATGCCTGGCCGAATGCCTTGATGCCGCGCTCGGCAGCCACCTGCATAGCGGCGGTGGAATCGGTGTGCTGGGTGATGATGTCGACGCCCTGGTCGATCAGCGCCTTGGCGGCGTCGGCTTCCTTGGCAGGATCAAACCATGTGGAAACCCACACAACCTTCAACTTGAAGTCAGGATTGACGGTCTGCGCTCCCAAGATGAAGGAGTTGATGCCGCGCACAACTTCCGGAATGGGGAAGGAAGCGATGTAACCGGCCACACCAGTTTTCGACATGCTGGCAGCGATCTGCCCCTGCACGTAGCGGCCTTGGTAGAATTTCGAATTGTAGGTCGAAACATTGGCATGTTCGCGCTTGTAGCCGGTGGCATGCTCGAACTTCACCTTCGGAAACTTTTTGGCCGCTTTGTTGGTTGGGTCCATATAGTTGAACGACGTGGTGAAGATGATGTCGCAGCCGGAGCGCGCAAAATTCTCAATCGGGCGCTGGGCTTCGCTCGATTCCGGCACGTTTTCCAGATAGGCGGTCTCGACCTTGTCGCCGAGCGCCTTTTCCACATCGAGACGACCCTGATCGTGCTGATAGGTCCAGCCAAAGTCCCCTGTGGGGCCGATATAGATGAAGCAGGCTTTGGTCTTGTCAGCACCAAAGGCTGCGCCCGAGGCAAGCATCGCACCAGATGCGGCCAGGGCCAGAAGGGTTTTTTTCATGAGTCATTCTCCAGATTGACAGGGTGAAACTTACTCCGGGCCTACCGGTCCGGCACAAAGGGCTGCCCCAGCGAAGCGGGCGTGTTGATCATGGTCATGCGACGATTTCTGGCAATCAACACCAGCACGATGATCGTTGCAAGATAAGGAAGCGAAGACAGGAACTGCGCAGGGATCGCTACGCCGGTGGCCTGAGCGTGGAACTGCGCAAGCGTGACGGCGCCAAACAGATAGGCCCCGATGAGCACCCTGCCCGGCCGCCAGGAGGCAAACACCACCAGCGCCAGCGCAATCCAGCCCTTACCTGCGGTCATGCCTTCAACCCATTGCGGCACTTGCACAAGCGACAGATGGGCGCCAGCAAGCCCGGCACAGGCCCCACCAAAGCCAACCGCCATATAGCGAATGCGGATCACCGGAATGCCCAAGGCATTGGCAGAACCGTGATTATCGCCCACTGACCGCAACATGAGGCCCGCGTGGGTTTTGAACAAGAACCAGGTCACTCCAATGACGAGCAAAATCGAGACGTAAAACAGTGGATCCTGACCAAAGAGCAACCGTCCAACGAGCGGCAAATCCGTGAGTATGGGAATATAGATCGCCGACATTTTGATGCCCGGCTGGCCGACAAAGCCTTCGCCGATCATACCGGAAAGGCCGAGACCAAGAATGGTGAGCGCCAACCCGGTTGCCACCTGATTGGCAACGAGTGTCAGCGTGAGAAAGGCAAAAAGCTGGGAAAACAGCGCGCCCACCACAATGCCGCCAATCGCGCCAAGATAGGCACTGCCGGTATATTGCGCGACGGAAAACCCGGCCACGGCGCCCATGATCATCATGCCCTCGACGCCAAGGTTCAGGACGCCTGCGCGTTCCACCACCAATTCACCGGTTGCCGCAATCAACAACGGTGTTGCCGCCGCACAAATCGACAGGATAACGCTGACCATCACCGCAGCGTCCATCACGCGCCTCCTGCGGCTGGCAATCGGCGGGCGAGCTTGATCTTGTAGTGGATCAGCGTGTCGCTGGCCAATACGAAGAACAGGAGCAGCCCTTGAAAGACGCGGGTGGCGCGATCGGAGATGCCCATGGAAATCTGCGCTTCTTCACCGCCAATGTAGGAGAGCGCAAGAATGAGCCCCGCAGCCAGAATGCCGAGCGGGTTCAAACGGCCCAGAAACGCCACGATGATTGCCGCAAAGCCGTAGCCAAGCGAGAGCTTGTCATCGAGCTTTTCCGCCGAGCCGGAGACTTCAGCGATTCCGGCAAGCCCCGCCAGCGCGCCGGAAACCAGGAACGCGAAGACCGTCATTTTCTTTGAATCAAACCCGGCAAACCGCCCTGCTCTTGGGCTTTCCCCAAGCACGGTGACCTCAAACCCTTTGAGCGTGCGCGACAGCACAAACCACATGACAATCACCGCAACCACGGCAAACGCCGCGCCATAATGGGCATCCCCGCTTTCCCAAAGCGGCGGCAAGACCGCACTGTCGTTGAACTCCTTGGTGCCGGGGAACCCGAACCCTTGCGGATTGCGCCACGGCCCACGCACCAGCCAGTCGACCAACTGCTGGGCCACATAGACCAGCATCAGGCTGGTCAGAATTTCATTGGTGCCAAAGCGCGACTTCAGGATCGCCGGAATGAAGGCATAGAGCGCGCCACCGATCATGCCCATGATCAGGATCAGCGGAAGCACGGCAAATCCACTCCATTCGTTGAAATAGACGGGGATCATGGCACCAAACATGCCGCCAATCAGATATTGCCCCTCCGCCCCGATGTTCCAGTTGCTGGAGCGGAAGCACACAGCGAGCCCCGAGGCGATCAGGATCAAAGGCGTTGCCTTGATGATGATCTGTTCGCGAGTCCACGGATCGGTGAGCGGTTGAACGAAATAGGTGTAGAGCGCCTGAAACGGGTTTTTGCCGAGCAGCGAGAACATGATTGCGCCAGCCACCAGCGTCAGCCCCAACGCGATAAATGGGGAGAGGATCGAAAGGAGAGCCGAGCGCTGCGGGCGCTTTTCAAGCTGGATGATCATGCCGCCGCTCCACCGGCAGCGCCGTCCATACCTGCCATCAACAAGCCGATGCGCTCGCGGGTCATGCCGCTGGCAGCTTCAGGCGCGGACAAGCGCCCATCAGCCATCACAGCGATACGGTCGGACACCTCGAAAATCTCATCCAGATCCTGTGAAATGACGACAATGGCGGACCCGCGCTCAGCCAAATCAATCAGCGCCTGGCGGATTTTGGCAGCAGCACCTGCATCAACACCCCAGGTGGGCTGGTTGACGACCAGCACCCGGGGCTCGCGATCAAGCTCCCGCCCGACGATGAACTTTTGCAGATTGCCGCCGGAGAGCGCATTCGCGGGCGGGTTGACCCCCGACATGCGCACATCCATGTCCTTGATGATCTTTTCAGACCGGCTGCGCACCGAACGCGCTGATATCGTCTTCAGACCGCCGCTCGTGAACCCGTCATCCTCACAGGCGTGACGGGCGAGAAGCAGATTGTCGCTCAGTGAAAGTGTCGGCACAGCGCCATGGCCTAACCGCTCTTCCGGTACGAATGCAGCACCCAGATTTCGCCGCTGCGAAATGTCCATCCTGCCCGCCTTGGTGCCAAGGATAGAAACACTGTCTGCGCTTTCATGCACATCCTCGCCCGAGACGGCGTTGAAAAACTCGCTTTGTCCGTTTCCGGCCACTCCGGCGATTCCGATGATCTCACCGGCACGCACGTCCAGCGAAATTTCCTTCAACGCCACCGAAAACGGATTTTCAAACGACATGGATAGGTTTTGAACCGAAAGCAGAATGTCACTTTCCGCGCTGCTTGTGCCCTCCCGGTGCACCACGTCGATCTCCTCGCCAACCATCTTGGAGGCGAGGCTTGCCGCCGTCTCATCACGGGGATCACAGGCATCCACCACGCGGCCATGCCGCAAAATAGTTGCGCGCGAGCAAAGCCGCTGCACTTCTTCAAGCCGGTGGCTGATATAGAGGATCGACCGCCCCTCTCCTGCCAGACGCTCGAGCGTTTCAAACAGCTTGTCTGCTTCCTGCGGTGTGAGCACCGATGTCGGCTCATCGAGAATGATCAATGCCGGGTCCTGCAACAGACAACGGATGATCTCGATGCGTTGGCGTTCACCCACAGAGAGGTCGCCCACATGGGCATCAGGATCAAGCGGCAGACCATATTCGTTGGAGAGTTTGCGTGCCGCCTCGCCGATTTCATCAATGGGGGTGTTGGACCCAAGTGAAAGGGCAATATTCTCGGCCACCGTCAGCGCGTCAAACAGCGAGAAATGCTGAAACACCATGCCGATGCCCAGCGTCCGCGCAGCACCGGGACTCGGGATCGTGACCGCACGACCTTCCCATTCAATCTGCCCCTCGGTCGGCTGGAGGGAACCGAACAGGATTTTCACCAGGGTGGATTTACCGGCGCCATTCTCGCCAAGCAGCGCGTGGATTTCGCCTTTATTGACCGTCAGATCCACATTGTCGTTGGCTTTGAGTTCGCCGAATATCTTGGTGATGCCGGATGCTGTGAGCAGCACGCCGCCTTCGCCCGCAATGTTGGCTGAATCCTGCGCCAATACCGTTCGTTCCCCTGTTCAACAGTTCCGGCGGCTTTTGCCGCTCTTTGGCTGAGGGTTTTGCACCTCTCCCGTTGTTAGGCGAAAATCTAGCACCGGATCTGCGAGCCTGTCTATCAAACGATGACGCAGCGCGGCATTTCGCACAGTTTGTTGGCCAAGTTGCTGGCGCAGCGCTACGGCACCAACACCGTTGCGCCGGTTGTCTTGCGCCCCTGAAGGTCGATGTGCGCCTGCACAGCATCATCGAGACGATAGGTCTGTTTGACGTCGATTTTCACAGCACCCGACGCCACCACATCGAACAGTTCACCGGCACAGGCCTCGAGCGCTTCGCGGGTGGAAATATAGGCAAACAGGGTCGGGCGGGTCGCAAACAGCGATCCCTTTTGCGACAGGATACCGAGGTTGATCTCCGGCAGCGCGCCGGACGATTGGCCGAAACTCACCCACATGCCAAGCGGCTTCAAGCAGTCAAGCGAACCGGGAAACGTGTCCTTGCCCACAGAATCGTAGACCACATCAACGCCCTTGCCGTCGGTGAGACGCTTCACCTCTTCAACAAAGTCGGCATCCGAATAGTTGATCATGTGCTCATAGCCATGGGCCAGCGCCAGATCGATTTTTGCCTGCGAACTCGCCGTACCAATCATGCCAATGCCAAGGTGGCGGGCCCATTGACCGGCAATCAACCCCACGCCGCCCGCTGCGGCATGAAACAGCGCCGAATGACCCGGTTCCAGCCGAAAGGTCTGACGCAGCAGATATTGCGCCGTCATGCCTTTCAGCATCATGGCGGCGGCCTGTTCGTCACTCACCCCTTCTGGAATTTTGACCAATGGGGCCGGGTCCATGTTGCGCACTTCGCAATAGGACCCAAGCGGCCCGGCATAGGCCACACGGTCACCGACGGAAAAGCCGGAGATACCATCACCAACGGCCTCGACAACACCAGCCGCTTCATTGCCAGGCACAAAGGGCAATCCCGCTGGTGCGGGATAGAGGCCAGACCGGAAATAAGTATCGATATAGTTGAGGCCGATTGCCGTATGGCGCACCTGAACTTCACCATCACCGGGTGCCGAAAGGTCGATATCGGCAATTGTGAGAACTTCCGGTCCTCCCGTTTCGTGGACCTGAACAGCTTTCACCATAATTCTTCTCCGGCTGGTGCCAGACACTGATCGTTCAGCCAGCGTCCGGTCTTCTTCGTCTCACCGCAATATTGACCAGTTCCACCAGCGTGGAAAAGGCCATTGCGAAATAAATATATCCGCGTGGAATGTGGAAGCCCAAACCATCGGCCACCAGTGACACACCAATCAAAAGCAAAAAGGAGAGCGCCAGCATTTTGGTGGTGGGATGGCGGCGAATGAAGTCGGCAACCCCGTTGGACGCAACAAACATCACGCCAATCGCGATGATAACAGCCGCGATCATAACCTCCACATGCTCTGCCATGCCAATGGCAGTGATGATGCTGTCGACGGAAAACACCATATCAATCAGCAAGATCTGGAAGATGACTGCACTGAACGCCTTGCCGACCATGTTGCCGGCCTGGTCATGCTCGCTGCCCTCAATTTCCTCATGAATTTCCGCTGTGCCCTTGTAGAGAAGGAAGAGACCGCCGCCGATCAGGATGATGTCTCGCCAGGAAAACGCCTGTCCGAATAGTGTGAATAGCTCCGCCTTCAGCCCGATAATCCAACTGAGCACCAGCAACAGCGCGATGCGGAACACCAGCGCCAACGCGAGGCCGATCTTGCGGGCGCGCTCTGCCTGTTCCGGCGGCAGTTTCGACGTGATGACCGTGATGAAAACGATATTGTCGATGCCAAGCACGATCTCCATCACCGTGAGGGTGACAAGGCTGGCCCAGACGGCGGGATCGTAAAGGAGTTCGATCATTTATCGTCCGAATTGCCGAGAAGCTGGATCACGAACCCGATGCAGTAAAGATAAATGCCACTCGCCGCGATGCCAATCTTGGTAATCAGAGAGACATCCATGTTTTCAAAGGCTTCCACCTGCTGCAGCGATTTCGGACTGTGGTCCAGACCGAGCACCGCCCACATGGAATCATCCATGGATTCATATATCGCCACCAGGCCGAACAGGCTCCACAGCGCAAACACAGTCAGCGTGAGTGTGCGGAACTTGACCACCCGAACCGGGTGCACAAAGTGGATCGGCACGAAGGTGAGAACCGCCGACAGGATGACCACGCCAAGCGCCAGCGACCAGCCCGGTTGAATGACAAACAGCGTGAAGACAACCATGTTCCAGCACACCGGAAAGCCGCGGAACGAATTGTCCACGGTCTTCATGCGGGTGTCGGCATAATAGATCGCGCTCGTGATGACGATCAGTGCCGCCGCCAGGAACGAGGTGGTTTCCTGCAAAAATCCCGACTGATAAAGCGCGAACGCCGGGATCATGACGAATGTCATATAGTCGACGATGCTATCGAGCATGTCGCCCGACCAGTTGGGCAGCACCTCTTTAACCCGGTATTTGCGCGCCAGTGGCCCGTCGATCCCGTCGACGAACAAGGCAACACCAAGCCACCACCACATGATGGTGAACTTGCTGTTCGCCGCAGCGACAATCGCCAGAAACGCCCAGAACGAGCCGGAGGCTGTCAGCGCGTGAATGGAAAAGGCGATTACCTTATCTCGTGTCGACGCGTTCACGACATCGCCTTTGTCAGGTTAAATTGGGTCGCAGTTAGAAGCTAAACCGCTAAATTACGGCCCACGCCAGTCCAGTTTACAGATTTCAGCTGATTTCCCCTGAAAATTCCAGTTACGGCCAAAGGCACGGAACCGGCTTTTCTCGGCGGTGGCAACTGTAATCTCAGGCGCGATCCAGTATTCGGAGTTCGTGATCACCGTATCGCCTTCGCGATCATTGCCGCGAATGGGTGTGATAACGCCGTCAATGATCTTTGGGATTTGCACGATGCGTTTGTTACCATCGACCTCGTAAGAAATCGGCTCACGCTGTACACCCAGAAAGTTCCCAACCAGGATCGAAAGAAGCCCTGTGGTGCCACCGGCCTTGCCACTGAAAATGCGCGTGATTGCCTTGTTGGCATAGATGGACGCCTTTTCATCTATGAAAAGACCAGCGGTCCAGTTGCCCCGGCTCATATAGCCTGGAATTTCCATGATCAGGCCCAAATTGATGCCGGAAAGGTCCACATCACCAAAATAGCCATCATCAATGCGGAAGCCCGCCCAGGTCTGGCAATAGCCTTCGGTTGGCGGGTGCTGGCCCAGCGAAACAACGCAAGGGCAAAATACGGTACAGTTACAGGAAAGGACCAGTTCGCCGGTCATTTTCCATGGTTCATTCGCCATGTATTCGATGCCTTTTCGTACTTAAGAATTCAACAGAGCAATCGTTGCGATGGCCCCTCCCCATGCCATCAATATGAAGCCAAAAACCCTCGATGTCACTTTGGATTCGACAGATTTTTCAATTAAGGCAAACAGGGTCATCGCAGCCATCCAGGCAAGGTTCATCAGGCCAACGCTGAACATCACCATCATAAGCGCCCAGCAGCACCCAAGACATTCAAGTCCCTGTTGAAATCCCAGCCGAAACACGCCTGACGTTGCGGTGGTCCAGCGCGAAAAGAGGGTGGCAAACGGACGGCGGCATTTCTTCAGACATGCCTCGCGAAAGGCGGAGAATTGGTAAAGGCCAGCGAGGACGAGAATGACGGCCGACAAGAGACCCAATGTGGGCAAGCTCGGCCCGACCAACCACCCACCCCGCGCCAGAACAATTTGCAATCCAGCCGCCAAAATCGAGAACCCGAACCAGCAAACGAGATAGCCGGACGCCAATACGGCGAGCGACACGACTTTCTGGCCCTTCTCGTGGGCCGTCTCGGCGATCTCTGAATAGGTCACCCACATGGGCGAGGCCGCTGGCAGCATCATCGCCACACTCATGGCAAACCACATCAGAACTGTTGCCATGAATGAGGCAACTGACACCGAGCCTACGGTTCCCGGCAGGCACAGAAGCGCAAACTGCTTCACCAAAAGCGGCAGTTCGCCATCTGTCTGAAGAAACGAAAGTAGCGAGGTCACCTGCTGCATCCCGGGACCAAGAGACTGATCCGGTGCAATCTGGCTCAGACCGGCAGCCATAAGCGCCAGCCATCCCCAGGCAATCAGAATCGCAATCCCACACCAAGTGTAAACCACAAGTCTTGTGCGCTGCGCACTGTGCGCAAACAGGGCGCCCATCGTTCCATGGGCTTCACTGCGCACCGTCGCGGTCTGATTTTCGGCGGAAAGGTCTGACATCAATGTCACATTGTCTTTTTCAATCGAAGCGCCAACATATTGACCATGGTTGCGAAACGCCAGCGGAACAAACAGGATCGGTAAATATGGCCGGGTCGAGGGAACATGTTTTTGATGCAATGGTCGTCGGCGGTGGGCTCGCGGGCCTGACGGCGGCCTGTCTGCTGGATCAATCTCTGCCGGAAACCGCTTCCATTGCGCTCGTTGCGCCAACGCGTCCCGATGATCGGCGCACGACAGCATTGTTGCAGCCGTCCGTTGACGCCCTAAAATCCTGTGGGGTCTGGGAAAAGTGCGAAGCGCGCACCGCGCCCTTACGGACCATGCGCATTATCGACGGCACCAACCGGCTGATCCGCGCACCGATGGTCGATTTCAAATCGCTGGAACTCGATCTCGATGCCTTTGGGTACAATGTTGAAAACCGCGTGCTTGCGAAACACCTGCTTGATCAGATTGCAGGTTCAAATCGGGTGCGGTGCTTCGAAAGTCTTGCAGCGGAAGTTGGTATCCGCGAAACCGGTCTGTCGATTAAGCTGGAAGATGGCACCCGTCTTAGCACCCCGGTGGCCATTGCCGCCGACGGGCGAAAGTCGCTGCTGCGTCAGGCGGCACCGATCAGCACCCGCACTTGGTCTTATCCGCAATGGGCGTTGGTGACCAACTTCACCCACACGATTGACCATCAGGACATTTCGACCGAGTTTCACACAGAAACAGGACCATTCACCCTTGTGCCGCTGCCAAAATCCTCTGACGGCAAGCCGCAATCCAGCCTCGTCTGGGTGGCGAATCAAACTATCAAGAGCGAGCTCGAAGGCACTGACGAAAAAGAGCTTTCCAAGGTCATAGAGCGGAAAATGCAGTCCATGCTTGGCAAGATTTCCATTTCCGGTGGACGCCAGATCTTTCCCTTGTCGGGCATGACGGCGACGAGCTTCGCCAAAAACAGAATTCTGCTCGCCGGCGAAGCCGCACACGTCTTTCCCCCAATCGGGGCACAGGGTCTCAATCTCGGCATCGCCGATGCGGTTGAGGCCTGCAAGCTGATTACCGACGCCCTGAACGCCGGACGCGATCCAGGTGATGCCTCTCTTCTTTCAACCTATTCCCGACGCCGGGGCGCGGAAATCATCGCGCGGACCGGCGCTGTTGATCTGCTCAACAGGTCTTTGCTTGGAAGTTTCCTGCCGATTCAGGCCGCACGATCCAGCGGGCTATACCTCTTGTCGCAATCCTCGGTGCTGCGCTGTTTTGCCATGAAGTCCGGCCTTGGCCAGCTTTCGCGGTCTGATTTCAACCCGTTTCGCAAGGCGGGCTGATCTTATTTCGCCGGGAAAAGGTCCGGCGGAATAAGTCCGGATGCCATCAGATAAAGCAGCGCCGTCACCGTGACCACGGAAGCAAGCGTCGAGAGCACGACCATGCTTGAAGCGCGCTGCGTCCAGACATTGTATTGCTGTGCAATCACGAAGACATTTGTGGCCGTCGGGAGCGAGGCAAGCAGGATTGCCGTGTAAATCCACACCGGGCTGAAATCGCCCACCCAGCTCACCAGCACCCACACGATCAATGGGTGAACCACCAGTTTGATGAAGATCAACACACCCATCACCGGCGGAAAGCGGGTCACCGGGCTCAGTGCCATCGTCACCCCCATGGCAAACAGCGCACAGGGTGCAGCGGCATTGAAGAGATAATTCAAGAGCTTGTCGAGCGCCGTGGGTGGCCGGAAATCGATGGCTGCTGCGATCAGCCCCGCAATGGTTGCCAGAATAAAAGGATGGGTGAAAATCTTCTTCAAAACCGAAAGAACAATTTCAAGTGGCGGTCGCTTCGATTGTCCGCCAATCGCCATCATCAGGGGTGCCATGGTGAAATGAAGTGTGTTGTCGAAACAGAAAATCAGCGCAATCGGTACTGCCGCATCCGGTCCGAGCACCGCAAGCGCCAGCCCGGGACCCATATAGCCGATATTGCCATAGGCACCGGCGAGGCCTTGAATTGAGCTTTCAGGAATATCGCCCTTGCTCGCCAGCGCACCGGCAGCGAATGAAATCGCATAGGCGCAATAAGTGCCAAGCAGCGTGGCAAAAATGAAATCGACCGAGGCGAGCCGCTCGATCGGCGTTTTTGACACGAGCTGATAGATCAGGGCTGGCAATGCGAAATAGATGATGAAGATGTTCATCCACGCGAGCCCGTCTTCCGAGACACGCCAGATCTTCGCAGCAATGAAGCCAAGCAAAATCAGTCCGAAAAACGGAAAGGCAAGGCCGATAACCGCTGTCACTGCTGCAAAACTCTCCCAAGCATCGTCCTGTTTCGGCTATCCGCTTCACCTGGCAGCGTCAAGCTGCCTTTGGCGCAAGCGCACCGGCCCGGTGACAAATTTGTCCGGGATGACAGCCCTTGCCATTCTGATATAAGGAAATGAACGGGAACCAGCGGGTCGAGCGGACCGAAGGCGATGATCAGACAGGCAAAATTTCAGATCGGACAGGTGGTAAAGCACCGCGTCTATCCGTTCCGTGGTGTCGTTTTTGACGTGGATCCTGAGTTCGACAACACCGACGAGTGGTATGACGCCATTCCCGCCGAAATCCGCCCTTCGAAAGACCAGCCCTTCTATCATCTCTTTGCTGAAAACGAGGAGACGGAATACATCGCCTATGTGTCGGAGCAGAACCTGTTGCCCGATGAATCCGGCGAACCCGTCCGCCACCCGCAGATAGACGAGATATTCGCGCAGGATGATGACGGAAACTATGTCTCAAAGGCGATGATCAGCCACTGAGAGTGGTGAAATACCTTGGGAGTGGACCAATCAGCCGCACCTCATGGTGAGCCCGTCGAACCACGAGATAACCCTTTCGCGAAGGACTGAAGTTCGCTCATTTTGGTTGGACTTAACCCTTCTTCGTCGGCATTCCGGCCTTTACGGTCGGAATCCAGAAAAGTTCGCATTATCGATAGATTGCGGCCGTGAACGCCGCAATGACGGCAAATAGAAACTGTACCGAGCAAACTCAGTCGCATTGAAGATGCCAAATCCAATCCTTCGACAGACTCAGGATGAGGATGTGGGGATGGCAAGGAAATGACAGATTGAGAGTTTGAACACCACCCGCTCGGCTTCCCCTCACCCCAACCACTTCGCCAATTGTTCCAGCGACCAGGCGATCTCGTCCTCGGTTCCGGCAAAGGATAGCCGCATTCGATTGTGCCCGGAAACAGGATCAAAATCCTTTCCCGGTGTGGCCGCTACATTCGCCTCATTGAGCATGCGATAGGCGAACTCAAAGGAATCATTCGCCAGAGCGGATGTGTCCGCATAGGCGTAGAACGCGCCATCAACCGGGAGGATATCCTTGAACCCAAGCCGCGGCAGCTCCGTCAACATCAGTGCCCGGTTCCGGCGATAGACTTCTTTTACCTCTTCCAGCTCATCCGTCGCATCAAGCGCATGGAGCGCCGCTGTCTGCGAGAGAGACGGTGGCGAGATGTAGAGCGATTGCGAAAGACACTCGAAGGTACGCACCAGAGGCTCCGGCAGCACCATCCAACCAATGCGCCACCCGGTCATGCAAAAATACTTAGAGAAGGAATTGATGATGATCGCATTCTGCGAAAACTGTAGTGCCGTCGCTTCGCGAATGCCCGTATCAGCCTCGTAGGTCAGGCCGTGATAGATTTCATCCGAGATCATCACCCTGTCATTGGCATCGCACCAATGGCAAAGATCGCGCAAGGCGTCCGGCGTCATCATGGTGCCGCTGGGATTCGCAGGACTTGCAACGAGAGTGCCTGCAAAGTCTTGCGAGCCAAACGCTTTCGCCAACAGGTCAGCAGACATGGTGTGCCGGTCAGCCGGACCGGTTTCGATCTCAATTGGTTTGAGCGACAGTGCCGTCAAAATGTTGCGATAGGCGGGATATCCCGGACAGGCGATCGCAACACCATCACCAGCATTGAACAGCGCCAAAAAGGCCAGATTGAAGGCCGCAGAAGACCCCGTGGTGATGAATATCCGCGCCGGATCCACATTCACGCAGTAGCGTTCTTCATAGTGTCGTGCCAACCGTTCGCGCAGGGCCGCGATACCGTTCGCGTCGGTGTAGCCAATAGGCCCGGTCTCCAGCAGTTTGGCAGCAGCATCACGTGCCGAACGTGGCGCTAAAGCGCCCGGCTGCCCAACACACAACATGCCGACTTCCACACCTGACTTTTTGCGCTCGTTGGCGGCAGCAAGCACATCCATGGCGTGAAACGGTTCAACCCGTGAGCGGTCTGAGAGCTGGATCATGATCGTCTAATCGAATCTGTCGAAGAATTGATGATGAAGACGACACGGATTTGCCTTATTGAAGATCAAAACACCAGCACTGGTTCCCCAAACATCAGCGTTTGCGCCAGAACCCGGATATGATCCACACAGGACCAATTTTGAGTTTGAAATCCGACATGATCGCCAGAAAAGTCCTCACCACTTTTTCCGTGTTTGCCTTTGTTCTGGTGACGCTGCTTCCCGCAGAGGCGCAGCGCGGACGCGGGCGCGGCATCCCACTCATTCGCGATGCGGAAATCGAAGCGCTGATCAACGACTACACTCGGCCCATTCTGAAAGCTGCCGGGCTTCGCCGTAGTGCCATCGAAATCTATCTGGTCAACGACAACACGTTTAATGCGTTTGTGGCCGGACGGCGCATGTTCATCCATGCCGGTGCCATTCTTCTTTCTGAAACCCCCAATGAAATCATCGGTGTCATCGCACACGAGATTGGGCATGTGGTGGGCGGTCACCACCAGCGCCTCGCGCAGCAGGTGCGCCGCGCCAACCTGGTCGCAGGGTTTGCCACCCTACTCGGCGCAGGCGTGGCGGTTGCTGGCGGGCTTGCAGGCAACAGTCAGGTCACGGGTGCGGGTGCTGGCGTTGCCGCCGGTGGTCAATATCAGGCAATCACAGGCCTTCTGCGTTACCAAAGAGCCGAGGAGCGCGCAGCGGACCTTGCCGCCACCAGGTTCCTGTCAAAAACAGGCCAGTCCGGCAAAGGCATGCTCGCGACGTTCCAGCGTTTTGCAGAAAATCTCAGCATTCAAGGTGGTCGCGTCAACCCTTACTTGCAGAGCCACCCAATGCCGCGCGAGCGCATTCAAAACCTCTCCACCATTGTGAAAAAAAGCAAGTTTTACAATCGGATGGATCCAAAACAGCTTCAGGAGCGGCATGATCTGGCGCGGGCAAAGATTGCTGCCTATCTCGGTAGCCGCCGTCAGGCGGTGGCCATTCTCAACAGCAAGAAAGTCTCCCCCCTTGCCCGGCAATATGGTCAGGCGATCGTGACCCATCTTTATGGTTCGCCACGTCGGGCCGTGCCGCAAATCAATGCACTCATCAAGAAGCGCCCCAAATATGCCTATTTTCATGAGATGAAAGGCGAAATTCTGCTGCGCTCCGGCAAACCGAAGCAAGCCGTTGCACCATTCCGCCGTGCGGTTCGCCTCGACAAAACCGGAGCCGGTTTTTTGCGGGTGGAATTGGGTCACGCGTTGCTTGAATCGGGCGGCAGGAAAAACACCCGTGAGGCGGTCAAACACCTTAAACGTGGTCTCGCATCCGACCCCAACGCGGTGGTCGGCTATCGCTATCTTGCCGGTGCGCTGGGCGAACTGGGCGATGTATCAGGCGCGCTGTTGGCAACCGCGGAAGGCTATTTCCGCTCCGGACACCGCAAGGAGGCCAAACAGTTTGCCCACCGGGCACAGAAAAATCTGAAACGCGGCTCCCCCGGATGGCTTCGCGCACAGGATATCATCACCTATAAGTAACCTTAGCTGGATAGTGTTTCCTCAAAACCGGCAAACGCTCACGGAGAACCTGATGCCCCATTCCCTGTCCCATTGGCTGAAACGTGGTGTGGCAGCCGCTGGCCTTGCTCTGGCCTTTTCGGCGACGTCCCTTCCCGCCAATGCGCTGGATGATGCTGAAAAGAAGCAGGTTGAGGAAATCATCCGCAACTACATTCTAGAAAATCCTGAAATCCTGCTAGAAGCCCAGCAGGCGCTGGAAGCCAAGCGGGTGGCAGCTCAGAAGGAAAAGGCCCGCAAGGCCCTCACCGAGCGCGCCGATGTGATCTACGCCTCCACCAACCAGTTCGATTTGGGCAACAAGAATGGCGATGTCACCATTGTGGAGTTTTTCGACTACAATTGCGGCTTCTGTCAGCGCGCCATGAACGACATGAACCGTCTGCTGGATGGCGATAAGAACCTGCGTTTTGTCCTGAAGGAATTGCCGATCCTTTCCGAAGCCTCGGTGGAAGCGCATCGCGTATCGACGGCTGTAGGCCGCGTCGCCCCAAAAAAATACGCTGAATATCACCAGCGCCTGTTGAGCGCGCCAGGTCGCAAGGATGGCGCCCGCGCCCTGCAGATCGCGGTCGAAATGGGCATCGACACACAAAAAGTTGCCGCTCTTGCGCAAGACGAGTCCGTCACAGATGCCTTCCGCGAGGTCAATCAGCTTGCCACAGAGCTCGGCATGACCGGCACGCCATCATACGTCATTGGTGATGAAGTGGTGTTCGGCGCGCTGGGCTATGATGTGCTGAAAGCCAAGATCGACAATGTTCGCAAATGCGGCAAAGCCACCTGCTGAATTAACAATATTACTGAATTTGGGCCGGAATCTCCGCGATTCCGGCCTTTTTTTACATCTGTGTTGCCCCTATAAGGCGGTCTAATTCACGAAACGGCGGCAGTCCCCAACCATGTCGGAAATGGCAAAGCCCATCTTTGTGCTCAACGGGCCCAATCTCAACATGTTGGGAACGCGGGAACCTGCCGTCTATGGCAGCACCACGCTCAAGGACATTGAGGGCAAGTGCCATGACACGGCAGATGAACTCGGTCTGTCAGTTGATTTTCGCCAGTCAAACCATGAAGGCGATCTTGTTGGCTGGCTGCAGGAGGCCAATTCGGCGGCCTGTGGCGTGGTTTTAAACGCTGCGGCCTACACACACACTTCAATTGCCCTATATGATGCGGTTAAGGGGGGCGATATCCCGGTGATTGAACTGCACATTTCCAATGTTCATGCGCGGGAACCGTTCCGGACACATTCTTATATTTCGCCGGTTGCAACTGGTGTAATCTTGGGATTCGGAACCGCTGGCTACCCGTTGGCAATTCGCGCCCTTAAGGGGCTGATCGAGAAACAATAACAAACAGACGGTGGATTTATGTCGTCCAAAAAGCCTGGGATTGACCAGTCACTCGTGGAAGCACTGGCAAAGCTGATTCAGGAAACCGACCTCAGCGAAATTGAAATTGAAGAAGGCGATGTGCGCATTCGCGTGGCACGTGAAATCACTGCCGCCCCCGTTGCCGCCGCGCAATATGTTGCAGCGGCACCCCAAGCCGCTGCACCGGCAGCCCCCGCGGTCAAACCCGCGCCCGAAGCGCCTGCCCCAGCTGCAAGCAGTTCAGCCGGTGCCGTTTCGGCCCCCATGGTGGGAACCGCCTATCTTGCCGCGTCACCCGACGCTTCTCCCTACGTGAGCGAAGGGGCGGAAGTGAAAGAGGGTGATACAATCCTCATCATTGAATCCATGAAGACCATGAACCAGATCCCTGCCCCACGCAGCGGCACCGTAAAGTCGATTGCCGTAACCGACGGGCAGCCGGTGGAATATGGCGAGACGCTGATGATCATCGAATAGGCGGCCAAATCCCATGTTCAACAAGGTTCTGATCGCCAATCGCGGCGAAATTGCACTGCGGATTTTGCGCGCCTGTAAGGAACTCGGCATTCAGACGGTGGCTGTGCATTCAACTGCCGACGCGGATGCCATGCAAGTGCGACTTGCCGATGAGAGCGTGTGCATCGGCCCGCCATCGTCTCGCGATTCCTATCTCAACATCCACCAGATTGTGGCGGCCTGCGAAATCACCGGTGCGGATGCAATCCATCCCGGCTACGGCTTCCTGTCGGAGAACGCCAAGTTCGCTGAAATTCTGGAAGCTCACGAAATCACCTTCATCGGCCCAAGCGCGGAGCACATTCGCCGCATGGGCGACAAGATCGAGGCAAAGGCCACGGCAAAAGCGCTCGGCATTCCGGTGGTTCCAGGCTCCGAAGGCGCGGTCACCGATCCGATTGAAGCCAAGCGCATTGCGTCCGACATCGGCTACCCCGTGATCGTGAAGGCAGCCTCCGGCGGCGGCGGTCGCGGCATGAAGGTCGTCGAAAACGAAGCGGCGATGAATGAAGCGCTCGATGCAGCCCGCAAGGAAGCTGGCGCCGCGTTTGGCGATGATGCGGTCTATATCGAAAAATACCTTGGTAACCCGCGCCACATCGAGGTGCAGATCCTTGGCGACGGCTCGGGCGGCGGCATTCACCTTGGCGAGCGCGATTGTTCGCTGCAGCGTCGCCACCAAAAGGTGCTGGAGGAGGCGAACTCCCCTGCCCTTAATGCCGAGCAGCGCGAAAAGATCGGCAATATCTGCGCCACCGCAATCGCAAATATGGGCTATTCCGGCGCGGGCACCATCGAATTCCTGTTCGAAGATGGCGAGTTCTATTTCATTGAAATGAACACGCGGCTTCAGGTCGAGCACCCGGTGACGGAAATGGTCACACGTATTGATCTGGTGAACGAGCAACTCCGCATTGCCTCCGGCAGCGGCATGTCGATCACCCAGAGCGATGTGGCTTTTACCGGCCACGCCATTGAATGCCGCATCAACGCGGAAAACCCCGACACCTTCGCCCCCTCACCCGGCATGATCTCCTACTATCATCCACCGGGCGGTCTGGGCGTACGGGTCGATTCCGGCGTGTTTCAGGGCTATTCCATCCCGCCCTATTATGACAGCCTGATCGGCAAGCTGATCGTGCATGCCCGCACGCGGGTAGAATGCCTGATGCGGTTGCGCCGTGCACTGGATGAGTTTGTGGTTGATGGAATTGAGACCACAATTCCGCTGTTTGGCGACTTGGTGCGCAATCCTGATATTGCCGACGGCAACTACAACATTCACTGGCTGGAAAAATACCTGGCCCAGAAGCAGTAGTCATCGATGGCTGGTGTCAGCGATCTTGTCATGGAAATCACGCCGCAGGTGCTGTTGAAGGCCTATGCCTGCGGTATTTTTCCCATGGCGGAGGAAGCCGATGACCCGGCCATCTTTTGGGTCGAGCCGGAAGAACGCGGCGTCATTCCGCTGGATAAATTCCACGTTCCCAAGCGTCTCGCCCGCACAGTGCGTCAGCGACCCTTCGAAATCCGATTTGATCATGATTTCGATGCGGTGATTTCAGCCTGTGCCCAATCCACCAATAATCGCCCCAAAACCTGGATCAACAACCGTATACGCAGGCTCTACCGGGAGCTCTTTGATATCGGCCATTGCCACACGGTTGAGTGCTGGAAGGGTGGAGCACTTGTCGGCGGTCTTTATGGCGTGTCGCTGCGCTCCGCATTCTTTGGTGAAAGCATGTTTTCGCGCGAGCGCGATGCCTCGAAGGTGGCGCTGGTGCATCTGGTGAACCACCTCAAATCCTGCGGCTACACCCTGCTCGATACCCAGTTCACCACGGCTCACCTGATGTCCTTCGGCGCCATCGACGTACCCAAAGAACAGTACGAAGAACTTCTGGCCGATGCGTTGGAGATTATGCCCGAGCGGGTATTTTAAAGCCGCACTCGCTGATCAACAAAGGCACGACAAAACGTCCGTTCAATCGACAATAGTGGTTGGATGAGTGTTGTGAGCTCGTTTCCCACTCGGTCATCTTCAAGATTGAATGTCCGGCTTGAGATTTGCCAATTCAGACCACCTCAATGGTGCCTTTCATGTGTGGATGAAACGCGCAAAAATAGCTGGTCTGCATTCCGTGGGTCACCAATATTGTAGCACTCTGACCCTTCGCCAATTCACCTGTGTCCCAACCAGCCTCTGATGCCGTCGCCGTATGTGGAGCCAAGTCCTCATTGGTCCATCTGATGGTGTCACCGACTTGGACGGTCACAGACTGAGGCTCAAACGTGAAGGACTTGATTACGATGTCATGGGTTCTTGGCGTCTTTGCCGCAGCAGTTTTGTTTGAAGCGGCCAGGGTGACTGCAGATGCAGCCACCCCAACCAAAACATCTCTCCGGAGTATATTCTTGGTCATCACTTCAGTGCCTTGACCATCATTTCAGCGTGCGCCTCATGCGCTTTGAAGATTTTCAAACCTTCTTCGAACAGCGCTTTCACTTCCGGGTTTTCGATGTTGGGGATGAACACTTCGCCGACCAAAGCATTGACCGCTTTATGGTATGCGAGTTCGTTTTCGGCATAGGCCCTGTCAAATTCGGCTCCGCTAAGCGCGCTAAATTTCGCAATGATTGCGTCGCCATCCCGATTCAGTTTTTGACTTAAAAAATTGTCCTTGGCTTCTGCACCAAGCTTCTTGAGCAGAGCCAGAGCTTGCTCGTTCACCGCTTCATGGTCGCGGATCATCGTTTTGGCAAATTTATGAATTTCAGGGTTCTTTGACTTCGCCAGCGCCAGATGGGCATAACGGATATCGAGATTGTCCGCCGTGTAGGCCACGTGGGCTATTTCCACATCACTCAATTCTGCTGGATCGTTGGCGAGCGCCTGCGTTGCAAACAGCATCCCAGCAACGGCAATTCCAGTGAGAAACTTCTTCATTGTTAACTCCTGATTTGATTTTCACCTCTTCCGGATACAATGAGTTGAGATGGCCAAACATGTCAGATCATGCGAAAATCTGTGCAGATCGTTCAAGACTCTGTACAAAGGCAGATATCTCTGTATCTCTTGCACATGCTTGATCTTCTCAGTGACATCCTCACCAATCTCTCCATGCGTGGAACGCTGTATTTCCGCACATCGCTGACCACCCCATGGGGAATTGAGGTTCCGCCGTATGAAAATGTCGCCCGCTTCCATTTCGCTCATCGCGGCGGTTGTCTGATTGAAGTCGAAGGCTGCAAGAAGCCGGTTACAATCGCGCAGGGAGACTTGCTCATCATT
This sequence comes from Pseudomonadota bacterium, assembly GCA_039029195.1. Classification (GTDB taxonomy): domain Bacteria; phylum Pseudomonadota; class Alphaproteobacteria; order Rhizobiales; family Rhizobiaceae; genus JBCCGR01. The sequence goes on from JBCCGR010000046.1 coordinate 20,271, forward strand.
CCTCACGGAGCGTCTCACAAGCTCTACTGCGCACCAGAAACCAGAAACAGCGTCCTTCCGCTGGATACGGTGGTTGAGAGGTCGGGTTTCACAGGAACAGGGGTCTTGGTCTACGGGGGCGATGAGGATGATCGAGACACTCAACTCATTTGTGGTCACTTCTCGTTCGAACCCCAAGCAAAACATGTGTTGCTGGAACGGCTCCCACCCTTCATTCACCTCAAGAACTACGGAGAAACTGCCGGAAAGTGGATGGAAGCGACGCTGCGGGTGATCGGCGATGAAGCTGGTGGTCAGCGAATGGGGGGAGATTTGATTGCCCTAAAAATGTCTGAGGCCATTCTGGCGCAAGCCATACGCACGTTCATCGAGAGTAATGATGCACCAGAATGGGGACTTGGTGCGTTCTCAGATACAAACCTGCGGCGCGCGCTGGATGCCTTTCACAAGGCGCCCGTCCAAAACTGGACAGTGGAAGCATTGGCGCACGCTGCCGGCATGTCTCGAACCAGTTTTGCTGTCTCGTTTCAAAAGAAAATGTCGATGACACCCATGGAATATGTCACCGCATGGCGCATCGAAATCGCCAAGAGATTGCTGATGACTCCGAGCAACACGCTGACAGATGCCGCAGAGGGCGCAGGCTATGCATCCGATTCCGCGTTTGCTCGTGTTTTCAAGAAGGAGACCGGTATGACGCCTGCCAGCTTCAGGAAGTCAATGTGCTGAAACCAGACATGTTCGGTACATGATGAAACGGCGCTTTTTCCACATATCACCGCTTCAGGCACCGCATAACCATTCCACTTTCGGGCTGAATTCGTCCCAAAAACGATCAATTCTCGCGGCTCGAGCTTAAAATCTCCCGTCAAAACGCGGTGCCTAAAAAGTGGCTCTGGTGCATCCGATGAGCCACATCAAATCCTGCGGTTACACCCCGCTCGACACTCAATTCACCACTGCCCACCTGATGTCCTTCGGCGCTATCGACATACTCAGCGCGGACTATGAGGTGCTGTTGGCGGATGCGTTGGAGATTGTTGCCCGAGCGGGTTTTTTAGGGGATGGGGACTGAATGATGCAGAGCGCTGTTGGATGCGACACCGAATAGCTGCTTGGAGCCCTTGGTTCACAGGACAATCTTGTCGCTCTCAGGCTAAAGGTCACAGCCGAATTGTATGTGAAAGACAGAGAGCTCTCATTGTCGCCCAGCAACTTCTCGAAGGTTTTCATCCAAGTGTTCGATGATATGGTTGAGCGTATTGGAACGAATATCGTCGCGATTGGTTGCAATCGCAAGTTGGCGGTTCGGAGTGGCAAAACTGATGGGAAGCACCGAGATGTCAAATTTGGTCGAGAGGGATTTTACTACCAGTTCAGGAAGGACCGTAAGGGCATTCGAATGTTCGAGATAGCTCGCAATTGCCGCCAGCGACCCACCTGAAAATCCAACAGTAATGTCCTTGACTTCAAGTGTACTCAAAACATCCCGCATGTCACGATTGAGCGGACTTCCGGGCGGTGGAGCGATCCAGTCATAGTCCAGCAAAGCCAGCGGTCGAGCGCTTGAAAGCCGGTTCAAGGGATGATCGCGTCGGCAAGCGATGATGTTTTTGACCTCGATTGTACTGTGAACTGTGATCTCCTGGTCCGGTCCCGTTGGCTCAAGTGGACAAACAGCAAGATCGAGTTGCCTGTGTTTAAGCCGATCAAACAGGTTTTCCGTGTAGCCATAGTGTTGATTGACGCGGACCGCAGGGTGGGATGACTGAAACTCCGAGATCATCGAAATCAGCACGCCATCATTGAAAAACGGGGTGGCGCCGAAGTTGATTTCACCACCAATACCGCTTCTGAAAAGGTCAATCGCGTCTTCCGCCCGCTCCTGCGCAAGACGAATTGCGGCACCCTGAGTGGCGAGCGATTCTCCCAAATTGGTCATCGACCAGGGGCGTTTGGACCGGTCAAACAATGGGGCGTCAAGCCGGATTTCCATGTCCGAGACCAGTCGGGACAAGGCCGGTTGGGATGTGCCTAAGGCCCTTGCGGCGGCTGTGAGACCACCGTGTACTTGAATCACATGAAGCGCGTGAAGATGTTTGGGGTCAAATATCATATCAGATTGATATGCTAGTGAACCAATTCAATATTTCAAATCTATATTTTTATTTTGCAGTCTGTGGTTTCGACACGGGAACCACCTATGAGCCTGCAATTTTCCTATGTGACGAACCCGACGCACGTGTTCTTCGGGAAAGGGTCGGCCTCCAGAGCGGCCGAAGCGGCCGATATTTTGGGCTGCAAGCGTCTGCTGGTGCTCGCAACACCTCAGCAGAAGGCCATGGCGGAGGAGCTGGCCTGTCGGTTGGGTGACCTGTGTCTCGGTGTTTACGCCAAGGCGAAAATGCACACACCCGTCAAGGTGACCACTGCCGCCATGCGGGTCATCGAAGAACAGAAAGTGGATGGCGTTGTGTCGCTTGGCGGTGGCTCCACGATTGGCCTGGGCAAAGCCATTGCGTATCGAACAGGCTTGCCTCAAATCGCCATTCCGACGACCTATGCCGGTTCTGAAGTCACCCCAATTCTGGGCCAGACCGAAAACAATACCAAGACGACGCTGCGGAGTTCGAAGGTGGTGCCTGAGGTTGTCATTTATGACCCGACCTTCACCCGCTCCCTGCCGCAGGCAATGAGTATCACGAGCGGCATCAACGCCATCGCGCATGCTGTGGAAGCGCTCTATGCCGAAGACCGCAATCCGGTCTCGTCAATGATGGCCGCAGAAGGGGCAAACGCGCTGATTGATGCCCTGCCGCTCATCGCCAAAGATGGTGCGGACGATCAGGCGCGCGAAAAGGCATTGTACGGCTGTTGGCTGTGCGGAACCGTTTTGGGCAATGTGGGCATGGCGCTACACCACAAGCTCTGTCACACGCTCGGTGGTTTGTTCAACCTGCCCCATGCTGAAACCCACACGGTGATCTTACCTCACGCGACGGCCTACAATTATCAGTCTGTGCCGGATCAGCTTGCGCCACTGTGCGCGGCGCTGGACACCGACAGTCCCGGGGAAGGTTTGTTCAAGTTTGCCCGCAAACTTGGCGCCCCCACCTCGCTGCGCGAACTGGGGATGGATGAGGAAGGAATTGATTTGGCCACCGATCAGGCGATGGCAAATCCGTACTGGAACCCCAGAAGACTGGATCATCGCGAAATCAGAAAGCTGATCGAGAACGCCTATTTTGGCCACAGGCCAGGGGGTTGAAGACCCATTTGTTCATGAATTCACTAGGGAGGAGAAAATGAACATCTTTAAGAAACCAACCAGACGCCAGTTTTTGGCGACGTCTGCCGCTGCTGGCACATTGGCTGCGAGCGGTCCATTCATGCCAGCGGTGCATGCTCAGGCACGCAGCCTGAAAATTGGCTATGTCAGTCCGAAAACCGGACCGTTGGCGGCTTTTGCCGAAGTTGATGAGTTCATCATCAACGGATTTCTCAAAAGTGTTTCCGGCGGCATTCGGGCCGGCTCCAAGTCCTACAATGTGGAAGTTGTCGTCAAGGACAGCCAGTCCAATCCCAACAGGGCGGCGGAAGTCGCGAAAGAACTCGTGGTGGACGATGAGATCGACATGATGGTTGTGGGTCACACGCCTGAGACCACAAATCCGGTGTCGACCATTTGCGAAATCGAAGAAATTCCATGCGTTTCGACGCTGGCACCGTGGCAGCCCTGGTTCATCGGACGGCAGGGAAATCCCGGTGATCCGGGATCCTGGAAGCCATTTGACTACACCTATCACATGTTCTGGGGGCTCGAAGACATCATCGCGGTCTTCACAAACATGTGGAAGCAACTTGATACCAATAACACCGTAGGCGGGCTGTTTCCAAATGATGCCGATGGCAACGCATGGGGTGATCCGAACGTGGGATTTCCCAAACCGCTTGGCGCACAAGGGTTCAAACTGACCGACCCGGGTCGATACGAAAATCTGCAGGATGATTTTTCCGCACAGATTTCCGCGTTTAAGGATGCCAATGCAGACATCGTTACCGGTGTGGTATTGCCACCGGATTTTGCGACGTTCTGGACACAGGCCGCACAGCAGGGCTATCGCCCGAAGATTGCTTCTGTGGGCAAAGCGATCCTGTTCCCGTCTGCTGTCAATGCCATTGGAGATGCTGCTCAGAACCTTTCTTCAGAAGTCTGGTGGTCTAGCTCCCATCCATTCAAGTCATCGTTGAACGGAAAGTCCGCCAAAGAAGTATGCGACGCATACGAAAGCGAAACCGGCAAACAGTGGACCCAACCGCTTGGCTTTGTGCATGCCCTGTTCGAGGTGGCCGCCGATGTCATCAAGCGAGTCGACAGCGTCAATGATACCGATGAAGTTGCAGCAGCCATCGGGGCGACCAAGATGGACACGCTGGTGGGGCCAATTGCCTGGGACGGTGCAAAACTGCCGCCATTCGCGCAGAAGAACGTGACCAAGACGCCGCTGGTGGGTGGCCAATGGCGAAAGTCAGATGACGGCAAATTCCGCATCGTGATTGTTGACAATCAGACTTACCCCGACATTCCGGTCGGCGGTGAAATGCAGCCGATTGGCTTATGACTGAAGGATGGCGGGGCTCGTTCCCGCCATGCTCTTTCTCACATGCTGCTTGAAGTCCGCAATCTGAACAAAAGCTTTGGGGCCGTTGTGGTGGCCGAAGATGTGTCTCTCGACGTCGATGACGGCGAGGCGCTGGGCATTATCGGTCCAAACGGCGCCGGGAAGACATCGCTTTTCAATCTGCTGACCGGAACGATATCTTCCACAAGCGGATATATTGGTCTGGAAGGCAGGGATATCACCCGCATGCCAGCGCGAAAGCGCGTTCATGAGGGCATAGGACGCAGCTACCAGATCCCTCAACCTTTCGAACACATGACAGTGTTCGAAAACACCTCAGTTGCGGCTTGCTTTGGTCGAAACGCGCGGGAAAGAGACGTGCGGCACGATGTTCTGGACATCCTTTATCAAACGGGTCTGTTGCCCAAGGCAAACCTTCCAGCGGGAGGATTGTCGCTCCTTGAGCGCAAGCGGCTTGAGATGGCCAGAGCGTTGGCAACCAAACCCCGCCTATTGTTGCTCGATGAGATTGCCGGTGGGCTGACGGAAGTAGAGTGCCAGTCGCTCATAGCCACTATTCAGGAAGTCAACGCAGATGGAACGACGATCATTTGGATTGAGCACGTCACCCACGCACTGCTGGCGGTTGTCAGCCGCCTGATTGCGATTGATTTTGGAAAGATCATCGCGGAAGGCCGCCCGGCTGATGTGATGGGATCAGAAGCCGTGCAACGTATCTATCTGGGGATGGAATAGTGGCTTTTCTTCAGACCCACCATCTCACGGCGTTCTACGGTGATTTTCAAGCGCTCTATGGCATCGACTTCATTCTGGACGAAGGCGAAACAATTGCCATTGTTGGTGCCAATGGCGCTGGCAAGTCAACATTTCTGGCATCGTTGACGGGCCGCAGGCTGGTAGAGCCAAAAATGATCGTGTTCGATGAAAAGCCCATCGGTGGGTTACGTCCTGCCGAGATACTCTCGCGGGGGATTGCGCTCGTTCCGGAAGGACGGCAGCTTTTTCCATCACTCTCCGTTGAAGAGAACCTGCTGGTTGGCAACTACGGTCGCAAGGTCCGCGGACCGTGGAACCTGTCGCGCGTCTACAGCCTTTTTCCAATTCTTAAAGAGCGCAAACACCAGGCATCCACGTCGCTGTCCGGAGGACAACAGCAGATGGTTGCACTGGGGCGCGCCCTCATGTCCAATCCAAGATTGCTGTTGTGCGATGAAATAAGTCTTGGTCTGGCACCTGCGGTCATCAAGGACATCTATGTGGCGCTGGATGAAATTCGCGGCGAAGGTTCCAGCGTCGTCATCGTAGAGCAGAACATTTCCCAGGCCCTTGATGCCGCTGATCGCCTTTACTGCCTGCTCGAAGGGCGCGTAACCCTGACCGGCAAGCCTTCAGAACTATCCATGGACCGAATCCGTTCGGCATATTTCGGAGGATAGAGGATGCAAATATTGGAGGTCATCATTCAGGGCATTCTGTTGGGCGGTCTTTACGCACTGTTCGCAACAGGTCTTAGTTTGATCTTTGGCATCATGCGTCTGGTCAACCTCGCGCACGGCGACTTCATGATTGTCGGCGCGTTCGCTGTTCTGGTTGGGGTAAACGCGCTTGCCCTGCCGATCCTTCTGGCTGCCATTCTTGCTGGCTGCTTTATGTTTATCCTGGGATATGTGCTTCAATATCTGCTGCTCAATCGCACGCTTGGCAGGGATATTCTACCCCCATTGCTGGTGACGTTTGGCCTGTCGATCATACTGCAAAACGGCATGCTCGAAACCTTCTCAGCCGACACCCAAAGGCTCAATATGGGGGCGATACAGGAACAGTCCATTCAACTGTTTGGCGGGTTGGCGATTGGCGTCGTTCCGCTCCTGACGTTCATCTCGGCGGTCCTGGTCATTATGTTTTTGAACTGGCTTTTCTATCAGACAGAAACCGGACGGGCATTCCGGGCCACATCCGACAATCCGGAAATCGCCCAGCTAATGGGCATCGACAACAATCGAATTTTCGCGCTCGCAATGGCCCTGGCCATGGTCGTTGTGACCATCGCCGGGCTCTACCTGGGTGCGCGCGCGACGTTCGATCCACTGATCGGCCCGGGACGTCTGGTCTTTGCCTTTGAAGCGGTGATCATCGGCGGGCTGGGGAGCTTCTGGGGGACGTTGGCAGGCGGTGTCATTCTGGGCCTTGCCCAAACAGTTGGCGCCCAAATCAATCCGGAGTGGCAGATCCTCTTCGGCCACATCGTCTTTCTGATCGTGTTGGTGGTGCGGCCGCGCGGCCTGTTTCCAAGGGTAGCGGGCTGATGCTGGATCACAAAAGATACACGATCGCAAAGTCGACAAAAGCCTCCAACATCGCGCTGGTGGCGATCGCCGCCGTTGTGATCTTGCTGGCAGCGGCGCCAGCTTTCGTGTCCCGATCGCTTTTGCAGGACCTGTTCTTCGTCCTCACCATGATTGGATTGGCACAGTGTTGGAACCTGCTCGCCGGATACGGGGGATTGGTTAGTGTTGGCCAACAAGCCTTTGTGGGACTTGGAGCCTATGTTGGATTTGCCGGAGCGATCCTGTGGGGGCTTAACCCGCTATGGGCCATTCTGATCGCCGGGGCTGTGGGTGCCCTGCTCTCAATTCCCACAGCCTTTGTCGTTTTTCGCCTTCACGGCGCCTATTTCGCGATTGGCACCTGGGTTGCCGCCGAAGTTTACCGGCTCGGCTTTGCACAGTGGAAAGCACTTGGCGGGGGCACCGGAACGTCGATGCCGTCCAGCGTGGCCAAGTCAATGGTGGGCATTGGCTGGGTACGCGAGATTTTTGACGTCAAATCGTCTGCGGCTCGCGACATTGTTTCCTACTGGATTGCACTGGCTTTGGTCGTCATCATCATCGCGGCAATCTATTTCTTCCTGCGAACGCGCGCCGGATTGGCGCTATCAGCAATCCGGGACAATGAGCAGGCGGCAGAGGGGCTTGGTGTAGACACCCGGCGCGCAAAGCTTGGTGTGTATATTTTCGCGGCCTGGGGAGCCGCTCTGGTTGGCGCGCTGATATTCTTCCAGAAAGCGTCAATCACCCCACAAAGTGCGTTTTCGGTGATCGACTGGACGGCTTTCGTCCTATTCATCGTGGTCATCGGCGGTATCGGGACGCTCGAAGGGCCGATCATCGGTGCCATCATTCTATTTTTCCTGCAGAACTGGTTCTCTGATTACGGCACCTGGTATCTGATGGCACTGGGGGCCATCGCAATTGCGGTGATGCTGGTTGCCCCGCGCGGCATTTGGGGGCTTGTCCAACAGAATTATGATTTTTCCATCTTCCCTACGCGGCGGCGCCTCATTGGCCCCGATACTCCGGTGCCGGACTACACCAAGCCTGTGCGCGAAATGAAATTGCAATCCGCCAAAGGTGCGGCAGAGAATGAACGACCCATAGAGGTTCCTACCATGTTTGACATTGAAACTGATGTGCTCATCGTCGGCTCAGGCCCGGCGGGTGGGGCTTCAGCGGCGTTGCTGTCAAGTTACGGCATCGCAAACATCATGATCGAAAAATACGGCTGGCTTGCAAACACGCCGCGAGCGCACATCACCAATCAGCGCACGATGGAAATTCTCCGCGAACTGGGAATAGAGGAGGACGCCAAGGAAAAATCGGTACCTCAGGAACTGATGGGCAACAATGTGTTTTGTACATCACTTGCAGGTGAAGAGATCGGACGCCTGCTCACCTGGGGCAATCACCCAAACAGGAAGGCCGACTACGACCTGGCATCCCCCTGCCATATCTGCGACATCCCGCAAACGCTCCTGGAACCAATTATCGTCGGCAAGGCAATGGAAGCCGGCACCATCACCCGTTTCAAAACGGAATATATCAGCCACACGCAGGATGAGAACGGAGTGGTTGCGACGGTGCGTGATCGGGTGGCCGATCAAACCTACCGGATTCGCGCAAAGTATATGATCGGTGCAGACGGTGGACGGTCCCTGATTGCTGAGCATCTGGGCCTGCCGATGGACGGCCAGATGGGGCTTGAAGGCTCCATGAACATCGAGTTCGAAGCCGATCTAACCAGATATGTCAGCCATCGACCGTCGGTGCTTTACTGGATATTCCAACCTGGCGCAGAAATCGGAGGCATTGGCGCAGGCGTCGTGCGCATGGTGCGGCCCTGGCACAAATGGCTGTCTATCTATGGATTTGACATTAAAGATGGCCCGCCGGATCTCAGCCACGACGATGCCAAGGCGATCGTGCGGCAGTTGATCGGAGACGATAGTATCCCGATCAAGATCGACAAACTGAGCTACTGGACCATCAATAATATGGTTGCGCGCCATTACGCGAAAGGTCGAGTCTTCTGCATGGGAGATGCGGTTCATCGCCATCCGCCAAGCAACGGTCTTGGTTCCAACACCTCCGTACAGGATGCCTACAATCTGTGTTGGAAACTCAAACTTGTGCTCGAAGGTAAGGCAGATTCGAGCCTGCTTGAAACGTACAATTCCGAGCGCCAACCGGTGGGAAAACAGATTGTTTCCCGAGCCAACCGGTCCATCGAAGACTACAAGCCGATTTTTGATACACTCGGAATCACCGGTGGTGGAAGCCCGGACGACGTGAAGCGGCGAATGGATGATCGCAAACAGCCAACCGTTGAGGCCGAAGCCAAACGGAAGGCGCTCAGCAAGTACATTCGGCAAAAGTCCTACGAGTTCAATTGCCATGGCGTGGAACTGGGACAACGCTATCAGTCTGATGCGGTGGTATCGGACGGCACTCCGGAACCCGAATACACCCGGGACAAAGAACTCTATTATCATCCAACCACCTGGCCGGGCGCGCGTTTGCCTCATCTCTGGCTGGACAGGGAGCAAAAGAAGACATCCACCATGGATTTGGTTGGCCGGGGTCGGTTTGTCGTGCTGACGGGCGTTTCCGGTGCCAAATGGATTGAGGCTTGCGCCCGAGTGTCGGTAGAGTTGGGTATAGATCTGGAGGGAATCCAGATCGGCCCGGGATGCGCTGTAAACGACACGTTTGGCGACTGGGCGGTTCAGAGCGAGATTTCAGATAGCGGCTGTCTGCTGGTTCGTCCCGATGGCCATATCGGCTGGCGGGTAAACATGCTGAGCGCTGATGCAGAGCAGGACCTCAAAATGGCCATGCTCAAGATTCTGGGGAGAGCATGATGTCTGGCCGCGCCATGAAGGACCACCTGGCGGCCGCCAATGCGCCACTGGATGATCCACATCGAAACAGGCTGATTGGTTCCGGCCCTGCCCGGTTCGAACTTTATCACTTTGCCCTGTCGGTCTGCTCCCACAAGGTGCGAACCTGTCTTGCGGAAAAAGGTGCTCCCTACAACAGTCACGACATCAAGATCCTTCCGCCGGAGATGGAGAATTATCATCCAGACTATGTGCGCTTGCGAATGCAGGGCGGGGGTGGGCGCGACTATGTGGGCGGATATTCCGGTCGGTCTTCAACCACCACGGAGGGCTTCGATCCCGCCGTTGTGCCGACGCTCGTTGATCTGGAAAGCGAACAGGTTTTCGTCGACAGTGTGCGAATATGTCGGCACATCAACGACACTTGGTCCGGCGGCCCCGATCTGTTTCCGGTGCGTCTGCGACGCGACATTGATCACGAAATTGCGGTTGTCGACGGAACGCCACATGTGGCGGTGCTGTACGGCGCTCATCCGGACGGCGATTTTCGCCCTCAGATGCTGCGCGAAAACATGACGGGAGCACACGACTACAAGATCATGAAGCTGATGGAAGGCCGCTCGCTCGCTGTCGGGCATCCGCGTCTCATCGCAGCATATGATGCGAAGATCAGAAAGGAAGCTGCCGCAAAGTCCTTTGTTGCTTCGCCGGAACTGATGCGCAATGCCACACAGGAAATTGTCGATATCATCGCCGATCTTAACGGAAGACTGGACGACGAACGTGAATGGGTTTGCGGAGACACATTTACAATCGCGGATATTCAGTGGGCGGTCAGCCTGTTTCGCCTGAAATGGTTGGGCATGGCTTTTTGCTGGGAGGGAGGCCATCCCCTCAACGAGTTCAGCCAACCTCATGTGGAAGCCTGCGCCAAGCGCCTTTTTGACCGTCCATCATTCCAGCAAGCGGTGATCCATTGGCCAGGGAACCCACCTTCAGAGTATGTGTCCGAATTCTACGAGACGGTGGACAGCGAACCCGGCGAAAGTGTCCACCGCACCCTGAAACCCGGCGAGCATGGACGCGACATTTCAGAAGACAGTTTGACGGGTGCCGTTCTCGCCACAATGAAAGGGGCCAACAACCCGCGTGCGCAGAAGGTGCTCAATGCATTCACGCGCCATCTGCACGCGTTTCTGGAAGAGATCGAACCCTCCGAAGAAGAATGGGAGTGGGCAATCGAATTTCTGACCCGTACAGGGCATTTGTCGAAAGACGGGCGTCAGGAGTTCGTGTTGCTGTCTGATGTCATGGGTGCAACGGCTCGAGTGGATCTCATTAATCATCGCTTCCCAGCGGGCGCGACGGAGAACTCCGTCTTGGGACCGTTCTTTGTCGATGACAGCCCCACATTCGACAATGGCGCCGATATTTCAGGCGGAATTAAAGGCAAACCCATGTTCTTCAATTCCCGTGTCCTCGACACCCAAGGAAGTCCGGTCGCCGGCGCTCGGGTGGATGTCTGGCACTCGGATGACGAAGGCGCGTATGACATTTTGATGCCCGATCAAAATGAATATGCAATGCGCGGACTTTTTCGATCGGATGATCAAGGCCGGGTTTGGTTCAATTCCATTCTGCCAACGTCCTACCCCATTCCGAACGATGGAACGGTGGGCAAATTGCTCCAGACCGCCAACCGCAATATCATGCGACCGGGCCACGTGCATGTGCGCATCGAAGCACCGGGGTTCGAGCGCCTGACAACCATGCTGTTCATCGAAGGTGACGAATATATGGACAGCGACCCGGTGTTTGGCGTCAAACAATCACTGATAATGAAATTCACGCAGCGGAGCGGTGTTCGCGCGCCCGATGGGAAGGCGGTGCCCTCGCCCAGCTATTGCGTGGATTACGACTTCGTTCTGGCCCGCAAGAAATAGGAGGGGCACATCATGTCAAACTTTTGGATAAGCCTGATAGTTTTGCTGATCATTGCCATCATCGTCATTGTGGTGCTGGCACGTCTTTACCGAAAAGCCACACGGGAAATCAGTCTGATCCGAACCGGGGTTGGCGGCGAAAAAATCATTCTTGCCGGCGGGGCAATCGCGCTCCCCTATTTCCACGAAGTGACTGAGGTCAACATGAGGACACTTCGCCTGGAGGTGAAACGGTCCGGCAATGACAGTCTCATCACCAGAGACCGATTGCGGATGGATATTGGGGCAAGCTTTTCACTGGCAGTCGATGCAACGCATGATTCTGTGTCCCGCGCGGCGCAGACACTGGGAGACCGGACCTTCAACGCGGAAAAACTACGCGAAATTGTCGAGGGCAAGCTGGTGGATGCGCTACGCGCCGTCGCCGCCCAAAAAACAATGGATGAGGTCCATGAAGGCCGCGCGACGTTTGTAAAAGAAGTTCGCGAACTGATAACAGACGATCTGGCGGAAAATGGTCTGCGGCTTCAGTCCGTCTCCTTGACCTCGCTGGATCAGACACCGTTCTCAGAGTTGGATGAAAACAACGCCTTTAACGCAGTCGGCATGCGCAAACTCGCTGAGGTGATTGCCAAATCCAAAAAAGAGCGCGCGGAAATTGATGCCGATTCTGAAGTGTCGGTGCGCCTGTCGTCAATGGAGGCCACGCGCCGCAAACTGGAAATCGAACAGGATGAGGAACAGGCACGTATTTCCCAGCAGCTGGAAATCGAAACGCTGAAAGCCAGTCAGACTGCAGAAATTGCGCAGAAGAGAGCAAAATCCGAGCAATCGGCAGAAGCCGCACGCATTGCGAAGGAACTGGCGGTGCGTGAAGCAGAGGTCGCCCGGGAGCAGGCGGTGCGCAGCGCTGAAATCGCCAAGGACCTCGCGCTGCAAGCGTCCGAAATATCCAAAGAACGCGATCTGCAATTGCAGCAGCAGGATCGACAGATAAAGATCGCCGAAAAAGCAAAGGCGGAAAGTGCCGCCAAGGCCGCCGCCGACAAGGCGCGAGCGGATGCCGCGAAAGCAGAAGAATCCATCGCAACGGCCCGGCGTCTGGCAGAAGCCGAGCGTGCCAAGCAACTGGCCTTGCTCGCATCACAGGAAAAGGCAGAAGCCGATGCGGCGCGTTTGAAGACTTTGGCTCAAGCGGAAAAGGCGGCAGCATCGGATCATGCGGCAGCGCGCGTACAGCAAGCCAAGGCTGAAGCTGAGGGCGAACGCGAAAAGACAGCGGCCAAGAAAGAAGCCCTGCTTGCAGAGGCAGAGGGTCAGCGCGCGCTTCATGAGGCCGATAACATTCTCGATCAACGATTGGTGGCGATGAAGGAGGAAATTGCTCGCATTGAAACTTTGCCAAAGGCAATTGCCGAGATGGTGAAACCGGCGGAGCGCATCGATTCCATCAAAATACACAATGTCACCGGGCTTGGTGGTGCCGGAGGAACAAGTGGTGAGGGCGATGCAAAGACACCAGTCAATCAGGCGCTCGATTCAATCCTCGGAATGGCTGTCCAGCTCCCTGCACTCAAAACACTAGGCGACGAGCTTGGTCTTTCGATGGGTGAGGGAATGGAAAAAGCAACTGGGAGCAAAAAGAAACTCGGCAAACCGGAGGAGGATTGAAATAACGAAGATCCACCGAGCAAAACCCCTAAATCCTTAAATCCATAATCAAAAATTTGTTCGGTGAATTCTCTCAGATTTGGCATATTCCAACGGCGGCTCAATTGAGACAGTCAATTTGACTGAGAACCGAACTTTGTCCGCTTTGCAGTCATTTGCTTGCTGATCGACCGGATGACCATTTCTTCGGCATCCGCTTCCCCGGCTGGCTGAATCACAGCGGCGCACGATTCTCAGATCGTTTGACCACCCTTTGAACCATCCACAATTGACTACATAATCCTTCACGGCGAGGGAAATAGCCCCGCCCATTTATCTTATTGTCGTGCAGTCAGAACTTGAGCCACGTCCCAATGTTCACTCCGAAACTATTGTTGTCACCAGTCGCACTACCGGTCTCGACACCTGCGGCGGCGAGCCGGTAGCTCGCCGCACCAAAAATGCACTGAAAGCAGTCATCAAGCCTCACGTACAGCTGTTCCGTCAGGTCATAAATACTCGGGTGACCAACAACAGTCTGGCAAACGCTCCCCGCCAGTTCCGTTTGCAGCTTGCGCCATCCATACCCTATCGTGATGTGACCCTGTCCTCTGACACATAACGAAACGGGCCAATGGAACGCCGCCTTTCAGCCATTCTGGCTTCCGACATGGTTGGTTATTCACGTCTCATGGAAACCGATGAGATGGACGTTCTGATGCGGCAGAAGTCCCATCGCAACGAGCTCATCGACCCGGCAATTGAGCGGCATCATGGCGAGATCGTAAAGACTACAGGCGACGGACTTCTGGTCACTTTTGCTTCGGTTCTTGATGCCGTGAAGTGCGCGCTTTCCATTCAAAGCGCCATGCCGGAGCGCGAAGCCAGCCACAAGGAAGACAACCGGATCGCCTTCAGGATCGGCATCAATCTTGGCGATGTCATATTCGATGATGATGACGTGTTCGGCGATGGCGTGAACGTTGCCGCGCGTCTTGAATCGCTCTCTGAACCCGGTGGCGTTTGCATATCCGACATCGTCTACCAGTCCGTGCCAGACAAAATTGAAGCCTCGTTTCGCGATATGGGCAGCCAGCGGGTGAAAAACATCTCCCGACCCATCAAGGTTTGGCAGTGGACGCCATCAGCCGCACCGGTAGTGGAAGCACCAGAAGTTTCCGTTCAACAGCGGGTGCGATTTCAGCGAACCGATGATGGTGTCAATCTGGCCTGGGCAACCACTGGCAATGGCATTCCGATGCTGAAGGCGCCCAACTGGATGGGGCATATCGAATATGAGTGGACCAGCCCGTTCTGGGCTGATTTTCTCTCGGAGTTTTCCAGCCGCTGTAATCTGGTGCGTTTTGACCAACGCGGCACCGGCCTTTCAGACTGGGATGTGGAAGACATCTCAGAAGATCGCATGATCGACGATATGCTCACGATTGCCGATGCTGCGGGGCTTGAAACCTTTGGGCTGTTTGGCATCAGCCAGGGCGCCGGATTCTCGATTCAGTTTGCAGCGCGTCATCCGGAAAGGGTTCGTTTCCTGATACTTCTCAACGGACTGACGCGTGGCCGAATGAGGCGCGGCGACCCGGAGGCCGAAGAGATTCACGTGATGGCCCAGAACATGATCAGTGCGGGTTGGGGGTCTACCAATCCGACTTTCAGGAACTTTTTCACCTCGGCGTTCATGCCCCACTCTACCGTTGATCAGCGCGCCAGTTTTGATGAAATGCAGCGGCTTTCCACCAACACCGAAAACGCGCTTCAAATTTTGAACATGAACGCACAGATGGAGGTGCACGATCGCGCCAGGGAAATTCACAAGCCAACGCTGGTTGCGCACCAGAAGGACGATCTTTTCGTCCCAGCAAACATCGGGCGTGGGGCGGCCCGCGACATTCCAAATTCAATCTTCGTTGAACTGCCCGGCGCAAACCACGCGCTCATTCGTGGGTATCCGGGTTTCACCGAGTTTTTCGATCATCTGGACACGTTTCTGGCCGAGCACACAGGTGAAGACGCATGAGCCAGTTTCTCCATTCCAACGGCCACACTTGCCGTGCGGATGAGCGTGGGTTCACCAACCGATAGGAGGGCACGTGAAATGAATATCTTGGTCATGGGTGCGGGCGCACTGGGCGGCTACTTTGGCGGTCGGCTGGCAGGTGCAGGACACAACGTGACATTTGTGGCGAGAGGCGCACATCTTGAGGCCATGCAACGCGATGGTTTGAAGATCGAAAGCCCGACTGGCAATCTGCACCTTCCAAAGGTTCAAGCCGTCGGCCAGCCGGAACCGGATGGTAGTGCAGAAATCGTCTTGTTTTTGGTCAAGAATTTTGACGTGGAGTCCGCGGCTCAATCGCTCCTGCCCTGCCTCAATCCGAATAGCGTCAATGTGACATTGCAAAATGGTGTTTCCACGCCCCAACGGCTGGGCGAAATTGTGGGACCTGAATGTGTTGCGCCGGGCATTGCCTTCATTCCGGCCACAGTTCGGGAACCAGGCGTAATCCTGCACGGCGCCGCATTGCAAAGGCTGGCGTTTTCCAAGGGCACCGAAGCCAATGCGGATCGCATTAACATGCTCGCCTCAGCTCTTCGGGAGGTCGGGGCCGAAGTCACGGTGTCAGACGATGTGCAAGTTATGCTGTGGAGCAAGTTCGTGTTTTTGAGCGCCCTTAGCGCACTCACAACCCTGACCCGTCTCGATGTCGGGCCAGTGCGAGACACGCCGGAGACGGCTGCTCTCTTTCGGCAGGCTATGGAGGAAACCGCGGCGGTTGGAAAAGTCCTGTGCCCGGACCTGCCAGAAAGCACCGTTGATGAGCAATGGCAGTTTTTGTTGAGCCTGCCTGATACAGTTCACGCGTCAATGCTCGATGATCTCAACAACGGCAAACCGCTCGAACTGAATTATCTCAGTGGAGATGTTTCCCGGCTGGGCCGGGAAAACGGCATCCTAACACCGCTGCATGATTTCGTCACGGCGACCCTGCAACCTTTTGTGAATGGAGCGCCGGATGCAGGGCGCGGAGTGTAGCCCCGCCCCCTGATTTTGTTGAATTCGATCAGAACTTGAACCGCAGACCAATGTTCACACCGAAATTATCAATGTCGCCGGTCACATTGCCCGTGTTGACACCGGCAGCCGTGAGCCTGGGGCTCGCCGCATCAAAAATGCGCTGATAGCGGCCATCAAGGGTCAGCGATACCCGTTCCGTCAGATCATAGGCCACACCAACGATCACCTGACCTGCGAAATTCGTGTCATTGTCGTTGATGTTGATCCCGGGGCCATAGACAAAGCTCTGGTCGGTGAACGCGATACCAAGACCAGCACCGAC
>JBCCGR010000047.1:0-35351 GCA_039029195.1 Pseudomonadota bacterium
GAGCACTTCGGGGCGGCCCTCCCGCTTGAGGGACCCGGGCGTGCGGTTGAACGTGGAATTCAAAAACGTGCGGGCAGGAGAGGTGGTCATTCTGAATGGGTGGCGCGGCGTCGCCTCTTCGATGACAGTCCAATGGTCGGGGAATTGCGGGGCGTCGTTCACCGGTCCCTGAAGACCCATGGATTCGTGCGGCCGGTTCCAGGCGACCTTTGACCAATCCACCCGGAAATGAAATTTGCGATCCGGATGCGCAAAACCGTTGAGGTAGTGTGCCTCCTCAAAGGGAACCTGACAGTCGACCCAGCGTTCGTTGGTGATTTCTTCCAACGACCCGCGACCGCTGGATTTCAGCATCTGGTCGATGAGATGATTCTCGGTTTTTCCAAAACCCGCCTGATCGCCCACACCCAGGCGGTTGGCAAGTTCCTCAATGATGAAGTGGTTGGAGCGGCAAAGCGGCGGTCCATCGACTTGTTTTGGTCCAAGCAGGATGTGCTGATGTCCGCCGCCGCGGTAAATGTCGTCGTGCTCCAGAAACATGGTTGCAGGAAGCACGATGTCGGCAAGCTTTGCCGTTTCCGTCATGAATTGTTCGTGCACAGCAACGAACAGATCATCGCGTTTCAGGCCGGAAATCACCTTGCGTTGTTCGGGCGCGACGCAGGCCGGGTTGGTGTTTTGAACCAGCAATGCCGTGACCGGCGGCCCTCCGTTGAGCGCATCCTCTTCGCCGACCAGAATTGCACCGATGCGGCTTTGATCAAGCTGGCGAATGTCCGGATCAAGGTGTTCAAGCCCTTTGATCTCCCCCTGATCGAGTTGATAAATGTCCGCATTGGAGTGAAATGCGCCACCACCTTGGTGTTGCCAGCATCCGAGCACCGCCGCCACCGACAGGGCCGCATGCATGTTGATTGCGCCATTGCGAGACCGGGTAAAGCCATAACCGAGCCGTAAATAGGTGCGTGGTGTCTTTCCGATCAGGTGAGTAAATTCGGTGATCTGTTCAACACTCAAACCAGTGATTTCGGCGGCCCATTGTGGTGTTTTATCTGCCAGATGTGCTTCCAGACCTGCCGGATCATCCGTGTAGCGGTCCATATAGGCACGATCGGCGAAACCATCGCGAAAGAGAATGTGCAGGACGGCGCAAGCCAATGCGCCATCCGTGCCGGGGTTGAGGATCAGGCCCAGATCGGCCGATTTCATTGTGGCATTTTTGTAAACGTCGATCACCACCAGCTTGGCGCCTCGATTGCGCCGCGCCTTTTGCGCATGGGTCATGACATTGACCTGCGTGGCGGCTGCATTGGTGCCCCAGATCACGATGCAATCGGATTGCGCCATCTCGCGCGGATCGACGCCGCGCATTGCGCCTGTACCGGCATGAAAGCCGCTAAAAGCCATGTTCACACAGATTGTGTCGTACTGGCCCGAATATCGCTTTGCATGGCGCAACCGGTGAATGGAATCGCGCTGCACAAGTCCCATGGTGCCGGCGTAGAAGTAGGGCCAGACCGTTTCGCTGCCATGGGTCTGTTCCGCCTTGATGAATTCATTGGCGATTTCATCAAGCGCATCGTCCCAGCCAACATCCTGCCACTCGCCATCCCCTTTGGCACCAGCACGTTTTTGCGGTTTGAGCAGACGGTTTGGATGGTAAAGCCGCTCGGCATAGCGGGCGACCTTCTCGCAGATTACGCCATCGGTGTAGGTGTTTTCCTTCGCACCACGCAGGCGGCCAATGGTTCCGTCTTCGACAATTTCCACGTCCAGCGCACAAGTGGAGGGGCAATCATGCGGGCAGGCGGAAAAACCTGTCGAGATGGTGACCGGCTTGTTCATGATGGCTCCTGAGACCAGTGACGTTGTTGAAAACGCATCTTCGGTGGATTGCTTAAGTCAATTCGCCATAAGGGAAAAGGTCAAGCTTGCGGTGAGGTATCACCTCATTATGATGCCGAAAGGGGCAATGTGCGGGAGAACCAAATTGAAAAAATTGATGGTGACGATTGCGGGCACATTGTTAGCTGCCAGCGCTTTGTCGAACGCGAGTGCCGCTGAATGCAAACGCGGGGACGGGGTCTTCACGAAAAACATGAAGGTCTGTGGTTGCCCGACCATGAGCCAAATACCCAAAGGCAAAACCCGCTGGCACATTCAGTCGCAAGAATATCAGTGTCAGGACGGTGGAAACTGGGCCGAAGGTGGTCAGTGCCTTGACGTGAAGCTCAATTCATTTGATTCAGCCATTGAATTGATCCGAGCGTTTTCTGCTGAAGACAGCAAAGCGTGTTACTAGGGCGATGGCCTCAACAACGGAGTGCAGAATATGAACCGATGGTTTGGATTGATCATTGTTGCAGGCCTGATTTCAATCAGCGGACTGGCGGTCGAAAAAGCGCATGCCGGTGGCAAGATTATCGGCATTCTTCAGTCGTTCCCGGCCTGCGACGATGCAAAAGTGCTCAGAAAGATCTTGCACCGATTCAATTGGGCTGAGCGCCGGACCTGGCATCGCGGTATAGAACTGACATCGGTTGACAGCATTCGCGAGCGTCCTCCGTTCGTTGGAGACGATTATCGGGTTCCACGCCGGTTTTGCCGGGGTCGGGCACACCTTACAAATGGCCGTTCGCCTCGGGTTCATTTTCTGATTGAACAGGGTGGTGGCTTTGCTGGCACAGGGTTCAATGTGGAATTTTGCGTCGACGGTCTCGACCCATGGCGTGTCTACGACGGCTCGTGCCGGGTTCTGCGCCGCTGAGCCTTCAATTTTCAAAAACCAGTCATCGGAGTGAATGATGAAACTGCTCTATTCCGGGGCATCGCCCTTTGTTGCGAAAGTCCGCATGGCAGCGCGTTTTGCCGGTGTGGATGTCGAAGCGGTTAGCGTTGATGCGGTGTCCGAAGACCCGGTGCTGATCGCCGCCAACCCGCTTGCGAAAATCCCCTGTCTTGTGACCGATGAGGGCATCGGCGTCTATGACAGCCGTGCGATCATGCGCTACCTGGACCGGGCATCAGGAGGCAAACTGTTCCCGAGCGATCCGCAGGTTTGTGGTGCGGCGGAAATTCTGGAAGCGACATGCGACGGCATTTCCGATTGCGCGGTCGCCTATATGTACGAAATGCGTTTTCGGCCCGAAGAAAAGTGGCATCAGCCCTGGCTTGATCGCCAGTGGGGCAAGGTTTCGCGCGCGCTTGATCATCTGGAAGCATCGCCGGATCTCACTGATCAGCCAATGAATGCCGGCACCATCGCGCTGGCGGCTTGCCTGGGATATCTTGATCTGCGTTTCGCGGGAAAATGGGAAGCGGGTCATGACCGCCTGCGCCAATGGCAGACGGATTTTGCAAACAATTGGCCGGATTATCACGAGCTGAAGCCGAGTGCGTGATCCGTTGCGCAAGCGGATCAGTATCTGAAGGAAATCTCTTCCAAATAGCGACCTATGTCTCAGAACTCCCCTGCTGTTTTCATCACCGGTGCCGCCAAACGGGTCGGTCGCGCCATTGCACTCGATCTGGCGCAAATGGGCTATGATGTGGCGATCCACTTCAATGGATCGGAAGAGGACGCGTTCGAAGTGGTAGAGGATATCCGACGCCTCGGCCGTAGATCAGCCGCCTTCCAGGCTGATCTTGCACAGCCTTCCGATGCGAAACAATTGTTTGCCCAGATCTCCGAAACATTCGGCCTCGTCGATATACTGATCAACAATGCGTCTGTTTTTGTTGACGATCGCATTGACGATCTGAGCGACGATGTCTGGGACATGCATTTCAATCTGCATGTCAAAACACCATCCATCTTGGCATCTGATTTTGCAGCCCAAAACGATGGCACCATGCGAGGATTGATTGTCAACATCATCGATCAGCGTGTGTGGAACCTCAATCCGAGGTTTTACTCCTACACCTTGTCGAAGTCCGCGCTCTGGACGGCCACGCAAACATTGGCGCAAGCGCTCGCGCCTCGGGTTCGGGTAAACGGGATCGGGCCCGGCCCGACCTTGCCGTCCTATCGTCAGACGGATCAGGACCTCGCGCGGCAGGTTACCTCTCTGCCCTTGCAAAAAGGGCCGGACCTTTCAGAGTTCGCCAACACAATGGACTATCTGTGGCGCACTCCGTCGGTTACCGGACAAATGCTCGCTCTCGATGGTGGTCAGCATCTGACCTGGGAAACGCCGGATGTTTCCGGTGTGAACGAATAACGTCAGGAGAGTTTTGTCAGTCTCCGACTGGGCGGTTCAATCCCACGGCATGTTCGCTTAGTTTAGCCGCATGACCACTTCACCCGATTCCCCGCCGGAAACCGTTTCCACGGCAAAGCCAAAGCACTCCGGCACGGTGATGTGGGAAGATGCGCAAGGGGAGGCGACCGGCGCGCGCGGATATGAGCTCATTTCCGCGCTCGTTAAGCGACTGCCCAAATCGCCGGGCGTTTATCGGATGATGAACAAGGATGGCGATATCCTTTATGTCGGCAAGGCGCGCAATTTGAAGGCCCGCGTGACCAGCTACTCCAGGGCACAGGGTCACACAAACCGCATTGCGCGCATGATCAGCGAAACGGTGGCGATGGAGTTTGTCACCACGCGCACGGAAACCGAGGCCCTGCTGCTTGAAGCCAACCTGATCAAGCGATTGCGGCCCCGCTTCAACGTGTTGATGCGGGATGACAAATCGTTTCCCTACATTCTGCTGACTGGCGATCACAACGCTGCGGGTCTGTTCAAGCATCGCGGCGCCCGGAGCCGAAAGGGAGACTATTTCGGACCCTTTGCCTCCGCAGGTGCGGTGAACACCACGATCAATGCGCTACAGCGGGTGTTTTTGCTGCGAACCTGCGCTGACAGTTATTTCGCCGCGCGAACGAGGCCCTGCCTGCTGCACCAGATCAAGCGGTGCGCCGCACCCTGCACAGGTGAAATTTCAGATGAAGATTATTCGTCTCTGGTGAAGGAAGCGCGCGCTTTCCTATCTGGCCGCTCGAAGGCTGTTCAGAAAGAGCTCGCCGACAAGATGCAGGCAGCGTCCGAGGCGCTCGATTTTGAACATGCCGCCGTCTATCGCGACCGGCTGTCGGCGCTCAGCCATATTCAATCGCATCAGGGGATCAACCCGCACTCCACAGAAGAGGCGGACGTGTTTGCCGTTTATCAGGAAGGCGGTCAGACCTGCATTCAGGTGTTCTTTTTCCGGACGCGGCAAAACTGGGGCAATCGCGCCTACTTTCCAAAGGCCGACAAATCGGTTTCTGCTGAAGAGGTTCTTGGCGCGTTCCTGAGCCAGTTTTACGACGACAAACCAGTGCCCAAGCTGGTTCTCCTGTCGCACGAGATTGATGAGCAGGAACTGCTAGAAGAGGCGCTGACGTCAAAATCCACCCATCGGGTGCGGGTTTCAAAACCGCAACGCGGCGAAAAACGCGACCTTGTCAGTCATGCGCTTGGCAATGCGAAGGAAGCGCTTGGACGGCGGCTTGCCGAAACCTCGTCTCAAGGCAAACTGCTTGCCGGGCTGGCCGAAGCTTTCGGCCTGGAAGAGCCGCCCCAGCGCATCGAGGTTTATGACAATTCCCACATCATGGGCACCAATGCGATTGGCGGGATGATTGTTGCGGGGCCGGAAGGCTTCATCAAAAACCAGTACCGCAAGTTCAACATAAAGTCCGAGGACATCACCCCTGGAGATGACTACGGCATGATGCGCGAGGTCATGCAACGGCGGTTTTCAAGACTTTTGAAAGAGCATGGTCGTCGTGGGGAGGAAAAGGTCGAAGACGACACACTTCCTCCATGGCCCGATCTTGTTTTGATCGATGGCGGGTTGGGACAACTCAACGCGGTTCTCGAAGTCGTGCGTGAACTGGGTCTGGAAGATGATTTGCCGCTCGTTGGCATCGCCAAAGGTCCAGATCGGGATGCCGGTCGTGAACGGTTTTTCATTCCGGGTAAGGACCCGTTCATGCTGCCGGTGCGCGATCCGGTGCTTTATTTCATCCAGCGACTGCGCGACGAAGCACATCGATTTGCCATCGGGTCGCATCGGGCACGCCGGAAAAAAGACATTGCGAAAAACCCGCTGGATGAGATCGCCGGCATTGGACCCGCCCGGAAGCGGGCAATTCTGCACCATTTCGGTTCGGCCAAAGCGGCAAGCCGTGCGGCAGTGGAAGATTTGCAGGCTGTGCAGGGCGTTTCGGAACAGATGGCCAAGACGATCTATGACCATTTTCACGACGGGAAATAGAAATTCACCTTTGAACGCCTGCTAACCCCGTGAAAAAGGTGATGATCGTTCCTATCTCTCATGCAATGCCGGACGGGATTTGCTAGGTTTCGGCATCGCATCAGGCAAGTCAGGGCCAAACTATGCCGGAGAGGGAAAAATCTGAACGCATCAAGCGCAGGCTAACAACCGTGCTGTGCGCGGATGTGCAAAGCTATTCCCGCCTGATGGAGGAGGATGAAACCGCAACGCTGAAACGATTGCGGGACTACCGCGCCTCGATATCCTCGTTTGTGGATCGACATGACGGGCGCATCGTCAACACATGGGGCGATGCCGTGATCGCTGAGTTCTCCAGTGTTGTTGAGGCGGTGCAGTGCGCTGTGGAAATCCAGCGGGAACTTTCGCAGCGCAACGCAGATCTCAGCGACGAACAGTCCATGTGGTTTCGTATCGGCATCAACCTCGGCGATGTGATGGTCGAGGGTGACGATCTCTACGGCGAGGGGGTCAACATTGCCGCGCGCCTGCAGGACCTGGCGCAGCCCGGCGGCATTCTGATTTCAAGCACGGTCTATGATCAGGTCCACAACAAGCTTGGCGTTGGATTTGATTTTCTGGGCACACAACCGATGAAAAACATTGCCGATCCGGTGCCCAGCTACCGCGTTCTGCTGGATCGTCAGCCGGAACCTGTCCGGGTGAGCCGCGCGAGTGGTGCCGATACAGCGGCAGAATCTAATGCTTCTTCGTCGTCGGTCTTAACGGAGGAGAAAATATCAGATGGGCTGATCAAAGCGCGAAGCTGGTTCAATCTCAGAACACCGCGCATGCAGAAGGCCCTTATCTTCACCGCCGGATTCTTCGCGATCGATTTCCTGACCGGCTTTGGCGGCTGGTTCGTCTACCCGTCGCTGCCGATTCTAATTTGGGGCTGGTTGTCGGAACAAAAGGCGCGAAACCCATCTCAGGACGAATGAGTGTGCGGCGCTTTTGTTGGGTCAAATGCGCCGGATCATCGCGGGTCACAGAAAATTTGATGGTTTCGCGTTTCGGACGCTTGAATTCGCAACGCCGTTGGGCTTGTTTCGCACAATGAACGACACACCCCAAGCCACCCGGTCAAACCACGCCTGGAGCCTTCCGAACGTGCTCACCTACGGGCGGATTTTGGCTGTGCCGCTGGTCGTGCTTTGCTTCTATCTGGAAGGGCAGCTTCGATCGAGCGATTTTGCCCGGTGGCTGGCGCTTGGCGTTTTTGTCGTCGCGTCCATAACTGACTATCTTGACGGCTATCTTGCCCGCATCTGGAACCAGACATCGTCTCTGGGACGCATGCTCGACCCGATCGCTGACAAATTGTTGGTCGCGGCCTGTTTGCTGCTTCTTTCGGCTGATGGCACGATTGCCGGATGGGCAACCTGGGCCGCAATTGTTATTTTGAGCCGCGAAATTCTTGTTTCCGGACTGCGCGAATATCTCGCGGAACTGAAGGTCAGCGTGCCTGTCACCCAGCTTGCCAAGTGGAAGACCACGATGCAGATGGTGGCGATCGGTTTTTTGCTTGCAGGACCGGCGGGTGACAAGGTGCTGCCCTACACTACCGAGATCGGCATCACACTCCTTTGGATTTCAGCGATTGTAACCCTCTACACCGGTTGGGACTATTTCCGGGCCGGCATGAAGCATGTGATCGAATGAGCAATTCCGTCAAAATTCTCTATTTTGCCTGGTTGCGCGAGCGGCTGGGGATCGAAGAAGAAGAGGTTGATCTTCCGGTAGACATCACCACCGCGACGGCGCTGTTTTCCTGGCTTAAAGCGCGGGACGAGCGGTTTGAAATGGCGCTGGAGAATCCGGATATTGTCAATGTGGCCGTCAATCAGGTGCATGTGGCGCATGATGAGATTTTCGATGCGCCTAGAGAGATTGCGCTTTTCCCACCTATGACCGGTGGCTGAGCAGGCCAAGATGTCCTCACCGACGCCCATTGTGGTGCGCATTCAGGAAGCGGACTTTGATACCACCGCAGAAACGGTGCGCTTGACCAAAGGACGAAGCAATGTCGGCGCGGTTGTCACGTTCACCGGGCTGTGCCGGGATGAGGATGGTCGGCTTTCCGCACTGGAACTGCAACATTATCCCGGCATGGCAGAGGCGGAACTGACCCGCATCGCCAACGAGGCGGTAGAGCGATGGCCACTGACCGGGATCACGATTGTACACCGGCATGGGGAAATTCCGCCGGGCGATAACATCGTTCTCACCGTCACGGCCTCACGGCACCGGGAGGCAGCATTCGAAGCAGCCTCTTTTGTTATGGATTTTTTGAAGACAAGGGCACCGTTCTGGAAAAAGGAACATCCGATTGATGGCGGTGATGGAGACTGGGTTGAGGCAAAATCAGCCGATGATGCCGCCGCTGACCGCTGGCGCACATAGGCGCTACCACACGAAAAGCTCATTGAAGAGGTCGACTATGGCCGACATCCCGATACGGGCCTCTATCGCATCTCTGGTGGCTGTTCGAAAAATCGGCCAGCGACATGAGATGCTGCTGCTCAAACGAACCGAGCCTCCGGCTGATGCCTGGTGTCAGATCGCCGGCAAAATTGAAGATGGCGAAACGGCCTGGCAGGCGGTCGTTCGCGAACTCCATGAAGAGGCCGGTCTGCGGCCCGGAACCCTGTATTCAGCGGATGTTTGTGAGCAGTTCTATGAGATCCAACGTGATGCGATAGCGGTCGCGCCGGTGTTCGTTGCGTTCGTCGATCCGGCCAAAAAGGTCGTTCTCAACCAAGAGCACAGCGCTCACAGGTGGGTGGATTTCGATGATGCGATTGAAATGGTCACCTTTGGCGGGCAACGAAAGATCATCCGGTGGATTGAGGAGGAGTTTATCAATAGGAGCCCAAGCAAACACTTGCGCATTGATTTTGAATAGTTGTCCATCATCTTTGCGGACAAACTACAAAGAGCATCGGTGGTCGTCCGGCAGGATCGGAATCTCATGTGAGAAAACAGTATCATACTCGTCTGGTAGATGGCGTGCGCCATACCTGGGACGTGCACCGCTTGGTGCGATTGGCAAAGGCGTTGCCTGTCTCGATGGTGCCTCTGTCAGAGATTTCGGAACTCGACGAGAT
Source organism: Pseudomonadota bacterium (assembly GCA_039029195.1). GTDB lineage: Bacteria > Pseudomonadota > Alphaproteobacteria > Rhizobiales > Rhizobiaceae > JBCCGR01. Next base: position 9,387 of record JBCCGR010000047.1, read on the forward strand.
CTGGTGGTTTCAGGAGCAGGACGATCTGCCGACACCCCGCTCGATCGCTGCACATTTCCGGCTGATGGAACAAGCCGATCTGGCGCATCCAATCATCCTGTGCAGCGAAGGCCGATTGATGGACGGAATGCACCGGGTCATGAAGGCGCTGGTTGAAGACGCCATTGAAATTGCGGCGGTACGATTTCCGCAGACACCGCAGCCGGACTTTCTTGATGTCGATGTGGCCGGGTTGCCATACCCCGATGAAGACGTTTAGCGGACCCTGAATTTCGGGAACGGCTCTATGCCGCCTGCGCGACCAGCTCTTCCAGATCAGCCAGCGTATCAAGCTGTGAGATATCAAAATCTGCATCGGCCAGATCAATGCCGTACTCGCCTTCAAGCACCAGCATCACCTGGGTGGCGGCGAGAGAATCAAGCGTGCCGGAAATAAAGAGCGACGTATCGCGGGAAACATCCGGGCTGTGGCCGCGTTCGGTCAAAAGGTTGCGGATGATTTCGTGCAGATGATCGTGGCTCATATCAAACTCCGGCTAAGCTGGCTGTAAACGCAAGGCGTTCGGTGAGAGTGCCTTCGCCGGTAATGTCGTCGAAAATCTTTAAGAAGCAGAAAAAGAGCATGACATTTGCGCGTGGCAGTACGTGATAGGCAAAGAAGCCATCCTCGGGCTTCGCCTTCCTCGGATTGAGCTGCGACAGAATCAGACCGGCCGCAAGCGCGAGTGAGTAAAAGACAGCGGACGGAAAAACCGCCAGCGCCTCCATCACAGACTTGGTCGCGAAGTGATGGGTTTCGCGCATGAAGTGATAGAGGAAATTGCCAAGGCCCGCCGCGCACAGGGTGGCAAAGGCAATGCGCAGTTTGGGGCGGGCTTTGAACCAGCGCAAAAAGGTCGGATAGAAAAACAGATCAACCAGCAATTCCTTGAAGTAAAAGAAATAGCGGTTCCAGAACTCTGCAATCGAGCGGGCGGCCAGCGGATTAACCGTGTTGCGCGGGATGCGCCAGCCAGCCATGCGGATGGTCGCAACAATGAAGTGTCCCCAAACAGCAATGATGACCAGATCAAGGAAGTAGTTGGAAAAGACGCTCGCCCAGTTTCCAAGCACCGGGGCAGCCTCTCCACCTGCGTGCGCAAGAATGGCAGATTGCAGAGGATCGATGCCGAGTTGCCCATAAAGCGCCCATTCCAGACCCTTCCACAAGGCCGTGAGGAGCAGCGCCCAAATCGCAAGTTTTAGGGCCTTCAGCCTGGTAACGGCTAGGTCTTCGTCGGATTTCGCGGCAAATTTGTTGAGATATCCGAAGCTCTTGCCGAACGGGATGGCGCTGCCACCCCAGAAGGGGCGCAGAAACCCGGCACGGTAGGCGCGGGGTGTCGGGTCCTTGGATTTGTTGTCGATAGCGGCATAGGCGAGGAACCAGAGGCCGGAGATTGAGACGCCCAAAAAGCTCCACAGCGCTGCATGAGCGATCGTCCCCTGAGCCTGGGTCACGGCAACGGCGAACAAAGCAAACCAGCCCAGCATCAAGGTGAGCACGGGGCGTTTTGCTGCCGTGCGATCCTTGTTGTGTTTTTGCCAGGTGAGAAAACCATACGCGACCATCACGAAGGCCAGAACACTGGTCAGCTGCAGTGCCCAGAAGCTCTGTCCGGCTGAAAGCGGGATGACGGACTGACCGGCAAGGTCCCGCAGCAGCTCCGGCCACTCTGCAATGCGAAATGGGCGAATGAACAGATAAAACAGCGATGCACCAACGATGATGGGCATCCTGTATTTTGGTGCAACTATGATTGCGAACAGAGTGATCGCAATCAGGCCAAGATGGGAGATCGAAAGTTGCAGACTGAGCGCAGCGACGGCCACGAAGGCGGCAAGAACCGTCAGCGCGCCGGGAAGGGTGGCGACGAAGTGGATTGCGCTTTCATTCTGATCAATTTCCAGCCAGGCGCGACGCCATGCCAGAGGGCCCCCATTCAACAGGCCCGACGGTGGCGAACCAGCCCTGCCCGCATCAATAGCAGTCATGCAGTCACCTTGAGGTCAGTTTTTGCGGTAGCAGGCTCAGGAGTCTCCATGCCAGGGGCTGACGTGATGGATTCACGTTCTCCTTCGAGTTCGGCCTTGAGCGCTTTTCGATCGGTCTTGCCGCTTGGATTGAGCGGAAGTTCCGGGCGATATTCGATGCGCTGGGGCACCATATAGCGCGGCAGCGTGCGTTCCATGATCGCCTGAATGGCTTTTGGCGTGCGGATATCTGACGTGGTGAAACCGACCAAGCCTTCCGCTGCACCATCGACCATGGGCCAGGCAACAATGGCCGCAAGATCAGTCTGGCAGGCGCGGCGGAAATGCATTTCAACTTCTTCAAGCTCGATGCGATTGCCCTTGACCTTCACCTGATTGTCGGTGCGGCCCATATGATGAAACACACCTTTGCGGTCGCGATATCCAAGATCACCTGTGAGGTACCAGCGTTCACCATCGATGATTTTGAACTGCGCATCTGTCTGGCGTGAAGCGTTGAAATAGCCATCAGCCAGCTGCGGACCGTGCAACGCAATCTGGCCCACTTTCTTACCACGCACAGGCTTCAGATTGTCATCCAGAATGGCAATGCGGAAACTGTCAAACGGTTTGCCAATCGCCAGAATGTTGCGGCTTTCGGTAATCAGCGGCGGGTCGGTCAGGGTCTGTCTTGTGCAGACCACCGTGCCTTCCGTCGGGCCATAGATGTTCTCAATCACGGCGTTCGGTGCGGCGTCCGCCCAGTCCTGTGCGGTCGTGAGCGGCAGTGGTTCACCGCAGAAGACCGAAAGACGAAGCGACGGGAAAAGGTTTGGTTTCAACGCTCCCGCACGACGCATCATGTTCACTACTGTGGGCACCAGAAGGGTTGCAGTGACCTCATTGCGTCGAATGAAGTTTTGCGGGGCCATCATGTCGAGTGGGCTCATGAGGTGCAGAGATGCTCCGGTCTCGAATGCCAGGAACATGTTGTGGACCGAGAGGTCGAAGGTGATGTCGCAGCTTTCACAGACGCGGTCTTGAGGCGTGAAGTTCGTCCACGGGCGCACCTGATCCAGATAGGTTGCGAGTGAACCATTGGAGATCACCACCCCTTTGGGCAGCCCGGTCGTTCCGGAGGTGAACATGATGTAAGCTGTGTCGCTTTCATCCCGTTCTGCGGGTAGCGGCATGGTGACAGGATCGAGATCCGCGAGCGTTGTGAACTCATCATGCTCACCCAAGATCGGTAGAATGATTGTGTTTCGGGCGAGCCTGCGAACCTGCTCATCGACCATACGGGCGCCATTGGCATCAACAATGATCGCGTCGAGTTTCAAATTGCCCATGAGTTCCAGAAGACGTTCGCGCGGCCATTTCAGATTGAGCGGCACATAGGTTGCTCCCGCCCAACAGGCTGCGGCAATGCCCAAATAGGCTTCAATTGAACGGGTCCCCAAAATGCCAATCCGGCGGGACTTGAGCTTGGGTGCCAGGTTGGCAGCAAGACACTGCGCCTGAGCCACAAAATCGCCGTAGCTGATGGCCTGTTTGCCGGCAACAATGGCAGTCTCGTCCGGCATCTGCTTGGTGGTTCTCGCCAGTGCACAGACTATGTTGGCGTTTCGGATTTTTCGCGACCGCATCATCGGGATAATCACTCCAGCAATAACAACTGGAATGCACCAAAGGTCTTTGACGAAAATTGTCAATAATTTGAAGGCTTTAACCTTAAGGTGCTGCGTTAATTGCCGGTTAATCGCACCGGAGCAATGAAGTTAACGTAAGGGCAAGTGGCTCATATCGCTTGACTTTCTCAAGGCTTGACTTTGCTATTAAACTATAATGTTAATTAACTATGGCGGGCAATCGCCACATTCAGTTTTGCTAAATCAGGGACCAACAACAATGCCTAAATTTTTGTATGTATTTCATGGTGGAAAGAAGCCGGAGAGCCCTGAAGAGGGCGAAAAAGTCATGGCCGCGTGGATGGCCTGGTACGGCAATATGGGTGAAGCCGTTGTGGATGGAGGAAATCCGGTCGGCATGTCCAAAACGGTTACTGCGTCAGGTGTCGAAGACAATGGTGGGGCAAATCCGGCCTCGGGCTATTCGCTTGTCAGTGCTGACACGATGGACGCAGCCGTTGAGATGGCCAAGGGCTGTCCCATTCTTGATGATGGTGGCTCTGTGGAGGTGGCCGAAACATTTGAGATGTGAGGGACTCGAGGCTGCGTTGCGCCCTCTAAATCATCGTGCAGCGCTCTTGGTTCTGGATTGCCACTGTTGCGGCAACGACAAAGAAGACTAGGGATCGGTAAAAACAAAAAGTGGCAGCAACCCCAACTCTGTCACACCCGCTTCAGCGGGTGTCTAGGGCGGAAACCGGTAGAGTGGGTGACTGCGGCCAAAAAAAATTTACTCTGGATACCCGCCGTCGGCGGGTACGACAAAGTGCGAATTATCGGCTTGAAATCCTCACACACACGCTGCCCTGATCGCCGCCATGTTGGCGGCATAGGCTTCTTCGGTTCCACCTTTGAAGACTGCTGAACCGGCAACCAGCACGTTGGCTCCGGCGGCGAAAGCCGCTGGGGCGGTTTCAGGCGTAACCCCACCATCGATTTCGATGTCGATGTCCCGATCTCCCACCATCTCTTTCACGCGGGCGATCTTGTCGAGAACCGCGGGCAGGAAGCTCTGGCCGCCAAACCCGGGATTGACGGTCATCAACAGGATCAGATCAACCTTGTCGAGAACATAAGTTAGAACCTGTTCCGGCGTGTGCGGGTTGAGCGAGACCCCGGCCTTTTTTTCCAAATCGCGAATAGCCTGCAGGGAGCGGTCGAGATGCTTCGTGGCCTCGGCATGAACGGTGATAATATCGCACCCGGCTTCGGCAAAAGCCTCCAGATAGGGATCAGCCGGTTCGATCATTAAATGGCAGTCAAAGATCTTGGCAGACGCACCACGCACTGCTTTGACGATTGGCGGGCCGAAGGTGATGTTGGGCACGAAGTGTCCGTCCATCACATCCAGGTGGATCCAGTCTGCACCGGCGCGGTCGACCGCCTCAATTTCGTCCGACAGGCGCCCAAAATCAGCAGAAAGAATGGACGGCGCGATTGTGAGGGGACGGGTCATTTTCCCTGCTCCTGAAGGGCGGCAATGCCGGGAAGTTCCTTGCCTTCAAGCCATTCCAGGAATGCGCCACCTGCAGTGGAAACATAGGTGAAGTCTGTTCCAACATTCGCCGCGTTGAGAGCGGCCACCGTGTCACCACCACCAGCCACGGTGACAAGATCGCCTGATTTGGTGCGTTCCGCAGCCTTGCGTGCAACAGCGAACGTGGCTGTGCCGAACGGCTCGATTTCGAAGGCGCCCAGTGGTCCGTTCCAAAGGAGTGTTTTTGCGCTTTCAAGCGCGGTATCAATGGCCGCGATGGTTTTCGCACCCACATCAAGTGCCATCTCGTCAGAGCCGATGGCGTCCGTGCCAACCGTCCGGTTTTCAGCGTTGGCGGCAAATTCTTTGGCGACTACCACGTCATCCGGCAGCAACAGGTGACAGGAGGACTGTCCCGCTTGCTGCATCAGTTCTTTTGCCTGGGGAACCGCGTCTGCTTCATAAAGCGACTTACCAACGTTGAGCCCACGCGCTGCAATGAAGGTGTTCGCCATTCCGCCGCCGATGATGATCGTATCCATCTTTGGAATGAGGAAGGTCAGGACGTCGATCTTTGTCGAAACCTTTGCGCCGCCAACGAGCGCGGCCACGGGGCGCATTGGCGTATCAAGTGCCAGCGTCAGTGCATCAACTTCAGATCGGAGCGACGGACCAGCGAAGGACGGGAGCAATTTGGTGATCGCATGGGTTGAAGCATGTGCGCGATGGGCGCACGAAAATGCGTCGTTTATGTAGATGTCGCCATTTGCAGCGAGTGCAGATGCGAATTCCGGATCGTCTTTTTCCTCGCCGGGTTGAAAGCGCAGGTTTTCGGCAAGCAAAATATCGCCTGGAGCGGCGTTTGCGATTGCTGAAGCAACCGGATCACCAATGCAATCATCAACGAAGGTTACTGGTGCGCCGAGAATCCCCTGCAATGCTTCGGCCAGTGGAGCTGCTGTGAATTCGGGACTGTGTTTGCCTTTGGGGCGCCCGACATGGGTCAGAATGATGACCTTTGCCCCGGTTTCTGAAAGTTCTTTGGCGGTTGGCGCGAAACGTTCGAGACGGGTTGCATCAGTTACAACACCATCCTTCATCGGAGCGTTCAGGTCTGCACGCACGAGGACGGTTTTTCCGTTGAGGTCGTTGGCGTTCAAGGTTGGAAGGCCGGTCAAGGGAATCTCCTGAGCATTCGGCAGAACTTGTGGCCTCTACCAGCGGAAAACGGGATATGTGTCAACCGGCGGATATGATGATGTATCTGGCGATTTGCCGCTGTTGTGCAGTTTGCTGCGGGATTGTTTTGTGACAAGAGGCGAATTCTGGGGATCGCCGGACTATTGAGACCAAACGCGACAAAAACCGCTTTCTGGTCCCATTGAAATTCACGATATGATACCAGACAGGTGTGGCGGGTGTTGCTAGCTGCTCCAAAGCGGCAACAATCGCCACAATTCTGAAGTTTTTGGGACCGGGGGTCTTATCAATGGTAGCTGAACCGCAGCTTGATCTAAGCACACCGGTTGGTGATGAGGTTCGCAAAACCACCTGCTACATGTGCGCCTGTCGTTGCGGCATCAATGTGCACCTGAAAGATGGCAAGGTTCGCTACATTGAAGGCAATCGGGATCACCCGGTGAACAATGGTGTTCTGTGCGCCAAGGGCTCTGCCGGGATCATGCAGCATTATTCGCCGGCGCGGCTGGATGCTCCCATGAAACGGGTGGGGCCACGGGGTTCTGGCGAGTTCGAAAAGATCTCCTGGGAAGAAGCGCTGTCTCTTGCCGTTGAATGGATGGAGCCGCTGCGCCAGGACCCGCAAAAACTTGCCTTCTTTACCGGACGCGATCAGTCGCAGTCGTTGACGAGTTTCTTTGCTCAGCAGTTCGGAACGCCGAACTATGCCGCCCATGGTGGCTTCTGCTCCGTTAACATGGCGGCCGGCGGCATATACACAATTGGCGGTGCCTTCTGGGAATTTGGCTCGCCGGATTGGGAACGCACCAAACTCTTTTTGATGTTTGGTGTGGCGGAAGATCACGACAGCAATCCGATCAAGATCGGTATTTCAAAGCTGAAAGGAAATGGTGGGCGTTTTGTGTCGGTCAATCCTGTGCGTACCGGTTATTCTGCCGTCGCGGACAATTGGCTGGGGATCAAACCTGGCACGGACGGGTTGTTGATCCTGTCGCTGATCCATGAACTCTTCCGCACCCGGAAAATCGATCTCGATTATCTCATTCGATACACCAATGCCCCTTGGCTGGTAGTGCAAAACCCCGGCAAGCCAGGACACGGGCTGTTTCACCGCGGAGGCGATGGCGAAGTTCTCGTTATCGACAGTGCAACTGGCAAACCGGTCTCTCAAGCAACAAAGGGTGTGAAACCCGCGCTGTCCGGTTCTGTCGATCTGGAAGATGGTGCGACAGCGGTTCCCGTGCTCCAATTGATGGCGGAGAAATATCTCGATCCTCAATATGCGCCGGAAGCGGTGGCAGACGAGACGGGCATTGATGCGGCGACCATTCGCGGACTCGCCGCTGAGATTGCCCGTGTTGCATTCGAAGAAGAAATCACCATCGAGCAGTCCTGGACCGATATGAAGGGTGAGCGCCATGAGCGCTTCATCGGACGTCCGGTTTCCATGCACGCCATGCGCGGCATCTCGGCCCATTCGAACGGGTTTCAGACCTGTCGTGCGCTACACGTTTTGCAGACCATCATTGGCTCGGTGGACTGTCCGGGCGGATTCCGCTCCAAAGCGCCCTATCCCAAGCCTGTCAGCGCGCATCCCAAACCGCATGGCAAGCCGGAGCACATCAAAGCGAGTAGCCCGTTGGCCGGTCCGCATCTTGGCTATTCGCGCGGTCCTGAAGATCTTCTGATTGACGAAAACGGCGTTCCCACCCGCATCGACAAGGCGTTTTCGTGGGAAGCACCCATGTCGGCGCATGGCATGATGCATATGGTGATCGCCAATGCCCATGCGGGTGATCCGTACACAATCGACACCTTGTTTTTGTACATGGCCAACATGGCGTGGAACTCGTCGATGAACACGGCGGGCACGATCAGGATGCTTGAGGACAAGGATCCTGAAACCGGCGAATACAAGATCCCGCGCATTATCTACTCCGACGCCTATTCCTCGGAGATGGTGAACTATGCCGATCTGATCTTGCCCGATACGACTTATCTTGAGCGGCACGACTGTATCTCGCTGCTTGATCGCCCGATTTCAGAACCCGAAGCCGTTTGTGATTCCATTCGTTGGCCGGTGGTGGAGCCTGACAGGGATGTGCGCGGATTCCAGTCTGTGGTGATTGATCTCGGTGCGCGTATGAAGCTTCCAGGCTTTGTCGATGAAGATGGGAATGCACTCTATTCCGATTATGCCGACTATATGGTCAACCATCAGCGCCGTCCGGGCGTTGGCCCGCTTTCCGGTTGGCGTGGCGAAGATGGCGAAGGGCAGGGACGCGGTGAACCCAATCCTGACCAGCTTGAACGCTACAAGGAAAACGGCTCCTTCTGGATGAAGCACATCCCGAAAGAAGCCCAGTTCTTCAAACATGCCAATGCGGCTTATCAGGATTTTGCAGTCGAAACCGGTCTGTTTGACGCGCCCGCGCCGGTGACCATTCAGCTTTATTCTGAAGAACTGCAAAAGTTTCGGCTGGCGGGCGAAGGGCTTGCCGAACCGCAACCACCGGAAGCGTTGCGTGACCGCGTGGTGACCTGTTTTGACCCGCTTCCCATCTGGTACAAGCCGTTTGAAGCGGACCGTCTCGGCGATGAGGGTGAGCAGAAATTCCCCTATCATGCACTGACCCAGCGGCCCATGGCGATGTATCATTCCTGGGGATCGCAAAACGCCTGGTTGCGGCAGATCCACACCGCGAACCGACTGCATGTTCCCGCTGAAATTTGCGATGAAAAAGGACTTTCCGACGGTGATTGGGTCTGGGTCACATCATGGCATGGCAAAATCAAAGTGCAGATCACGCGGTCCAACTCGGTCAATGAAAAGACCATGTGGACGTGGAATGCAATCGGCAAGCGATCGGGCGCGTGGACACTTGATCCCAACGCGCCAGAAGCAAAAAAGGGCTTCTTGCTCAATCATCTGATTTCGGAACTCCTTCCGCGCGGAGAAGAAAAAGAGGGTGTGCGTCGGGCCAATGCCGACCCGATCACCGGGCAGGCGGCCTGGTTCGATCTTAAGGTGGATATCGAAAAAGCAGACGCGGGAGACGAAGTCAGCGAACCTACATTTTCCTCCCTGTCGAAACCGGGCGGCGCTGAGGCGAGCGCGAAAATACTCCGCTTTGGTCAGGAGTGGGCCAAATGACATTGCTTCCCGAGAATCGTGGCCAGAAAAGCCTTGGTCTTGTCATCGACCTCGACATTTGCGTCGGATGTCATGCCTGTGTGGTCAATTGCAAGGAATGGAACACCGGTGGCTACGGCAATGCCCTTTCAGATCAGGATCCTTACGGCGCTGACCCTGCGGGCTCATGGTTGAACCGCATCCACACTTTCGAAATTGTGCCTGATGGGGACAGAGGCGAAGGCGAGGTGATTGGTGAAGCCGGAGATGCACGAGTGGTGCATTTTCCAAAATCCTGTCTCCACTGCGAGGATGCACCCTGTGTGCCGGTCTGTCCGACTGGCGCGTCGTATAAACGGGCGGATGACGGCATTGTGCTGGTTGATGAGGATAAATGCATCGGGTGCGGATTGTGCGCCTGGTCGTGCCCCTATGGCGCGCGCGAAATGGACCTTGCCGCGGGCGTGATGAAAAAATGCACGCTTTGCGTTGATCGCATCTACAATGAAACGCTGGAAGAGATTGACCGGCAGCCCGCCTGTGTTCGCACCTGCCCTGCAAATGCGCGCCATTTCGGCGATCTTGCTGATCCAACGAGTGACGTGTCGCTGATGGTCAAAGATCGTGGTGGATTTGATCTGATGCCGGAACAGGGCACAAAGCCCGTGAACAAATATCTGCCACCGCGTCCGCGCGAAGCGCTTGCCGACCATGATCCGGGGCCGGTAGCAGCCTCGGAAGATACCAGCGATGCGAAGGGCTTTCTGGGTTGGCTCGACAAAACGCTGACGTCGCTTGAGGGGGGCAAGTAATGCATCCCGCCTTTTCGGTCATATTGTTCACTACGCTTTCCGGACTGGGCTACGGCTTGGCGATCATGCTCTCGCTGGGTCTGCTGCCGCCGGAATATGTGAGCGTGAAGATCGGATATTTCCTGGCTCTGGTTCTGATTACGGCAGGCTTGCTGTCGTCGACCCTGCATCTTGGCAATCCGCAACGGGCCTGGCGCGCATTTTCACAGTGGCGTTCCAGCTGGCTAAGCCGGGAAGGTGTGTTGGCGGTGATCACATACATCCCGCTGACCCTGCAGGCCTTTCTGGTCATCTTTCACGATGAATTCCTGCCCGAACTGGGCTGGCTGATCGTTCTGCTGTGCCTGGCTACGGTCTATTGCACGGGCATGATCTACGCATCGCTCAAATCTGTTGCCACCTGGCACACACCGCTGACGCCGCTTAATTATGTGCTGTTCTCGCTCGCGAGCGGTGGCTTGTTTTTCCTGCTGTTTGCATCGTTTTCAGTTTCGATTGAAACGACCGGTTTCGTGCTGGTCGCTATGCTTGTGATCGCGGCCTGGACCGCAAAATGGCGCTGGGCGGAGCGGGCCCGGGAAACAGGTATGGGGACATCGACCCTCGCCAGTGCCACAGGTCTTGGTGATCTTGGAAAGGTCCGCTTGCTGGAACGCCCGCACGTGACGGAAAACTACCTTACCAACGAGATGGGATTCCGCGTTGGCCGCAAACATGCCGGGTTGCTTTGGCGGATTGCATTGCTTTCCGGGTTTGTTGTTCCTGTGCTGGCAATCGCGTTTTCAATGCCGGGTGTCTTGGACAATCACGCTGGGTTGCTCTTGTTTATTGGCATGCTTTCCATGATGATTGGTCTTATCGTTGAGCGCTGGCTCTTCTTCGCGACCGCCAAACATGTGGTGTCGCTCTATTATGATTTGCCAGACGCGGCGGAGTGATCAAAGTCAGTCAATTTCAAATTGCTGCCGTCCCAACACACGAATGATGACAATCGCATCATCACTGTGCCGGTAGTATATTGAGTGCGATCTGAAAACTGATCGTCGATGCCCTTCGAGCACCTCATCTATTGCCGGAAATCGCATCGGATGTTCGGCGATTTCCGAGAATTTCGCGCTCAATCCTCTTTGATATTCGCGAGCTTGCTCAAGACCAAATTGGTCTATTCCATCGTCAAATATCGCTTCAAAATCATTGGCGGCGCGCTTTGTCAGTCTATATCGCGTCATTCAAGCCGCGTCTTTTTAAGACATCATTCATTATGTCTTCCGACGTACGATCGCTGATGCCGCTTTCAATACCCTCTTGAAGCAAGCGTTGAAGCTGTTCTCTGCGGGATTCATTGTCTTCCAACAGCCGAAGACCAGCGCGGATCACTTCACTGGCAGAACCGTATCTGCCGCCCTGAACCTGATTCTGGACGAAGGATTCGAAGTGCTCACCCAGGATCACGGAGGTGTTTTTGCTCATGAGATTATCTCCAATACCAGAATATGGTATCAGGATTCGTTGGGTAGGGTCAAATTGCGACGGTGAGCCGACGCTCTAGTTTTACAACTCCATCTGCCGCACGGCGAGATCGCGCATGATTTCCTCCGAGCCACCACCGATGGCGATCACCTTCACCTCCCGATAGACACGCTCGACACGATTGCCGCGCATATATCCAGCACCGCCAAGAATTTGCATCGCTTCCGAGGCCACAAATTCGAGAACCTTGGTTGAAAAGAACTTTGCTTTGCAGATTTCCGCGACGGGCATATCCCCCTCATTGACCTGCCAGCAGATCCGCTCAAGCCAGGCTTCAACAGCATCAATGCGGGCCGAAATCTCAGCGATCTTGTGGCGGATGACTTGATGCCTGATGAGTGGCTTGCCGAAGGTTTCACGGTCTTTTGCCCAGTCGACAGAATCATCAAAGCAGGCTCTCATCATGCCAAGGGCCGTCGCAATGAGCCCAACACGTTCGAGATTGAAGTTCTGCATGATCGAGAGGAAGCCCTTGTCTTCCTCACCCATCATGTTTTCCGCACTCACGCGGCAGTCGTCGAAATGGAGCGCCGCCTGATCGGATGCCCACCACCCCATCTTTCGACCGATTGCCGTGCGGGAAAACCCAGGTGCGTCCGCTTCAACAAAGAAAAGCGAAATGCCATCGAGGCCCGATCCGCCGGTACGGGCGCCTACGACAAAGTAGTCGGAGTTCATGCCACCGGTGATGTAGGTTTTTTCACCGTTCAGAACGAAATGATTGCCATCGCGTTTTGCAGTGGTTTTCAAACTGGCGACGTCCGACCCGCCTGAGGGTTCGGTGATCGCAAGTGACGATCCCTTTCGACCGGCAATCACTTCCGGCAGTACTTTCATTTTGATGTTTTCACTGGCGAGTTTCTGGATTGGGTCCAGAGAAATTGACCGCCCACCAAGCCCGGCTCCCACACCGCCTGCGCCGCAGTAAGCGATTTCTTCTGCGTAGGCTGCACGCATAAAGCAGTCGTCAAAACCCAGCCCGCCATATTTTTCATCAATTCCGAAACCGAAAACACCAAGGGCCCCAACTTTCTCATGCAGTTCCCAGGGAAGTTCGCCTGCCTCGTCCCATGCGTCGCAATAGGGCGAAATTTCCGCTGCCACGAAGTCCCGAATGGTTTTGCGAAAGGCGACCCGTTCTTCGGTGTCGAAGGGTTTTTTCATTTTGATTTCAGTCTGTTTGATGTTTGACTTAGGTTGACTTTGAACAGCAACGAAAAATGACGCAAGTCGGGAGCAGATTTTGGGGCCATTGAATGTCTGACCGGACTATTCGCATTGGCGGGGCAAGTGGATTTTGGGGAGATGCGGTTCTGGCGACCCGACAGTTGCTGGGCGATGCAATGCTTGACTACATCGTCTACGACTATCTGGCTGAGATCACCATGTCGATCATGGCAAGGGCGCGCGCGAAGCGGCCTGAGGCCGGGTTTGCTGCTGACTTTGTGTCTGCCGCACTTGCTCCGAATCTGAAGGTGATTGCCGAGCGCGGGATAAAGGTGATTTCCAATGCGGGTGGCGTAAACCCGACCGCGTGCGCCGACGCTGTACGTGCGGCAGTCAAACAGGCCGGGCTTGATCTCAAAGTTGCGGAGGTAACCGGCGACGACCTCATGCCCGCACTTGACGACGTTTCGGCAGGTCAGGTGAAAGAAATGTTCTCCGGGGGCGATCTGCCGCCGAAGGACAAAGTTTTCTCGGCAAACGCCTACTTCGGTGCGTTTCCAATTGCCAAAGCGCTTGATGAGGGGGCGGATATTGTTGTCACCGGGCGTTGTGTCGATAGCGCTGTCACACTGGGAGCGGCCATTCACGCTTTCGGCTGGGGTGACGAGGATTTTGATCTGCTGGCATCCGGCAGTCTCGCCGGGCACATTCTGGAATGTGGTGTTCAGGCAACCGGCGGCAATTTCACCGATTGGGAAGAGGTTGCCAACAATCTCGACACAATTGGATATCCGATTTGCGAGTTGAGCGCTGATGGAAGCTTTATCGTCACCAAACCGGAAGGAACAGGGGGCAAGGTCAGTCGCGGCACCGTTGGCGAACAAATGCTCTACGAGATTGGTGATCCACAGGCATATGCCCTTCCTGACGTTGTTTGCGATTTCAGCGATGTGTCGATTGAGGAAACCGGTCCGAACCGCGTGAAAGTTTCTCCAGCAAGAGGGCTCGGAAAACCGTCGAACTACAAAGTATCGCTCACCTATCAGGATGGGTTTCGAGGCGGGCATATGTTCTCGTTCTACGGTTTCGATGCGGCGCGCAAAGCTCGCCACTATGGCGAAAAGGCAATCGAACGGGCCCGCAATATATTGAGATCAATGAACGCGCCGGACTTTTCCGAGACAAGCATTGAGATCCTTGGTGCAGGGAGCCAATTCGGGGATCAGAGCGCATCAGATGGCGCGCGGGAAGTGGTGTTGAAACTGGCCGCAAGTCACATGGATGAGCGCGGCGTTGGCCTGCTGTTGCGTGAAGCCGTGGGGCTTGGTCTGGCAACACCGCCAGGGCTGAGCGGATTTGCCGGCACGCGCCCAAGACCGTCACCGATGGTGAAGCTCTTTTCCTTCCTTTGGCCCCAGTCCGATGTGCCGGTTTCCATCGAGATCGATGGCAGGACCATCGATTGGAAGGCTCCAGATTCCGCATCGGTTCCCTCAGATTGTGTTCGTTCTAAGCCACCGGAAACACCTGTGCTCGATGGTGACATTGTCGAAGTGCCGTTGATTGAACTTGCTTTTGCCCGCAGCGGCGACAAGGGCGATCATGCCAATATCGGCGTCATGGCGCGTGATCCTGCCTATCTGCCCTATATATGGCACAGTCTCAACGAACAGGCGGTCGCTCAACGGTTTGCTCATTTCCTGAACGGATCAGTCAGCCGCTATCTTTTGCCGGGTTCATCCAGCATCAATTTTCTGCTGGAGAATGCACTGGGCGGCGGCGGCGTGGCGAGCTTGCGCAACGACCCTCAGGCCAAGGGCTACTCGCAAATATTGTTGGCGCACCCCATCAAAATCCCGGCATCATTGCTCCCGGAAAGAGGGGCGCAATGATGAATCTGGACAGGTTTTCGACCATTGAACCTCAGTTCGATCATGGGGCTGGGTTTCTGACCATCTGGCTCAACCGACCGGACGCGCGCAACGCGCTTTCTGGAGAGATGGTTGAGGAATTGCGTGCGCTGCTTGACGATCTGAAGAGCGATCTGACGGTTCGCGCGGTCATCTTTCGTGGGCGGGGAAAGGTGTTTTGCGCCGGCGGCGATCTAAAAGGGTTTCAGGCCGCGTTCAGCGATCAATCTACCATCGAAAACGTCGCCAAGTGGAACCGCGAAGCCGGGTATCTGTTTGAGGCGATCAACACGCTGCCGCAGGTGGTGATCATGGCAGTACATGGAGCAGCCATGGCCGGCGGCCTTGGCATGGTGTGCGCCGGTGATGTCGTGATCGTCACCCGCGACGCAAAGTTTGCTTTGACGGAAACCACGCTCGGCATTCCCCCGGCACAGATTGCCCCGTTCGTTGAGGCGCGTCTCGGTCAACGGATTGCCCGTCGGTTGATGCTGACGGCAGCCCAGTTTTCGGGCGATGACGCAGAGCGGTTTGGTCTTGCGGACGAAGTGGTCGAGAATGAAGTGGAGCTCACCGAAACAATCGGGCGGATCGTTGCGCAGGTGCGAAAGTGTGCGCCGTCCGCGAACGCCGCCACAAAGGGCCTTCTGATATCTGCCCGTTCATTGAGCCGTAATGCGCTGGCTGACAAAGCCGCAACAGCCTTTGCCACCTGCTTGCTCAGCGAGGAGGGGCGCGAAGGGGTGAGCGCATTCACGCAGAAGAGAAAAGCGGTCTGGGCGCACCCATCAGGCGAGGAGAAGTAATGCAGCAAGCACGAGATTTTTTGGACGAAAGCCGGTCACTTGATGCGATTGTCGGCGATCTCTCCGACAGTGATCTCCAGACTGTTACGCAGTTCAATAGCTGGACAATCGACGACGTACTTGGCCATCTCCACATGTTCAATGTGGCTGCAGATGTATCGCTGACCGACCCCGGCACGCTCGGCGACTTCCTCAAACCCGTGTTCGAAGCCATCGGATCCGGCAAATCTCTGATTGATGCGCAAAATCTATGGCTGGACGGGTTGAGCGGTGAGAAGCTGCGCGACGATTGGCGGGCCGGATACGAGAAAACAGCCGCCGCATTTGCAACCGCTGATCCCAAGCAAAGGGTCGAGTGGGCGGGTCCAAGCATGAGTGCGCGTTCGTCCATCACCGCGCGCCAGATGGAGACCTGGGCACACGGGCAGGAGGTCTTTGATATTCTGGGTCACAAACGGGTGGATGAAGACAGGATCAAAAACATAGCGCATCTGGGTGTGAACACGTTTGGCTGGACGTTTGTCAATCGCGGTGAGAGTGTGCCGGAACCAGCCCCTCACGTGGTGCTGACTGGTCCTTCCGGTGCGGTCTGGACATTCAACGAAGAGCAGTCTGACAACAAGGTTTCAGGGTCAGCGACCGAATTCTGCCAGGTGGTGACGCAGGCGCGCAATGTGGCCGACACGGGCATCGTCACCGTTGGAGATACAGCCACCCGATGGATGGCCATTGCCCAGTGCTTTGCGGGTCTCCCGGTCGAGCCGCCCGCGCCGGGATCGCGACATGTGGTGGAGAGGTGACGCTACACATGTTGGGCGAGAAACTAAGGACAAACGGTAATCAGAAGTGTTTTTGAATTGTCATTTGTCGTTGCCGCCACAGCGGCAATCCAGAACCGTATTCCGAAACGGCACCCAATATCCTCCACCACTGGCGGCCCTGGTCGCCCGCCGTGGCGGGTGTGACAAAGTTGATAGAGGTGGGTAAACGGAGAACAACATCGAACTCATATTCAGTTCACTCTTGAGTGCCGGAGCCAATCTCTAAATGCGTTTTTTTTCAACCAAAGACCGGCCAATACATATGGGGCCGTATCCCACGGAACGACTGAAGCGCCTCGATGGTGCCCCAGTATTTGATGGCCTTTCTGCCTGGAAGCCCGTTTCTTTTGATCGACCCGATGCGCCATCTTCCATCGTCAATGCGATGTCAGAATATCAGTCGATGATGGATGCAATCCGTCGCGGATTGCGCAACAAGGCGATGGCGGAAATACCGAATGATCCGCTGGAGCGCGCCAATCATCTGAAGTCGTTTTGCTACTTCAATGATGCAACGATGGTGGGCACTTGTGATCTCTCTGATGAACTTTGGCTCGACAAGCCGGTGGAAAATCCAGACATCGACCGGCTCGCCAATGATCTGAAAACCAAGCAAACCAAAACGCTTGCTTCCGGCATTGATCTCATCATGGCCGGTCTGAAAGAGACGATGGAAGCGCCGCCTGAATCCATTGAACACCACAGCCACGCCCTTTGTATTCTCTATGAGTATCCGCGTGACCCAGAAACCGATGAGCCGGGTGCTGAGTGGATTTTGGATGCGCAGGCCGCCCGTGCCTGCCTGCGGGCATCCGAAACGGCGGTGGTGATCGCAAACTACCTGCGCCTGCTGGGTTTCGATGCTCAGGCGCATACCGGGTCAACATCAAACGTTGATCTGGACCGGATCACGGTGGCGAGCGGCCTTGCAAGCGTTGAAGAGCGCAAGCTCCACAATCCGTTTCTCGACGACCGCTTTGGCGTGGCGGTTATTACCACTTCGATGGAGCTTGCGCCGGACAAACCGCTTTCACCGAAGCGGGAGCAGACGGAGGCAATCCATGGATTCGCCTGGTCCTTTGGCAAGGGTTCGGAACGCGGGCGCTTCAATCATCAGCCCTTCGCTAAGCGGCGCTTTGTGGATGGGGCCTTTCCGTTCGAGAAGCTGAAGCGGGTCGATGAACCCACCACCTATATTGATGAAGCCAATGTGGCGCGGGTGCCGAAGCGAGCGGATATGTTTGCCCGCGCGCAGTTTGGTGACATGGGCAAAAATGTGCAGGACGGCGCGAAGAACGGCCATTATGCCCGCAAGTCCGCTCCGAGCTTTGCTCAGCGCGGGGCACTTGGCGCCTTTGTGCTCCTTCAAAATGCACCGGCAAAGGGGGAGCCTTCTCCAGAGGCTTCTGATCCGCAGAAGAATGCTGAGAACATCAAGGCTGCCAGCTATTTCCTTGGGGCTGATGCGGTTGGGCTTTCACGCTGCCCTGAGTGGACCTACTACTCCCACGATGCCACCGGCGCGCCGCTTCCTGCATATCATGATCAGGCGATCTCCATGATCATCGACCAGGGCTATGACACGATGGAGGGGGCATCCGGCGATGACTGGATTTCTGTTGCTCAATCCATGCGGGCCTATTTACGCTTTTCCCTGCTGGGCGGGGTGATTGCCAACCAGATCCGCAATCTTGGCTATGAAGCACGGGTGCACTCGGTGATGGACGGGGAGGTGTTGCAGCCTCCGCTGTTGCTCTTGTCCGGGCTTGGAGAAGTGTCTCGCATCGGGGAGGTGATCCTCAACCCTTATCTGGGGCCAAGGCTCAAGTCCGGTGTTGTGACCACGAACATGCCGTTGGCTCACGACAAACCAATTGATTTTGGCATGCAGAAGTTCTGCGAGAGCTGCAACAAGTGCGCGCGTGAATGTCCGTCTGGCGCGATTACCGCCGGTCCGAAGCTCATGTTCAATGGCTATGAAATCTGGAAGTCGGATAGCCAGAAATGCGCCACCTACCGCATCACCACGGAGGGCGGTGCGATGTGCGGGCGTTGCATGAAGACCTGCCCGTGGAACCTGGAAGGGCTGTTTGCGGAAGCGCCCTTCCGCTGGGCAGCCATGAACATGCCCTCGTTTGCGCCCGCCCTTGCAAAGCTCGACGACTATGTGGGCAATGGCGAACTCAACGATACCAAGAAATGGTGGTGGGACATTGAGCTCGCAGGTGATGGCGCCTATCGACCTACAACAAAGCCGCTTAACCGACGGGGCCTGAGCAAGGAACTTGATCTCAAATATGAAGATCAGACCCTGGCCGTCTATCCGGCACCGCTGGCGCCGCACCCCTGGCCATTCCCGTTCAATATGGATCGGGAAAAGGGGATCGAAGCCTATCAGGCGATGATCACGGCTGATGCCTACAAAGCCCAGCTTTGCGAAAACCTGGATGGTGATTTCATTCATCGATATTCCATCGAGGGTGATGCGCCGGTGATCCCGGTTGTGGTTTCGAAGGTGGAAAAAATGTCCGCCGACGTGACCAAGTACGAGTTTTCTATGGCTGACGGTTCGGACCTGCCCCAGTGGGAGGCCGGAGCGCATCTCGACATCGTGGTGGCACCGGAATTTCTCCGACAATATTCCATGTCCGGTGATCCGGCGGACCGCTCAAAATATCAAATCGGTGTCTTGCGGGAAGATGAAGGTCGCGGTGGTTCCAAGCTGATGCACCGCATCTTCAGCGAGGGGCGGCGGGTTTTCATCTCCAAACCCATCAATCACTTCCCACTAGAGGAAAGGGCAAGCAAAACCTTCCTGATGGGCGGTGGGATTGGCGTGACGCCAATGATTGCCATGGCGCACCGACTGCACGAGATCGGAGCGGATTTCACGTTGCACTATTCTATGTCGAAGCGCGCTGATGCCGGGTATCTGGACGATCTCTGTTCGATGCCTTGGGCGGACAGGGTTCAGCTGCACATTTCCGACGAAGGAAGCCGTGCTGATCTTGATGGACTGCTTGGCGAATATGGTGAAGGTCATAACGTCTACACATGTGGCCCCGACCGCTACATGGATGCGGTGATTGCCGCTGCCGAAGCCGGCGGCTTCCCCGAAGAGGCGCGGCATCTGGAATATTTCTCGGTGCCTGAACAGGGGGACTATGAGAACTTCCCGTTCACGCTGAAGCTTGCGAAATCAGGCGCGACTTATGAGGTGCCGGACGACAAAACCGCTGCGGATGTTCTGAATGAAAACGGCTTCAACATTCACGTTAAATGCTCCGATGGTCTGTGTGGTGTGTGCCAGTGCGGTCTCGTTTCCGGAGATGTGGAACATCGAGACTTTGTGCTTTCAAAGGCGCAGAAAGAAAACCAGATCATCCTTTGCCAGTCTCGCGCGGCTGAAGATGGCGGCGAGGTGGTAATTGATCTATAGGCTTGTTGCTCATCTCCAAACTCGCGACTTGTTATCGTCGAGCTTGACCCGACGACCCACACCGTGAGCCGACCAACCACGCCGGAGTTGCAATTTCACGCAATAGGCTCCCGGGTTATACCAGCGGCGGAAAAAACCCATCCACTTTCGTCATTCCGGCCTTTACGGCCGGAATCCAAAAAAGCCTTGCAAAATCAATGAATTTCGCCCTCGCTTTGATAAACTCAGCAGGGCTGAATGACGGTGAATTGGGCGAAAGTGCAATTCAATCACCATCGGTGTTACGCTTTCGCGGTGCTCAAGCGGCCCGACAGTGACATCGAGTGGGGCGCATTCGGCTATTGCAAATTGGTTAGAGGCCGCAAGAGACGCGCGCGGGCATTGTCAGGAGACCAGAAGACTGCGACGAATGTGGATCGGTTTTCCCTTGCTTCTTAGTTCGCATCCGCTTCATGTGAGCCCATGAAGCTCAGCGGCCCTTTTCTCTTCATTCTCGCGACGCTGATGATCGATGCGATTGGCATCGGCATCGTGTTTCCGATCATGCCTGATCTCATGGATCGGGTCGGCGCGGGCAACACCGCGGAAGGCGCGCTGTGGGGCGGGATCATGATGTCGTCCTACGCGGCGGCGATGTTTCTGGTCGGTCCGATCATCGGCAGCCTGTCGGATGCCTATGGGCGCAGACCAATCCTGATCTTTGCTCTCACCGCGTTGACCATCGATTACATCATCATGGCGCTTGCAGAGACCTATTGGGTGCTGCTCGTCGGTCGCATTCTGGCGGGCATCGCCGGGTCCACCTACATCACGGCGACAGCCTATATTGCGGATATCGCCAAGCCCGAGGAGCGTGGGGCGAGTTTTGGCATGGTCGGTGCTGCCTTCGGGATCGGTTTTGTGCTTGGGCCCGCGATTGGTGGCGTGGCTTCCGGCTGGCACATCACCGCACCTTTCTGGATTGCGGCAGGGCTTTCAGCGCTCAATGTGGCTTTTGGACTGTTCATCCTGCCAGAGTCATTGAAGGCCGAAAACCGGCGCCCCTTCGGCAAGCGGGATCTCAACCCGTTTGCAACCATTGCTCGCGCATTCAGGATTCCTGGGCTCGCAATTCCCCTCATCTGCCTTTTCGTTTTTGAGTTCGCCAACATGGTCTATCCCACGCTCTGGTCGTTCTGGGGACGGGAAGTATTCGGCTGGGATGGCTTTACCATTGGCCTCACGCTTTCTGCGTATGGCATCCTGATTGCCGGTGTGCAGGCAGGAATTCTTCCCCGGATGACCAAGGCGATGGGAGATTTCAGAACGCTTGTTATTGCACTCAGCGCTGCGGTCATCGCCGCGCTGGGCTTTGGCTTTTCGACAACCGTCGTGCTTGTGGCGATCATTCTGCCGGTCGCTGCCTTTTCGGATATGGCGCCGCCGCTGCTGACAGCCTTTGCGGCCAATCGTGTGGGAGACGATCAGCAAGGGCTCGTTCAGGGCGTGATTGCGTCGCTTTCCTCAATTGCATCTGTGGCTGCCCCTCTGGGACTTACGGGTGTGTTCGAAGCGTTCGTAAACGAGGACGGCGTTTACTTTCCCGGTGCCCCGTTTTTGGTCACCGCGTTGCTGATCGTTGCGATTTCTCCGTTGGTTCTCAGGTTGCGGCGATGAGCACGGGGTCTCAAACCCAGGCTGATCAAAGCCCGGTCATTCCTTTTCGGTGGGATGTGTCCAGACGGGAACAACTCGGACGTCTCGCACAGCATGAACCGGCCGAAATTCCTGATGGATATTATGAGGAAGTTCGCGCCGTCTGTGCCCGCATCCTGGCGATGTCAGATGATTGCGATCTGGTCTTTGTCGGGCGATCCCCGGAGCATCTCTTCGACTATCTGAGCGGCAGCTTTCAGGCGATTGCGAAGGCGCCGGACCTTACCCTGTTTCAATTCTCGAAATCCTATCGCGGTCCGCACTGGAATCTTTGGACTGGTCCGCGCGACTTTCGACCAAATGAGATCGAAGCACTGTTGTCCTATTTGACGGAATTGGGCCTGGATCCCTTGAGCCTCATGTCATCCCATCGCGCAGTGCGATTTGTGGATTTTGTTCATATGGGCAGCACGTTCAATATCCTGCTTCACCTTCTCGACCGGCTGTCGAAGTTGCAGTCGGCGGACTGGAAACAGGTGGAAAAACGCATCGGTTTTCTCGGTATCACCTGCCGCACCAAAAATTCGCCCAACACCTTTCGCTGGCAACAGTCGGAAAGCTGGTTGGAGATTGCCGGCAATGTGAGCGCGAAGAATGTCTCCGTTCCTTTGGGGTTCTGGAGTTTCTGCGCCAATGAATCACCAAAAGTCACCCATTCCTTTCACCGCGGTCGATGGCTGAACCCTGATGCTGCCGGGCCGGAATATGGCGAAAAGATCAGTCAGGCTCTGGCGCGATCAGTTGATCTTTTCGACCACGCCTCAGGATCAGAAGAACGAAAAGCGTTTGCCCGCGAATTGTCGGCAACGCCAGGCACTGAACATGGCTGGTTTCGGCATCTTGCTCATGAGCTGAAGTTCGCGCGATAGAGCGGGGCGCCTTTGGGAAGCGGGCTCTCAGTCGTCAATAATATCCCTTCGGGATCAAGCGGTTGTTGTAGGCCTCGCGCTCAAGTTCCTCGCGGAAGTCGGGATGGGCGATTGAAATGAGAGCCTTTGCCCGGTCGGCAACCGATTTTCCTTTCAGGTTCACCATGCCGTGCTCGGTGACAACATACATCATGTCCATGCGTGGCGTGGTGACCGTGTTTCCTGGTGTCAGGCAGGGGACGATACGGCTCTTTCGGACATCACCCTTTTCGTAGACCGACGACAGGCAGATGAAGGATTTGCCGTTTGGAGCCGCATAGGCGCCCCGAACAAATTGCAGTTGGCCGCCGGTGCCAGAAATGTGGCGAAACCCGTCGGATTCGGAGGCCGCCTGTCCTGTCAGATCAATCTGCGTCGTGGCGTTGATCGCGACGGTTCGCTCGTTTTTCATGATGTTGTGTGGCATGTTCGTGTAGTCGGCCGGGCAGCAATGAAAGTCCGCATTGTGATCGATGGTATCGTAGAGACGTTTGGCGCCCAGCGCGAAACTGTAGACATGTTTGCCGGGGTTGAGGGTCTTTTTGGACCCGTCAACCTGCCCGGAATTGACGAGGTCGACCATAGCGTCGGTCAGCATTTCCGAATGAAGACCCAGATGCTTCACGTCGCTGTTCAAAAGAGCCGCGCACGCTGCGTTGGGCATTCCACCGATCCCCACTTGAATACAGGCGCCATCCTCGATTTCGGCAGCAATCCGATTGCCTATGGCCTTGTCTACGTCTGTCAAAGGTGTGTCAGGCAATTCGACCGCGGGAAGATCGTCACCAGCAACAACAAAGTCGACGTCACTTTCGTGAACTGCGCAATTGTCGCCATAAACATACGGCAGTCCCTTGGTGACCTCGACAATCACCGTGCGCGCACTTTCGACCACGGCCGGATGCCAAAGGTTTGTGCCGCCGAAATTGTAGAAACCGTTTTCGTCGCGCGGGCAGACTTTCAAAACCGCGACATCCACCGGCTCAAGAAATCGTCGATAATAGTCAGGGATTTCGCCCAGATTGATGGGGATATAGTGCGCAATGCCTTCATCATGCTTTTTCCGGTCATATCCTGAAAAATGCCAGGAAAACCAAAAGAAGTGCTCGCCCTCCGGGTCAGCCTCAAGAACGGCACGGGGCTTTACGGTGATGCAGGATCGGAACTTGACGTTCTTCAGCTCCAGTTTGCGCTTCGCCAGTGCCGTATCGAATACGTCCGGCTGGCCTAGCGTGACGCCATAGTCGATCCAGTCACCGGATTTGACGACTTTGGCTGCTTCTTGAGGCGAAACATGTCGGGGCGATTTGCCGGGAAGGGATGTGTTCACGTTCTGTCTCGCCTGGGTCAAACTGTTGATCAATTGCAGGAGTTTAATCGCACTCCATCGCGATTGAAAACCGGGATGGAAAACCTTCGACCCTGCCAGCTCGGTCGCGCGTCTGTGATTGCGAAAGGTGACTGTGGCATTGCGCCGAGTGCTTTAGCTGATTAACAGCAGACCTCATGAAATTCCGCTCCATTTCTCTTTTGCTGATTGCCGAAGTCGCTCCGCTGACCCTTTGGTTTGTGTCCTCGGCCATTTTGCCCGACATGCTCTACGAGTATGACATCAGCGCGTTCGCACAGGCTGCGCTGACCAGCGCCGTGCAGGCCGGATTTGTTCTGGGCGCGCTGATTTTTGCCTTTTTCAACCTGCCGGATCGGTTCGACCCTCGAAAGCTCTTTGCACTGTGCGCGCTTGCTGGGGGAGCGATGAATCTTCTGTTCTTGGCCGTTGAACCGGGATCCGCCATTTCAATTCTGATCCGGTTTCTGGTCGGTGCGCTGCTTGCGGGCGTCTATCCCGTGGGCATGAAGATCGCGATCGGCTGGGGAGACAAGGATCGCGGTTTCCTTGTTGGCCTGCTGGTTGGCGCGCTTACCCTTGGATCAGCAGCACCTCATCTGGTTGCCTATTTTGGTGGCGCGGATTGGCGGCTGACGATTGTTTTAACATCACTTGCGGCGATGGCAGGTGGCATGGTCTGTCTTGGTGTCGGTCTCGGCCCACACCATGCTCAATCCGCCCGGTTTGACCCGCGTGTTGTGACCACGGCGTGGACCAATGTCCGCGTGCGGCTAGCGATTGGCGGATATCTTGGCCACATGTGGGAACTCTATGTGATGTGGGCTTGGATATCTGCGGCCCTTGGCGTCTCGTTTGCAGCATCGCTCAGTCCGGGCGAGGCGACCGATCTCGCCAAACTGACCACCTTCATCGCCATCGCTGCCGGTGGGCTGGCCAGCATATTTGCCGGTCGATGGGCGGATCAAATCGGTAAGACGGAAGTGACAATCGTCTTCATGGCGCTGAGCGGATTGAGTGCCATCCTGACCGGGCTGACGTTTGGCGGAGCGGTCTGGATCAGCATCATCCTGGTGGTCATCTGGGGGGTTACGGTCATTCCGGATTCAGCGCAGTTTTCGGCTTTGGTGGCCGAAGCCTCGCCCCCGGACCAGGCGGGTTCTCTTATGACGCTTCAGACGGCTCTCGGTTTTGCGCTCACCTTCGTGACCGTACAATTGACACCCGCCGTTGTCGCCATAACGGGCTGGCCAGTCCTGCTTGCCGGTCTGGCTCTTGGCCCCATGTTTGGTATCTATTCCATGATGAAATTGAGGCGGTTGCAGCGGGCTGGGTAGGGCCTTAGCTATCCAGCATTGACCTTCCAGTAACTGGAATGCCTATCTGCACCTCATGAACGAGCACGTTGTTCCCAGCGACAGCAAATACAACAGCGCGGACGGGTATGTTGATCCTGTCTGCGGCATGCATGTTGCGCACGATGCGGACAAGCCTCATCTGAATTGGAACGGTGAGGACTATCATTTTTGCTGCAATGGCTGCCGCGAGAAATTTGGTCAGGACCCGTGGTTCTTCCTGTCGGGCAACCATAAGCGTAAGGCCGAAAGTCCGGTTGAAGGCGCGCGATACATCTGTCCGATGTGTCCGGAAATCGACGAGGCAGAGCCGGGAACCTGCCCGATCTGTGGCATGGCGCTGGAACCCGATGTTCCAGGCACAGACACGGAAAACCACGAACTCATTGATTTCACCCGCCGTTTTCGCTGGTCGCTGATTTTTGCAATACCCCTGGTGATCCTCTCTATGGGTCCGATGGTTGGATTCGATCTCAAGCCTGTTCTTGGCGCGCGGTTAAGCCAGTGGGCCGAGTTGGTGCTTGCGATTCCAATTGTGCTTTGGGCGGGGTTGCCGTTTTTTGAGCGTGGTCTTGCGTCCATGCAAACCCGCAACTTCAACATGTGGACTCTGATAACGCTCGGGGTGGGCACAGCGTTTGTTTACAGTGTCATCGCCGTTGC
>JBCCGR010000048.1:0-35124 GCA_039029195.1 Pseudomonadota bacterium
AGGTTGCGCAGATTTACAAGAAGACTGGCAATCTACGTGCCGTTCAACTCCTCCTGGGTCACACCAAAATGGACAGCACCGTTCGCTATCTTGGAGTCGAATTGGAAGATGCTTTGACAATCTCAGAAGGTGTTGAAATCTGAGCCAATCCGGGTCGGCACTTCAGTGTCGGCCCACTCCGGTCATTCGAACCGTCTCCAAACTTCCTAACGGGATTCCTCAAAGCCGACATTTATGGTGACGCCGAATTCAAGTTCTCGAATGTCGGCAGTGCGGACTTTTCGACTAGGCAAGCTGTGGTCCGATATTCAAAGAGCGACAGGTCCGGTGTTAACAATTCGGGTTACGACGAAAAACTCGATTTGCTCGAGTAAACAGGTGATGCTCTTTCGCACCGAGTTTAGTTTTTTGCCGTTATTTTCGTTTTCATCCGTAGGCATACTAGAAATCTTCTCCACCCATTCGGCGCTAAAGTCAGATCTGTGCGCCAATATTTCGCAAGCACCTGTGCGCGATGTGTTGTAGGCTCGCTTGATGCTTCTGAGCGTACGTGATCTCGAAAAGTCGTTTGCTTCGCCTGATGGGGATGTTGCCGTTTTGCGTGGCGTTAACTTGGCCGTCGCAAACGGTGAATCGCTTGCTTTGACGGGAGAATCAGGCAGCGGTAAGAGCACATTATTGCATCTCATTGCAGGTCTAGATGTAGCGTCCGGTGGTGACGTTTTTTACAAAGACACGTCACTCAAGGAAATGGACGATAGCCAAAGAGCGGAACTGCGGCGGCTGTCCTTGGGAATCGTTTTCCAACAATTCAATCTCATCCCATCTCTGAACACGCGTGAAAATCTTCGTTTCTATGCGCGCCTTGCTGGTCGAGAAGACGAAGCTTGGACAAAAGAACTTGTCGGCAGGCTCGGTCTTTCGGAGCATCTAGATCACTTTCCGGAACAGCTTTCCGGTGGTCAACAGCAAAGAGTTGCGTTGGGCAGAACGCTTGCGGCGAAGCCGCAGCTTGTTTTGGCGGATGAACCCACTGGAAACTTGGATGAAGAAACTTCCGATCACATTGTGGCTTTGCTGGCTGAACTTGTGGCGGAGACTCAAGCTGGCTTGCTGATGGTCACACATTCAATGCGGTTGGCATCCCAGTTAGGCCGTCGTGTTCATCTTACATCGGGACGGGTTCAATGAGACGAGGGCCGGGCCCGCTGCATGTAGCACTCATTGTGTTGCTTTCTTACTGGCGCAAAAACCCCATTCAGTTATTTGCGCTGATTATCGGCCTATCAATGGCAACCGCGATTTGGTCTGGTGTACAAGCTATCAACTCCGAAGCGCGGGCCAGCTATGAGCGGGCGGAAGCAACACTAAAAGCCCAGGGCGTAGCAACTATAACTGCAAAATTCGGCGCTCAAATGCTGGTTGCGGATTTTGCGGCACTGCAACGAACCGGGTGGCGTACCACGCCAATTGTGCAGGGACGTCTTCGTGTTGGAAATACTCGAATAACGATTCTTGGCATTGATCCGCTGACGTCGACTCTGGCGGTACGTGCAATTGGCGAGAAAACGCCAGCAAACTCACCAGACACCAACATATCCGACCTACAGCTGATGCTCTCTCCTGCAGGGCTTGCTTACGCATCACCAGAGACAATGGCGAAACTGTCAGATTCAAGCCCAGGAAATGAAATTCGATTGCCGGTGCTTAAGAGTGCTCCAAATCTTGGTTTTGGTATCTTAGTCACCGATATTTCCCTTGCTTCCCGACTGTTAAACACGGGAGATACCATCTCGCGACTCCGGGTTCTTAAAGCGCCCGAAAAACCAACGCTGGAATTGCAACGCACTGCGCCACACCTCGCTTACAATGCGCCAACCAACGATACCGACGCAGGTCGGCTAACAGATAGTTTTCATCTTAACCTGACCGCCTTTGGCTTTTTGTCTTTCGCCGTGGGCTTATTCATCGTGCATGGAACGATTGGACTGGCGTTCGAACAAAGACGCAGCGTTTTCAGAACGCTTCGTGCGCTCGGTCTGTCGCTTACTAGTTTGACTGCAGCACTGGTTATTGAACTTACCACCCTTGCGCTGTTAGCCGGTGCACTAGGTGTGCTGTTTGGATATGTCATCGCATCAGCCCTATTGCCGGACGTGGCGGCCACCCTTCGCGGGCTATACGGTGCACAAATTGAAGGAAGTGTGTCGCTACGAGCGCAATGGTGGTGTTCGGGTCTAGCCATTGTGTTTATTGGCACGGCAGTTGCGTCTGCTTCCAGTCTTCTAAAGCTGCGTAATCTGCCAATTTTAGCCACTGCTCATCCGCGTGCGTGGACAATGCGTTCAATTAACGAAAGACAGATACAAATTTGTGCGGCTGTAGTTTTGTTGGTTTTGGCCGCAGCGCTCGGTCTGTGGGGCACTGGACTTGTTGCTGCATTCATTCTGCTTGGCTCACTACTGATCGGTTTTGCGTTAGTGCTGCCGACGATATTTTCTGGAGCGCTGCAGCTTGCGGAAGTGCTTGCCGCCAATCCCGTCGCGCAATGGTTTTGGGCTGACACACGCCAGCAAGTTCCGGGTCTCTCGCTAGCGCTTATGGCGCTGTTGCTCGCACTGGCGGCAAATATCGGTGTTGGAACGATGGTTGGCAGTTTTAGAAGCACGTTCACGGGCTGGCTGGACCAACGGTTGGCGTCTGAACTTTACGTAACGGCTGAATATGAAGAGCAAGCACGTGACATGCGTCGGTGGCTAAACGGCAAAGCCGATGCTGTTCTTCCCATATGGAATGTGGACACAGAAATTCTTGGCTTGAAGGGACAAATCTACGGTGTCGCAAACCATGCAACTTACCGCAACAATTGGCCATTGTTGAATGCCATCCCGGGTGTTTGGGATAGAATTGCAGATGGCAAAGCACTTCTGATCAACGAACAATTGGCCCGTCGAAAATCACTCTCCGTTGGTGACATGCTTTCTCTCGCTCCCAATAATTCACTGCCCATTGCAGGTGTGTACTCCGACTATGGAAACACGTCCGCGCAAATCATGATTAGCAGCACTCTACTCGTGCAGCTTTTCCCACAAGTGTCGAAACGACGCTATGGTGTGAGAATTGCGCCTGACAAGGCTGAAGATCTTGCTTTAGAGCTCAAACAGAAATTCGAGCTGGGAGACATGAATGTCATTCAGCAAGATGTAATAAAAAGAGAATCTTTGCGCATATTTGAACGCACATTTTCTGTAACCAGCGCGCTTAATGTGTTGACGTTGGCAGTTGCAGGCTTTGCTATTTTCACGAGCCTACTTACGCTTTCGTCCATGCGAATACCGCAACTTGCACCGGTTTGGGCCCTCGGCTTCACTCGAAAGCGATTGGCTCGGCTTGAACTTCTAAGAGCTTTGGTTTTAGCGGGGTTCACGTTTCTCTTTGCCCTACCCGTCGGCCTCCTCCTTGCTTGGGTTTTGCTTTCTGTTGTGAATGTAGAGGCCTTTGGTTGGCTGTTGCCGATGGAACTGTTTCCGCTTGATTGGTCACGAATGGCAGCCCTTGCGTTGGTCGCGGTTTGTCTTGCAGCCATTATCCCAGCTCGCAAGCTCGCTCGCATTCCACCCGCAGAGCTGATGAAAGTGTTCACACATGAAAGGTAGAATCTTCGTAGTAGTCTTAGTCGTCTTTTCAACCCTAACAGCGGTGCTTGCCCAGGGTTTTAGCGGTTTGGGGACCGGGCAAGATGGCTATTCGAATCCGCAGCTGGGAAAAACTTTTGTCTTTCCAAAGGACCATGGTGCACATCCCGACTATCGCATTGAATGGTGGTATTTGACCTCAAATCTTATGGGAGAAGACGGTCAAGACTATGGCATCCAGTGGACGCTGTTTCGCTCGGCTTTTTTGCCTCCGATCGCACACAAGCCAGATTCAAATTGGAACAACGGTCAACTTTGGATGGGCCATGCCGCACTAACCACCAATAAATACCATTTCGTTGCTGAAAGGCGTGCGCGGGGTGGAATCGGTCAGGCTGGCGTTGAGGTTCAGCCATTTTCTGCATGGATTGATGATTGGGAAATGTCGTCTCTGACCGGCAGACAAGAAGGGATTTCAATTATCAAACTCACGGCCAATGGAGATAAATTCTCCTATGATCTCACTCTCAAAGCCGATGGTCCTTTGGTTAGTCACGGCAACAATGGCTACTCAGTGAAATCTCCCGGAGGTCAGGCAAGCTATTATTTTTCTCAACCGTTTTACCGCGTTAGTGGCGCGGTTATCGTTGAAGGTAAAGCGATAAAAGTCTCTGGAGACGCATGGCTAGATCGTGAGTGGTCCTCCCAACCGCTTTCTGAAACTCAAACGGGATGGGATTGGATATCGCTCAGCTTTGCTTCTGGCGAAAAGCTTATGGGCTTTCGGGTGCGCACCAAAAATGGTGAGCCATTTACATCCGCAACATGGATCAGCGCTGAGGGTAAGCCAAGCGTTTTTAGCAATGGCTCGCTCAAAATGACGCCGATTGAAAAAAACTACGTGGCAAATCGAAGTGTACCCACCAGCTGGCGGGTACAATTGTCACAAAAGAACCTTGATGTGGAAATTAGTGCGCTCAATCCAAACAGTTGGATGGATACGAGCGTCCCTTATTGGGAAGGCCCTGTATTCATTAAAGGCACAAGTACTGGCCGTGGATATTTGGAGATGACAGGGTATTGAAAATCATCCGCCAGGTAGTCGGTACAAATGAGTTGCTGAGGATCATTGAACCGGGTGCGGAGACCAAACACTTGGATCAAAACGAGTATGGCACACTTGTATTGGTTCATTGACATTTTTCAGCCAGGAACTTGCCGAGCGTTGTGTCTGCTACACCTGTTTCGCTGACTTCCCGACTTCCGCACTCGCCAGAACGCCTTCCCGGCCAAATAATCTCAAGCCGCCAGATTTCATAGAACTGAAACAGTGAACGCTTTTCGGTGGAAGTAGTGCTTTGGAGAATGCCTCGTGTACTGCGTCAATGTGTCAGCAAACCAATATGACCGTAGTTCCGTTCTCTTGACAATCCATCGCAATGTCGCGGTGGAGCCCAAAGAGGATGGCCCAAATGAACATACTCTCCAAAACTGTTGCCTCAGCGTTCGCGTTAGCCTTGGTATCATCGCCAAGTTTCTCAGCTGACATCGTTGATACTGCCGCCGGTGACAAAAATCTCTCCACCCTGGTTGCTGCAGTCAAATCGGCTGGTCTTGTTGAGACCCTTAAAGGTGATGGACCTTTCACAGTTTTTGCTCCGACCGATGAGGCTTTCAAAGCCCTACCGGCAGGTACCGTTGAAGACCTTTTGAAGCCTGAGAACAAAGACAAGCTCACGGCGGTTCTCACTTATCATGTCGTTGCTGGAAAGGTGATGTCGGGCGATCTGAAAGACGATATGATGGCGAAGACAGTCCAGGGCGGAAGCGTCAAGATCGATCTTGAGAATGGTCCGATGGTCAATGATGCCAAGGTCATCAAAGCGGATATTGCCACCGACAATGGTGTGATCCACGTCATCGACAAAGTCATTCTTCCAAAATAACGAAACCGAATAGTTACAGAAACTGGGCCGCATCAACTCTTCAGGATGCGGCCCTATTACTCGTTTAAGAATAAGGAATTTCAAAAGTGCTAGACAAGTTGTCCAAGGTTTCGGCATCAGCAATAGCGACCGTTTGGCTTTCAGTAGGTTCAGCCAATGCCGACTTGAAAGCGGAGTTCGATGAGGGTGCTCCCAAAGATCGTTTCACGTTCACCAACATTGGTAGCTGCGACATCATTGATGCGAAGCTGGTGCTTGATCTTTCCGGGTCGAAGTCAGGATTGATATTCGATGTCTCCGATAGTGGGTCTGGCGTCCAGGTGTTTCAACCATTCGACTTGGTCGCTGGCAAAGAGTCGGTCGTCAAACTACCCACAGTTTCAGATGGTGATAAGAAGATTGAGCTGGACATCAGCAAACTGGTTCCAAATCGTTCAGTGGCGTTTACGATTGATGTTGATGATACGATTGGAAATCGCGAGATCACCGTTTCCGACGATGAACTGAGTGGTGCTACGGTGACATTGGTACAAGCTGGCAGGAATTCCAGCTCAACATTTCAAGCCAGTCCCAGAACGACGTTGAAACTTCGCAGCTGTTGATCAGTGCTGCAATGACGATCAGTCAGCATAAACAGCAAACAGGAAAGTGACCGAACAACTGGCCCGCTGGCACTCGATTTTTCTCAATCAGTGAGAGGAAAGCAATGGTTGGATGGGACAAATTTAGGCCACGACAAACTCACTGTGATTCATATCAGCACGGCCTGCAATTTCGCTGCCTCGCGACCATCAAGTCGCCGAAACGTGCCAGCAACGGCGAGATCTTCAAAAATATTGTGAACTCGTCTGGGGCAGCAAAGACAATGATATTTTCACCACCGAAATGGCTGCTGGTTCCATATGCCGCCAACATTATCATCCTGATACCTGTTTGTTACGGCATGTTCATTGGCAACGGCGTTTTGTCGGTGTTTGAAGGCAATGTCGCTGAAAGCGATGGACTTCGTTTCTTAGTTGGAAGCTTATGGTTTGCAATCCTCACAGCTTCAATCGCAGGACTGTGTTGGCCGGCATTCTTCGCGCCGATCATTATGGTTCAGATTTTGTACAAGAGCCTCTGGTTGCTCGCCTTCGTGCTCTCGGCATTCATGGCAGATAATCCAGTTCCGATCGGGATCAGCATCACATTCATTCTGATTGTCGTGACTTATCCGATCTTTCTTGGACTGGCCTGTAAACAATGAACTATCGGAGAAAAAGCCTTGCAAGCCGATCGATTTGAGCGGGTCGAGGTGCATTCGCAGCAGGAGTTGTGGGCTTGGCTGGAGGCACATCACCAACAAGCTGAAAGCGTTTGGCTTGTGACATGGAAGGCCGCGCATCCAAAATACTACGTTTCTCGGGAACAAGTCCTGGATGCCTTGATTGCCTTTGGGTGGATCGACGGTCGCCGGATGAAGCTTGATGCCCACAAAACTATGCAATTGATTTCGCCGCGTAAGCAGCAGGCTTGGGCGAAGTCATATAAAGAAAGGGCTTCAAGACTTGAGAAGCAAGGGCTCATGAAGCCATCGGGAGAGGCCACTGTTCTCAATGCGAAGGCGAGCGGCTCATGGGAAAAAATGACGGAAGTGGATGAATTAGTCGTTCCCGATGACCTCGGCAAAGCCCTGAGACAAAACAAGGCCACGAAATGGTGGACTACTGCTGCCCCGTCCTATCGGCGGAATGTCCTCCGATGGATTGCTTCGGCGAAAAAGGCTGAGACGCGATCCAACCGTGTTCAGGAAGTTGCGCAACTCGCTGCAGTTGGCGAGAAGGTTCCGCACTATTGATGCCCGCTGCATCAATCGCCGAGGAAGACTCAAAAATATGGTCCGCGCCTCGAAAAGTCCGGAGCTTCAAGCGAAACGTGTGGCAATATGCTTGTTGAACTGCGCCGGAAAGAAGCTGCATATCTCAGCCTTTACAAAAAGGCTTTGGCAATGATGCATTCCCTCACAGTTTACTTCGATGGCAACTGCCCGATTTGCAGAGCTGAGGTACGGTTTTACAAATGGTATGACAAATCCCGGCTTATCGCATGGACCGACATTGGACTACTAACTGACGAGCAATTGCCGCCAAGAAAGAGTAGAGATGAACTCCTGGGCAAATTTCATGCTAAGGAAGAGGGTTCCAATTGGCATGTTGGCGTGGATGCCTTCGCAGTAATCTGGCAACGCCTTCCCATCTTTCGTCGATTTGCATGGGTATTCAGAACGCCTGGTCTGCGACATCTTGCGGAGATCGCGTACCGGGGATTCCTTGCCTGGCAGAAACGCCATCGATTACTGAGGCAAAACCGTGCCTCGACCTGAGTCAGACCGAGCAAACGAAAATTTGGTTACGGAATCAGTCTGGGACTATCCACGGCCACCAAAAGTTGAGCAAATCTCTGATCGTCTCGTGGTATCTATTGGAGAACTTGTTCTGGCTGAAACCGTAAATGGAATACGGGTTTTGGAGACAAGTCATCCGCCGACTTACTATTTTCCCGACCGCGACGTGCACGTTGGTCTGCTACGAAGGGAAAAGCGCCAGTCTTTCTGCGAGTTCAAGGGTGAGGCAGATTATTGGTCCATCGAAACTGGCGGCACACTGATCACAAACATTGGCTGGAGTTATCCCAATCCGACGATCCGCTACATCGACCTCAAAGATCATTTTGCGTTTTATGCAAACAGGCCTGCACAGTGTTGGGTTGGAGATGAACAAGTTCTCGCCCAAGAGGGAGACTTTTACGGAGGCTGGATCACCTTACGCATAGCAGGACCATTCAAGGGAGCGCTGGGTACAAATCTGTGGTAGCAAATGTAATTTGTGTCTATGCAACTGTGTTCGGGGCTGCCGCTATCGTGCTTCACGTGTTTATCGGTCTATTGCGTGATGCCGCACAATCCATCGGTCAGCATGCGGTTTCGATAGCCAACCGAATATCGATCGGTCTGCTCATTTGGCCGGCACTGGCAATTACCTATGCACTGCTGGTAGGGTTGAACTTCATCAGCTTTATCCCCGTGCTCATAATACCACTCGCAATCGGGGCGGCATTGATGTTCACGCCGACTGTGACCGAGATTCTTTCCGCGATCTCATTGCACAGATTGATCGGTCTTGGATTTTACCGCGTTGCCGGAGCCATATTCCTTTATTGCTACTACGCTGCCGGAACACTTAGCCGTGGCTTTGCTCTCAATGCAGGTTGGGGTGATGTCCTCACCGGTGTTCTCGCTCTACCAGTTGCATGGATGGTTTGGAAAAAACTGCCCGGAGCCGGACTTGCGATTATTGTGTGGTGCGCAATTGGAGTCGGCGACCTGATCCTGGCACCTGTATCAGCCAACCTATACGGCGCGGAGAGGCTAGTAGACTTTCCTCTCAACCTCATTCCGCTGTTTCTTGGACCGCCGCTGGGCATTCTGCTTCACTTGGTCACCCTTAGAGCCGGGTGGTTACAGAGGAACCAGCTGACCAGGAGAGAATTGGAAGTTTTGGGCAATAACTTCACTGGCTAACAGAATGTCGGTATGAGCGTGTGACCGATCGTTAGAGTATTCAGTTTGCGGCACCCCGCCAATGACCGCGATGGGCTCTTTACGGTCGTTCGTCAGGTCTTATCCGACAGCCCGTTTGGGTCGTAAGCGACCCATGTCATCTGTATAACACTTAACGTCTGCAGTGCGGACAAAACTGTCCTTTGAATTCCGAAAGCCAAGGTCCGCTTGGTGCGTTTGCCACCGCTGTCACAATCACCACGGGGAGGAGATGAAAGTTCACAGCAGATGCCAAGATTTTCAAAAATTGGGCGCGCTCGTTTCGAGTTTACGCAACGCTACTGCGTACTTGTCCGACAAGGATCGACCAATCCATCCCGAGCGCTGCGTAGACTTCAAAAGCATTGTTGTTGGCATTATCAGCGAGGATTTCGATCATTAGGCTTGCGCCATCTGCGACGACAACACCTGCCTGCGTCAGACGCACAAGAGCCGTTTCACGCTTGGTCATGTTGAAGGTTCCGCAGGCGTCCACGGCGACGTAGGCCTCGAATCCTTCACGTACAGCACGCATCGCGGGAAACGCTGCGCATACTTCCAGAGAGAGGCCGGCAAAGATTAGTTTGGTTCGTCCGGTCTCCCGGATGGCCTCTTCCACCCTAGGATCATCCCAGGCATTAACCGTTGTTCGGTCGATGAAGGCTTGATCGGGCAGTGCATCCGTCAGCTCGGGAATGGCAGGCCCCCAAAGCGTTTCCGACGACGTTGTTGTCGTGACAATTGGCAGGCCAAGCGCTTTGGCGGCTTTGGCGAGGCCAGCAATGTTGTGCTTGAGGTCCGCTATTGAGTAGTCGCGAACACCGGTCATGAGGCCCACCTGGTTATCGACAAGCACGAGGGCGGCGTCGTCGCGTGTCAGCGGTTCTGGATTGTAGGAATGGGTCATTGAATTTTCCTCTTCTGGGTTGGTCTTCAGTCAATTGATCCGAGTCGACCGGCTCGATACTTAGCCTCGACTGCGTCAAGCTCTGCCGCATTGCCCATGGCGAAGGGTCCTCTTTGTACGAAGGCTTGACGAATGGGTTGTCCACGGAACAGGACGACATGCGCCTCAGTTTCAGAGGAGATCGAAATATCCGTGCCACCATCCAAAGCGATGGCAGAGCCCGATTTCAGTTCGACAGAAGCATCATTCCACCAGATGGTTGGTGCCCCATCAATCGCGAGAAGCCATGCGTGGTCACCGCTTTCACCTTGATGCAAAAAGTAACCAACTGACTGAATTTTGATGTCGAGGATCGTCATGGAAATATCTGGTGCGGGTGTTCCGGTGACACCATTGCTTTTACCGAGGACCAAACGCGCCTTTGCGCGTTCACCATGGATCAGAGGGATGTCTGAGGCAGGGATGTGAAATGCGCCCGGTGCGTCATGCCTTTTGGCTTCGGGCAAATTCACAAAGACCTGCAACGCATGTGTGCGGGAACCGGAGCGCGGTTGCTCGTTGTGGATGGCGCCGCTGGCGGCCTTGAACCAATAAAGATCACCTGGTGCCAGATCGATGTCATTGCCCAATGAATCGCGGTTCCAGAAAGCACCTTCGCTGTCCTCGAACATAACTGTCACTGCTGATAGCCCCGCGTGGGCATGCGTACCGAAGGTAGGCTCGGTCATGACAAAATGATCCACCATGATGAGTGGGTCCATCAGGCCGCTAAACTCAGTGTGACGGTAGCTTCTGGCTGAGAAACCGCCGCCTTTCGTAATTGCCTGGCCATCACTTTGGGCTTGAGGTTCGTAGGGTTCACCTGCGAGTTTATCGATACGTTGAATGTTCATTTTCATAGTCCGTTTCGTTCGCAATAAACTATATGTGCGAGACAATGGCCTGAAAATCCGGCATTATCAGAACCTATCGTTCTATAATTAGAACAATTGGAGATATCAGTATGGATTTGAACGACGCTTTCTATTTCGTTCAGGTGGTTGAAAAGGGCGGGTTTTCTTCCGCGTCGCGCGCGTTAAACATTCCCAAATCAAGACTGAGCCGAAGGGTACGTCAGCTCGAAAACAACCTTGGTGTGCGCCTTCTTCAGCGAACGTCGCGCGTTGTTACCACGACGGAATTGGGCGAAGAATATTATCGTCTGACCGAGGATGCCTTGGAACGATTTGAGGCCGCTGAAACCGTCATACGTCGTAAAACAAACAGCATTGAGGGTTCTGTCACTGTCTCGTGCTCTGTCGGAATGGCACAGTTTGCGCTCAATCAGATCCTGCCGCGTTTCCTGCAAGAGAACCCGAAGGTGACCGTGGTGCAAAAAGCGTCGAACCAGATGGAGGATTTAGTGAAAGGCGGGGTAGACGTAGCGATCCGTGGACATATGGACACTCTGCCGGACTCAAGTTTGATCCAACTTAGGCTTGCAACATTGGAGTGGCATCTGTTTTGTTCGCCCAGGTACCTGGCAAGCCTCTCCTCTCAAGATGAGCCCGCCCATTTGACGCAACACCCGGCCTTAGTACTCGGGCGCCCGAGAGAGGCGCATCAATGGCTGCTAACCGATATTGATGGACAGAGCGCCTCGGTGCCGTGTCAGGTGCGCCTCGCCAGTGACGACATGACAACCCTCAAACATGCAGCGACATTTGACTTAGGCATTACTGCGCTACCAGCCTATGTGTGCCAACCCGAGCTGGAGGCTGGAACCCTCGTTCGCGTCTTGCCGAGTTGGACAGTAGGTTGTCCGCAGATCAGCTTGTTGATGCCATCGAAACGAGGATTGTTGCCGGTCATTCAGGCTTTCGTTGAGTTCTTGAAACGTGACCTGCCACCTGTGCTCGCCGGCAAAGCAAATGAGCCCTAGATTGGGGTCTTGAAAGATAGTTCATCTTGGTCACCGTTCCTTTAAACATCGGGATCAACAATCCGCAATGAGAATGCGCATGGAAAGTCTCGTTGGGTTTTGCGCGCACCTATCGCATCGCCTGACAAGCCGATTTGATCATGCGCCTGAGCCATTGATGGGCGGGGTCTTGTGTGAAGCGTTCGTGCCAGATTTGGGAGACCGTGAATGAAGGCGTTTGTAGCTCCTTCGGCAGCGGCATCAATTGGAGCGCATCGGACATCAACTGTTTTGCGAGCAGCTCGGGTACGGTGATGATCAAATCCGTCGGTGCAATCACTGCGCTTATAGTCATAAACTGAGTAATTCTGAGCGCTATGGTTCTGGTCAGGCCATGTTCTTTCAAGACATCGTCAATCCGACCACCACCCCGGCCCGTAATGCTCAGCAAAGCATGCGGTGTGGCGGCGTAGCCATCAAGACTCATCCCGTCCGCGAGCAAGGGATGGCCCCTGCGCATGAGGCAGACCTGCCGGTCCTCAAACAGGGCCTGAGCCGCGACGTTATACAGTTCCGGTCCGTCTTCTACGACACCGAATCCCGCAGAGATCTTCCCTTCACACATTTCAGCAATGCCGGTCGCCGAAAGGTTCTCCATTTCAATCTGAACTCCTGGCGCCAGTTTGAAGACCTGGCCGAGAACGGTCGGCATGATCATTTGTGCGACATAATCAGGGGCCATGATGCGAAAGCGATCTTGCGCTTTCGAGGGATCAAATGTTTGCGGTTTGAACACCCGGGACACCTGAGCCAACGCATCGCGAACAGGGGTGCGAAGTGCCTCTCCGCGAGGTGTCAAAACCATTCCCCGGCCTGAACGAACAAGAAGCGGATCTTTTATTGCATGCTGCAAGCGGTTGAGTGCCCGGCTCATGGCAGGCTGAGAGAGGTTGGCAAGCGCTGCGGCTTTGGTCACGCTTTCCGTTTCCAACAATGCATCGAGCGCTTTCAAGAGATTGATGTCGATGTTAGATACATTCAGTTCATGCATGTATTTGATATAAAACATGCATTAGAGTAATTCAATTTCTACTCCTAGGTTCGGATCATCCAATTCACAAAAACCAGGAGAAACCATCATGTTTGTTATTTCAGGCGTTACCGGAAACACAGGATCTGTCGTTGCTCAGACCCTTATCGACCAAGGCCAGCCTGTCCGCGTCATTGTTCGGTCTGAAGAAAAGGGTGAGCCGTGGAAAGCAAAAGGAGCCGAAGTCGCAGTTGCAGAGATCACGGACACAGATGCTTTGACCAAGGCGCTTGAAGGGGCCACGGGGGCTTATTTCCTGCTGCCACCTGACCTTATGAGCGAGGACTTTCTCGGTGAAAGCCTCAGGCGTGCTGAAGCAATTGTTGAGGCTGCAAAAGTAGCGCGCCTGCCCCATGGGGTCATCCTTTCTTCAGTCGGAGCGCAGCATGTCGACAAGGTTGGACCAATATCCACAATCGGCCGTATGGAGAGGTTGTTCGTTGAAGCCTCCATTCCCCTCAGTGCTGTCCGGCCTGGATATTTCCTCGAGAATATCAACGACCTCATGCCAGCGGTTCTTCACGAAGGTGTCTATCCCAGCATGATCCAGCCTTTGGACTTCAAGATCGACATGGTGGCCACAAAAGACATTGGACTGACGGTGGCAGAAGCCCTGATCAA
Source organism: Pseudomonadota bacterium (assembly GCA_039029195.1). GTDB lineage: Bacteria > Pseudomonadota > Alphaproteobacteria > Rhizobiales > Rhizobiaceae > JBCCGR01. The sequence goes on from JBCCGR010000048.1 coordinate 13,677, forward strand.
TCCGCCAACGGTTCCCCATCGGGTGATCGAACTCAGGGGCGCCGGGCAATATTCCGCTGTGGACATTGCTGCCGCGCTGTCAAAGTCGCTGGGCCACCAAATCTCCCCGGTTCCGGTGCCTCGGGAAACCTGGGTCGATACGTTCAAACAAGCTGGCCTTTCTCAGCAATCAGCTGAGACCATGGCGGAGATGCATGAGAACATAAACAATGGGCGCATCGACTTTCTGGACCCGAACGCGAAAAAGGCAAGCGTGGATTTGACAAGCTTTGTCGAAAAATTGGTCGCTTAAATCAACAAAGCGTATGCGGCTCCGCTTCATTGCCCAGCGGGGTCGCCTCACCCGACCCATCTATAAGTACAACAAAAAATGCAACTGCTTCATCGGCTGAATGGCATTGGCATGATAGAGATTTGAGCGGAGTATTTGCTATGGATTTAGTTCAACTGGCAGTTCTGATATCTGCCCTCCTGTGTTCTCTGGTCGCTGGAACTGTACTCAGCTTCGCCATCATCGTGATGCCCGGCATCAGAACACTTGGCACTCATGATTTTATTGTGTCCTTCAAAGCCATGGATCGCATAATTCAGAACAATCATCCGCTGTTTATGCTGGTTTGGCTTGGTTCGGCAGTGGCGCTTCTGTTTTCTGCTTTGCTGGGTTTCTGGCGACTGGAAGGTCTGGATCTCGGCCTTCTGAGTCTCGCCTGCGCGATTTATCTGCTTGGCGTTCACCTGCCAACGATTGCCATCAACATCCCATTGAATAATCGGCTTCAGTCTCTTGATCTGGACGAAACAGCGGATTCCGAGCTGCGGGCAATTGCTGCATCGTTTGAGTCCCGCTGGATGCGTTGGAATGCTATCCGGACGGTTATTTCGATGCTGACAACCTTGATACTACTTGTGTTGCTTCTGAGGATCTAACGTGGCGCTTGTTGCGCTTTGTTCCTGCCATTACAATTCTGGCACACTCAATTTGGAAATATCAGCTTGAGCGATGCGTCGATCAGTTTGCGATGTTTTGCCGGCGACATTGCAAAAAGCCCTTTGTGGAGAATGATGCCATCGATCATTGCCGCCAGTGCGCGGCCTGTTGCCTTGGGTTCAATTGATCTTGAAAGTTGACCTTGCTGCTGAAGTAGCGCGACATGATCGGCATAGTGGTTTCCGAGGCGATCGAAGAAACCGGCAACCTTCTTTACGAAGTCCTTGGATGCGAAGCTTGGTCCAAACACCTCGAAAAATACCCGGACAAAAGCAGCATGTTCTTTTGGGATATCCATCGTTTTGCGCAGCAGGGCTTTAAATTCCTCCAACGATCCGCAGAGACTATCTGAGAAGAAATTTTCCTCCATTCCGCTGAAGATACGGTCGACAAGAGCAACGGTCAGGGCCTCCTTACTCTTGAAATAGAGATAGACCGTGCCCTTTCCGAGACCGGATTGTTTGGCGATTGCATCCATGGTGGCCACATGGAACCCAACATCCGAGTAGACGATCATGGCTGCATCCATGATGCGATGTCTCATCTCTTCCTTATCGACGACCTTTGGCATTTGGGTTCCTTGCTCGGTTTGCATGGCTGACATGCTTAAACTGACTTGACAGTCAGAATAAGCAGCCATATATGACTGACTAGTCGGTCATAAATATATTCCGACTGAGCTGATCTAGCAACCGACAATCTCAATAAGGCAGGGGAAAGTCTTTCTGCCCAAAGGAAAAAGCCATGCTGAAGCGCATCTTCGTACTCAACGGCCATCCAGCCAGAGCATCCCTTTCCAGGACGTTGGCTGAACAATATGCGGGTTCAGCGAAGGATGCCGGTCACAACATCAAGCTAACCCATCTGGACGAGCTTGCCTTTGACAGTGATTTTGGTTTTGGCGGCTATAGCCAGACAAAGCCTCTTGAGCCGGCCCTCAAAACATTTCTTGATGACCTTGAATGGGCCGATCACATCGTCATCGCAACACCAATGTGGTGGGGTGGATTGCCAGCTAAACTCAAAGGGCTGATCGACAGAGCGTTTCTTCCCGGGAAGACCTTTGACACGCACAACAAGACAGCAACCGGGTTCCCGATGCCGATGCTTGAGGGACGCACCGCGCGCTTGATTGTCACCTCAGACACGCCCGGATGGTTGATGTCCTTCTGCTATGGCAACGCGCTCTTTCGGCAGATCAGATATCAGATCATGGGATTTGTCGGCATCAAGCCAACCCGTTTCACCCACTTCAATATGGCAAGCCATCCCAAGCCTGGACAGGTCGAGGGGTGGATCAGATCCGTGAGCCAACTCGGCGCACGAGCTGCCTGATCATTTCAAGAAAGGAGAATTCCAATGGCACACCTGACCCACAATCATACCCCCATTTCCCAAAAGTTGGCGGACCTGTTCTTCTGGCCGGGAAATGCAGTTTGCGACCTGTTCGAGGTTAAAGATCCCGACAGCCGCATGTTGCTGCGGATGTTCGTAAACTTGACCGTTTACGGAAAAATCACCGTGCTGATCGCTCTGACCATCCTTTAGCCGCGTCAACTGAACAAAAAGAAAGGCACTCTAATGAGCACATTACTTGTTGCTGGCGCGACGGGATATCTCGGGCGTCACATCGTAAAGCACTATATGAGCCTTGGTTGGCACGTTCGGGCTCTTGTTCGAAACGCGGAAAAGGCGCGGTCCTCCGGGCTTGAAGCGAGTGAACTGTTCGAAGGAGAAGCCACCAGGCCGGAAAGTCTGAAGAATGTGATGGATGGCGTTGGCCTTGTGATCTCCGCGCTTGGCATCACCCGCCAGAGAGACGGCGTAGACTACCACGATGTGGACTTTCAAGCGAACGTAAATCTGCTGATGGACGCTGAAGGATCAGATGTCGGGCGCTTTGCCTATGTTCATGTGTTGAATGCGAAGGCTATGGCCGGCGTACCCATGGTCGATGCAAAGCAAGCCTTTGTGGATCGGCTTCAATCTTCACCGATAGAATCAACTGTCATTTGCCCCAGCGGGTTCTTCTCCGACATGGCTGACTTTTACACTATGTCGAAGGCAGGCCGGGTTTGGCTCTTTGGAGATGGATCGAACCGAATGAACCCCATTGATGGGGTCGATTTGGCTGCGGCGATCGCTCAGACGATTGAAGACAAGCGTGAGTTTGTCGAGATTGGCGGTCCTGATGTGCTTTCCCATCGAGAAATTGCCGAACTCGCCTTTGCAGTCCGGTCAAAGCCCGTCAAGATCACCTATTTGCCCGACATCATCCGCAAGGTGCCGATTCGTCTTCTGCCCTTTGTCACCCCGAAGCATGTCCATGGCCCGGCGCTCATGTTCCTGAATGCCATCGGTATGGACATGGTTGGAGAAGTTCATGGAACGAAACGCCTGCGGGACCATTTCAGTGAACTAGCACGGCGCGATGCAAAGGTTCCGGAAAACCCGAAGTCTATGCGACAGGAGGCGCAAAATGCGCACTGACCAACCTGCACAAACGATAGACCAAACAGCAAAGCCGCAACTCCTCAAATCTGTCGATCTCACTTCAATAGATCCTTCCTGGTTTGGCAAAGTGGAAGGCAGAGAGATTGGAACACAAGCGACGATCCTCTTTTTCTCAACGGAAAAGATCGGTGACGGACCACCACTACATACACACGAGTATGATGAACTCTTTTTGATCGGCTCCGGACGGGCACGTTTCACTGTCGGAGACACAAACTTCGTCGCAGAACGCGGCGATGTTGTCTTGGGACCAGCACAAATTCCGCACAAGTTTGAAAACCTGGGCCCTGAACCCTTTCAAACGACCGATATCCATTTGAGCGATCACTTTGAGCAGATCGAGCTGCAGTGAGGTAAGCTTTGACCATGAAAGCTGTCATCTATGAGAAATATGGACCGGTCGACGTCTTGCAGATTGAAGAGGTTCCGACACCTGAACCAGCGGCGGACGAAATTCTGATCAAGGTTCGCGCAACCGCTGTCACAACTGCCGACTGGCGCATGCGATCTCTGGAAATGCCCGGTGCCATGAAGATCCTCGGACGGTTGATGTTCGGCATCTTAGGACCAAAAAACAAAGTCCTGGGAACGGACGTGGCTGGCGACGTCGTCAAAGTTGGATCGAGCACTACCACGTTCAAGGTGGGCGATGCCGTGTTTGGACATATTGGCAAAGGTGGCCACGCCGAATTTGCGGTCGCGAAAGAGAAAAGTGCCATCCTTCCAAAACCCGAAGCGTTGACTTACGAAAAAGCTGCTGCACTGCCGTTCGGCGCACTGTGCGCACTCGTATTCCTTCGAGACTTTGCCAAAGTTAAAGAAGGACATCACATTCTGATCATCGGCGCATCAGGCAATGTTGGTGTTTATGCAGTCCAGATCGCAAAGGCTCTTGGAGCCCGTGTCACAGCAGTCGCGAGCACGCCAAATGCAGATTTAGTTGAACGCTTGGGTGCCGATGAATTTGTTGACTACAAGACCACTGACCTCGCCTTTCTTAGTCAGAAATTTGACGTGATCTTCGATACCTTTGGTTCGCTGTCCTTCAAAGAAACCCAAAAGATACTGACAGACGAAGGCCTATTTCTGCCGCTCAATTTCAGCTTGGGCGAGGCGTTCGTGAACCTCCTGACAGGTTGGACGCGCAAGAAAAAGATGATGACGGGAGTGAACGGCGACAGAAGAGAAGATCTGTCGGAACTGGTAGGTCTTATTCAATGCGGAAAGCTGAAACCCGTTGTCGATAAGGCCTATGAGCTTGAGGACATTCGAAGCGCGCACCAGCACGTGGAAGGACGCAATCGCAAAGGCAGCGTGGTTGTTCAAATTAATGGCACTTAAGCGGACAAAGCGAATTGGTATGGCGGGAGTGGCGGTTCGATGGGCGCCTGTGTCCGATCTAACAACTGAGAGAAATCGGGCATAGGTCGAACCAACAGCCATCGTCTCAATCCGATGGAAGCAGACGTTGAATCGATGAAGACACAGCCAGATTCTTTACATATCCGTTCCATTGACACCAGTGTCGTCACCAATGTCGACGTGATTGTGAAACTGGATTATGACGTTTTAGGATCGAGATGATGAAATGTGAACTCGAGCGTTATCTAAGGAGCGTCCGTGGAAAACCAGTCACTCGTGGCAGATTTAGTGAGCTGGATAAAGGCGAAGCCGCGCACCTATCCAGAAGTCATGGACGCCTGGAAAACATCATGCCCGCGCCTATCAATCTGGGAAGACACAGTTCAGATGGGCCTGGTAAAACGCGAACTTGGCGACGGGGGAACGTCCATCGTGACGGTCACCAAGAAGGGAGAGGCGTTCCTACAAACGTTGAACGATAATCCACCTGCGTGACCCGGACTGCTCTCTACATTCCTTGTGGCACGTGAACATGGCCCGAAAACAATTTCCGCGCTGTGCGAAGCAGCCCGGCCGAGTTTAATACAAAACCACTCCGGCCGATTTCATGGTCGAAGACCACGTCGATGACACCCGATGGATGCTCAAGTTGGATTGGCACCGGCTTGGCATTCGGCTGGGCGAACAATCCTTCTGCCACCGTGCCCGGCGCCAGCAAACAGGAGCCGGTGCAGATTGACCCTGTGACGGCATAGCTTGGATGGCAGGCCCACGGCATGAAATAGCGTGCGGTGATGGAACCGCCATCCTTGGGTGGCGCAAGCAGACCGACCTTGGGAACGACAGACTGGCTGATATCCCCCAAGCCCATCATCTCGCCAGCTTTGATCCGCAGAGGTTCGATGCGTTCAAAGAGAGCCTTGTTGCCGTCGAGTTCCTCCCGGCTTTCATAGCCCGAGACTCCGAAATCCTCGGCACGCCCAATCATCATCGGCATGGCGACATCGATGCATGTCACGTCGATACCATCAATTATGTCAATGCTCTTGCCGGTTGGGAACAGGCTGCCGGTTTTGGAACCGATCACATCCATGAAGTTCAAAATCACGGGAGCGGCAGTTCCTGGTACACCATTGATGCTGGCGTCGCCATCATAGTTGACCACACCGCCCGGTGTTTGAACGATTGCTTCAACCCGTGCGCCCGTATTGATACTCAATATCTTCACTGGCGTTTCATCGCCGGTTGTCGACAACAATCCCATTTCGAGAGCCGCCGGTCCGACGCCTGCAAGAATGTTGCCGCATGTTGGTGCGAAATCCACCAGACGGTCTTCCACAGAAACCTGGGCAAAGAAGTAATCGACGTCTGCCCAGGCGTCCTTCGAGGGTGAGAGCATCGCAACTTTGGTGGTAACAGCGTTGCCTGCTCCAACACCATCTATGTTCAACGGGTGACCGGATCCAACGGCTGCAATGAGAACCTCTGCCAATTTCTCACGGTCTTCGGGCAGGTCAGCAGCGTTGAAATACGGTCCCTTTGAGGTTCCACCTCGCATCAGGATGCAGGGTATATCGCGCTGACTCATTCGTCTTTATCCAAAGTAGAAGTGGCTTGATCAGGTGAACGGCCAGGGAAGGTCGAAATAGGCCTGCAAAAGACCTGGCGGAAAATCGCGGTTAAGTGTCCAGGCCATGCCGCACATGAACGCGACCCCAGCGCCGGTGTAGAGCACAACATGAGGCCAGGCCAGTCCGGCCCTTTTGCGCAGGAAACTGACCAGAAAAACGGCCAGCGCGAGAATGAAGCCAACCAGCGACGTCAGGATCAGGAGAAAAGCGAACCATGCCAGCGTCGGCCAAAGTCCATGCACATTCGCCCGGCCCTCTTCAGAATTCTCCCGGTCGGCAAACAAAGGATGGGATTCGGCCGAGAGCATCATCTGAACCAGCAGGATGAGGATGCCAACCAGCGACACGCTGGCCACGAACACCGGAAACACCCTGTCGACCGCCGCATAGTCCGGGATCATCGCTGTGTTCACGAGGGCAAAAACGATGAAGGCCGTCAGCGCCAGAAGGAACATCAAAGGCGCTCGTTTCCCCCCGGACGGGACTTCGCCTTCTGCAAGAATGTTCTTCGCCTGACGCAGGCCGATGACAACGGACAGGACCGTGATGATCAAAAGGATGATCACAATGGGCGAGGCAACATAAGCCATGCCAGCCTCAAAACCTTCACGGAAACGAATGCCGGCAATCTGGTTCGCATTGTTTGAGTAGTTTTCGACCGGGTTGGAAAGCACAAATCCGATAAGGAACGCAGGCCGCGACCAGTCGAACCGTCGCATCATGATGCCCAGAAAACCAATCGCGAAAAGTGCAACAAGATCCATCAGGTTCTGACCCGACTGGAAGGCTGCGAACGAGATGATCATGAAAATGAAGGGTGCGAGCAGGGCGAACCGGATATTCGTCAGTCGCGCAATGGTGCCGGAAAGGGCGATGCACAAAATGGTGCCAAGCACGTTGGCCAGCGCCAGCAGCCAGACAATCGAGTAGGTGAAATCGAGATTGTTTTCAAGCATCGACGGCCCGACATCAATGCCGCTTCCAAGCAGGGCCAGCGCGCCAATGAACACAGCCATTGATCCCGATCCCGGGATGCCGAACAGCAAAGTCGGGACCAAACCGCCGCCTTCCTTAGCATTGTTTGAGCTTTCCGGGCCAATGATGCCGCGCACATCGCCCTTGCCAAACCCGTCCTTTTCTTTGGCCGTTTGCACCGTGTGGCCATAGGCGATCCAGTCCACTACCGATCCACCCAACCCCGGTATCACGCCCACAACCACACCGATGATTGAGCAGCGCATTGAAAGCCATTTGTTGGCCCACCAGTCCTTTATACCGTTGATCCAGCCTGCTCCGATGGCTGACCGCTCAGCGATCGCCTTGTCCTGTCGAAGCAGCGCGACGATTTCGGGGATGGCGAAGATACCCAGCCCGACGATAACCAGTTTCAGCCCGTCCGCTAGATAGGGCAAATCATAGCTGGCCATTCGGAGTTCACCATTGAACGGCCCTTCACCAATTGTCCCGACGAGCATGCCGATGCCCGCCGCAACGATACCTTTGATTGCGACTCTACCAGCAAGGATGCCGACCATCGAAAGGCCAAACACGGACACCATCAGCAGTTCCGGTGATTTGAACAGCAGAACCACCGGGCGGGCGACGAGTATGAAAATTGTCAGAAAGGCCGCACCGATCAGCCCGCCAAACAAAGACGACGCAAAGGCTGCGGAAAGAGCCCGCGCCGCCATGCCCTTCTTCGCCATCGGAAAACCATCAAGCACTGTTGCCTGCGAAGCCGATGATCCCGGAATCCCCATAAGGACAGACGCGAAAGTGTCAGACGTGGGCACAACCGCGACCATACCAATCATCAGGGCAAGACCGAGCACGGGATCCATGCCGAACATGAACGGGAGCAGGAGCGACAGACCGGCAATGCCGCCAAGGCCCGGAAACACACCGATGCACAGACCCATCACCACGCCCAGCAAAAGATAGCCAAGCACCACGGGCTGCAGGATTTGGGAAAACGCTGCGCCAAGCGCTGGAATGGCATCCTGGAACAATTCCATGAAACACCCTTTCGCTTTCTCTGGAAATCTTTGGGACGCCCTGCTGTCCAGCCTGATTAAAAAGGGTTCCCGTCCGAAGACGAGAACCACTTCACCAGGGTTACTTCTTTAGTTGAACGCCGAAGTCGTCTTTCAACCAACCCACTACGAATGCCTTAGCGGACTCAGGAACAGTGGTTGCATTTTCAAGCGCGGTTTTAGCACCTGCACCTGTAAACATAGGGTATTTTCCGAGCCGCTTCTTTGATATTTCCGCAAAATCCGGACGGGCTTTGATGGTTTCAAAGGCCTTCACGAATGTATCGACCACTTCTTGCGGAGTGCCGTTTGGCAGGAATGCGAGCTTCTGTGAAGGGAAGCCAGCAACGAAGAAGGCTTTCCAGGCATCCCAGGCTTCTCCAGAGGTCTCGCAACCATCAGTCTTTTCGCAGACTTCCTTGAAGGTTGGCAGGTCCGGGAAGGTTGGATCGCGGACAATATTGCCACTGTCGTCGAGGGAACCCCATGTCATCATGGGAACAGCTTTGCCGGCGGCAACCATCTCTGCAGAGCCTTTGAGATAGCCGGACGAGGTCTGGTAGTCGATTGTGGCTTCCCCACTTTCGAACATCTTGCGGCCATCGCCACGGCCCTTGATTCCCATGACGTGCTCAACTTTCATGCCAAGCATTTTCCAGGCAAGGGCCGGCACCAGATCAAGACGGGTTGCACCCTGATTGCCGTAAACGAAGGTGATGTCCTTCAGATTGTTGGCAGAACCATCGAACTTCTTACCAGCCTCAGGGCTGAGATAGGCAACGCCGCCGGTTCCCGACGCCATGACCGGGATCCAGTCCTTGTACTCATATTTCACACGCGGGTCGCCGAGCAGATAGGGAAATTGCGTGGAACCGGAGGAGCCAAACATCACCGTGCCATCGCCACCCTTTTGACGCTGGAACCAGTTGGCCCCTTTTGTGGAACCCGCGCCCGGCATGAACTTGACGACAACGGTCGGATTGCCGGGCAGTGCTTCGGAAAGAAGCGGTGCGAAGAAGTTCGCCCACTTTGCCGATCCGCCGGTTTCAGAAAACGGAATGGTCCATTCGATGGTCTTGCCCGACATGTCGACGGCGTGGGCCGACACCGTGCAGCCGAGCGCGAATGCACCGGCAGCGATGATCTTCAGGAATGATTGCTTGCGTTTCATTTTGGTCCTCCCAGACACGTTTCGTGGGAGAAGACCGATACTGAATACGCTCTCCTCCCAAAAAGCAGAATTCACAATCGCCCTTCTGGCCGACCAACCTTTCATGTACCTTTCATTCTCGAAAGGATTGGGGACGATGCGAATAGCGATCGTGGAAGACAACAGACCCTTGGCCGACGGGATTGCTAAAGCGTTCACGGCGGACGGCCACGGCATTGATCAGTTGCACGATGGTGCGGATGCGGACCGGTTTCTGCGCGATGAAACACCGGACCTGATTATTCTGGACATCAACCTGCCCGGAAAATCCGGCCTTGAAATTTTGAAATCACTGCGGGAACGCAAATCCCAGACCCCGGTTTTGCTGCTGACCGCGCGAGATGCGCTGACCGACAAGATTGACGGGCTCGATCTTGGGGCTGACGACTACCTGACCAAACCATTTGATCTGGCTGAACTCAAAGCCCGGGCAAGAGCCCTCATGCGACGGTCAGAAAAACAGATCACGACATCCATTCGTCTTGGCAAGCTGGAACTGGAGCCGGATGCGCGGCAGATCAAAATTTCTGGCGATCTTCTGGATCTTCCCCGCCGGGAATATGCGGTCGCAGAAATTCTGATCCGGGGAAAAGACCGGATCATTTCCAAGGGTCAGATCCTTGATCATCTCTACGGCGCGGGCGCGGAAATTGAAGACAACGCCGTTGAACTATACATTCACAGACTGCGAAAGCGCATTGCGGGTAGTGGTGTGGAAATCAGGACCGCCCGCGGGCTTGGCTATTGCTTGCGGGAGGTCGGATGAACTCCATCCGCACCCGGCTATTAATGTGGCTGATGGTGCCCCTTGCCGTGGTGGCGGGGTTTGTCTCGCTGGAGACGTTCTACTCGTCGCGGAAAATTTCCAACGATCTGAACGACAGAACACTGTTGGCGGCGTCATTGACCATTCTGGAACATGTGGTCTCCACCAACGGCAATTTGCTTGCCGAAGCGACGCTGGAGACGCTGACCGAAAGCCTTGGCGACCGGTTTTTCTATCATGTCACCGGCCCCAACGGAGCATTTGTAACGGGTTACAGTGAATTTCCCAGACCACCGATCCAAGGCGATGTGGCGTTGGATGAACCGGTTTATTTTGATGGAGTCCATCAGGGGGTGGCCGTGCGTGCGGTCCGGGTTCGACGCGACCTGACCGAACGGGAGTTGAATGGTGTTACGACCATCACGACCTGGCAACATGTGGGAAAACGCAGCGAACTGACCTTTTCGCTGTTCAGCCAATCGCTGATGAGGCTCCTGCTGTTGGTCTTGGCCGCTGGCGCAATTGTCTGGTTTGCCGTCTTGCTGGGCTTGCGTCCCTTGATTCGGCTTCAGGCGGCGATCGATCAACGCACGCCCTACGATCTCAATCCTATCAAGCGAAAGATGCCGTTGGAACTGGCCGGGATTGTCGGTTCCATGAACGAGTTATTTGAGCGGGTCGCCCGTTCAAAAAAGAACCGCGAGCGTTTTATTGGCGACGCAGCGCACCAGCTTCGAAACCCGGTCGCAGCCATCAAGGTTCAGGCCGAAACATCGCTGGAAGCAAACTCAAAGACGGCCATGCAATCCGGGTTGCAGCAGATCGTTGATGTCACCGACAGATCGGACGCAATGATCAGCAAACTGCTGTCCGGCGCGTCCGCATATGCCATGGATCGCAGCCAGAATGCAGCGTTTGATCTGAGCGAACTCGTCAACGAGAGAGCCAGGATTGCCGGGGCAGCCGCATTCGACAAAGGGCAGGAATTTTCTGTTTCGGGCACAGACACGCCGGTGATGGTCTCAGGCAACCAGGTGCTTTTGGGTGAAGCAGTCAGCAACCTCATCGACAATGCCATTCGGCACAACCCGACAGACGCAAAGATTGGGGTCAGGCTGGAGACCGGTGACAATCAGGTGACGATATCCGTGTCTGATACCGGGAAGCCGTTTTCACAGGAAGCGTTTCTGGAACTCACCCAGCCCTTTTTGACGGGGGGCGATGATTTGTCAGGCAGCGGATTGGGGCTTTCCATCGCGAAGGATATTGCAAAGGCCCATGGTGGCTACCTTGCGACGTTCCAGGAAGAGGACGGAAAGCGCGTTTCGCTTATGCTTCCCACCGGTTCGTAAGCCGATATGGGCTAACGCTTGAAGTGCTGCTTGAAGTTTTCGTTGAGACCCAGCGCAGCCAGATCCTCAGACCGTGGCGCGGTGCCGTCTGTGGCAGCAATTGAAAGCGCATGAGCAGCGCGCAGGCGCTGCAGGAAAGATGCTTTTTTCATTGTTTCGACCTTTCTGTGTTCAGGCCGAAAGTAGGTGTTTGCACACCGTTCGGTTAGAGGCCTTGTCGCATTCCAGCTATGCGTTTGCGGCCGCTCTGGCTGCTCCGAGGCCGGCTCGTTTGCCAAAAACCGCGCCAGAGGTCAGCCCGGAACCGCCGGGATAGCCGTTGAAGAAGACCCCACCGACCATCTCGCCACAGGCATAAAGGCCGCCAATGGCGTCACCATTGTCTTTCAGCACCGTGCCGTCGTCATCAACCTGAAGACCGCCATAGGTGAATGTGATGCCGCCCGTCACCGGGAAGGCTTTGAACGGGCCCTTGTCGATGGTCTGCGCCCAGTTGGATTTCGGCAATGGAAGCCCCTGTGTGCCCTTGCCGTCTTTGATTGTCGGATCAAATGGCACGCTCGCATCCACGGCCTGATTATAGTCGGTCAGCGTGCGCTTGACGGCTTGCTTGTCGTCAACGCCTTCCAGTATCTCAATCAGCCCGTCGAGTGTAGGGGCTTCCACAAAATAGGCGTCGTGGAAACGGTATTCACCATAGAGAAGGTGATCGACTTTGCTGTCGAATATCTGCCAGGCAAAATGGCCGGGTTGCCCCATGACGGCTTTGCCAAACTGCGCATAGGTATAGTTGCGAAAATCCTTGCCTTCGTCCACAAAGCGCTCGCCGTTTGCGTTCACCATCACGCCCAGAAAATAGCAGATCTTTCTGTAGTTTTTCCGGTCCAGATGCGGAATGTCGAGATTGCCGAAGTCCTTCATGTGAAGGTCCATCGGCGTCGCGTGGCATCCGCCATAAAATCCGTGCGGCTTTGCACCAAGGCCGATGGCGAGGTTGAGACCATCGCCAGTATTGTGCGGCGTTCCGCGCACTTTTGCCTTGTCCCAATGCTCCCCGATGTGACGCTTGCGCATCTCGGGATTGGCTTCAAAACCACCGCATCCAAGAACAACCGCGCCTGCGCGTATGGTCTGGCGGTTCCCTGAAGCATCTTCAACGACCACACCAACAACCGTTTCGGTTTCCCTGATGAGGTCAACCATTGCACAGCCATAGCGAACTTCCCCACCCATGTTGCGAAAGGTTGCGAGTTCCGCATCAACAAGGCCAACGCCTTCATCTTCCGCAGCAAGGGTCAACCCACCCCAGAAGATGTGCTTTCCGTCCTTTTCGAATGACTGGCGCTCGTAGATCGGCTCGAACTTGATGCCGTTGTCGGAGAGCCACCGCAGCGTGGAGTAGGATTCATCAATCAGAATGCGCTGTTCACGGGAAAGCGGACGTCCATCATTAAAGCCAAGCAGATCCTGCTCGAATTTTTCAGCGCTGTAGGACCCAAAATCCGTCACGGGCAGACGGGGGTCGTCCGGGTCTTTGAGCAATGGTATCAGATCGTCATTGCTGTTGTAGACGAACCGCATGGCCCCAGCAGTGTATTTGCTGTTGCCACCAGCAAGAGATTCGTCGGCTTTTTCAATCACCAGCACATCAGCTCCCGCCGAGCGAGCGGCGATTGCCGCGCACAGGGCCGCGTTGCCGGAGCCAACGACGATCACGTCAAAATTACGCATTCTTGGTCCAAACGTCCTCATTGATCATGTGAATGGGCGACCCCGCCTGCCAGGCAACAATCTGGTCAAAAATATCTGAAAACTGCAGCTCATACTCGTCGCGAGTCACATAACCGATATGGGGTGTGCACACGACATTTGGCATACTGAGCAATGGGTGATCGGCGGCGAGCACGGGCTCATTCTCGAAAACGTCGACCGCAGCCATGCCCGGTTTTCCGGCCTTCAGAGCTTCAACCAAAGCCCCATCTTCAATCAGTCCGGCGCGACTGGTGTTCACCAGCAATGCATCCGGTTTCATCAGGGCAAGGTCGCTTCCCATCACGATGCCGATGGTTTGGGGCTTGAGGCGTATATGCAAGGAGATCACATCACAGGGACAAAAAAAGGCCTCCCGGCTGTCCGCGACCGTAAAGCCATCAGCTTTCGCCCGGGCGCACGACTCCTCCCCGCCGAAAACAAGAATTTTCATTCCAAACGCCGCGCCATATCGTGCGACGGCCTCGCCAATGCGGCCATAGGAATAGATGCCAAGCGTCTTTCCCCGCGCTGTGTGACCAACGCCAATCTGCCAGGTGCCCGCCTGCAGGGCAGCCATTTGCTGGGGTATCTGCCGAAGTGCAGCCAGTATAAGTCCGAACGTGAGTTCTGCGGCAGCGTGGGATGGCGTTCCGGCATGCATGTTGGAACACAGAAGCACGCCATTTTTCGTGCAGGCATCCACATCCACATGGGGGTAGACACTGCGCTGGCTGATCAGCTTCAGGTTCGGGAGTTGATCAAGAAGATCAGCCTGAATTTTCGTTCGTTCGCGGAAAAGTACAAGGACATCGGCGTCTTTCAGCCGCTCCGCCAGCGCATCGGTTTCCTGCAAATGATCGGTCCAGACGGCAACATCATTGCCTGCCAATTTGGAGAAACAGGGCAATGTGCGAAGCGTGTCGAAATAGTCGTCAAGGATGGTGATTTTCACGAGGACCTCATTTGCTAGGCGCTTTGAGCCACCATTCACCCCTATATATGTACCTTGCTGGATCGCTAGCAACTCCGAAATTGAACTCGTCTGCGCAGAAGCGATGACGACAATCCGACCTGCGCGGTCACGCTGATCGGTTGTTTGCGACGCATCCGGTTCACGGGCCGCTTCGGCCTGTCTGGCTTACAGGATGATTTGGTCCTATGAGGCGGCAGCTGGTACTCCAACGAGTCTTGCAGAAACGCTGAATATTTTTGGTGCTGCCTACTTTTCAAGAGGAAACGTGTCTCGCGCGTTGCCGATTTTTAGTATCGAAATGGGATTGGTTCTCAAAGAGATCGGTCAGTCCGGTTTGGAGAATTTCGATTGATGATTCGTTTATGCAGCAAACGGTCGGAATGGGTCTTGAGTTACAATCACCCCATAGGGGGATTGATCTGCACGCGACCGACACTCAATGTCTCCGAAGGGCTCTTTCCGGAACTTAGCCGCGATGCAGCAACTTATGGTCGACGCCGGAAGAGTCGGCCCTTAGCCGACATTAAGCCTGATCAGGCCAACTCCCGCAAAGCTGACATTGATAAGATTTTTCTGAGAACTCCAGGGGGCTGCAGTGCGAACAAAACCGACCTTTGCGCAGGTGCGCCAATGGCTGCTTTGATGAGACGAACCAAGAATGCATTTTTACCAGTTGCAGCTTTCACTTTGTCGCGACAAACGGCGCTGTGCGTACCGTTGCTGCGTCAGTGAGACTTGCCAACATTTGGTGCGCCAATTGAGCCGGATCGGCCTTGAATGCAGCCGGGCCGTCTTGGGTGACGACCAGTTGGCCCGAAGCCCGAGCAATCTGTGGCGGATGGAGAATTGTCCAGTTTAGCCGGGATGCATGAAGCGCGTTGTGCTCATGCTCTTTATCCCAGTGCCCTTTGCCGCCCATAACACGAAGCATCAGCCGTATTATCCTGCGAGGTAGAGCCAGTCTTTCATTACCAAGCCGCAGCCCCGCGCCCCCAACGGCAACAATGCGGTCAATACCAGCTGTCTGCGTTTGATCGATCAGCTCGATCATTGCCTTGGCGTATTCGCCATTGTTTGGAGAGCGTCTCATCGGAGGACCAAGGGTCGACAGGACAGCCTCGGCTCCGACGAGAGCTTGTGTGCGTGCGTTCTCATCAAAGTAGTCGCCAGCGATTATGCTTATCCGATCAGCAAACGCGCTGATTTTATAAGGCGACCGAGCCAGCATGGTGATTTGGTGTTGTTCTGCCAGTGCCGCTTCCAGCACGAACTTCTCCAAAGTGCCGGTTGCTCCGAAAATTACGAGTTTCATACCGCGCCTCCCGCCACGTCAGTACCATGACGGCGAAGGCTAAGCCGCCAAGGACCAATCCAGCGAACGCACCGGGGCCGATGCTGCCGAACGCTGAGAGAAAAATGGCATCATGCAAGTTCAGGAATGCCAATCCAAAAGCGCCGATCAGGACAGGTTGGGTTGAACCTTTCACCGCCCCATAGAGGGCGATCAACGCTAGACCCCGTTGACGCGCCACGAAAGCGCCAGCAACTGATCCCAAGACGCGGTTTCTCCGGTCAAGTTAGCCAGTCCCGGATTGCTCGAAGTGTTCAGGTAGGCTGGCAACGTGAAAAGAAGCATTACAACGGCCAGAACTCCTAAAAGACCCCGCACGACACATCCATGTTTTACTGTTCCAAGGTTTGATCTCCAATTATCTCTCTAGAGAGAGACATTCAGTGCTTGTTGACTTCAAGTGGTTCCGGGCATTTCGTGATAGTCCGTTTGAAGGAGAGCACTTTGCCAAGAACAAAACCAAGGCCATGGTCGGTCACGCCAAATACGACGACCCGTATTGTATCGGGTCTGTTTCGCAGTCGAAATTTTGTCTGGGACAGCGACAGCAAGATTGCAGCCCGCTTTGGGGTTTCTTGGACGCAGTTCTTGGTCTTGCGTTCCTTGCGGTTCACCAATGACGCATTCACGATGAGCCCTACAGAGCTCTACGCCGCCACCCAAGCCAGTTCGAGCGGCATGGCAAAGATGCCGAGGGGATTGTCAGAAAGGGGATTGGTTAAACGCTTGCCCAACCCGCATGACGCAAGAAGCAGCCTTGTCCAGCTTACAGTGCAAGGAGCTGACATGGTCGAAGAGATAATTGATCAGTTGATCGAAACCAACACTGAGCTTTTTTCGGGTGTTTTGCCTGAGGAAGATCGAGAGAAACTGGCGGATTTACTGGAGCGGTTAAGTCTCTCTCTTGAAGCGCGCAAGAAGCAAAGTGGACATTAATTTGCACCCCAGCATCCGACAATATGGGTTATCAGCTGCCGGGCCTATGTTCAGACCGCTTTGAGCCCATTTTGGTTCGCCCTCGCAGTGCTTTTTCGTGCAAGAGAGCCATGTCACCGTTCCGGAATTGGGATGAATTCTTTATTGTCGTCGGGTGGAAGTTGGAAGCGGCCGTGCTCCCAGTCCCCGGCTGCCCAAGCGTCCTTGGCTGCTTCTATCTTATCCTTCGAAGATGCTACAAAATTCCACCAGATATGACGGGGACTGTTCAGCGTCTCACCACCAAGAAGCATCAATCGAGCGCCTGAAGGCCCGGCTTTAACGGTAATGGCATCCCCCGGACGAAACACCATCATTTGTCCCTTTTGAAAGTCGTCACCCGCCACTTCGATAGAACCATCGGTTACATAGATACCCCGATCTTCGTGGTCATCAGGCAGAGGCAATGCTGCGTCTGCTTGCAAAACAACGTCGGCATAGAACATTTCTGAGAAGGTTTTGGCCGGCGCCCGCTCACCCCAAGCCGTCCCAAGTATCAAACGAACCTGTTTTCCTTCACTTTCAAGAAACGGCAAAGCCGCTTCTTTGTGATGCTCAAAGTCAGCAGCCATTTCCTCGACTTCTTCCGGCAACGCGACCCACGTTTGAATGCCAAACAAACCACTTGGGCCGGATCGGGTTTGTTCACTCGTGCGCTCTGAATGGGTGACACCGTTTCCGGCGATCATCCAGTTCACTTCGCCAGGATAGATCATCTGGTTTGTGCCCAGTGAATCCCTGTGCTGAAATTCCCCCTGATAGAGATATGTCACTGTCGCCAAACCAATATGCGGGTGCGGCCTTACATCAATGCCTTGATCGGTGATGAACTCAGCAGGACCCATCTGATCAAAGAATACAATTGGCCCTACCATCTTTCGTTTAGAGGAGGGTAGAGCGCGTCGCACTTCGAAATCACCGATATCGCGTGCGCGAGGAATGATAATGGTTTCAATGGCATCCAGATTGCTGGCACTGGGGCATTGCGGATCTATTGCGGGATTCCAGCTCATCTTGGATTTCCTCTCTGACGGCGTGGTATGTGGTTAAGCGGCAAAGACTGCGTTGATCGCTTGTTTCGCATGTTCAATTCCAGCCGCACGCGGCTCTTCTCCCATGTCCATCCCGTTTGCCGCGATGATGTTGAGTGATTGAATACCCATGAATCCGAAGATGTGCCGCAGGTAATCCGACTGAAAATCGGCTGAATGAGGATTTTCAGGGTCACCATCTCCATACTGTCCACCACGGGTCGAAAGCACATAGACCGGCTTATCGTTCAAAAGGCCCTCTGGGCCACTTGCGCTATAGCCGAATGTTTTTCCAGGCCGAGCAACATGATCGATCCATGTTCGAAAAGCGCCGGTCATTGTGAAATTGTGCATGGGAGCGCCGATCACGATCATGTCGGCCTGAGCCAGATCTGCAATCACAGCATCAGATGCTTTGATTACATCTGTTTGATGTTGATTGAGTGCCTCCGGGTTACGCCTCAACGCATCGATCAGCTCATCATCGAGATGGGCAGGTGGATTAGCGCCAATATCGTGATGCAACACTGTTCCGTTTGGATTTGCAATTGTCCAATCAGAGACAAATTTCTGGGTGAGGTGGCGCGATACTGCATCCTGTCTTGGGCTGGTGTCTAGTACGAGAAGTGTGCTCATCTGTTCATTCTTTAAATTCGGGTGACGGTTTGGAGTTTTCGAAATTCCGTTGTGTTGGGTTGAATCTAAAGCTGGCTTCAATGCGTGACAATCTGGGTATTGCTGGATATATTGTTTAATATATTGAACAATAGAGAATACCTTAGGACACCATCATGGACCCATTGGAAGGCGTCAGCACCTTCGTTACTGTCGTGGATGCCCAGAGTTTCTCTGGTGCTGCCAAAACACTGAGGCGCTCGAAGGCCGCTGTCAGCCTGCAAATCAAGAAGCTGGAAGAACGATTGGGTGTGCGGCTTCTAAACCGAACAACACGGCGGTTGTCTCTCACCAATGAAGGGCGCAGCTATGTGGAACATTGTCGCCGAATTCTGGAAGAAGCGAATGAAGCCGAAGAACTGCTGAACAGTACTAAGGCGGCTCCCAAAGGTTTGCTACGCATAAATGCGCCCATGTCGTTTGGCATTCAGCATCTGGGCGATGCCGTCGCCGATTTCATGCTTCGGAATCCGGAAGTTGAGGTTGACCTTGTTCTGAACGATCAAGTCGTTGACCTTCTGGAAAATGGCTTTGACATGGCCATACGCATAGCAAACTTGCCTGATTCAAGTCTTGTGGCCCGACGCTTGGCTCCATGCAGACGCATTGTGGCGGCTACGCCTGAATATTGGAACAGACACGGTCGTCCTTCTCATCCAAATGACCTCAAATCTCACAACGTGTTGCTCTATGATTATCTTGAGGAGCGCGATGCTTGGATGTTCAAGGGAAATGATGGCCGGCAATTCAAGGTCCAGCTGACGGGCAATCTCCGCGCCAACAATGGCGACGTCATGGTCGCAGCCGTTCGCAAGGGTCTTGGCGTCGATATGATGCCGACATTCTTTTGCTGCGATGATCTCCGAAACGGTCGGTTAGAGGTCGTTCTTCAAGACTTCGAAAACGACCCTATAAGTGTCTATGCCGTCTACCCCCACAGGCGGCATCTCTCCACCAAGGTACGTGTGTTTGTAGACTTTCTAGCGGACCGCTTCAAGGGGCGACCCTATTGGGATGATTGGGACAAATGAGAGATAGGCATGGATCTGACAAAGTTGTTTCCTAAGACTTCACATCTGATGCAAACCTAGCCGCATTCTCTTGCAGGAACTGGCTTTCATCTGCCTGTCCCCAAAATGCTGGTTGCGCCTTAGGAATAGTCAGAGCGTTTTGAACAGCAGGTCGTTCTTCGATGCGATCGAACCAAACTTTTAAGTTGTCCAGGCCATCAGTCGAAACCTTGGCCCAAACATAGGCGCGCGCCCAAGGGTAAGTAGCCATGTCCGCAATAGTGTATTGATCCGCAGCAAGCCAATCTCGTCCCTCAAGCCTTGTGTCCAGTACCTCTAACAACCTGCGGGTCTCATCCACATATCGCTTGATTGAGAAGGGTTCTTCCTGCCTATTGGGTGCAGCAATTCGCTGGAAATACATGGCCTGACCCATCATGGGCCCAATGCCTCCCATTTGAAACATCAGCCATTGCAATGTCTCGGATTTGCCGTTGGGATCATCGGGCAAAAACCTCCCGTATTTCTCAGCCAGATACCAAAGGATTGCCCCACTTTCGAAAACAGCGAAATCATCATTCGAGCGATCCACAATCGTTGGTATGCGTCCATTCGGGTTGAGCTTCAGATAATCAGGCGCTTTCTGCTCTTTCTTGGCAAAGTCGATGAATGTCAGATCATAGTGAACACCGGCTTCTTCCAGAAAGATCACCGGTTTGTAGCCATTCATGGTGGCTGCTGTGTAGAGATGAATATCCTTTGTCGTCATGAGTTAGTCCTTCAAATTCTGCAGGGGATGCCGTAGTTGGAAAAATGAGGACTTTGATATAGAAAAACAACCAGTATACTTTTTGTAACCCAGTGTTGAAGCGATGAAAGCCAAAGTCAGCGAAGATGCTAAAGGTCGAAAGACCGTATCTGAACCGTGTGCCGAGCCATGCGCCATAGAGCAAGGTATGCGAGTGCTTGGAGGAAAATGGACTGGGTCCATCCTTTGGCATTTGAAGGACGAACCAGTCCGCTTCAACGACCTTGCAAGAATGATTGGTGGCGCGAGCAAGAAGATGATCACAGACCGTCTGCGCCATCTTGAAGAGCACGGTCTCATCACACGTGAAGTGATGCCGACAGCACCCGTCTCAGTTCAGTATAGCATCACCGACTATGGCCGAACCGCCTTGGGGGCACTTGATCTTCTGCGAGCTTGGGCGGAGCCACACATGTCGGGATCGAGTGACACCAAATGACATCGATCCGCCTTGCCACTTATGGATCATTGGTATCGGCTCGATGCCTTCGAAGGAGAGGGCTATCGACGAGGATCTGTTGTCATTCAAACACCAGATGGTGAAGTCGAGGCTCAGATATTCGCTCTGAACCACTAGTTGCTGACAGGAGTTTTGCGTGGTGGTGCCTAGGCAATGCAGACATTGAACGAGAAGAAATAAACGGCAAGGAAGGGCTCCAAGCGGCCATTGATCCTGCCCTAGCTTCAAATGCGAAACAGTTTCGTTTTTCACTGGTTCGTCATCTTGGTAGCCCATATCTGAAAAGCGCAATCGTTGCGTTTTTGGCAACTAGGGCGAAGCCGGACATTGTGTCCGATTTGTTGCTTGCTTGAATGCTCCCTAAGCCGCCTTTGCCACGTCCGGTATTGCCCCGGTTTCAGGAGCCTTTGTCGGTTTGTCCAGCCGCCTTATGTCGGGCCATTTTTTGAGATTGTTTCCGGTCCGGTCGGGCGCATGTTCAGTGAACGGTGTGGCCTGATGTGATTTTACTGTTTCAGCCATGTGTTGATGACGATCTGAGCCTGTTTGGTGGTTGC
>JBCCGR010000049.1:0-35077 GCA_039029195.1 Pseudomonadota bacterium
AACAGGCTCAGATCGTCATCAACACATGGCTGAAACAGGACAATCACATCAGGCCACACCGTTCACTGAACATGCGCCCGACCGGACCGGAAACAATCTCAAAAAGTGGCCCGACATAACGGGGCTGGACAAAACCTGGTGTTTGTTCAACCCGACTTGGACGTTCCATTCCGCTGCAAGAATGGGAACGAGCTAACGGCGCTGCTGGAACACGTGCGCGCCCATGGGGAGACGCTGCATAAACGCTAGAGAGATTGAATTTTCTCTAACTCATCAGAGTTCAATAGCTTCGGCTGGTTGATTTTTTTCGAATTTGGATTGTGGAAACGACGGCTGGCTCGCAACGACCGTAAAGAGCCCAAATTGACTTCACCTTTTATGTGATATTTGTCCGCTAGCGACATGTTCCAACCAGCCTCCAAAGGTGTGGTTCTTCGGGTCAATCTGACAATTTGCAAATAAAAGACGCCGCGGCTTTGGGCCACGGCGCCAGAGATTTCGGAGTGAGATCTAGATTATGCGGCGAGTTGTGTAACGTTTCCATTATTTCGCTCGAACACATTGAGGAATGTGTCTGGGTGAGGACGACGACGATAGTTGTCGGTCTCATCACCGAAGATGACATTGCGTTGCTCATCCACTGCGATGACAGTGGCCATCACTGTGTCATTTGGATAGCCAGGAATACCCGAAGGCGCGCCACCCATGTCTTCGATTCCAAGCGTCTTGGCTGCAAGCAGGTCTTCATCCTGAAGGATCTCAAAATGCGCAGGAAGGCTCATTTGACCAGCCAGCTTCGCAGAATTGTCGAAGCCTTGGTTAGAGATGAACTTCACCTTCACACCAGCAGCGGCCAGACGGTCAGATTGCGCAGCAACATCTTTGAGCTGGTTCATGCAGAACGGGCACCAGTTTGCGCGGAAGAACACGAAAAGTGTCTTGTCACCAGCAAATTCAGCAGAAGAAACCGCGCTCTTGTCCAGGCGATGCAGTGGCAGCTCAGGCAAGGCCTGACCCTTCACGATGGCAGCACTCGGTGTACGCTTATAGTTGGAGAAAATGTGAATGTACCATTGCATGGACAGCATGCCGTAAATGGAAAGGCCGATTGATACATATTCAGCAGTCTTTGATGGTCCGCCACGGGCAAATAGGGTGTAAGCCACAAAAGCAACCGCTGCGAGGTTGATCAACTGAATGATCGGCAAGTTCTTCGAAGTCTTGGAGATGCCGAGACCGCCAACCAGTGCCATCAAGAAAAATGGCATTGTGAACGTTGCGAAGAATGTGCCGATCCAGATTGGATCGTAGTTTGAAAACCAAAACATGACGGCTGAGCCAACACCGGACAGCATGTTCGTCATGATATATGGGAGAATGAGTTTGCCTTTCATTGTTCTGTTCCTTTCGACTGGGTTTTGGCTGGCACTGCCCCAGAGCATCGACACCGATCACTCTGGGGCGGATTGTTAGGAGGAGTTATGCGGCAACCGCGGCACGCAGTTTGTCGAGAACAGGGAACAGGTCTGCCGGCTCAGGACGACGAGTGTAGTCAGGGTTGACTTCGGAGTAGGCAATCGAGCCGTCCGTATCGACAACATAGCGAGCAGGCATTGGCAGATTCCATTCACCGTCACCATGGATGCGCGGCAAATGAACGCCGAAGCCTCATGGATCGGAATGACATAGTCCTGAAGCGTCCAACGGATGCCGAATTTGTTGGCAAGTTCGCCAGCTTTGTCGGTCAGGATCGGGAAGCTCAGATTGTTGTCTTTTTGGGATTTGCGGCTGTCGGAAGCGCCCTGCATTGAAATTGCAACCAATGTCGCGCCACGAGCACGGATTTCTTCAGCCACTTCTTCGAGAGCTTGAAGTTCAATGTTGCAGTATGGGCACCAAACACCGCGATAGAAGGTCAGAACGACAGGGCCTTTGGCCAACAGGTCTTTCAGGGCAACATCGTTGCGGTCTGAGTCGGTAAGCACAAAATCAGGAACCTGATCGCCTGCTTGTAGGGCGCGTTCTGCTTGCCCGCTATCGATCAACTCTTGAGTTGAGCGGCCAAAAGCTTCGAACGCTTCGGCTGGTGCTTGTGTTTTGAATTGGGCTTTGAAGCCATCGAGTTTTTCTTGAAGTGACATATCGGTATCCTTTCATTCAATTGGGTTCCATCAGGATCAGCTTGTGCTCTGCGGCCATCCTCGGATGGGAACTGACAGTGCGATTTCTTGCTGCCTGTCCCTATTATTTATTATTTGAAAAATAGATGGTATCTGTTGATTTGGACTAATGGTTATTCGTATTATGAATGATCAAGATTTCAGTTGGATCCACACGAAAAAGCCCAGGATTCCTCCTAGGCTATGGTTTTCGCCGCCGATTGGGCAGAGATCAAAGGACAATCACTATGCGGCTTCGGCCATTTTGGGATCCCAGGCGAGCGGTAAAAATGGGTCGTCCAATTCAGGTCTGGTGATTGGTGTCGTGTAGTTGGACCGCACTTTCAGACTTGTTCCGACAATCACCTCCAATACCGTCTCTTTGGTGTAGCCGGCCGCGATAAACGCTTCGACTTGCTCTTCAGTCGGATGACCACGGCTTTCATGAATAATGATTGAGAAGGTGCGCAACGCTTCAAGCTTGGGATCATTGATCGATGTTCCAGTACGCAGCGCTTTGATGACATCCTCATCGACGCCAGACATCTTCGACACTGCGGTGTGTGCAGCCATGCAGTATTGGCAATCATTCAAGCAATTGTTGGTCATCAAAATGATTTGGCGCTCGGTTTCGCTCAGGTATGTTTGGTCAAACAATCCCGTCAGCGTGAGATAGCTTTCCACCATCACAGGCGATTCAGCCATGGTGGCCATCAGGTTTGGTATGAAGCCGACCTTTTCTTTCGTTGCTTTCAATACGGGTTTTGACGCTTCAGGTGCGGTTTCGACCATGTATTTTTCATAATAGGGCATTGGTTCCTTCTTTAGAGATGAGTGGGGTTAGATGGCTACGAAGCGATAACCACTGCCTGCGCGTTCAACGCGGCCCAGGCCAGGCTTTGTGACGTGTGCAGCACCCATCAACAGGCCGTCTGTGGTGATCATATCGAGCATGGATTTGCGGGTTTTGACGGCTAGCTCGCCATCAACATCGAGTGCCCATCCATAGTCAGGATTTGCGAAGTGCACGTCCTCGTGGACGGTCAGATCACCGACAAGGATCAGCTGCTCGTTTCCGCCATCGAGAACAACGGCGCTGTGACCTGGTGTATGACCTGCTGCAGGGATGATATTAACGCCACCCCCAAGATCGATAGACCCAGGATGCAGGGAAAGGTTGGGTTCAATCACTTTTGAGAACCCTTGCACCAGTCCAACCATTGGCCGCCACGCTTCGGGTGCAGACGTGGCAAACCCCTCGGCGTTCCAGAAATTCCACTCGGCCTCTGCGATGTGAATACGTGCATTTAGGAATGCCAGTTTGTCACCGACAACCAGGCCACCAATATGATCTGGGTGCATGTGGGTGATGGTAATGTCCGTGACTTTATCTGCTGCAATGCCGACCGACTTCAGATCTTCAGGCAGCTTGCTGGCCGTTGGAAAGGATTGGGTGATGAAGTCGCTTGTTCCGGCCCCTGCATCAAACAAGAAGATCCGATCGCCGGAGCGGTGTGCCTAGGTGTTTGCCGCGATCTGTGCCGGATTTCCGAGCTTGTCACGCAGAGACTGCGGTGTGCCAAGAAACATGTCTGATGGCATATTGAAGTGCCCATCTGACAAGGCAATGACCGGTGTTTTACCCACCATGAAATCGGTCGCTGCGACGGCCGGTGAAACAACAGCGGCGGCAGCGCCAGCAAGGGCCGTACTAATGAATTGACGTCTGTCGATGGATTTCTGAAACATGATTTCTCCTTTCCTGGGTCCGCTCAGTTCTTGCCCAGCTGATCCGCAGTTTCATCTTCAATCAGTGGTTGTTCATTTGAAATGCAATTGGTAGCTAGAGAAAAAGTCTAACGGTTATTCAATATATGAATGAATAAATTAGCCCGTGAACGCATGGCACCAGCTCCAAATGCAAACGGCAGCCACTTGGTGACTGCCGTCTAGGGAGGAGGTGTTTGGCTTTAAGTCGGGGTCAGCCTCTCATCTTAGACTGAATCCAGATCCGGACATCGTTATAGTCAAATGCCAGGGCAATGACGTTGATGACCAACAGGACCGTCAGAAAGGTCTGATAGATCGCCGAGCCTTCCGGTCTGGCAAAGGTCAGCATGAATATAAGCGGTGTCCAGGCCACCACATGTCCAATGCCGGCCGCTTTGGTGAATTCACCTGATGCAAACACGATTGCTACGGTCAAGAACATGCCGCCGATCGCAAGTGCCGCGATCAAGGCGCCACTTGGTTCGCTCAAAAATGCAAGCGTCGCGAGATTGACTGGTCCCAAGATGAAGTTCATCCAGATCTTCACCCAATTGGGCAGCGCATTGTGCGACTGCATGATACGCGAGAAACGACTTTCAGTGTGGAACTGTGTTGTAGCGGTCATTATAGAGTTCCTTTCGTTAGGCGCTTTCAGTGAGTTCCATGTCGCTGCTTTCTGCTTCCGCAGCGGCTACCTTTTGCTCCAAGTAGTCAACGCACCCACAATACGTACCGGCACCCATTTCCTTGTTTGAAGGGCCGGCTTCAAAGAGCGAAACAAAGTTGAAGCAAAAATGGTCGTATCCATCATCAAACATCTCGGGTTCCCTCCTTCTAGGGTTCAATGGCGTCTCTGGGTATTGTCCCCTCGCCTGGAAACGAATATTGCTCATTTGGTTCATAGTTAGTAGGATCGAAAAATGACTAATAGCTATTCATATATCAAATGAGCGATAGCGTTTCTGCCCTGCGACTTTTCTGTCGTGTTGCCCGCACAGAGAGTTTCACTGCGGCGGGAAAAGAGATTGGTTTGTCTCAACCTTCAGTCTCAAGAATCATATCAAAACTAGAGACGGATCTCGGCGCAGCCCTGTTTGTCAGAAGCACGCATGCCGTCAAACTTACGGAAGCTGGAACGAACTACCTTGGTCGCATTGAACCTGTTCTCGCTTCATTGGAAGAAGCCAACCACATGGTGCGAGGGGACGGGACACTAAAAGGTCGGCTCAGAGTTGGTTGTGCCACCAGCTTTGCCGTTCGAGAGGTCATTCCACGGATAACAGAATTTGTGGAAGCGCACCCAGAGCTCAAGATTGACTTCGTTCTGACAGACTCCATGCAAGACCTGATCGACCAGGCAATCGATGTAGCTATTCGATTTGGAGAACTTGCAGATTCAACCCTTGTCGCACGCAAGATTGGTGAAACTCCGCGAATGGCTATTGCGTCTCCAACCTATCTGGAAAAGGCGGGTACGCCGGAAGCACCAGCTGATCTGGCCAACCACACGGTAGTGGTCGGCCCATCTGGGGCTGGGGTGACGGGCTGGTCGTTTACAAAGAACGGAAAGACGACTTCGGTTCGTGTAGAACATCAGGTCAGTGTCACCGTTAACGAAGCAGCAACGGCCGCAGCGGTTTCTGGGCTAGGAGTGGTTACCACGAGTTACTGGGGCTGTAAGGAAGAGATCGAGAACGGAAAGCTCATTCAAATTTTTCCTGATTGGGAAATCGGCTTCGTAGAGGTACATGCGGTTTTGCCAAGCGGAAGAAATGCTAAGCCATCGGCACGCGCATTTACTGACTACTTGGTCAAGTCTTTTGCGAAACGGGCCTGAGGTGCGTGCAAACAGTTTTCTGAACCCGAAACTTTTGCCGAAAAATTGATAATGAGATGGCTAAATAGCGACGTCACTCAAAATGTCGCTTGTCCGCTATGCTGCCTTTGGGTTTGGAGCCGCATGGGCAGCATCGCTCTATCCATCACCACCAAATGGCGTCGGCGGTCTGTAAACCTTCGTTGCTGTGGCAAACCTTTGCACTTGTTGCAGCGGCGAACTTCGGAATTCAGGCAAATGTTCGTCCATTGAACATTTCCAAACAAGGCTCAGAAATCGGGTCGCTTTTGGACCCAATTTTTCGACACCCGCTTACCTGAAAATTCCCGAGTGCCAATCCGCAAATGTACAATGATTTTTCATTTCGGTGTGAGGCTCCAACTCGTGGGGCATTCTTTGCCCCGCAAGATCCGCCCGGTGCCCGACTAACGATTCATTGTCGTTTGAGGATATCTTGCTACCTTTCCCCCACGTGCCGACGATTTACTTTTAGGGTGGTTGGGCTGAAATTGCATGATTGCCTCACCAGAATTTCGAACGTCAAAATGAACGAACAGCACTTCAGCCAAGCAGCGGAGAACAATAAGGATTTTATCCTTGCTGCGCTCCAAAAGGTTCTTCGTCCGAAAAATCATGTCTTGGAGGTCGCCAGTGGCACCGGCCAACATGCCGATCACTTTTCTGCCGCGATGCCCGATATTTTCTGGCAACCCAGCGACCGCGATCTCGAATTATACGGTTTAAAGCAAAATCTTATCGATATTGCGCGTCCGAATCTCATTCCACCCATCGTTCTCGACATAAACCGATGGCCCAGATTACCTCACGTTT
This sequence comes from Pseudomonadota bacterium, assembly GCA_039029195.1. Classification (GTDB taxonomy): domain Bacteria; phylum Pseudomonadota; class Alphaproteobacteria; order Rhizobiales; family Rhizobiaceae; genus JBCCGR01. The sequence continues at coordinate 6,598 of JBCCGR010000049.1, forward strand.
TCGATGCCGTTTACAGCGCAAACTGTGTACATGTCATCGATTGGCAGAGTTTGGAGAACTACATTCATGGATCTGCCGGCTCCTTAGGAACACAGGGAGCGCTCATCTTATACGGTCCATTCAAATATGGCGGTGAATTCACTACAGAGAGTAATGCGCAGTTTGATGTGTTTCTCCGAGGAGCCTATCCTGGTGGTGGTATTCGCGATTTTGAAGCGATCAACGAGTTGGCTCAAGCGAACGGGTTGGTGTTTGAAAGTGACACGGCAATGCCAGCAAACAACCAGCTTTTGATCTGGCGTAAGTCCTAGATTACCGTTTGAGTCAATTTAAGTCGCCCGGTTCTACCGGAGAAACAGCGACAAAAGCAGAGGGCTTGAAGCGGACGCGGCTGAAATCCGGTTCAAGGAAAGTGTTGGGCTCGCTAAGGGCTCTCAGGGGCGTTTTGCAGGCGGGGCACTTTTTGCCCCGCCCGCAGATGCACCAATCACTCTAGATGAAGCTGGCATTGACAAGCACTTAGCCAACCGCGCCCGCAAATCGGCTGCACCGAATGACGCAGAATTTGAAGCTCTGGTTTCAGACTGGCGGGACCGAATTTCGGGTGACGGGCGTGTCACTCTCAATCTGTTTGACACGGGCAAGCGCGTTGCTGCTGGTGATGATGATACCGTGCACCAGTCGTGCCGAGCGCCGCCAGTTTTTGAGCCAAACCGAACATGCGTCACAAGTGGATAAACTGCCGTCCCCGGCCAAGAATGAAAATGGCTGAGAGACACGCCTAACCAATCCTCTTTCTCTCTGGTAGGGGCTGCTCAGGGCCTGCCGCTGGTGCCAGATTTCGAGGTGGCACAAGTGGGTTTGAAGTATGTAGTATACTGGTTCAAAACCAACCTGTGCCACATTGATTTTGAGGGTGGTGGCACAAGTAGGTTTTCAATTTTTCAGGCCAGATTTCGAGATTGAGACAAGTCCCTCGCCAATTTTCAGCTTGGCCGCTTTTTCCGCCGATACCACGTCCGCCGACTGATACCTTCAAGCTTCCATGGCTTTGTACGGCTCAGTGAATTGCTTAGGTATCGTTCCCTTGTTTGTGCACCGGCAGCACGTCGAATTTGGGTGCGCCGCTCTCGTGCACGCTTCCTGTTGAGTTCCTTGGCGAGTTCCTTTTGCCGTTGAGGACTCACGTCGCAGGCGGCAATCGTCCTGTTTGATAGCTCAACCCGCTCCCGCCATCTCAATGCCAGGAGTTCAGCGGCCCTTCGTTGGCTCAAGTTGTATGCCCGATGAAGTGTTTCGTTTATGATTGGCTCAATGATTTCTTGCCGTCGAACCAGTGCCCACGGCGCAAACACACCGCACCAGCTTTCCAGCGCACCTCGAAACATGGCATCGTCGGGCAGTGCCACCCTCAGGGCATGCGCCGCAACCCGAATGTAGAATTCCGCATCGTCGGTTTTGGGAATCGCGTGGCCGTGTCTGTGACGAATGAGCGTCTCTACCTCTCGCAGGCGGTGGTTGGCGGCAGAATAGCCCTTTGCGCTACGAAACCGCTGACGTTGTTCGAGCAGTATCACCCGGCCCATCTTGAGCTTTCGCCCGGAGCGACTGAGGTTCTTGTGGTCGACAGCGACAGATTTCTTTGGCGGATTCATGCCACACCTGCCTGGACGGTTTCCCCGTCTCTTTTTACGGTGCTTTGACGCCTCGATTTAGCGGCTTCTCGACAAACCTCCGCCGTCTGCAAAGCCGTCAATCCAAACTTTCGTTTGAACTGCACAACGGCGGATTGTCCGGGGCCGTTTTCGACCAACCACTCGATTGCGATTTGGAGGTTCATGCGTCACCCCCAAGCTTGCCCAACTTTATGAAAAGCCGAGCTTTAGATGGCGGCAATCTATACCGCTCAGCGATCTTTCGAACCGCGTGGTTGTCTTGAATTTCCGGTTCAAATTTGCTATGTCCTGGGAGTGGATTTTGGAAGCTGCCCAGCCCTAATTTCGACGCTATTTGAGCCCACCGCATCCCCGCGCGGAGGGTTTTTCATTCCAACATTTCGCATCTGAAATCACCCCGCTCACGCTGCTTTGCCGTAGGTGAACTTGGCGGTCGGAAGCTGTTCTATCGCCGCTTCAATTTCTCTGGTGAGCCCCACGGTTCGTGAGCCCATTCTGCGCAGCGGTATCAGGCCGCGTCGGGCCAAATTATAAACCTGGGCGGGGCAACACCCGATTGATTCCACAATTTCCGGAACGCTCATCGCCAGCTTGGGAGTAGCTGGTTTTTGGTTATGTTCTCGTAGCAAGGTTTCATGCTCCATTAGCGTTGATAAGGGAGCTAGAATATGAATTAGCTATTTTATATCAATGATTTGGCCTGCGGTCTTTCGAGCTTTTACGGTGTAGTTGAGACCGCAGAAACGCCAAATGAGCGGGCAGAATGGCAAAGAATTTGTTCTCTGCGGTGCAACCATGCCGATATTGATTGCCAAAAGACCGCAGTGCGGTCTGACAGGTGGCAACGGAACGCCTCTTACACCGCAGTGCGGTCTAGCAAGACGGTTGTCGTGGCCGAAATTTCCGCAGGGATTTCGAAGGAGTGTACTCAGAAAACTCCAAGGCTGTGGATTGTTCGTGAAGTTGGTTCAGCGGGTTTTGTTGTAAACAGATAGCTCGGAATGCAGGGTATCAACGTCGCTGCCCTCTGGTGCGTGTTTCACCAACTCAAAAATCAATTTGCAGATCGGCCCGGCACTGGTTTGGGAAGCTCCGCGGTCATGCGTAGTCTCTCTCAGATTGCTCGGAAGATTGTTTTCGTCGGCCCATGTGACAGCCTCATTGACCTAATGCTTCAACGCGTCACCGTCTTTCCACCCACCTTCATATGGTTCGCTGGTGTCCAGGTCGATTCCGTCGTTGATTTTTTCAAGGGCATGCTGGACGTTTCCTGCGATATCGCAAAGGTGCCGCCAGTCCGGCCTCACGTTGATTATCGTCCTGTCGAGCAACAATTCAATTGCTTGTTCCGTTTCTGGTGGGAGTGCCGGGTGGAACGATAGTTTTCCGACATTCACTCTGACCTCACGGGAAACGTACTTGTCAAACCACTCGTTGAATTTGGAAGCGGCATCGCCGCTGGCGTGATCGGTGCTTTTGGGCGTGGAAACCAAGGCAAAGAAGTCCCGGGCAGTTTTCAATTCCTTGTCTGCGAGTTCTTGAACTTCTTTGAGGCGTGCAGCACCAACCTCAGCGCGCTTTAAGTGAAGGTAGCCGTTAAAGATACTGACAAGTTGGTCGAGCGCTTCACGGGGAATATTGTGCTCAAAGGCATTCTGAAGAAGACTCCATATCCCAGAGGTGACTACCAGTTCTGGGTCTGCTCCTGTGTATGTGAAAGCGCGTAGCTTTGGCCCGTTTGATTTAGCCATGGCGCAGCGTCACAATCTTGCCGGTGTCAGCGCCGGTACAAAAGTCAGCCCATGCCGACATGATTACCCGGCGTTTGTCCACGCTGGTTGAGCGCTTGTAGGCCAATTCCACTTTTGAGCCGACACGGTGAGCCAGACAGCCCTCAACCGCATCGTGCTCGAAACCAGTTCTGTCAGCGCACCAGTCTCTGAATGTGCTTCGGAAACCATGCGCCGTGATATCGTCTCGCTCCATGCGGCGGAGCATCATCAGCATGGCCATTTGAGACGGCGGACGGCCTTTCTTGAGCCCTGGAAACACCCATTCACTTTGTCGGGCTTCATAGAGCGGCGTGAGAACATCCAATGCCGGTTGAGTGAGTGGCACGACATGCTCTCGCTTGTTCTTCATTCGGCTTGCCGGAATCTTCCAAAGCGCCTTGTTGAGGTCGATTTCGTCCCAAGTGGCGTTCAGCACTTCTCCGGTGCGGCCAACAGTGAATATGCAAAACTCAAGCGCCCTTGCAGCCACGGCCTTACGGGCGCGCAATTCCTGTATGAAGCTTTGTATCTCATCGTAGGGCAGGGCGGCGTGGTGTTCCTGCTCTGCTCGCTTGTCGTGCTTTGGTAAAACCTCTTTCAGTGAGCCGTAGTAGGTGGCCGGGTTTGGCCCTTCTCGCCACCCTTCGCCTTCTGCTCGGGCAAGCACCCGTTCAATTCGAGCACGCAACCTTCTCGCCGTTTCAGCCTTTGAAAGCCAGATTGGAGATAAGTCACTCACCACGTGCCGCATTTGGATTTGTGAAACGGGCATGTTCCCAATCGTGTTGCAGTAAGTCTTGATTGAGTTTCGCCATTGCTGGACGTGTTTGTCGTTTCGCCATTCAGGCTCATTCAGAGCTATGTAGGCTTCAGCGGCTTCAAAGAATGTTGGCTCCCTCGACTTCGCTTCAATCACCGCGCGCGGGTCACCGCCATTCGCGACAGTCTTGCGGTGGTCAGCAACAATTTCACGAGCCAAAGCGAGGCTCACGTCCGGATATTGCCCGATTGCGATTTCGTCTCTTTTTGAAGCCGTGGTTTTTCGGGGATTCAGCCAGCGGAACACCCAGCTTTTGCGGCCACTTGGAAAAATCCTGAGAAACAAACCGTTCCCGTCACCGTACCGCCCCGGCTTGGAAGCCCGTTTGACTTTGAGGTCGGTTAGCCGGTTTATGCCTCGTGCCAAGTCAAGTCACCCTGCGAGTCACCTTTCTAACCGCGCTTAGCATAATCAGCTATAGTCAACATTAGACAGAAACCCTACAGAAAGCCCGGAATTCAGCCAATCATGGTAACAGCCAGTACTCACTGTTTTCCAACGATAGACAAACGATCTAAGGACCGTCTCTCCGCCATTTGATATTCCCAAGCGATTGATATCTAAAAGATTAGTGGAGCGGCCTCTTGGCAGTGCCTTCCTGTGAATTTCCCTTGGAACGAAAAAGGCTCCCACAACGAAGCGCGAGCCTTTGCCTATGACACTGATCGGGTCGTGGGAGAACTTCGACCTAGGCTCGTTTTCGAACCAGATCGGCAGCGGCCAAATCTTGAGCGGCGACGCCAAGCGAGCGGTATAATGTAATCGCGTCGGCGCTGCGACGGCCTGATTTTGAGCCTGAGAAAACCTCTCCAATTTCGGCACGGATGTGATCCTCGGAAATTTTGCCGCTTTCAATCGCCGAAATAATCTCCTTTGCCTGCGCCAAGGCCGAGGGTCGATAGTCCGTGAAGAGCTCCGACTTAAGCAGCAAGGTCTCGTCAATTTCCTGCACGAAAGGCATCGACGCGCCCACCGCGTTTACATGGGTGCCGGGACCAATCCATTCGCCAAACAACACAGGTTCCGCCGTCGAGGTAACCGAACACACCACATCGGCATCAGCAACGGCAGACTGAATGTCGGGTGCGGCAATGAAAGTTACGTCCGGATGATGGGGTTTTACGCTTGCAATGAAATTTTCGGCCTTCTCCTTTGTCCGCCCAGCGATGCGAACTTCACTGAAATTGCAAACGAGACAAAGGGCCTCAAGGTGACTTTCTGCCTGTTCACCAGTGCCGACAATGGCAAGTGATTTGGCTTCGCCGTTCGCCAATTTGCGTGTCGCAGCGGCGGAAGCAGCAGCCGTGCGGATCGCGGTGACAGCATCGGCATTCATGGCAATTTCGGGTGCGCCGGTTGTTGGATCGAAAAGGACGACGACCCCGATATGGGAGCTGAGCCCTTTTGCCGGATTGCCGGGAAACAGGCTCAAGACCTTGATTCCGTAGAGCGTTTCTGCGCCATCATCCAACGTCATGGCGCCCGGCATGATGCCGAGTTTGTTGGTGCCGTCGATATCCATGACCGTTCGAAGTGGCAAGTTGGCCTTGCCTTGCGACACGTGGATCATGGTTTCTTCCATGCAATCAATTGCGTCTGCCATTGGCAAAAGACGACGAACATCATCAGCATCTAAAAGTTTCAAATTATTGTCTCCATTCAGCCGTCAACTTTGGTCAGGCCGAGAACCTCACGAAGCATGGCGATATACATGTCCGGCTTCGTCACATAGGGAAAGTGGCTCGCATCGCCCATGTTGAAGGCCTTGGCTGGTTTCAGGGCGTCTCGAAGAGCCGATCGCACCGGCGGTGGGATCAGATGGTCATCATCGCTCTCGACCGTATAGATGGAATCAGCAGTCAGCGTCTGTCGTGGCAGCTTGGGAGCTTCCTTCAGCGCGATCAGTCGGTTGCGCAACTGTTTTTCCGGAATCCGGCCTTCAACCTCCGCCACCAGCAGCTCAGCCAAATAGCAATATGGATGCCCGTCCGTCATCCAGGTGCGCAGCCCGTTGAGAAATCCGTTGGCCAGAACTTCAATTTCCACAGTTTCCAGGTCGAGCGCATAAGGAGGGATGTTGCTGACGATGGAGGCGTCGGGAAGGGTGTTTGCAGCCACCAGCGCGCTGATCAGGTCGGGGTGGCTTGCGGATGTCTCCTGGGCAACATAACCGCCAAGTGAAGAACCCAGGATTGTGGCATCCTGCAAATTGTCCTTGCGAACCATTGCGGCAATGTCGTCCGACCAATCGGATATGCCGCCGGCTGCTGGATAACTCAGAGCAAGAATGCGCGCCTCGTGTTCAAGCGCTTCAATCTGCTGCCAGAATATATCTGCGCGACCCAGAGTGCCGGGCAACAGAACGAGCGATGGCCCGGCAGACCCTGCGCGAATGCAGCCCCACTCCCGCTCACCGAATTTGCGTAATTCTTCCGGGTGGGACTGTGAAAACCTGTCCCGCGAGGCGATCAGTGAACTGCTCATGAAAACGGATTCTCCGTTTTTGGCCAGTATCTGTCATCACGCTTGGTGTAGGGGATGATGGTCATATCCGGTGTTACTGTTCCAGGGGTCCGCACATGGATCACCTGCGGGCTGATGCGGGCAAAATTCTGGTAGAAGTGGTTGGTCGATTTGGGGATCAGAACGCGCATGGCTTCGATGTCGATCCCAAGATCGGTATATACAGATGGTGAAAAGTTCTGTGTTCTGATTGACGAAACAACGAGATGCACGCCATCTACATCAAGCCAGACGCCGGTGCCCACCTCCATATCAATATCGCCAAGTTGCTGGCTCATGTTTTCCCGGATGGCGCGAACGGTCACGTCGAGATCGATGGCATTGCCGGATTCAGCACAGATTTTGCCACCCAGCCGTACCCGCATGCGGGCGCCAACACCTGCGTCCTGACACATGGTCACCAGCACAGGGTCCCAGAAAATTCCGTGCGCGACATCTTTGATGCCGCGCTTTAAAATCTCCTCCAGAAAGAAAGTTGCATCGGATGGCGCACCCCCACCGGCATTGTCTCCCGTATCTGCCAGGGTCACCGGAAATTTAGTAGCGCTTTCCAACATGTCCAATGCGGTTGGAATGTCGGGAAACTTAATCCTCAAGCCCTCACGAATGCCTTGCAGCTGGCGGGTAAAATCCTCAGCAACCTTTGCAGCTTTTTCTTTATCATTGTCGGTGATCACCAACATCTTTGAGCCGACATCAGCCACATCTGCCCATGGAAAACCGTGCGTCAACGACACGGAAAGTACTCCGTCCTTACCCTCAGCATCCTTCATCGCCTGAACAAAGCCCTTTGCGGGGTCTTTCATCGTCTCAATGATGGTCATCATTCGGCATTCATGGGCGCACATTACGGGGCTGATTTTTCCCTCAGCCGCATCTGCGGCCAACGTGAACAGTTCACGCGCCCTGTCTGGTGCATCGACATGGGGGTATTCTTTGTAGTTTACGATCAGGTCTGCATGGTCGAGCATCGCCTGCGTCAGGTGATTGTGCAGATCAAGTTCAAGACCTATCGTCCGGTCCGGTCCCATGGTCGCTCTGGCTCGCTGCATCATGTCGCCTTCGCAATCATCATAGCCATCGGCCACCATGGCGCCGTGCATGGACAGAAGCAAAATGTCGGGTTGATGTTTTTCGATATCGGCAAGGATTTCATCCCGAAAGGACTCATAGGTTTCTCTAACCGTCGTTCCCGCGGGTTGTGCAGCGGCGGAAAGGCTTTCCACCACCTCCCATCTGCGCTCCTGTGCCATGCGTCGCCATTCGTGAAGCGGCGCAGTGAACAGCATAGCGGTCTCACGGGTTGCTTCGCGTGTCACCAGTCCGGCTTCGAAAGCGAGCCGGCCTGTCGGCATTGGTGAGAAAGTGTTTGTTTCCGTGGCCAGGCAGGCGATGAGAACTTTCATTTGGTTTCTCCGTCTGGGTCAGCAGTCAAATCGATCGCAAGGCGGGCGATGAGATGCAGAAAGATGATGGAAAAGGCGAGGGGAATGGCGATGCCAAACACGGTCATGGGCAGGTCGATTGTCTCTGCCTGACGTCCAGCCAGCCGAGCGACGTAACCCCGCGCCGGGTTCATGTTTGGTCCGAAGAAGGAATACCACAGAATTGGCGCAACAAAGCCGAGCACACCGAGGAACCGCAACAAGGAAAGCACACGCCCGACCAGGCCAGTGCGATTGCGCATTTCGGGAAAAAGTGACGGGTCCGAACCGAGCCGAAAGGCGCAGGAGGCTCCCAGCAGACCGGCCCAGACCATGGAAAATCTGGCGATTTCTTCTGTCCAGGCCGGTGGTTGAGCAAGCGCGTAGCGCGCAACAACCTGCCAGCAAGCGGCACCAAGCATGAAAACAACTGCCAACACGGCACCCCACAACGCGATTGTGTGGAGTGCCTGTGACAGGCGATCAAGCTTTAGCGCCAGCTTGCGCACTATTTAATCGCCGCTTTCCAGGCATCCAGTGCGCCTTCCGGCATCGGCATCGTTGTCCAGATTTTCTGGGATGCTTCCCGAAACTCGCGACGTGCCGCGTCATCCAATTCGACAACTTCAACGCCTTGTTTTTTCAGTTGGTCCAACACAGAAGTCTGGCCCGCCAACCACTGAAGGTTTGCCTTGTTGGCCGCGTCGATGGCGTCATTCACGGTTTTGCGCTCGCCATCCGAAAGGCCCTGATACCAGTCTTCGGAAATCAAAGCCGCGCGAGTGGAGGGGGCTACAGCGGCATCGGTAAAGTGTTTGATAAAGCCGGTGTGGCCAAACAAAAGCGGCACGAAGGACGGGTTCAGATACCCATCGGCCACTCCGGTTTGCAGCGCATTTGGAACTTCGTTCCATGCGACAATCGTCCCTTGTGCACCCCATGACTTGAAAATAGCAATCTGTGCTTCATCCAGTGCACGCATCCGCAAACCGTTCATATCGGCCATTGTTTTGACCGATTTTTTGGTCGTGAAGATCCCCGCCGGACCACCAAGATGGACAATGCTGGCAACCCGAACACCTTTGGCAGTTGTCTTTTTGTTGATCTTTTCCAGCATGCCACCGACATAGAGTGCCTTTTCGATTTCCGCTGCATCCTTGAAGAAATAGGGCAAGAAGAGGCCAAACACTGTCCCATCCAGACCCGCAGCGGATTTTACATCTGAAAGGGAAACTTCAAGCAGTCCCTGACTGACCTGATCGAGCTTCTCAGCTTCACCGCCCAGGGCTCCGCGTTCATACTCTTCGGCATTCATCCCATTGGCTTTGAGATGTTCGGTAAAGGCATGAGCCCAGACATAGGTGCCCGACTGGTTGGTCTTGGGACTGTCCAATGCCACTTTCACTTGCGCCATGAGCGGCGTCGAGACAATCAATGCTGCGACGGCCGCAGCAATCTTGAGCTTGTTGACTATTCGCATTTTCGGTTCCTTCCTGTTGGGTTTGGTCAATTCCAGAGTCCCATCGCTCTGGGCAGTACAAGGCTGATTTCCGGTACGTACATCAGCACACCCAAAACGAGGATTTCGACAATGACGAAAGGGATCACCCGCCGGGCAAGCGCCCAATAGTTGATCCCGGTTACGGTTGAGACAATCAGCAGGCAACCGCCAAGCGGTGGCGACACCAGGCCCACCGACAGGTTGAAGCAAATTACGATGCCCAGATGCACAGGATCGGCGCCATTGGCCAGGGCAACTGGCGCAAGCAGAGGCACCAGCAGTGCCAGAGCCACGGTTATGTCGAGCACCATGCCGGCAACAATGAAGATCAGGTTCATCACCAGCAGAAAGCCGATTGGGCCAAGTCCAAGTTGATCAACCAGTTCGGCTATCGCTTGCGGAACCCGCTCCAGCGCAGCCACATGGCCAAGGGCTGCTACCGCGCAAAGAATAATGAAGATAGAACCTGACAGGATTGCGGTGCGTTTCAGGCTTTCCGTGAGATCGTTGATTGAAAGCCCGGCATAGAACCCGCCGGCAATGAGAGCGGCAACAACGGCCACCGCAGCGGCTTCCGTCGGCGTCATCCAGCCGAACACGATCCCACCCAGAATTATGATTGGCAGGCTGAGTGCTGGTAGCGCTGAACGGATTGCAGAAGCGACTTTGGGAGCATCGTCAGCGCTAAGCTTGGGATGATGCTCGCGATGGGCAAAAAATGCATTGACGGCAAACAGTGCGCCCGCCAGCAGCAGACCTGGCAAAATACCGGCCACAAAAAGTGCTGCAACCGATGTCTGCATGATTGCGCCATAAAAGATCAGGATAATGGACGGCGGCACAATTGGCCCAATAATAGCTGATGCCGCTGTTATGGCACTGGCGTAGGTGCGGCTATATCCCTGCCTTTCCATCTCCGGAACAAGCGTGTTGGAAAGGGCAGCGGCATCGGCAACGGCAGAACCTGAAATCCCGGCAAAGAACACCGATGTCATGATATTGACGTGGCCAAGTCCGCCACGCAGTCGCCCAACCAGTGCCATGGACAGATCAATTAGTGCTTTGGTCACGCCGCCGCGGTTCATCAATTCGCCAGCAAGGATGAATAGCGGCATGGCAAGCAAAGAAAAAACGCTGATTTGCGAAAACACTTTTTGAGGCAGAATTGCCAGGTAGCGCGCATTGTCGGTTGCCAGAAAGGTCAGCACCGCCGTCGCACCGATGACGTATGCAAGGGCAAGACCGGATGCCAAAAGGGCCGCAGCAGCAATCGGCACGAGATAGATCATGCCGCCAGTCCGGTTCTTTGTGGTGTGATGCTGGACGGCGATAGCGCTGCATCCACAATATCTGTGGGAATGGCATCGCCAAGCGCCAAGGCTGCAGCACAGCGTGAAAGCGCAGGGGCGGTCTGGATGCCATAACCGCCCTGACCTGCAAGCCAAAAGAAGCCGTCAGCGGTGGTGGAGTACCCGACAACAGGTGATTTGTCGGCGACAAAACTTCTCAGACCAGCCCATTTGTTGACAATTCGGCGCACTTCAATGTCAAACGCGCGCTCGATACGGTCCACGCAGATGGCGATATCCATCTCATCTGGCTGCACATCGCACGGCTCCATGGGGTCTTCATTGGCGGGCGAGATCAGCAGCCGACCGGCATCGGGCTTCATGTAGAACTGCTCATCAATGTCCACGATCAGCGGGAGTTGAGCTGTCGACAGACCGTCTGGCGCGTCAACGATCAATGCGGTGCGGCGTTTCGGTACCAGCCCGATATGTTCAGCCCCGGCCATGGCACCGACCTGATCTGCCCATGCTCCAGCAGCGTTGATCACATTTGCGGCTTTGAATGCGCCGTTCTCAGCAGTGATGGACCAAACACCATTGTTGCGTTCCAACGCCTGGACCGTCGCATTGGTTTGCGTCACACCGCCTGATTTGCGGAATGATCGGATGTAACCCTGATGAAGGTCGTGAACGTCAATGGCGCTGCCCGTCGTATCCAGCGCACCGGCATGCGCATACTCCGTTCGAATAAGTGGATGGCGCTTGAGTATTTCGTTGTGTTCGACACGGCGAACACCGCCCTCGCTGCCCAGTTCATCCAGAAAATCGGAAAGTTGTTTGTCCTGGTCCTTCCGCGCCAGCATGATGACGTCCAGCGGCTCCAGAAGCCGGTTCTGTGTAAAATCCACCGGGGGCGTGTTAAAAAATTCTGCCGAGGCCCGGGTCAATGCTCGGATTGGTTGGGGTCCGTAGATTGGGGCAAAGACGGCTGCCGAGCGACCGGTTGTGTGATAACCGGGCTGGCTGGCCATCTCCAGAAGCAAAACGGAGGCTTGATCTGCAAGTTCGGCAGCGACAGAGGTGCCGGCGATTCCAGCACCGATGATGGCAAAATCGTAAACTGTTTCGGGCGCAGCCATTTGGGCCTCTCCTCGCACCGTGCGCCATTGAAAAAGCGATCGCTTTTTTCCTATTGGAAAATCATGCTATGTGGTTTTGAACCGGAAGACAACGAAATTTTCGGATTGGAAAATTAATGCTGGATTTGGTGCCGGGACTGGAACCCAAGAAAGCGGCTTCAGAGGTGGAGCTGGGGGAACGGGTTCGCCAAATCCGAAAGTCCCGCAATTGGACGCTCAAAGATCTAGCGAGCCGTACCGGTCTGGCGATCTCGACCATCTCAAAGATGGAGCGCGGCGAAATCTCACTGACCTATGACCGGTTCATGAGGCTTGCAAATGGCCTCGGCATGGATGTGGGAGAGTTGTTTGATGCGGAGGCGGAAGGGTTCACCCGTGGATCAGTCACCGTCACCCGAACGGGCGATGCTCCGCAGCATCGATCTGCCACATACGACTACAACATGCTGGCTGCCGATTTAACCGGCAAACATATGGTGCCCATGTTTGGACGCATAAAAGCGAACAGCTTCAGCGAATTCGACGATTTCATTTCTCACCCCGGCGAAGAGTTTCTCTACATTCTGGAAGGCGAGATCACGGCCCACCTGGATGGCCGCCCACCACTCACCCTTCAAAAGGGAGACAGCATGTATTTCGATTCCGGAATTGGCCATGCCTATGTTTCGACCGGTGAGGCCGACGCTGTGATTCTTGTCGTATGCTGGAAGCCGGGTTGAAGATGCGATGACACGAGCCGGCCCGTCCAACTTAAGGTCACGGGAGGCACACACAAATCGCTCGGGGAACGGATTTCGGCTCTTGGATCACGACAGTGGCGAGTGGTGAAGCGGCTATTGAGGCCGCGCGCTTGAAGCGGCAACCCTGCGATTTTGAGATGTGAAAGACTTCAGCTCTCTGAGGATTTCCTGGATCAACGGATAATCGGTAGCGGCTTCCATATAGACCGCGCCAGATCGGAAAGTTGGCCCTTCTAATTGTTTCAAGGCCTTCAGATTGAACCGTTCTGCCATTGGTGACATGGGTTCTGGCAAACAGGTTATGTGGTCGGTCTGAGAAACAAAACTCATTACCGACGCGCTTGAATCGGCAAGAAAGGAAGGTTTGCCCACCAAGAGCGATTTATCAAAAAACAGGCGGCGCGCCCGTTCAAAGATGAGTGCATCAAGTCGGTAAATTGCCCATGGATAGGCGGAAATATCGCTCAGACTGACCGCTTCAATGTGGGTTAGAGGATGATCCCACCGGACAAAGAAGCGTGTTCCGATACTTGTTAGTGGATCAAACCTCACATCTGGTGATATTTCATCGGGTGAGGGTTCCAGCCCAAGGCCGATATCAATCGTTCCATCTTCCAATAGGCTCCGAAATCGGCTGCCGACGCTGCGCCGGATCGTGATTTCAAGATTTGGCCTAGTCTTGCTGAACGACGCCAGCAAATCCGGCAAGAACACGTCAGACCAGACCATACCTGCGCCAATCCGAAGGCTGCCTGCCTGGCCGGCGATCAGTTCCTCCAACTCGCGTTCAAGAAACTTGTTTTGCTGCTCGATTTGAATGGCGCGACGTTGAAATCGTTCACCAAAGACCGTCAGGCACACTCCCTTGACGGATCGTTCGAACAGGGGAGCACCCAGCACATTCTCCAACTCGCGAATGCTCTTTGTTATAGCCGTCTGAGTCACGCTCATATCGCGTGCCGCCGCGTGAAACGAGCCAGAGCGGCTGGCGGCCAGAAAGTGGTCAATCATTTTCAGAGATTTCAACTTCATGATGACAAAAGCTCATATTAAGAGAAAAACATTTCATTATTTTTCATCACGTGACGCTGTTAGCATTGACCTCCAGATCAGTCGAGTAGGGGAGGACGTAGCTGATGCTCGAACTTCTCAAACGGCAGAACTGGAAACCCGGCGGAGAACGGCGCTGGATTGCAGGTGTTCTCCTCGTCGTTGGCTTGTTCATCGCTTGGCACGCGACAAACTACGAGTTGGGCAGCTTGCGTCGAATGGGTCCGGGTTACTTCCCGATGATGCTGGGTCTCGCAACAAGCTTGCTTGCTTGCCTGATATTGATTTCGCCAGACCTGGAAGATCACGATGGTGAGTTTGATGGAGCAGGTGAGGAGGGTTCCGGCCGGTCTTTGATGCGCACGCTGGGATTTGTCCTGGGCGCAATCGTCACATTTCTGGTTTTGGTCCGCCCGGCAGGTTTTGTTCCTGCGGTTGCACTTACCACATTCATGGCTGGATTGGCAGAACCCAAAAATCGTGTGGTGGATCTCTGCCTTCTGTCAATTGGCGTCACGGTTGTTACGTCACTGGTTTTCGTTGTCGGCCTGGGCATACCGGTGCAGCTGGTGGCGTTCTAGATGGATGGTCTGGAACAACTGATCAGCGGTTTTGCCTCCGCTCTCACCCTGTCAAAACTCAGCTACTGCTTCTTTGGCGTGTTGATGGGCATGCTGATGGGCGTTTTGCCCGGCATTGGTGCGATGGCGACAATCGCCATGCTGATGCCGATTACGTTTATGCCCCGCCCGATACCGGTTTGATCATGCTTGCGGGGATCTATTACGGGGCTCAGTACGGAGGCAGCGTCGCCTCAATTCTCCTCAATCTTCCCGGCACGCCTTCATCGGCAGTGATTTGCCTTGATGGATACCCAATGCAGAAGCAGGGGCGGGCAGGCCCTGAAATTTGGTGCTGCCGACTATTTTTCACTCATGGTGGTGGGGCTTGTTGCAGCAGCCTCGCTGACGCGTTTTGGGATCGCACGCAGGCTGGCAATGTCGGTTCTGGGATTGTCCCTTGGATTGATCGGCACCGACGTCGCCACCGGTACCTTCCGCTACACTTTCGGGGCTATGCGGCTGGCAGACGGCCTGAGCGTTGTGGCTATGGCCATGGGGCTGTTTGGCGTTGCCGAGATAATCTACATGGTCAGCACCGGTGCCGCTCAACACGGTTCTGTTGCGACAGTTCGGCTTCGCGACTTGGTGCCAACACGCTCTGACCTGAAACAGTCACCGGGGCCGATCGCACGCGGTGGCTTGATCGGTGCGGTTGTCGGCGCTTTGCCTGGAACGGGCGCTTCGATCGGAGCTTTCATGGCTTACGGTCTGGAAAAACGCGTTTCCCGTGAGCCCGAAATTTGGAACGGGCCACGTGCCGGGAATTGTAGCACCAGAAGCTGCAAACAATTCGGCCGCGCAGGCATCTTTCATCCCGACCCTGACATTGGGTGTGCCCGGAGACCCGGTGCTGGCGCTGATGATGGCGGCGCTGATCATTCATGGTGTGCAGCCCGGTCCGACCATGATTGCAGAGTATCCAGACATTTACTGGGGGCTGGTTGCAAGTTTCGTCATTGGCAATGTTCTGCTGCTGATCCTGAATTTGCCGCTGATCGGTATTTGGGTTCGACTTCTTCAGATTTCGTACCGACTGCTCTTTCCGGTGGTCATCACATTGATCTGTATCGGCGTATTTGCTGTTGGCAACAGCCCGTTTCATGTCATGCAGGTGTTTGTTTTCGGCGTGGTGGGCTACCTGATGCGGCGGGCCCGCCTTGAGCCGGCGCCCGTTCTGCTCGGGTTTGTCCTGGGACCCATGGTCGAGGAAAACTTCCGGCGGGCACTTCAGCTGTCGCGCGGCGACATGATGGTTTTTCTTGAACGTCCCGCCTCCTGCACAATGCTCGCATTCGCCTTGATCATCATCCTGTTGTCACTTTGGACGGGGCGCAAAAACGCCAGGCGCGAGGCAGTGAGCCAATGAGTGAGCGCAGGCCGAACATTCTTCTCATTTCCACTGATCAGCAACGCGCTGATCATCTGGGGTGTTACGGTGCCGATTATCTAAAAACGCCCCACATCGACAGCCTTGCCGCAAGCGGCACACGGTTCAATCGCGCCTAGGTTGCCTCGCCAGTCTGTATGCCTAACCGGTCCAGCATTGTTACCGGCCAGACGCCATCGTTGCACGGCGTTCGACACAACGGCCTGAACCTTCCACTGAACACACGTACTATTGCTGATGTATTGCGGGACGCGGGATATCGAACCTCGCTGGCAGGAAAAGCACATTTTCAATGTGTCACGCAAAACGCTGCGCGTTTGAGGGGGATCGCACCAATCAACCGCATCGGCAGGAAACCGGTCGATATGATCAGGAGATAGGCCCCCTGTGGCGTCAAAACCCGGATCGGGAGCTGGACCTTCCCTATTACGGCTTTGAACATGTGGACCTTGCATCCGGTCATGGCGACCAGGTGGACGGCCACTACAACCGCTGGGTGAGCGAACAGGGCGCAAACCTTGAGGAACTGCGCGGACCGGAAAACGCAATTTGCGATGGCCAGTGCCCGCTGTTCAAGGCCTGGCGTACCCGTGTTCCCAAAGAGCTGTATCCCACGCGATACATTCAGAACATGACGGAACAGGTTCTCGCAAAACACGCTTGCGCCGACGGCGAGCCGTTTTTTCATTGGGCGAGTTTCTGTGATCCTCATCACCCGTTCTCACCTCCCGGCCGATATTGGGACATGTACTCACCGGATGACGTGACGCTGCCGGACTCAGCAAGCCATCGGTCCTCCGAAGGCTGGGCTGCGAGGCTGCGCGAACTTCGTCAATCGGGTCGGGCGGACCTCGCCGGAACTGCGGCAATCGCGGCCACGGAGACTGAACTCAGATGGGCCACCGCGTTGACCTTTGGTCTGATCTCTATGGTGGATGATGCCGTCGGAGCAATTCTGGACGCACTTCAACGCAATGGACAAGCGGACAACACGATTGTCATTTTCCTTGCCGATCACGGCGAACTTCTCGGTGATCACGGGCTGATTTTCAAAGGGCCATATCACTATCAAAGTGTCACCCGTGTGCCATTGATATGGCACGACCACCGTCGTCGCCAAAGTGAAGTTTCCGAAACCCTGGTGAGCTCGGTTGATGTTTCAGCATCCATTCTGGATGCCGCGAACGTGAAAGGGTACGGCGGCATGAACGGCCGCAGCATTCTGAGCACGTCGGATGGGCCAAATCGCGATGCCATATTGATTGAGGACGAGATACAGGCGGAGCTTCCCTGCACCAATATACGCGGTCGTGCCCGCTCGCTTGTGACCGATGAATGGCGACTGACCGTCTACGACAATTTGGAGCAGGGGGAGCTCTTCAACCTCACCGAAGATCCCACGGAGAGCACCAACCGGTGGCAGGACCCATCGGCGGCCGGCAAGCGCGCTGAACTGATGGAGGCGCTTGCCCGGGAAATGTTGGCGCACTCGGAAACAGGAGCCTTACCAGAATTTGCGGCATGACAGATCAAACCGCAAAAAACCACCCAGCAAAGGAGGAGACTATGAGACACATACTCAAACTTTTTGCCGCGATGATCGTCGCGGCTATTTGGACGATACCGGTGATAGCCGAATGTCCTGATCGGACAATCACTCTGGTTGTCGGGTCTGTTCCAGGGTCTGGACCCGACTTCCTGGCGCGCTCAATGAGCGAGGAGTTGGCAGCCGAACTGGGACAACCCATCGTGGTTGAAAACCAGCCGGGCGCAGCCGGAAATGTGGCAGCGGCCGCAATATCCCGTGACACTCCTGATGGCTACCGGATCTTTATCGGCACCATCAATATGTCGACCGCGACCTGGCTGCCGTAAGCGCCGCCATATAACCCGTCAACCGATTTTGCCTTTGTCGGACGCGTGGGCGCCATTCCTGATGTTATCGCGGTCAACAAGTCACTGGGCATCAAGACCATCGTCGAACTGATCGAAAAGGCCATGGCCGAACCTGGAAAGCTGAATTTTTTTCCCCGGGCGTAGGGTCCATGCAGCATATGGCGGCAAATGCGCTCTCATCTGAGGCAGGGATCGACATTTTCCACGTGCCCTAAAAAAGCGGCAAGGCAGCGACCACTGGTCTGTTGTCCAATGAAGTGGAAATTGGTTTCCTAGGGTTCCCCCCGGTAATTTCGCTCATCAACTCTGGCGATGTAGTCGCATTGGCGGTTTCCAGTTCGGTGGAGACCCCGCTGTTGCCGGGTGTGCCTACTCTGACGAGCTCTGTCATGCCGGGCTATGTGGCAGAAGCCTGGTATGGCCTGTTTTTGCCAAAGGGAACGTCGGACGAAATCGTCAACAAGGTGAATGCGGCGCTCAACGCGGCATTGGCAAAACCAGCGGTCGCCGAGCGATTTGCGAACAAAGGCGCTGTGGTTTAGCCATCCACGCCCAAGGAGTTTGCAGATATTGTCGCTGCCGAGTCGCAAAGATGGAAATCCAAGCTCGAAGCGCTTGGTCTGGCGGGCACTCGCTTGTCAAATAAAACAAAGCCGTTTCGCCGTGCCTCAAATAGGGGCGCGGCGGATGCGTTTTAGTGGGTGGTCGCTTTGACCGCTTAACCGCTAGCTGGCTTCAGTTTAGAAGTATTGACATAACCGGCACGCCATTCCTGTGAGGCAGCCAATCCTCTATTGAGAGTCAGGCGCGCTGTTCCTCAAGTTCGTTCCATTTCCACCACCGTTTGCCGTTGATACGGTCACCATATCACCGGGGGAGAGTTCCAGTCCCGATACAAATGCGTGGGTATTTGTGTCGCCTGTTCCAGACGTTACAGAGAGAGAGTTGGTGCCTCCCGGAGCGCCGTCTGAAAGGCTCCAGACCGGTTGCTTGTGGCGGCTGTAGCCTGCGGACAATAAGGCTGAACCGCGCATCACATAGCGCGTTTGCAGCCCTTTTCCTCCTGAGTGCCTGCCGCGACCTTCGGGCGTTTCATTGAGCTTCTTGTAAGCCACGTCAATGCCATATCGCGCCTCGCACACTTCGACAGGACAATTGAACGTGTCGCCATGGCTGGCGGAATACATGGCATCCAATCCGTCGCGGGTGGACGTCGCGCCCCAGCCGCCCATTTGTGGCTCAACCATTGTAAAGCGGCGGCCCGTATCGGGATGCTCTCCGGCAATTACAGTGCCGCAAATCGAAGCAAAATGCCCGGCAGGCAGACGCTCCGGCATTTCCTGCGCCAAACAACGCCATAACATGTCGTAGAGCCGGATGCGGGTTTCAAAATAATATCCATGGGGCGCGATTCCTGCCGCATGAAAGATTGTGCCAGGTTTGGTGATGACCTTCAGCGCGTGAAACGATCCGGCATTGGCAAACCGCGTGGGGTCAGTGAGGGCCTTGAATATCATCTGGCACGAGATCACAGCTCCATCGTGACTCGTGTTGTATGGCGCATCCCTTTGAACAGGATTGTCAGACAGATCGACCGTAAACGCTCCATCAGAAACAGTGATGGTTGCGTTCCATATCGCGCCGTCATCTTGCTCTTCTTCGATACGGTACTGGCCTTCTGGCACGGTTTTCAGGCCTGCAGATCCACGCCTGCGCCCCTCGCTGAAGAGATCGTCGATGGCATTGTGGTAAGCATTGACACCGTAGGTTTCTGCCAGCAATTCAATACGGTTGGTTGCCTTGCGGGACGCGGCAATCTGGGCCCAGAGATCGCCCCTTGCGAATGAGGGAAGTCGCGAGTTGGCGGTGATAATGTCCATCACCGACTGCAACACTTCGCCATTTTCGAAGAGCTTTACGGAGGGCAGTCGTAATCCTTCCTGAAAGATTTCGGTCACGTCCACCGCCATTGAGCCAGCGGTCTTGCCGCCAACATCGTTCCAATGCGCGATGGATGCTGTCCAGGCAATCAGAATGTCATCAATAAAGACCGGCTGTGCAATCACCACGTCATTGAGATGGGTCACACCGCCGAAATACGGGTCGTTGGTGATGAAGATATCACCTGAACGCACGGTGTCGGCACGGTGAATTTCCAGGATGCGTTTCACCGCCTTGTCGAGAACGCCCACAAAAGTGGGAATGCCTGCGCCGGAGGAAACCAGATCGCCATGGGCATCGGTAATGCCTGTGCCCACATCAAGCACTTCGTAGATGATGGGGCTCATGGCGGTTTTCTTGAGCACCGCAAACATTTCGTCGGCAGCGGCAATGAGCCCGGCCTGAATCACCGAGGCCGTGAATGGGTCAGTCGATGCACTCATTTCTGATCAGACTTCTGCGATGAACACGTCGCGGGGTAGTTCGGATAGGATTTCAGGACCATCGGCACGCAGGATCACGATCTCCTCCAGCCTTATGCCAAAACGACCGGGGAGATAGATGCCCGGCTCGATGGAGAACACCATGCCTTCATCAAGCACCGTTTCTGATGTTGCGGTGATGTAGGGCGGTTCGTGAACTTCAATGCCCAACCCGTGGCCGGTTCTGTGAACGAAGAACTCGCCATACCCCGCCTGCGCAATGATATCCCGGGCTGCTGCGTCAACTTCCTTGGCCTTGATCCCTGGCATCGTGGCGGAAAGAGCTGCCTCAACCGCATGGTTCACAATGTCATGCACCGCCTGATATCCATCGGGTGCCGAACCGATGACCGCCATGCGGGTCATGTCCGAAGGAAAACCATCCTTGCGCGCGCCCACATCGATGACGACGGCATCGCCTTCCTTGAGGAGCGTGGAACCCGTTGCATGATGCGGAAACGCGCCGTTGCCACCCGTGCCGACAATCGAAAATTCGGTGCGCGCACCCTCGCTTGCATGGTGAGCGCGGATAATGTCGGCCACCTCCGTTTCCTTCATGCCGGGTTTCAAGGCGGCAAATCCGGCCTGCATGGCTCGATCATTGATAAGCGCGTTTTCCTTCAGAAGCTGATATTCGCGATCATCCTTGCGCATGCGTAAGGCGCCCACCGTTGCTTCGGTGTAGTCGCGTCTGGCATTGGGCAGATTGTCCAACAGCAACAGTGCAAAATCAGCCCGCATGGCTTCGTCAATTGCGACACCACGTGCCCGGTTTCCATCAATCGCTTCAAGCGCCTGGTTCAGCGCATCGCGAGGACCGTCTGCATCGGCCCATTCGTGAAAGGTGATGTCAGTGTGTTCGCGGGTTCCCTGGGCGTTCAGCGCGGGCATCAAAAATGCTTCGTTTTCGCGCCCAACCAGCAATAGACACGGCCGTTCATCGGGATGCGGATGGAAACCCAGAAGCCAGTCCATATGAGGCCCAGGCCCGACGGCCACGAGATCGGTTTCGGTCTCGGTCATGCGACCTCTTAAGGCTGCAAGACGCTCGGTGGTGGGAAAAGGTGTCATTGATACCCTCATCAAAAGTTCAGGCTGCGTTGCGATTGTGATGCGGTTCGGCTTCAACGATGACCCTGCTTCCAAAAGCGGCGCCATCATCAAATCCGCCAAAGCGGGCAATTTCTTCTTCGGGAGGTGGTTCGCAGGACCATTTCCGGCTCGGTGTCCAACCGCATTGCCGCTTCAAAATTGCGGCATATTCTGCGCGTTTCAGAGCCGCAATCGATGGATCAATCACCGGAACACCAAGCGTCTCGGACAGGTCCGCGTGGAAGCCCACTTCCAATGTGCAACCAAGGATGATGGATTCGGCGTAATCGTCTCCGATTGCTTTTCGCCCGGCCTCGATCAGTCGACGATTGGTCTCGGTGTGATCCCGCTGGAAGTCATTCACCCCCAACTCGACATGATAGAAGCCGGCAAGCCGATGTTCATGTCCATGTTCTCTCACGGTTGAATGCATCTGATGCACCCATTTGCGACGACCGACAATCACGCCAAAACGGTTCGACAGGCTGGCGGCAATTTCACAAGAGGCGACACAAGGTGCCGTCACAATCATGTCACCGGATATCTCCCGCGCATCGTGAAGGGCCGTGTCGTAGAAGCAACCGATGGCAATTGCGTCAAAACCTTCTCGCGCTGCTGCGCGAACGGCGCGAATGATACCGCGAGTCACAATGGCTTCGTATGAGCGGTATTCGATATGAGTGAACGCGCCATCATCAAGCGGGAGACTGGTGACGTGCACTTCAGTGCCCGGCAGTTTGTGGTCCGCCGCCATTTTGGCGAATATGCCATCATCGGCCCCCCGATTGCCAACGGGGCTCAAGTACATAATCTTCAGCTCTGGGCTCATTGTGTGGCTTCCTCCGTGTTCAATTTGACCGGATTACACCGGCCCATAAATCTCCTCGGCGCGTTCCTTGGTGATCAGCCCGTTCTTGATGTCGCTTCGAACGGCATCCCGGTCACGCTCCTTCGGATCGCCCAGTCCGCCTCCATTTCCGGTGATCACACGAATGACATCGTCCTTCTGGGTGACCTTGCCTGATACGAAGGCAAAGGATTCCGCGCCGCCCTCATTCGGTCTGAACTCCACATAGTTAGGGGAACCATCTGCACCGCCATCGACGCCCCATGCAGGAAATTTTGAGCGCGTATAGCCGGCTGTTAGAAACCCGTTGTCGCCACGAATGCGGTAATCCATCACGATGCCGCGTCCGCCGGTATGCTTGCCTTCTCCACCCGGCTCCAGATTGAGTTCCATTCGGTCCACATAAAGACCGTTGCGTGCTTCGTTGATTTCGGCGGGGCAGTTGAACGTTTCGCCATGAAACCCGCAGAACATAGCGGAATTGCCGTCGCTGGTTCGGCTCGCCCCCCAGCCACCAAGTTGGGGTTCGATGATGGTGTATTGACGGCCAGTGTCGGGATGAATGCCACCGATAAACGTACCGCACACTGAACCGAAATGCCCCGCGGCCAAGCGATCCGGCATGTGTGGTGCAAGGCATCGCCACATGAGGTCGTAAACCCGTAGCTCGATCTCGTAGTAGAACCCAACCGGAGCCGGTTCCAGCGCGTCAAATACCGACCCTTTGCGCGTCAAAAGGTTGATTGGCCGAAATGAGCCGCCATTGGCTGGCGAATAGGGATCGGTCAGCGATTTGAAGATCATCTGAGCCGCAACCATCACCCCGTCACGGCTCGTGTTCACCGGATTGTTGGCCTGATCCGGGTTGTCACGAAGATCGACCGTGAACGCATCACCATCGATGGTGATCTTCACATTGAAGGTGCGCCCGTCATCTTGTTCTTCGGAGAGTTCAAATGTGCCGGATGGCAGCTGCGCCATCGCTTTGATCGAAGATTGTTCGCCATAGTCCATGAAGGACCGCATGGCGTTTTCAAACGTGCCAACGCCGTACTTGCCAGCGAGCTCGCGAAGCCGACGATCCCCAACCCGCACAGATGCGATTGCCGCCCAAACATCTCCCTCAAGAACATCCGGCATGCGGGAGTTGACTTTGATGATATCCATCACCGGCTTGATAGGCTCCCCGTTGGAGATGATCTTGATGGCAGGAAGGCGCAAACCTTCCTGAAAAATCTCCGTGGCCTCTCCGCTGAGAGAACCAGGCGCCATGCCACCAACGTCGGAATTGTGGGCGATGTTGGCCGTCCAAGCGATGATGCGATCATCAGCAAAGACCGGCATGGCGACCACGATGTCGTTAAGGTGGGTCACGCCGCCATAGTAGGGATCGTTGGTTGCGAACACGTCGCCAGGTTCAATATCGCCTTCGTTCGGAAATTTGGCGATGATCACCTTCACAGCCTTGTCGAGCACCCCAATGAAGGCTGGAATTCCGGCACCTGATGAGGCGAGTTCACCTTTGCCGTCCATGATGCCGGTACCCATGTCGAGCACCTCATAAATGATGGAGCTCATGGCGGTTTTTTTCATCGCGGCGAACATCTCGTCCGCGGCGGCCTGCAACGAGTTCTGGATGATCTCGAGTGTGATTGGATCGTTTTGGATGTCTGACATCGCTCTATTTCATCCTTCCATCTCGATATGAACATTGCCGTAGCCATCAACGTGGGCCGAATTTCCGGGATGGAGCACGATGGTCGTGCCCGGATCCTCGACAATAGCTGGCCCGTCGAAGCGCATTCCCGGTGCCAATTTTGTACCGTCGTAGATGGTGGCCGAATGCACGCCTTCCAGCGCATAGTCGACCTCGCGCTCGCCTTTGACCGAGCCGGACGCATCGTTTGATCCGAGCGGTTGCTCTTTCATCGTCAGCTTGCCCACTTCGGCAGACGCAATCAGGTGAATTCCGACCATCTCGACAGGTGCATTCAGACGATAGGTGTATTCGCGCTCATAGGTTTCGTGGAAATCTGCCTCGATTTTGGCAAGCGCTGAGGCAGTCACCGTGCCGTCGAGCAGCACTTCGGTTGTATGTTCCTGGTTCTGATATCGGAACTTGCCAAACCTCAGAAACGTTACGGCTTCGGGCGCAATGCCTTCTGCCGCAAACTGTTCCTTTGCCGTGGCTTCTGCATCAGCGAAGGTTTGCTCAATCGCGTCTTCAGATCCCTCGGCAAGATCGAGCAGACGGGTGACGAAATAGTCTCGGCGCAGGTCCGACATCATCATGCCCCAGGCTGAGAAAACCGGTGCACCGGCAGGTACGACGACCTTCTTGACACCAAGCTCCGCCGCAAGGGCCATCGCATGCATTGCCCCACCGCCACCAAACGCAACGAGCGTGAAATCCCGAGGATCAAAGCCGCGATTGAGCGAGACCAACTTGAGCGCGTTGACCATGTTGTTGTTGGCAATCCGGATGATACCTCGTGCCGCCTCATCAAGCCCAACGCCAAGCTGATCACCTACTTTTTGGATGGCACTTTCTGCCGCCGGCATGTCGGCAACAACCTCACCACCACAAAAATAGTCCCGATTGATGCGACCGAGCCAGAGATTGGCATCGGTTGTCGTCGCTTCGTGTCCGCCACGACCGTAGGCCGCGGGTCCCGGCTGTGCTCCGGCTGATTGCGGGCCCACATGCAGCTTCGCGAACTCGTCGACCCAGGCAATGGAACCTCCTCCATTGCCGATTTCGACAAGATCAACCACAGGCACCATGATTGGATAGCCCGCCGACGTGCGGTCCCGTTCGATCCAGTAGTCGGTCATGATTTTGACCTGACCGTTCTCAATCAGCGAGCATTTTGCGGTGGTCCCACCAATATCGAGGGCAAGGACGTTCGGTTCTCCAATCAAGCGCCCAAGCTCTGCCGCTCCCCAGAACCCTGATGCGGGACCGGATTCCACCATGGTGATTGGAATGCGCGAAACAGATTCCAATGAATCGACACCGCAATTCGACTGCATGATGTAGGGGCTGCCGGTGAAGCCCTGTGCTTTCAAACCCTCATCCAGACGATGCAGATACCGTTCTGCGGTCGGTTGAACATAGGCGGAAAGCACAGCCGTGTTGGTGCGCTCATATTCGCGCCACTCGCGCGTGATTTGATGCGAGGAAACCACAGAAACGTCCGGCCAAAGCCCTGCGATCTCATCCATAGCTGCCTGTTCGTGCTTGGTGTTGGCATAGGAATGCAGGAAACACACCGCGATTGCCTCAACACCTTCTGACTTGAAGTCGTCCAGAATGCCCGCCAGTGGGCCAAGATCGAGCGGGGTCATTTCCTCGCCGTGATAGTTCAGCCGCCCCGGCAGTTCGCGACGCAGATAGCGCGGTACAAATGGTTTTGGTTTTTCATAGTGCAGATTGAAAAAGTCCGGCCGGTTGCCGCGCGCGATTTCTAGCGTATCGCGAAATCCTTCGGTGGTGATCAGGCCAACCGTCACGCCTTTGCGTTCGGTCAGGGCATTGATGACCACCGTGGTGCCATGCGCCAGAAAGTCGACCTCCGCAGGATCGACATCACCCTTTTTCAAGACATCCAAGACACCGCGTTCAAAGTCTGGCGGTGTTGTGTCTGATTTGGCGGTGACGACTTTGGATTCACCGGTCTCGCTGTCCGTTTCAAAGCAGACCAGATCGGTGAACGTGCCTCCGACATCGGTGGCAACGCGAACTGTTTTTTGAACCATCACTGGCCTCCAGTTTCAAAAAATGCGGTGTTCATTAGAAAGCAGGCAGCGCCCGGCAGTTTGAGCAACTCTGAGTCCTGCACGCGTTTTTGCGTGTAAAACCCAGCCTCGTGCAGGCAGTTGATGCTCCCTAAAAAACGGTCTCCGACAAAGATCGGGACATTGATCACTGACTCACAGCCAAGGGACTGGATGAGCTCAAAATCGGGAAACACTTCCGCGATATCTTCAATCGAGTTGGCGACGAAGGTCTCGCGGCCCTTGATGACCTTTTGGGCCCAGATGTCGTCCCGTCCGGGTTTTTTGCCTGACACAGGATAGGCATCCGGCATGTTTGAATAGATCCGGCAGGCCTCGAAAGTGGCCTCGTCGAACACCATCAGCGTGAAGAGCTTGTGGCCAATCTCCGCACGCGAATACTCGCAAAGCGCAGCAAAAGCGGTGCGCGGCTGGTCTGTTCCGGCCGCTAGCGCTGAAACAAAATTTGACTGATTTAAATCAGGCATGTCCTTCCCCGGCGAGTTTGTCTCTCAATTGAATTTCGTGTTGGTCAACCACTGGAACGGCGGAGATCAGGTTTCTGGTGTAGGGCGCCTTTGGACTGGCGAAGAGCGTTTCAGTTTCCGAGAGTTCCACCAACCGGCCTTTTTCAAAAACCGCCACCTGGTCGGCGATGTTGCGGACAACGGCCAGATCATGCGTGATGAAGATGTAAGTGAGATTGCGTCGCTCCTTGAGCTGCAACAGCAGTCTCAAGACACGAGCCTGCACCAATACATCGAGCGCGGATGTGGGCTCATCAAGCACAACCAGTTCAGATTCGCAGGCGAGCGCCCTTGCAATTGCGACCCGTTGCCGTTGACCGCCAGAAAGGGCTGCAGGTGATCGGTCAGCAAACTCTCTCGGCAGACCCACCTCTTCGAGTAGGTCGCCAACGCGGGCATTGCGTTGTCCGGACGGACCAATCTGATGAACGTCCAGAGCAAGTCGAATGGAGGCGCCGACCTTTCGCTTGGGGTTCAACGAAGAGAGCGGGTTTTGCTGCACAAGTTGGATCGCGCGCCGATGAGATAGATCGCGGCGGTCCGGAAGCGCTTCGCCACCATATCTCATCTCTCCGCCCGTTGATGGGTAGATGCCAAGAACCAAGTTGGCGATGGTGCTCTTGCCTGATCCGGATTCACCTACAATCGCCAGGCATTCGCCTTGTGCCACATCGAATGATACGTCCTGAACCGCCTTCACCTCATGGCTATCGAGGTAGAACGTTTTGGAGAGGTTTTGAATGGACAACAGCGCGCTCATTCTGCGGCCTCGGCACCATGAACGACCATTGGCTCAAAGAAACTCTCTGAGGTCTCTTCGATTTCGGCGACACCTCCACCGGTAATGCGGGGAACGGCCGCCATCAAAGCCCGGGTGTAGGGATGACCGGGAGCGGCAAACAATTGCTCGGTGCGGCCCTTCTCGACAATTTTTCCCTTGTAGATCACGTAGACCTGGTCAGCGAACTCCCGCACCACACCGAGGTTGTGGGAGATGAACAGAACGGATGTTCCGTGCTTCTCTACCAGATTGTGCATGAGTTTCAGCGTTTGCGCCTGAACCGTGACATCAAGCGCGGTGCCTGGTTCGTCGGCAATCAGCATCGATGGCTCGTTTGCCAATGCCATGGCGATCATGACGCGTTGGTTCATGCCCCCGGACAATTGAAATGCATAGGAGTCGAGAACCCGCTTTGACTCTGTGATTGAGACATCCTGCAGCATGGTTTCTGCAAGATCACGCGATTGATCCGACCTTATATCTGGACGGGTGCGCTTCAGAACTTCGTGGAACTGATCTGCAATGGTGTAGACGGGATTGAGCGAGGAGGTTGGATCCTGAAAGACCATCGACATTTTGGTGCCGCGCAGCGCGTGTCGATCGCGATTTGACAGACCGTTCAGTTCCTTGCCTTCGAAAACGACTTCACCCCTTATTCTGGCCTGCTTCAGTTCCTGAAGAAGCCCCAGAACGATGCGGGCTGTGACTGATTTGCCAGAGCCGGATTCTCCCACCAGCGCCACGCGTTCGCCCCGCTGGATTTGCAGGGAAATGCCGTGCAGCACCTGTGTTGTGCCGGTATATCCTTTGAACGATAGCGTGAGATCGCGAATATCCAGTGTGGGAGCGCTCATTGTTCCGCCCCCAGGATCTCGCGAAGTGCGTCGCCGATAAGATTGAAGCCAAATACCGCAACCAGAATGGCGAGACCCGGGAAAATTGTCAGCCACCAGCTGTCCGGGAGGTACTTCGCACCATCAGCCACCATTGAACCCAGATCAGGTGTCGGTGGCTGGACGCCCAGCCCCAAAAATGACAGGGAAGACGCGATGATGATCACAAAACCAAGATCAAGCGTCATCTTGGTGATCACGGCGGGTAGGCAGTTCGGCAGAATTTCCCGAAATATGATGTGGATGCGCGAGGCACCGATCACTTCTGCGGCGAGAACATAGCCTTCTTCGCGTTCTGCA
>JBCCGR010000050.1:0-34066 GCA_039029195.1 Pseudomonadota bacterium
ATGCGATTGCCAATCGCAAATATCTGGAATCAATCGGTTTTTAGGAAGAAACGTTCAGATGACAAAACTTCGTTGGGGCATGGTAGGCGGTGGTGAAGGCAGCCAGATCGGTCCCGCTCACCGCCTTGGAGCCCAGGCCGACGGGCACTTCGAATTCACCGCCGGCGCTCTGGATCACAATGCCGATGCGGGCCGCAAGTATGCCCAGAGTCTCGGTATCGCGGAAGACCGTGCCTATGGCGACTGGCGAGAAATGCTTGAAGGCGAGAAAGGCCGAAGCGACGCCATCGATCTGGTGACGGTGGCAACACCCAACGCCACCCACTTCGAAATCACCAGGGCATTTCTGGAAGCCGGCTTCAATGTGCTGTGCGAAAAGCCAATGACCATGACAGTGGAAGAAGGGGAAGAGATCGTTCGGGTCGCAGAACGCTCCGGTAAAATCTGCGCCGTCAACTATTGCTACAGCGCATACCCCATGGTGCGGCAGGCCCAGGCAATGGTCGCAGCAGGCGAAATCGGCAAGATCAGGCTGGTGGTGACAAGCTTCAGCCACGGCCATCATGGTGACGCCACCGATGCGGACAATCCGCGCGTGCGCTGGCGGTATGATCCTGGCCAGGCGGGCATATCCGGGCAGTTTGCCGATTGCGGAATTCACGCCCTGCACATGGCAAGCTTTGTTTGCGGAGACGAAGTCGAAAGCCTGTCCGCAGATTTTGCCTCGACAATTTCCAGCCGCGAGCTTGAAGATGATGCGATGGTCAACTTCCGAACCATCGGTGGAACGGTGGGGCGGCTATGGACGTCATCGGTCGCCATTGGCCGCCAGCACGGGTTCGAGATTCAGCTCTTTGGAGAAACTGGCGGTCTGCGCTGGGCAGCAGAGCAGCCTAACCAATTGATATTTACACCGGTGGGCGGTCGCACACAGATCATTGAAAAGGGTGAGAATGGTCTGCACGAAGATGCCGCGCGTCTTGCTCGCGTGGCAATTGCCCATCCGGAAGGGTTTCCGCTCGCGGTGGCCAATATTTACTGTGACCTCGCGGACGCTATTCGTGGCGAAACCCGCGACGGACTGCCAAACGCCAAAGACGGGCTACGCTCAATGGTCGCCGTGCATCAGGCAGTTGCATCTGCCCAACAAGGGGGTGCCTGGGTCGACGCCGTACCGAAATTGTTCAGCCAGTAGATTGCCGTTTGAGCGTTCCGCGCTCGACCACCGTGCAGGCGAAGATACGGTTTTCGATCGAACGATCCGGTTCGTTGACCAAGGATGCGACCAATTCGATGGAACTGCGAATAATATCCGATGTCGGCTGATGGACCGTGGTTAGATCGTAGGCCGCCCACTCCGACATCGTCATATCGTTAAACCCGATAAAGCCGATATCGTCCGGAATGCGCAGACCTGCGCCACGCGCCTCATCCATGGCCCCCATACAAATGAGATCATCACCGCAGAATATGGCGTCAGCCCGGGTCTTGCGCATCAATTCGCCCATGGCCTTGCGGCCGGCCTGATAGGCATAGCCATCGGCATAGCGCACATCGACGGGTGTTATTCCATTCTCTGATAAACACCCCATAAACCCCTCAGCGCGGTCCTGTGCAGAAGTGGCACTCTTGGGTCCGCCAAGAAAGGCGATGCGCCGGTAGCCATAATCAATCAGCGTTTGTGCGGCCATGCGCCCGCAGACATTGTTGTCGATCCCCACTATATGAACCGACGATGTGCCACTGACACGGCCAAAGGTATGAACCACTGGAATTTGGGCTTGCTTGAAGGCCGTGGCGAAGTTTGGCGGCAAAGTTGATGTCGCCACGATGACCCCATCAACGCTGTATTGATTGAGCATCTGCACCGAGTTGGCTGGATCGGTTTCGTGGGTCAGGTTGACGATCAAGGGCCGCAGTCCGCGTTCCTGCAGGGCTTGTGTGTATAGGTCAAACACTTCCAGAAAGATCGGGTTCTGAAAATTGTTGGCAACCAAACCAATGAGCTTTGTTCGCCCGGTGGTCAGGCTCGACGCCAGGGCGTTGGGACTGTAGCGAAGTTCAGCAGCCGCCTTTTCGACCTTTTTTCGCATCTTTGCAGAAACGGACGCGCCCTCTGTGAAGGTCCGCGAAACTGCGGAACGCGAGACACCGGCCCTGTCAGCCACCTCCTTCAGCGTAACGGCCATTCTTGGTCTTTCTCCGGATGCTCGTAGTCGCACCGCAATCTGCTGGTGTTGAGGCGCAATGATGCAGCGAATGACTCGCAACGAGCAACAGTTTGGAGGAAGATCAAACCGTTCGCAACGACTGGAAGGAAACCTTCCGCGTTGAGGACGGACGATTTATGGGCTTTACGCATTATCGTCCTCGCACCACTCTACACGCGCTGACATTCACATCCCCAACAACGACAGTGAATTCTCCTCACCTTGCCGATGCACGAGCCGGATTGGCGTTTATGTTTGCGGCCGGCGCGCTGGTCGCGGCCACCTCGCTCGTTGCCAAAACACTTGGCTTTGATGCGCCAGAAACGCCTGCGCTGCACCCGCTTCAGATCAGTGCCGGGCGGTTCGCCTTTGCCCTGCTTGCACTACTTGTATTTCTCACGTTTGCTCCCACGCACCGTCCCAAGTTCTCCGGTGCCAATTGGCGAATGCATCTGGCGCGATCCATCTGTGGGTGGCTTGGCGTTTCGGCCATGTTCGCCGCTGTCACCCGGATGCCGATCGCTGAGGCAACGGCGCTCAGTTTTTTAGGACCTGTGGTCACCATGGTTCTGGCTGTCGCCATGCTGGGTGAACGTCTCGTTCCACGCAAACTCATCGCCGCGGGTCTCGCGCTCATTGGAGCCGCCCTCATTCTGCGACCCGGGGAAGATGCCTTTCAGATCGCCGGTCTTTTCGCTTTGGCGTCCGCCGGTTTCATGGGACTGGAAGCAATTTTCATCAAGAAACTGAGCGATAGAGAACCCGCACTTCGTGTTCTTCTCATCAACAATACGATTGGCGCGCTGGTCTCTTTGGGCGTGGCATCTGTGGTCTGGCTCTGGCCATCTTGGGAACAGTGGCTGCTCCTGATAATTCTTGGCTCAGTGATGGTTTGCGCCCAGGCGCTGTTCATCCAGTCGGTGAAGAGAGGGGAAGCCAGTCTGGTGATGCCGGCTTTTTATTCGGTGCTGGTGTTTGCAGCACTTTATGATTTCCTGCTCTATGGTGTGTTCCCCGCATTCGCCGGACTGGCCGGTGCGGCACTCATCCTCACCAGCGCGCTGATACTGGCCCGGATCGACGGCCGGGGTTGAGCCAAGTGGATCACCAACACGCACATACGCAGCAAACGTCCAGCCCAATCCGTTCCGTCGAGGGCGGGAAAGGACGAACCTTATTTGGTCATTGAGACCACATGCCGGGCAATCATCAGTTCCTCATTGGTCGGCAACACGAAGATCCGAACCCGGCTACGGTCAGATGATATGACCTCAACGCCTTTGCGATTGCGGTCTTCGTCAAGTTCCATGCCGATCCAGTCCATATCCGCGCAAATCCGTTCGCGAATGGGATGCGCGTTTTCGCCGATGCCACCGGTGAAGACAACAGCATCGAGCCCGCCAAGAACAGCTGCCATTGCCCCGATTTCCCGGCGTATGCGGAATATGAAATAGTCGATGGCCTGTGCAGCCTCCGGCGCATCGCTCTCAAGGAGAATGCGCATGTCGCTGGAAAGCCCTGAAATCCCCTTCAACCCGCTTTCGTGGTAGAGCATGTCTGCAATTTCATCGGCGGACATGCTCATCTGGTCCATCAGATAAAGCACGACGCCGGGGTCAAGCTGACCGCATCGCGTCCCCATGGGCAGGCCATCCAAAGCGGAAAAACCCATGGTGGAACCGACAGAATGTCCGTCGCGAATGGCGCACATGCTGGCGCCATTGCCCAGATGTGCCACGACAACATTGCCATCCTGATAGAAT
Organism: Pseudomonadota bacterium; assembly: GCA_039029195.1. Lineage (GTDB taxonomy): Bacteria > Pseudomonadota > Alphaproteobacteria > Rhizobiales > Rhizobiaceae > JBCCGR01. The sequence goes on from JBCCGR010000050.1 coordinate 3,974, forward strand.
GGCGCGTTTTCATCCAGCTTGTGGCTGATATATTCATAACTCAGCCCATGGAAGCCGAAGCGGCGCACGCCCTGATCATAGAGTTTTCGAGGCAGGGCAAATGTGTCGTTGACCCAGGGGTGGAAGCGATGAAAAGCGGTATCAAAGCACCCGACCTGCGAGGCGTTCGGAAACGCCTGCTGCGCGGCAGAAATGCCCGCCAGATTGTATGGCTGGTGCAGCGGAGCAAACGGCTTGAGCGCTTCCAGTTTTTCAAGCACCGCGGTGTCGAGCAAAACCGGCCCTGTGAAATCTAGCCCGCCATGGACAATGCGATGGCCAACCGCTGTCACATCATAGGATGGAGCATACTTCGCGATTGCCGCGAGTATCTCCTCAAGAGCAAAGCTGGGGTCGCGCGCGTTTCCGTCTGGCAAATCCACATCTTCAATCACTACGCCGTCAGCATTCTTGAGCTTGATATGGGCGTCAGTGCCGACCTCGTCGACAGTACCCCGGATTAAGAGCTCCGGATCATCTGTGTACACATAAAGCGCGAACTTGAACGAGGATGAACCGGCGTTGAACGTGAGAATGGCGGAAGTCAAGCGATCTGATGTCCAATGGAGGGCAGCGTGATTTATGTATCAACAAATCAGCGGAATGCCAGCGCTTCGCCTCGCGAAATACTATCACGCAACATTATGAGCAATGAACGTGAAACCGCCCTGAGCGGACATTCGAAGCACTCTCGAGGCTCTTTCCCGACTTCGTCAATGCGGCTCGCGACGCCGAGTATCTGCCAGGGAGCCGAGGTTCGATGATCTTGGGACAAATGTCGCTGGTCTCTGATTGGTATTGCGCCTGAGAGCCTAAATTTTCTTGCGATGCAGGATTGCCATTTCCAGCAGGCGATTCGGTCCAGAGACCTCCAATTTGCGGGATATGTTTGTGCGGTGCGTTTGTACGGTTCGATGACTCAATCCCAGATGCTCGGCAATACTTCTGCTGGTCATTGAATCCCCGACGAGTTCAAAAATCCTGCGCTCCGTTTTGGTCAGGCAATCAAGTTTATCGATTGCGGACTCCCGACTGGTCAGGTCCGGAGTCGGTGTGCGTTCACCTCCCACTGAAGCGCTGATGTAAAATACACCTGCCGGGGTCGCTAAGGCGTGCTGTATCTCAGCGGCTGCATCTTCCTTTGCCACAAACGCTCTTGCACCCAATTCCTTCGCCCTGTTTGCGTAAGCCTTGGAGGAATGCATCGACACAACCACAATTGTGGTGTCGCGATGGGACTTTCGCAGCTGCTCCAGCACGGCATAGCCATCCATGCCGGGCATGGCCAGATCAAGAACCACCACATCAGGATCTGTAATTTCGCAGCTAGATATACAGGTCTTGCCGTCTCCCGCTTCCGCCACCACCTGGTATCCAGCCTCTTCGACAATCTGCCTCAGTCCCGCTCGGAATATCGGGTGGTCGTCGGCAATCAGTGCAGTTCTCATGTTCCGATCACCCGTCCAGTCGTTCGCGCTCAAGAGGAAAGCTGATGCCGATGTGTTTTTGTCCCGTTGTTAAATCACGTTGCACATCACCGTCCAATGCTCTCACTCGCTGGTCAATGATCATTTGACCTATGGCAGTGGTTGCTTCGGGGCGATGGGTTTGAACTGCCACCTTTCCGTCATCCCAAAATCGCGCAATCAGACAGTCATTCTCCACCAGGAATATTCCGCTGCAGTTTGCGGCCTTTGAATGTTTGGCAATGTTGGTCAGCACTTCCTGACTGATGCGATAGAGGTGCAGTTGTTGGAAGTCGGTTAGCAACTCTTCGGCCACATCGATTTCCAGGCTCGCGATGATCCCGGTATTTTCGGTGAACTGTTCGAACAAGTCTTCAATCGCGCGGCGCCAGCCCAAATGGTCAATCACTGCCGGATGAAGGTCATGGGAGATGCGGCGAAGGTCTCCAATGACCCCGCGGGAATAGTTTGCGGTGCGGGAAATTTCCGATTCCTGTTTTGAAGTGAATTTCTCCTTTTGGAGCAATTGTGTTAGCCGGGCTGACACTGCCAGCATACCCTGACCTGCCGTGTCGTGAAGATCGGCTGCAATTCTTCGCCGCTCCACATCAACCACATCGATAATCCGCTGGCTGATTTTGCCTTGCACCAACGCGAGTTCCTGATTGGCACGCACAGCTTCGGCTTCCGCCAATCGTATTGCGAAGGAAAACAGCAACGAAAAGAGAAATGCATCTGCCAGAATGACAAGCTCGAACAGGTGATCAATAATCAGAATCGCATCAATTGAAAGGACGCCGATCTGCCACAGGGTCGGGTCGTTTTTGGGTATTATGATCATTAGAGTGGTCGGAACCGTGACCAAAATCAGCGTCGGAAGCAGTAGCCTGGATCGGTGATCCCGCTTGGCCGCGAGAATGACAATGGACAACAGAACCAGCGCAGTGGTGAGAAAGCTATAGCTGGCAATGATCTGATGAGCGCGCCACTGCGGAAGAACAAACCACAGGCATCCGACGATCGGTGAGAGTAGTGCCGGAAACAATATGCCGATCCGCAGGACCAGGCTTTTGCGAACCGTTTCGAGAAATTGATAGAGCATCAACCCGAAAAAAAGACTTACGCCAACAATAGCGAGCTCGCGAATATGCGACGTCGCGCCCGTCAGGCCCGTCCACACAAATGCAGGGCCAACGCCGGACAGAACCAGATTTGAAATCAACAAACTCGCGACAAAGGCAGAATAGTAGACGAACAGAAGTTTTCGCAGAAGCAAGCCAAGACAAAGGTTGAAGATCACCACAAAAATGCTCGCGCCCATCACCGAGGCATGGACAAGAAGCGCATCGCGTTCCCGTTTGACGAATACGTCCTTTGCAACAAATCTGGGCTGAATCACCAAACCATTATCGTGAACGATCCTCACAAAAATAGAACGGTTCGAGTCAGATCCGGCAATTGCAAAAGCGTTGTGGGATGAAGTCAGGTCGCGGTCTCCAGATGCGATTTGGTCCCCTGCCAGATCTGTTATAACAACGTCTGGTGTTACAGGATCGACAACGAACAATCGGACGTCATCGACAATTGTCCCGAAATCAAGAACTCCTGGACCACTTATGCCTGTAATTTTTAACCAGTAGCTGTTTCGGCCATAGGCCGTTACCAGTTGAGTTTGCGGATGTTCCTGGAAGGCGAGACCGGGCGGTTCACAGCAGATTTGGCTGATGGTTTGTTGTTCCGATGCACCGTTCGCGATCAGAAACTGAACCGGTCTCCCATTCGCTTTTGGTTCTGCATCAGCGGGTTCACTCCAAATGACGAACTGCAGTAGACTTGCGATCACAAGGTAGAAATTTCGCCATGTCCGCGCAGATAAATTCATGGGCTCGGTTCATTGTGGAACGGGCTTTTGTTCAGAGATTATTCTCCTCAAGGGCCACGCATACTAATCAGCTGGAACAGCGAACTAGTATCTGTCGACGAACAACGCCGATGCCTTTAACCCTTCAACTGCCCGAATAGACTGCCGCAGACAATAAGTACAAGTGCTTAGAATTTTGCGCACTTGTGCCGATTGATGTGGTCCTTCCTGCATTCTTTAGTGCCCTTTTCTCGGGGTTGTCCAATTGAGGACAATCCAACCAGATCAACGCGATCCTGGAGACTGGAAGCAATGAGCGTGATTTTCGGAACAAACGGCGACGACAATCTGACAGGCAGTGGCTTCAGCGATCTGATTATCTCCGGGCGCGGGGATGACGTTATCGACGCCGGTGATGGAAATGATCTCGTACTTGCCGGTAAGGGCGACGACATCGTGGATGGCGGAGCCGGGAACGACATCATCTTCGGCGGAAGAGGCGATGACACGCTGAATGGTGGCGCTGGGAGCGATCTCATCTTCGCAGGCAAGGGTGATGACACCGTTATCTATAATGTTGAAGAAAATGGCAGCGCCTACAATTGGTTCGACGGGGGCAAAGGTCTCGACACGCTTCAGATCAGGCTGACCCAGGATCAACTTGATGAAATGACCGGTGCCGGTGTTTTGGATGCCTTTGCGCAAGTCGCTGGCACTTTTCAGTTCTTTGACTTTTCCCGGTTCGGATTGAGTTTCGATCTCAATCTCAAGGTCACCAGAATTGAAACACTGGAATTCGACATCATTTCGTCGGGTCCTGATTCACTGTTTACCGCAAACGCCGATGTGGTGGACTTTAACACTGTGGTTGCGGGATCCTATTTGGACGGCACTCAATATGACGGGCTCGCGGGGGATGACACTGTTGTCCTGGCGAACAGTGCCGCCGCTGCCGCGGCCGCAGGTTTTGTGGTGGGAACCGCTTTCAACGCGGGCGATGGCAACGATACGGTGACCGGTGGCGCCCTCGACAACATTATCAATGGCGATGCGGGCAATGACACGATCAGCGGCGGCCTTGGTCTGGATGTTCTCGACGGCGGTGCCGGTGACGATCTTCTAATCCTCGATGACATTGCCGTGGGCGATATGGTCGAAGGCGGGTCTGGCAACGACACATTCGCGTTCACAGCGGCAGATGGAACAAATCACCTCCTTTCGGCCAGCGCCACGACAGTGTCGCTTGACGGAACCCAGATCGCCGTAACCGGTGTGGAGAACTACCAATTCAACGGTGGTGACGGGAACGATTTCATTGCTGGTCGTGACGGCGACGACGTCCTCACAGGCGCAGCCGGCAACGATCAATTGCAAGCCTCCACCGGGATCGATCAGCTGTTTGGCGGCGCGGGCAACGACATCCTGGTGTTCAGTGATGTCAATGACGGTGAATTGGCGGACGGCGGTGTGGGTGGATTCGATGATTTCAGGTTCATCGACAACACCGCCACCAACAACACGATTACGGCAGCCGCTAACGCCGTGACAGTGGACGGCCAAACCGTTCAGCTGGTCGATATCGAGCGCATACTCATCCAGTCGGGCGCGGGTGACGATACAATCACCGGCAGCAGTCTTGGCGACCTGATCCGCGGAGAGGCCGACAACGACATAATCAACGGCGGTGACGGCAACGATATTCTGGAGGGTGGCACCGGCATCGACCAACTGTTCGGTGGGTTGGGCAACGATATTTTGACATTCAACGATGTTAACAATGGAGACCTGGCGGATGGTGGCGTGGGCGGGTTCGACGACTTCCGTTACCTGGACAACTCAAATGTCGCCAACACGATCACAGCGACCGCCAGCGCCGTCAACGTCGATGGTCAGGTTGCGCAACTCAATGATATTGAACGAATTCTCATCCAGTCTGGTGGCGGTGCTGACACCATCAACGGCAGCAGCCTGGGAGATCTGATCCGAGGCGAAGGCGACAACGATACGATCATTGGCGGGGCCGGCAACGATCAGCTGGAAGGCGGAGACGGCAACGATACAATCACCGGCGGCCTCGACAACGATACGCTGTTGGGGGGCGCTGGGGACGATTTGTTCATTTTCAATGCCGGAGATGGGGGAGATCAGATCGGTGATTTCGTTGCCGGGGCCGGCACCGATGACGTGGTTGATGTCAGCTTTCGCGGTTTCAGCGCATTCGATGACGGCACGACAAATGACGTTGAAAGCGCTCTGACCCAGGTGGGGAATAATGTTCGACTGGATCTCGGCGGTGGCGACAGCATTCTGTTTGCCAGTCTTACTGTTGCCAATTTTGATGCGGGCGATTTCATCATCTAGAAAATTGCAGCGTCGATTGGCTTGATCCCAACCAGATTTGGCACAGGGAGTTTGATGCTACCTGACGACCAAAAAAAGCCGCGAAAACCGCTGGTAACAGTCGTGGACGAGGGGCTCGGCTAAGAAGAATTCGAAACCGAGCATCAGTGTGGACGGCCTGCTCTAACCGACTGTAGATTGATTGCGCGATTGAACCCACGCAGGCGTGTGGGCTGCAGCCTGGAATTTTATTCGGCAAGGAAACGCTCGACTGGTTGTCTCGAAAACGCGGCATCGTAGAAGAATGTCAGCCAAACCGATTTGCCATCGAAGAATATGTCGGAAACGCCTCGTGTTTCCGATCCGGCTTGCAACGGCTGGATGCTGCCATCTGCACCCACCTTCATGAGTTTGGACATCTGATGGTCCTTGTGACCACGATAGGCACCGACAACGAGCTCACCGTTTATGATTTCTACCGATTCGAGGTTTCCAAACCCGTCGGTGAGTTTCTCAGACACCGCACCACCACTGATGTTTGATACACGATAGACGGCACTGTCCCAGGCGTCGTCCGCACCCCAGGACGCCGCATGGATCTGATCCCCGTCTATTTTGAACCTTGCAAGGCCTTTGATCTTGATGTTCTGGAGGAAGGCCTGAAAGTTCCCGGTTTCGGATGAGACCTGCACAAAGACCCCACGTCCGAAGTCGCTAACGATGAGCGAAGTGTCGTCCAGCACTTCAACGTCATAGAAAAAGACACCGTCCTCATTCAGGCTTTTTCGCCATTTGACGACGCCCTCGGGCGAAGTGGAAATCACCTGATTCCCGTCGACCATCACAATCTGACCTTCGACCTCAACCAAACCGGTCGGGTTGCGCAAACCCTGTCCATCGGAAAGTTCGATGACCTCATGCGCTCCGTCGGCACTGATCCTGTACAAGCCGCCATTTACAGCGTCCGAGCCAAATTCCACACCCGGTCCACCGGGGCCGATCGCGACAGCAAAGAGGTCCTGTCCAACTGGCAGGATCGCTTCGGTGAAGGGTGGCACGCCGGCAACAGTCGGGCTCTTCGCGAAAGCCTGATGGGCAGAAACAAAAAAGACTAGCGAAAACAATATTCTAAACATCGAAAAATACTCTCCAACAGTGCAGATTGATGAACCCCACCCGAAGCCTGTTTAGTTCGTCGGCTGATCCACGGCGTGATTTGCAGATACGTCGGACCGACTCGAACCTCATGTGTTCGGGTGCGCTCCGGGCTATGGCCGAAAAGGCAACTGCGTCATCCGTTTTCCGGTGAGCCCATGAACGGCATTGGCGATTGCCGGCAAAAGTGGCGGCAGACCCGGCTCGCCGACGCCGCCCGGTGTATCCGCTCCTTCCAGAATACTCACACTGATTTTCGGCATCTCGGGCAAGCGGACCGGCTCGTAATCATGGAAATTGGATTGCTGGATTTCCCCATCTTCCAAAGTGATTTCTCCGCGAAGAAACGCACTCAGGCCAAACACAATGCTGGAGTGCATCTGCGCTTCCACTTGCCCGGGATTGACCGCCACCCCGCAGTCGATGACACATGAGACCCTATCGACGTGAAGCTCATCATCGACGATCCTCGCCTCGGCGACTTCGCCGACAATGCTCTCGAACGATGTCACGAGCGCAAGCCCGCGGCCGGTATTTGCGGGAGCACGGCTTGTCCAACTTGCGTCTTCGGCCAGCTTGTCCAACACAGCAAGGTACCGGGGTTTGCTCTTCAGCAGCCTGCGGCGAAACGTCAAAGGGTCTTGATCAGCGGCGACTGCCAGCTCGTCGAATAAACTCTCAATCACAAACGGATTGTGCGACGATCCAACCGCACGCCAGAAATGAACCGGCACCCCCGGGTCATGATCCACCCACTCAACGCGCGTGTTTGCAATGTCATAGGGCAGGTTGATCAGACCCTCGACTGCCTGTTCATCGACGCCGTCCTCTCTGATCAAAAAGGGCAGGCGAGACCATTTGGAAACCGACGGCTTGGCGATCTTTACGTCGAGCGCGACCAACTTGCCTGCATCATCCAGGCTGCCGGAAGCTCTGGTCAGACTGAAGGATCGATAGCGCCCGGCGCGCATATCGTCTTCCCGGGAATAGACAAGCTGAACGGGTTGCCTGACAGCAATGGCGATTTCTGTTGCGGCTTCAACAAAATCCTGAGCGGACCTGCGTCCAAACCCGCCCCCTAGAAAGGTCGTGTGAACGGTTACATTTTTCGGATTGATTCCAGCGATTTTGCCAACAGAAGCCTGCACAAGGCTTTGTGCCTGTGTCGGCCCCCAGACCTCAGCAACACCATCCCCAATGGAAACGGTAAAGTTCATCGGCTCCATACACGCATGGGCGAGGTATGGCTGTTCGAAGTCACGTGTGATCGTCTTGGATTTGTTGGCCGTCGAAACGTCGCCGGAAGATTCCGCAACAATGCCAGGCGTGTCGAGCGCCTTACGGAAACCTTCGCGCAGTTCGTCCATTCCAATGCCTTGGAACGGTCCAGCTTCCCATTCAATATCCACATCGTCGCGGGCTGAATGTGCCGCCCAATAGTGATCTGCAACAATGGCGACGCCGGTCGAGATGGGAATGACATGGCGAACGCCGGGACGCGACAGAGCCTTACTGGCATCCACTGACCGCACCTTTGCCATTAACAATGGCCCATTGACCACTATGGCGGTCAACATGTCTGGGACCCGGACATCGATCCCAAAGACGGCCTGTCCTGTGATCTTCTGCCGGGTGTCCACACGCTTGACGGTCTTGCCGATGACTGACCGTTTATCTGCGGATTTCAATGCTGGTTTTTCCGGCACGGGCAGTTTTGCGGCATCGTGTGTGAGTTGAGCGAAAGTCCACTGCTGCCCATCTGGACTGGAAATGACCCCGTCGCTCACCGACAATGTGCTGACATCGACACCCCACCTGTCGGCGGCTGCCCGCTCCAGCATCATGCGTGCCGCCGCCCCCATCTCCCGCATTCTTTTCCATTCACTGCGCAGCCCACTAGAGCCTCCGGTGATCATGAAACCGTTGAAGGGAAAGCCGAACTCCGGTGCCGACTTCGCCTGAACCACAGAAATCGTGTCCATGGCACACCCCAGCTCGTCTGCGATGAGTTGGGCAATGCCGGTTAAAGTGCCTTGTCCCATTTCCGATTTGCCGATGGTCAGGATCACTTGTCCGTCGGTAGCAATCTCAATGTAGGCACTTGGCTTGAAGGCAATGTCCTTGATGGCTGCGTCATCGAGAAGAACAGCGTTCGCCAATGAAAAGTCGGGCACCGATGTGGCCACAATCAACCCGCCGCCAAGTGCGACACCGGAGGCCAGGAAACCCCTGCGGCTGACTAATGTTGAGGAAGAGGTCATCTTCATTTAGCCCTCCGCAGCCGCATGGATCGCCGCACGGATGCGCGCATATGTGCCGCACCGGCAAATGTTGCCGGCCATCGCTTCGTCGATCGCGGCATGGTCTGGTGTGGGAGTGCTCGCCAACAGGGCAGTGGCTGACATTATCTGACCGGGTTGGCAGTACCCGCATTGCGGAACATCGATTTCCTGCCATGCGGCCTGGACACTGGCACCGATTTCTGTGGTGTCGACATGCTCGATGGTGGTGATCGTACCGTCGGCCGCTTCGCCCAGACTGGTCTGACAGGAGCGTACGGCTTCCCCGTTCAAATGCACGGTGCACGCGCCGCATAGACCCGCACCACATCCAAACTTGGTTCCTGTCAAACCGACAATATCCCGGATCACCCACAGCAGCGGTGTGTCATCAGACGTGTCCAGGTCGTGTCGGATATCATTGATCGTCAAGCTGAGCATGAGGCGTCTCTCGATGGCGCCCAAGAGCGCGTGAATGCGCGCATTTCTGAGCCTATTGGTTGCATCTCCTGGTTCGATAGCAGTAGTTGAACATTCTCGAAATGATCAAAAATGGATGATCGACATGCAGAATATGAATGCAGAAATTGCCGCGCTGGATATGCGCGTGCTGGGATTTCTCGATGTTCTGCTCCAGACGGGAAGCGTGACACGCACGGCTGAGATCATTGGGATCAGCCAACCCTCTGCCAGCCGCATACTGGCGCGTGTCCGCCGTTTAACCGGTGATCCGCTGCTCATCAGAACGCAAAAGGGTTATCAGTTGACGGATCATGCTGCATCTCTGCAGGAGCCGGTCTCGGACGCTCTTTCTTCGCTGCAAACCGTCTTTTCGAGACCCGATTTCATTCCGTCAGAATCTGATCGGCGTTTCCGCATTGCGTGCACGGACTATGCAGCCGCCTGCGTTATCGGGCCTGTCATGCGAAATCTGGCGCAAGACGCACCATCAGTCTCAGTGGATGTCTCTCCATTAGTGCCGGAAAGCTTCACGATGCTCGACGCAGGAGAAATCGACTTTGTGCTTTACGCCGCGCTGAACGTGAAGGGAGACTACATCGTTCAGAAGCTGTTTGACGAAAGCTACTCTCTGGTTATGCGCAAGTCACATCCGCTGATGGATTTGATGGCACAACGTACAGCCCTTGAACCGGAAGATATTGTCGGGTTTCCTCAGGTGGAATTCGCTTACCCGACTCAGGAGGATCTTCAAGCAGACCCGGTGCTACGCGATGAACTGGGCAGCGCTAAGTCTACGCTGTCAGTTCCGTTTTTCACAGCCATGTCGTTTATCGTCGCTGATACGGATGCTGTGGCACCGGTGCCCAGTCGGCTTGGAGCGTTGCTCACGCACGCGTTTCTGGTTGATGCGGTGCCCTATCGTCCAAGCCACGGATTTCCGTATCATATTATCTGGCACGAGCGTGCGCGGAACAATCCAGCCGTCCGCTGGTTGGTCGCACAATTTGTTGCGACAGCACAGCAATAAACCGCAAGCCGCATCAGGTCTGCTAGCAGTCAAATCCACGTTTAGTTTCAATGATGGTGGCAGGTGCCATGTTGGGCTACGAAACTGTCCGAACGGGCACTGTTCAACACATGCTTTGAAGACGCCTACAAGAAGAACTCGTTTCGTGAGGCGTTCAAGTCCGAGCGCTACCTGATTTCTGCCGATTGTCGTCGCGCAGTCTCAGAGTTCGATACCTGGCCCAACAAAGAGAATGACATTGAAACCGCACCAGAAGTGCTGAAACACAATCGCGGAGCGGAGCCTTTAAGCTTTGGGCGAGCAGTCCACGGTTAAACCGTTTGCATAGGCACGCCGAGAGCAACTATTGCCCCCGGCGTGACCTGTCTTACCAGGTGCTATTTGGATCGACCTTGAACAGGTGCTCCATGAAAACGCGAGTGACTTCCTTGAGCTTGTCTTTGCGGGCGTGGTCGCGTTGCAACTCAGCCGGTACGACGTTCCAGGTGATCGGTTCAACTCCGGCAGCAATCATGCGACGCATGCCGTTTTCGTGGCTCTTCTGAGAAATGGAGCCGACAGCGTCTTCGGGCACGTATACATCATACCCGGCCGCCTCAGCCTCAATCGCCGGATAGGCCAAGCATACATCGGTCCAAAGGCCGCCCATAATCAGCTTCTTCCTGCCGGTCGCCTTTACAGCGGCGACAAATTCAGGCTCCTCCCAGGCGTTGACGTTGGTTCGGTCAATGAAGACAGCGTTTGGTGCCAGTTTCCGCAGTTCCTCAATCATCGGATCATAGCCATTCAACCCGACGGCCACATGGCTGAATATGATCGGAATGTCATAGATGACCGCCGTCTTGATCAGTCCCGTGGTGTTGTTGATCAGGTCCTTGTGGTCAATGTTTCTAACACCGGCCAATATCGGCGGCTGGTAGTCGATCAAAATGAGCGCAGCGTTTGATGGCGACAGGAATGGGTCTTCATTCGCCGCACGGCGGGGTGTCCCCTGGTATCCGTCCGGGTAGGAGGCAACGCCATTGATCGTCTTGATGATTGGCGTGTCTGCCAGAACAGGTTGGACGATGGTTGCCGCAGCCAGGCCAAGGGCGGCCAGAATGGGTTTCAACAATTTTGGCATGTGGATGTTCCTTTTGTGGTGAGGGGATGTGAAACGCGAACTCAGCCGTGAACGTGCTCGGCAATGAGTTCCGCGACGCTGGGGCCGGGACCGACGAGCTCCAGCACATTGCGGTCCGGGTCGCGGATGAAGATCGTCTTGGTTCCGCGAAATTCCCGGCGCCCTGTGATGACGATGCCGCTCTGGACCACAAACGCTTCGGTTGCTTCGGCGTCTTTCACCTTGACAGCCAGATGAGTAATTCCGGGATATTTTTCCGGCTCATCCATGAGGACGTTTTCACCGGCCCTGGCTGTGGCTGGTCCGAGAAGGTTGATGTTGATCCCGCTTGGATGGAGCATCACGAGCGGATGTCCGTTTTCGTACCCGCCATCGGCGATGAGCTTGAAGCCCAGCAACTCGTAAAATGAGACGGACGCGGTCCGGTCACTGATGCGTATACCGATGTGGTCAAAGTTATTGATGTCGAGCATGGTCCTGCCTCTCATTGGCCTTGCTCACAAATAACTATGATTGTATTTGATATTAATAGCTGAATTGGAACATTACTAAGTCCAAATGAAATATAATCGACAGCTCTTCGAAGGAGTGGTTTTGTACTGCGCCGTGGTCGAGCAGGATGGATTTACCGCAGCTGCCAAGAAGCTGGGGCACACAGCCAGTCATGTCAGCAAGGAAATTGCGCGACTGGAAAAGAGGCTTGGCACGAGATTGCTCAACCGGACCACGCGTAAGATCAGCCTCACCGAGCCGGGGAAGGCCTATTACGATAGTGTGCGTCGCCTGGTCGACGATGCCGACGCCATGGAACAACGGTTGCAGGCGCTCGGTGACCGTCCGTTCGGCGAGTTGCGAATGAGCGTACCGGTGGTGTTTGCGCATGGTTGCCTTAACGGCTGGCTACCGGAGTTTCTCGATCGGTACCCGGACGTATCCCTGCGACTGGAGGTTTCCGAGCGGCGCGCGGATATCGTGGCCGAGGGTTTCGACCTGGTTGTGCGAATTGGATCATTGCCGCCCTCCGATTTGATTGCCCGCGAGCTCTTCCGCACGCGCGGGATTGCGGTTGCCTCGCCGGGCTATCTCGAAGAGTTTGGCGAGCCCATGCATCCAGGCGATCTGGTGAACCATTGCCTGATCGACTTTTCCACCCAGGGTGCGGTTGGAAGTTGGAGCTTTTCGGATCCTGGCGAACGCGATCTTTCTGTGCTGATCGAGCCCCGAATTTGCTGCAACGACGCAAAAACAGAGAAAGCACTGGCCCTGGCAGGCAGAGGCGTTACGCGATTGCCGGAGCTTTTCTGCAGGGACGAACTTGAGAACGGGAATTTGGTCGCCATACTGACAGCCTTCGAACGACCTCCCGCCGGCGTTCATGCGGTTTATGCAAGCCGGGAAAATTTACCAACAAAGACCCGTGCCATGATCGATTTCCTGATCGAAAAAACCGCCTGACGAACGTCTACAGAGTCTCGTTTGCTCAGAACGGGCTTAGTTGCCGATTGCGTATACTGACAGGCTGAAGGAGTGCTAGTCTTGGCGAGTACCAGAAACAAGGAATTGGTCCAATGTCAGCGATGGTCTCATTTGTCAGCGAGGTTAGAGACATACCCTCATTCCGGGATTTGCTGGTTGAGTACTACACGATCATTTTGAAGACATTTGAAGCAGCGGGTGGCCCGGCACTTTCGCCGGAGGAGATGGCTGACGGCAACATTGACCATCTTGATGAGATGCTTCCGCCAGAAGGGCGCTTGGTACTTGCATACGGTGAGGACGAGAAATTGCTCGGGTGCGGCGCACTCCGCCGGATACGCCCTGACGCGGTCGAAATGAAGCGGATGTTCGTAAGGCCCGAAGCTCAGGGAACAGGAATAGGAAAACGCCTGTTTGATATGCGCATCGAAGAGGCCAAAAAAATGGGATGCCGCGCCGTTTACGCCGATACTGCAAAAGGGAACCGGTCGATGCTCACAATGTACGAGCGGTTCGGATTTCAATACATTCAACGCTATCCGGAAAATGCCAACCCGCCTGAGTTTGAACCCTATCTGGTTTTCCTCGAATACCGCTTTCCGTAATTGCGAGTGAGTTCGTTCAGTCGGAACACTTGCCATTGAACCGTACTGAGTACCCTATCCAACACCGCCATACGGTGCCGGTAAGCCTTCGTTGGCGTGGCAAATTTCCTGCACTCTTCGCGGCCACGAAGCGCCCAATTCGAGCCAACGAAAAACAGTTATACAATACGACAGATGCTGGTTGGCTTTAGCCGGTTGGTTTCTAAGGAGCACCCCAACCCCGCCGCACTTGAGGTAGTTGGGTCCCAAATTTCAAATCACCCGCCCGCAAATTGGCTGAGAATCTTTGTTCGATTTGCCTTGAGTGAAACAAACGGCTTCTTCCGACGAAATCGGTTGTAGCAATAACAATGGGCAAACAAATCCGACATTAGGCAAATTCACCTTTGAACTTTGATTTCAAATGCTCAAGAAATGTCTCAATGACAGGATTGTTTCTCGAATCCTTTCGCATGATTGCGCCATAGGCGAGTTCGATTCTTGGGGTAATTTCCAGAATATTGATGCCCGGCCTCGAAAAAGACGATGCGCTCAAGGGGTCGCAGACCGCGATACCCAGTCCGTTTGCAGCAAGACTTGCGCACGTATAGGCAGAAGAACAATCGATATGGGGTTCCAGGCCCAGGTGTAGTTCATCAAAGCACGCGTCGAATTTATCTCTCAGTGGTTGACGCGAGGGCAATATGAGATTTTGCCCGGCTAGGGATTCGATATCCACCGCATCGTGCCCCACATCCCAGACATCTTTCCGAAAAACGGCAACCGCACGGGTCGTCACGAGTGGCAACTCCAGCAGGTCGGGATGCCTGGCCGGTAAAAGAGCCAGGCCAAGTTCGACCTGATGGTTGGCCACCCACTCCTCGATATCCATCCGATATCGCGATTCCAACGCGAGACTGGTCGATGGTGTGTTTAATCTGAAAGACTGCAAAGCGCTTGCAAGAGCGCTGGAGTTCACGATTGGTGGTGTTGCTGCGACACGTATTCTGGCTTGGCTGCGTTCGGTGATCTTGTGGGCAATAACACCAATCTTCTCGATTCCGGCGAGCGTGGCTTCAATTGAATTGAAAAACTCGATCGCCTCACCTGTCGGCACCATTGGTCCGCCACGTCGTCTCTCAAAAAGGTGAATGCCAAGCACGCTCTCAAGCAAGCTGACTTGTTTGCTAATTGCTGGCTGGGTGAGATTCAGGTTCCGGGCGGCCTGAGAGACACTGCCGGTTAACATAATCGCCCGAAACGCCCGAAGCTGCTGTAGTTTAACAGAGGAGGCCAAAGATATTCCAGTTCGTTATGAGAATTGCACCTAATATCATTTTTGTTATTTGAATCCCATCCCTACTATCAAACTCTCGGGCTCGTATCCGCGCAAAACAGCGTGGTTCGAGGGCGTTTGCCAGGTTGATCGACGATCTTAAAGTTGTCGGAGATCACAAAAAGGGAGGCATCCAACCGGAAGTCGGTGGATTGCAACATCGGATGAGAGGGAACCATGATCAAACTTAAGGCCGCTGCCCTGTTGGTAGCATCAATGGCATTTTATACCGCACCGGCATTTGCAGAATATCCAGATCGCACAATCAAAATGCTTGTGCCATTTGGTGCGGGAGGCGGAACAGATGTGCCAGCCAGATTTTTCGCATCGGAGTTGGAGAAAATTCTTGGTCAGAACATTGTTGTGAGCAATGTTACGGGCGCTGGTGGAACTGTGGGAGCAACCCAGCTTGCCCAGGCCGATGCCAACGGATACAATTTAGGTTTCCTGCCGGTTGGAACAACGACCACACAGCCACATTTGAAAAAGACACGTTACAATGCCGACAGCTGGGCACCGATTTGCATGGTCAGCCAGGGCCCATTTTATTTGGTGGTGAGCGAAAACAGCCCCATCAAAAACCTGGATGACTACGTCGCAGCCGCAAAGGGCGCTGGAATCAAGTTCGCTGGCGCGGGTCCGGGCTCAATGGCACATGTTGCTCAACTGACTTCCGACAAAAAGCTCGGCATTCAAACCCAGTATATTCCAACCAAGGGCGGCGGAGACATTGCGACTGAAATCAATGGCGGCCGCGCTGATGCAACCGCCTGGTTCGCAGATTTCAACTCAAAATTTGGTTGGCGCGCGTTGGCCATAATGGCTGACAAAAGATCCGATCAACACCCAGACATACCCACCATGGCGGAACTTGGCTATGATACACAAGTGTCTGTCTGGTTTGGATTTTTCACCCAAGCTGATACACCCGCCGACATCGTTTCCAAACTGTCTGACGCTTGTGCCAAAGTGGTTCAAACCGACAGTTTCAAAAAGAACATGGCCGGTGCCAATCGCCTTGTCAGATACATGGGAACAGGTGAGTTTGGCCCCTTCTTCAAGAGCGCCTACGAGTTGAACGGACAATTGTTGAAAGACGCAGGTCTTATCAAATAGTGCGCGCATCTGCAGCCTTCATTGTTTCATAGGCTGCAGTTTCGTCATCGACAGAATAGATTTGGCGACCGATGGTGCGTTTCTTCAATGTGTTTGTGGCTGTTTGTCTTGTCGCCACAGGTAGCTTTTTGTTTGCAGCCACGTTTGGGGAACAGTTTGACGTCCCCACGTTCGGAGGCGATGTAGGCCCGGCCTTGGCGCCCCGCATTTTTCTTGGTGTTTGGATCCTGTTGTCCGCGTTGGTTCTGATTGGAGAATTCAGAACAGCGCACGAACCTTCATCCCAGATCAATTTCCGACAATTCCTGGCGGTTCTGTTCATTGCTATCGGAACTGGCGTGGGCATGACCAAGATCGGATTTTTGCTAGCCGCGATCCCGGGCCTGTTTATGTTCTGCTGGACGCTTCAATACAGGCGCATTGTGCCGCTGCTGCTCATTAGCCTGATTGCCCCGTTTTCGATCTGGATGCTCTTCACGTTCGGGTTTGAGCTGCTGTTGCCCAATTCCCCCTGGTTTCACCGATTGTGAGTGATCAATGGATCAGATATTCCTCGCAATAACACAATTCGCAACAATGCAAGTTCTGCTTGCAATGGTGATCGGTTGCGTTTGGGGCACGGTTGCAGGATGCCTGCCCGGAATTGGGACGGTTGCTGCGTTGATTGTCGCACTACCGTTCACCTTTGGCCTTTCGACCGAAACGGCACTGGCGCTCTTTCTCGGTATCTATGTCACGTCGGTGTATGGCGGCTCGATTTCAGCCATTCTGATCAACACGCCCGGAACGCCTCAATCAGCGGCAACCGTCCTCGATGGATATCCGATGGCCAAGGCGGGCAACGCCGATCTTGCTATCGGTTGGGCGACGTTGGCCTCATTCATCGGTGGCGTTTTCTCACTGGTCGTTCTCATAGTTGCGGCGCCGCTACTGGCAAGTGTTTCTGTGGCCTTTGGGCCTGCCGCAATCTTTGCCATTATTGTGTTTGCACTCACTTGCATTGCGTGGGTTTCAGGTACCAGCCCAGTGAAAGGTTTGCTGGGTGGGATGATTGGCCTATGGCTCACCACGGTTGGGCCGGACGATCTAACCGGTTATTCCCGCTTTGATTTCGGGCAACCAATGTTGATGGGCGGCATCGCACTTATTCCGGTGCTGATTGGGCTATTTGCACTGTCGGAAGTTTTCCATAGAGCCGCATATTACTTCATCGATAAACCAAATGACGTTCGCAATGTCGGCTTCCGACTGCCCCCCTTAAGAGACGTCAAACTTCGGTATCCGCAATTGTTGAGATCATCGGTTATCGGCACGTTTATCGGCATTCTGCCGGGGACCGGCGCCACTGCGGCGACCTTTGTCAGCTATTCGGAGGTCAAGCGAACGTCCCCGCGCAAAGAAAATTTTGGAAAGGGAGAACCAGATGGGCTGATCGCGTCTGAAGCATCCAACAATGCCGTCACAGGTGGCGCATTGGTGCCAACGCTGGCACTCGGTATCCCCGGGGATGGAGGTACGGTGGTGCTGTTGGGCGTTCTAACCATCAAGGGCCTGACACCTGGGTTTGACCTCGTAAACAACAATCCGCACATTTTGACCGGAGCCTTTCTTATTATCCTGATATCGAACTTCCTCATGTTTGGACTGGGAGTTCTTGGCGCAAGGATATTTGGCAAAATTCTGAAGATGCCCGAGCCGGTGCTAATGGGCATGATCCTTCTTTTTTCACTGATTGGGGCATTTGTGGTCAGGGGCAACCATGCGGACATCCTGATCTGTTTGATTGCCGGTGTTTGCGGTGTGATTTTGCGGTTTGCCAACTACCCCGTCGCGCCGATTGTTATAGGCATGGCTCTGGGTAGCACCTTGGAAGGCAAACTCAGACAAGGACTGATCAGCGCAAGAGGGGACACAGTTGAGTTCTTATCAGAACCAATAGCGCTTTTCATCTTCGCCGTGACAGCCGTGTTAATACTTGGCCCACCAGCCACAAGATTTCTTGTTGGTAGAAAGACAGGGAAATTATGACAAACCGGCCGAATGTTCTTCTAATCGTAACGGATCACTGGCCGGCCGCATTGCTGGGCGCAGCGGATCATCCCGCCGTTCACACGCCAGTACTCGATCAGCTGTGTCGAAATGGCGTGCGTTTCAGCAATTGTTACTCAGAAACACCAGTCTGTCTTCCCGCACGGCGCACGCTGATGACCGGTTGCACGCCTAGGAAACACGGAGACCGGACCTTTCAACCCTATCGACCGATGGAACCGGAACTGCCAACTTTGGCGCAATGCTTCAGGGATGAAGGTTATCAGGCGTACGCCGTTGGCAAAACACATACCTATCCACAGCGAGATAGGATCGGTTTTGATGACGTTCAGCTCGATGACGAGGGCCGCACGCTATATGGTGTCACCGATGACTATGAGATTTTTCTGGGGGACCAGGGGTTTGTTGGCCAGCAGTTCGCTCATGGAATGTCAAACAACGCCTATCAAGCAACAGCGTGGCACCTGCCCGAGCGTGTCCACGCCACCAATTGGGCGACTGATACAATGGCCAGATGTATCCGCAGGCGTGATCCCACACGCCCCGCATTCTGGTACCTGGGGTATCGACACCCGCATCCACCGCTCGTGCCACCAAAACGGTTTCTCGACCACTACGCCGATATTGAAATTGATATGCCCTATGTGGGCGAATGGTCTCTTGGCGAGTTGCCGTACAATCTGCAGGGTATAAAGGCCCGAGATGTATATTCCGAGCGCGAAGTTCGATGGGCGCGACGGGCGTTTTATGCGCTTTGCTCTCATATCGACCAGCAAATCGGGGCCCTGATCGGGACGATCAGAGAAGAAGGCGTGCTCGACAACACAATCATCATGTTCACGTCAGACCATGGGGACAATCTGGGCAATCACGGGCTGTGGGCAAAGCAGACATTTTACGAAGGCTCCAGCAATGTGCCGATGATTCTGATGGGCGAACACGGAGATAACCGGTTACCCTTTGGTTCCGTGGACGCGCGGGTGACCGGGCTTCAAGATGTAATGCCCACGCTTCTTGGCCTGGCGGGAATCGAAGCACCCAGCCATTGCGATGGGCGGTCGACGGTGACTGACCCTCAACGGGACTACATCTATGGCGAGTTCGGCGAAGATCAGCACAGCTCGCGCATGATCCGTGATTCCAGTTACAAGCTGATCTGGTACCCCTGCGGCAACCATATCCAGCTTTTCGATTTACACGATGACCCTCATGAGATGTCCGATCTGGGTCAAAACAGGGACTATGCCGACACGGTTACCCGAATGATGGCGCTGCTGAAATCTGAAACCTATGGAACAGACGAGAAATGGTGGAACGGTATCGAACCCGTGGGTGAACCAGGGCGAACCTTCTACCCCGGCCCGAACCGTGGCCTAAGCCTGACTCGTGGCAACCAGTGGCCCGTTCCTCCCATAAACAAAAAGGGCGACATGGTCTTTTTCCCCGAGGCAAAATCCAAAATCTGAAAGAAAACAATATGCTGGCCAAGGAGCAAAAGACCCATTTTGAATCAAAAGGCTTTCTGGTCATTGAAAATCTGATTGCACAAGAAGTGCTTGAATGCGTCCGTTCTGAGTACGCCAAATTGGTCGATGACCTCTACGCAACCTGGTACCGTGATGGGTTGGTCGCTATTGCACCGGAAGGCCTGTCGTTCTGGGATAAACTGGATCAGGGCTATGCCAATCAGCTTGACGTCCACCAGCCGCTGACGATCTGTTTGCCGCATGGGGATGTGCGCTCCGACAGCCCTATGCACATGGGTCCCGCCATCTTTGACCTTATTCGCCACGAGCGTATTCTGGATGTGGTGCAAGATTTGATCGGCCCGGAAATTACCGCAAGCCCCATTCAGCACGTCCGTATCAAGCCACCACAGAGTGCCGCCCGATCCGACGAGCTGCGCGCGCATGTGGTTGCCACCGGTTGGCATCAGGACAAGGGTGTGACATTGGCCGAAGCAAACGAGACGACAATGGTCACCGTCTGGGTCGCAATTACGGATGCGACATTGGAAAATGGATGTTTGCAGGTGGCGAAGTCGGGGCCAACAAACGATTTGCTCCCCCATTGCTGCCGAAAGCAGGTTGAGATTATCGACGAATATTTACCTGCCGCCGAGAACATCCAGCCGACCCCGGTCAAAGCGGGAGGTGCAGTGATTTTCCACCCGCTGACACCCCACGCGTCGCGCCCCGATCTATCGGATGAATACCGTTGGTCATTTGATTTGCGTTACAACATATCCGGCCAACCCACTGGTCGCAGCCAGTTCCCGGAAATTGTCGTTCGTTCATCGAGCGATCCATCCAGCGAGGTCGCTGATTGGCGCGACCTCAAAGCTATGTGGGACGATACGCGCGCCCAACTTGCAACAACGCCCGTACCTCTCTCAGCACCGCTGGGACGTCTCGAACCCCTACTGCGCCTGATGGGTGATTGCCGTCACCGGAGCCTAAGTGCTTGAGGGATGGATGTCGCAATGCCGAATAAACAATGAACTCAAGGTGAGAAGCGAATTGAAAGAGTCTTGTTGTAGGCCAGAGCCTCACCCATCACGAAAACTCGTCGCTGAATCCATCAACGTGCCTTCGTCCGAGTCGCAACCGCTCACCATCAGTTCAAGTGCTATTCCGGGAGGAGACGCAATCTTTGGAACTGATCATCCCGTCATCCCAGCCGACGAAGAAGGACCATTGCGCCGAAAAAGGGTCGCGCCATTTGCGATAATGCAAACAACGGTCACCAACGCCATGTTCGATGCTTTTGTGAGCGCCACCGGCTACATCTCAGAGGCCGAAAGATTTGGATGGTCTTACGTGTTCCAGGGCCAATTGCCCGAGCAGGCATTGTTGGAAGGTGCTGACTCCCACGCGCAATGGTGGTTCAGTGTTCAGGGAGCGAATTGGAAGCATATTGTCGGTCCTCAAAGCGATATGGGGTGCAATCCCGAACATCCGGTCGTCCATGTGTCCTGGAATGATGCGCAGGCGTTTGCGGAATGGGCGGGAGGTAGACTGCCATCAGAAGTGGAATGGGAACATGCAGCCCGAGGGGGGCGCGGCGACGTGCTTTATCCTTGGGGCAACGATGCACCCAACGGTGGCGAACTTCGCCAGTGCAATATTTGGCAGGGGCAATTTCCAGAATGCGATTTGGGAAAGGATTGCCACCCGACAACTGCACCGGCACAATCGTTCGAACCAAATAGTTTTGGTCTCTACAACATGGTTGGCAACGTATGGGAATGGACATCCGTTCCCTTCAAAGTGCGTTCCATCTCCAAGCAGGCAAGAAAACACGCAAAGCGCATGCGGGGAACGAAGGTGTTGAAAGGAGGCTCATTCCTTTGCCATCAAAGCTACTGCTATCGTTATCGGATTGCCGCACGAACTGGAACCACGCCAGATTCCACGACAAGCCACCAAGGCTTTCGGTTGGTTTTTGATATATGAAATTCTGACAAAACAAGCGGGGCAGCAATTCGAGCCGAACGCCGCCATTGTTTAAGGTGAACCTGCTTTAGGCAGGGTCAACCATTGGCGCAGGGGATCAATTCCGGCACTTTGGCGAGGGCATCTTAAGAGCGTGCTACCCTTCAATTTTTCATCTTCGGCCTTTGGGCAGATTGCCGACCTGTTGTTGCCCGTTCAACCAATACCGCCCGGATCAGCATTGAAGTCGCAGGAAGATCGGGTGTGTTGATGCGGTCAAGCATGGCGCGGGCCAGCTTGCGGCCAAGTTCATAGGGCTGAACGGCCATTGTGGTCAGCGGAGGTGTTGTGATGGCCGCATCGGGAATATCGTCAAACCCGATGACGGACATGTCCCGCCCCGGTTCAAGCCCAATGCGCTGCAAACCGGTGAGTGCTCCCAGCGCCACCATGTCACCATTGCACACAATCCCGGTAACCTCCGGGTTTTCCTGCCGCAGTTTTTGAACAATCTCAAACCCCGCAGCCTTTGTATCCTCACATGGAATGACAATTGGTGCGGCAAGCTTGCGCTGTTCCATGACGCGCTTGTATCCATCGATGCGTTCCAGCCGCGAATCGACCTGCTGCCGCCCGCCCACATAGGCAATGTGACGATGACCCAAATCCGCCAAATGGTTGGTTGCATCTTCCGTGGCGCGCATGTTTTCAATCGCCACGTGGTCGATCATTGGATCACGCGATCGCCGCAGGAACGTTACCACGGGTATCCTGTGCGTGTGGATCAGCTTGTAGGTTTCGTCCTGCACATCTGTCGTTGGAACCCATAGGATGCCGCCGCGCATGTTGCGGATCAACGCTTCGATATGTCTGAATTCGCGGTCCGGTTCATCTCTGGAATCGAGAATGGAAACCAGATAGCCCTGCGTTTCCATCATATCGCTGACCCCTGAGATTACCTCTGCATTGAAGGGGTTTGCGATCTTATGAATGAGCAGCCCAATCTCGAAATTTTTTCCCGAACGCATTGCTGCCGCTCGTGCATCCGGCACATAGGCGACCTTTCGCACAGCATCGAGCACTTTACGCCTTGTGGCCTGTGAAATGCGTCCTGCCCCCCGCATCACCTGGCTTACAGTCGCAATAGAAACGCCGGCTGTCTCAGCAACGGTTTGCAAACTTGGCTTGTCAGTCATCCGTTTGATATTTCGATGTACCGTTCTGATTGGTTTGCACCTCCTGGAAATTATATCGCCCAGTCAAATTTTTCAAGCTTGTTGACAGGAAATGGTATATCGTTATACCATCTTGAATGCCGTTACGGCAGGCGGCGGCGGATCGTGCCGCTGGAGGACAGGCGCCTGATCTATTTGGACCGGCGCAACGATCAACCATCAGGGAGCGAGTACATGATCTTCAGAAAAAAACTTGCAATTGCGATTTCGTCCGTCGCGTTGCTGGCAACGACCGGAACGGCAATTGCCGACACCATGTTCTGGTCAACACAGGCGCGGCCAGCGCAGGAAGCGCAAAAGATGCGCGACGAGGTTTTGGCCGGTGCCGGACAGGCCGTTGATTTTCAGCCCACGGAAGGTGGTCCCTGGCTGACCCGTTTGCAGGCTGAAATTGCGGCCAACAAGGGCACAATTGGCGTGCTTGGCTCACTTCACGGCAACTTCACTTCGCTGGGTGACGATCTCGTTGATCTGTCGAGCCTTGTGAAGGGCGATGTGAATTTCCAGAAACTGGCAATGCTTGGCACGTCCGAGCAGAAATATATGCCGTGGATGCAGGCAACCTACATCATGGCCGCCAACAAAAAGGCCTTGGAATTCCTGCCGGAAGGTGCAGACGTCAATGCGCTCACCTATGACCAGCTTATTGCATGGTCAAAAAACATGGCGGAAAAAACAGGTGGCCCGAAGTTTGGCTTCCCTGCCGGTCCGAAGGGACTGAAACACCGATTCTTCCAGGGTTATCTCTATCCATCCTATACAAACTCCGTCGTACGCAAGTTCGCGTCCAGCGAAGCAGAAACAGCCTGGAACAAGTTCAAGGAACTGTGGCAGTACACCAACCCGGCTTCCACCAACTTCAATTTCATGCAGGAACAGCTCCTGTCTGACGAAGTGTGGGTTGCTTTCGACCACACCGCACGGCTCGCTGATGCATTCAATCAGCGTCCCGACGACTTCATCGCTTTCCCGGCACCGGCCGGCCCGACCGGTCGTGGTTTCATGCCAGTGATTGCTGGAATTGCCATTCCAAAAACGGCCCCCGACATGGAAGCCGCAAAGTCGCTGATTGCCTATCTGATGAAGCCTGAGACGCAGATCAAGACGCTGAAGGCAACCAACTTCTTCCCTGTGGTCAATGTGGATCTCCCTGATGATCTGCCCGCTGCGGTCAAGATTTCCGGTGCTGCAATCGCGAAGATGGCTGGTTCTGCGGACGCCAATCCCGGCATGCTACCTGCAGGGCTCGGCAAGCAAAGCGGTAAGTTCAGCCAGGTGTTTACCGATACGTTCGAGCGTATCGTCTTGGCAGGACAGCCTGTTCGGGCTGTGCTTGACGACCAGAAGAAAGCACTCGCCAAGATCATGAACGAAACCGGTGCACCATGCTGGCAGCCGGATGCTCCATCCGAAGGCGCTTGCCCGGTAGAGTAAGTCCCTGTTGGCGGGAGGGGAACCAGTATCCCCTCCCGCTTCACTTGAGACCTTAGTGTCGATCCATTTCCGATCGACCGACCTGACCCAACCCTTTTGACCGGTGAATAGGAGCGCGTGATGCACACCCGGCTGCTTCCTTATATGCTGCTGCTTCCTGCAACCGCATTTCTGTTCCTGTTCTTCCTTTATCCGTTCTTTCTGGTGGCCATGCAGGCATTCACCGATAGCAACGGTGGGTTCTCGATGGGCAATTTCGAGACCATGCGGTCCCATTGGAAGTTCCCGATTGCCTTCTCCAACACGCTCTGGCTTGCCGCCATTGTGGTGCCGGTGCAGCTCATCCTGTCGCTGACCATGGCAACCATGGTGACCAAGATGGAGCGCGGACGGGATATGTTCCTTTATATCTGGACGATACCACTCGGCATCTCCGACCTTGCAGCCGGCCTGATCTGGCTCTCCATTTTTGAACAGCAGGGGTTCCTGAATTCCATTTTGTTCAATGTGGGTCTTGTGGATTCCCCGACTGCCCATCTGTCCTATCAGAGCTGGTACACGGTGTTCATTGCCATCGCGCTTGCCGAGATCTGGCGCGCCACCGCGATTATGCTTGTCATACTGGTTGCTGGGATGGGCCTGATCCCGAAAGAATATTACGAGGCCGCCGAAGTGTTTGGGGCGAGCGCCTGGAAGCGCTTTACCCGCATCACATTGCCCATGTTGCGGCCGAGCCTTCAGACCGCGCTCATCCTGCGAGTTATTCTTGCCTTTGAAGTGTTTGCCGTTGTCGAAGCTTTGGGTGGAACAACATTGCCTGTTCTGATGGGTGAGACCTATCAGTGGCAGTTCATCCTGCAGGACAGCGGGGTTGCTGCCGCATATGCGCTCGTCATTTTGGGAATTTCCATCGCCTTCACTCTCATCTTGTTGCGCATCTTGCGCGTGCCGAAAGGAGCGCAGGTATGAGCACTGCATCAACATCAGCGCGTGATCCACGAAAAGCGGGAAAGTGGGTGTTTTATGCGGGCGCGGTTCTGCTGTGCTCCTGGGTGCTTGTTCCAATCTACTTTCTGTTGGTCAACACGCTTTCCGCACCGACCACGGTGAACGCTTTTCCGAAGCAGTTCATTCCCGAATTTGACTTTGAAAGCCTTGAATTCTTTGCTGGGTTCACCGGCGCTGCCGCAGCGATGTGGGCATCGATCAAGGTTGCCGCCGTCACGATGATCCTCTCCATCGGCATAGGCGCGCCGGGCGGATATGCGCTCTCTCGGTTCGACTTTCCCGGCAAGGAACTGTTTCGACTGCTGGTTTTGATGACCCGCGCTTTTCCGCTGCCCCTGTTGGCCCTGCCACTCGCAATTCTTTTCATTCGGGTGGGACTGGACGATACGGTGTTCGGGTTGGCCATTGTTCACACAACTTTGGCGCTTCCGTTTGCCGTTCTCATTACATATTCCCTGTTTTCGGGCATTCCGGTTGAACTAGAAGAAGCGGCATGGACTTTGGGCTGCTCCCGCTTTCAGGCGTTCTACAAGGTCGTTCTGCCGCTCATTCTGCCGGGTATCGCCGCGTCTGCCATCTTCGCTTTCGTCATCTCGTGGAACGAGGTTTTCGCCGCTGCGGTCCTCACCATCGAGAACCGCACCCTCACGGCATTCCTGCTGCAAAGCCTTTCTGAATCTCCGCTGCACCTCAAGTTTGCCGGCGGGTTTGTGCTGGTCGTTCCTGCACTCATTTTCATTTTTGCAGTTCGCAAATATCTGTTCGCGATGTGGGGCATCGCAAATCGTTAAAGGCACCGGAAATGGCACAGATTGATATCAAGGGTATTGCCAAGAGTTTTGGCGATTTCACCGCACTTCATTCAATTGATCTTACAATTGAAGATCAGGAATTTATGTGCCTGCTCGGCGCCTCAGGATGCGGCAAGACCACGCTTTTGCGGATCGTTGCAGGTCTCGAAACACCGAGCGAGGGAGAGGTCTGGATTGGTGGCAAGCGTGTGGATCATCTGCCACCGCGCGAGCGCGGCATCGCGATGGTGTTTCAGAATTACGCCGTGTTTCCGCACCTGACGGTTTTTGAAAACATCGCGTTTGGGCTTCGCATGCAGAAGCTGCCGCAGGCTGATGTGGACAGGCGGGTCAATCGCACAGCCGAACTTATGCATATTGAGCATCTTCTCAAACGATATTCCGGGCAGTTGTCAGGTGGCCAGCGCCAGCGCGTGGCCGTTGCGAGGGCACTTGCCATGGAGCCCGATGTGATTTTGATGGATGAACCCTTGTCCAATCTTGATGCCCTGTTGCGGATGGAAATGCGGGCTGAACTCAAGGGGGTTCTGGCGGAAAGCAAAACCACCACAATCTATGTGACCCATGATCAGGTGGAGGCCATGTCGATGGCCGATCGTATCTCGGTTATGCACCAGGGTGAAATCGTTCAGGCTGCCTCGCCGATTGATGTCTATCGTGACCCGGCAGCGCGCTTTGTTGGTTCCTTTATCGGCAATCCGCCGATGAACTTTCTGCCGGCAACCCGTGCAGGTTCGGACAAATGGGATGTTGCAGGCATTTCGTTTGATGGCCCGAGCAATGCGCCCGACAAAATCGAGTTCGCCATTCGCCCCGAAGATCTCATAACCGCCGAGAATGGGATAAGCGCCAGGGTCCGGGTTGTGGAGCCGCTTGGGCCGCACGTGCTGGTGACGTGCGAAGTTGGTGGCAATCTGTTCCGCGCGATATTGGAAAGTGACGCCCGCGTGGCGGCAGGCGATGAGTTGTCTCTGGTGCCAGCCGCGGGTCGCGTGCGCTGGTTTGACCCCTCCAACGGCCTCGCTCTGGCCGCGTGATCCACCATGAAAATGATCGACTATTCAGCCTATATCGAACAGGCCAGGAGCATCCTCTCAGACAATGATCTGGGAAGTTACACGGTTCCGACCCACGGTCTTTATCCATTTCAGTGGAACTGGGACAGTTGTCTGACAGCGCTCGGGCAATGGCATTTTGACGAAGACCGAGCCTGGCGAGAGATCGAGACACTGTTCGAGCACCAATGGGACGATGGCATGGTGCCCCACATTATCTTCCACAAGGAAGATGATGGATATTTCCCAGGCCCTGAAGTCTATGGCACCAATCGCCCGGTCCCCACATCTGGATTGACCCAGCCTCCGGTGGCAGGCTTCGTTGTCAGGCGGCTTGTCGAGCGTGCGCGCAACCGGGAGGACGTGAAATCCCGTGCGGCGGCTTTGCTTCCCAAGATCAAAGCCTGGCACGATTGGTTCTATCGATGCCGGGACCCCCAAGGTACGGGTCTTGTGGCTATTCTTCATCCCTGGGAGACAGGTCGCGACAATGCGATTGACTGGGACGAGGCTCTTCTGCGCGTACCCACGGAAGGTGTGGGGTCGTTTGTTCGGCGCGACACCAATCACGCCAACCCGGATCATCGACCGACCGACGAAGAATACCGCCGCTATATCTCTCTGGTTCAGACCTTCCGGGAACTTGGCTGGGACAATGATAAATTGCATGAGGCATCGCCGTTTTGCATTGTTGATCCGGGCTTCAACGCCATCCTGCTTCGTTCCGCTACTGATCTGGCCGCGCTGGCCGATCAGTTGGGTGATCCTACCATGGCAAAAGACTGTCGCCGTCAGGTTGAGCACGGGCTAGCGGCACTTGAAAGCCTGTGGAGCGATCATCACAGCCAATATCTGTGTTTCGATCGTCGCACGGGCGCATTAATCGACAGCGCATCAGTTGGCGGCATCCTGCCGGTGTTCGCCGATATTCCCACTCAGCGAGCCAGTCAACTCGTTGAACGCATCAATATCTTGAAAGAGCGGTGCCGTTTTTTGGTGCCAAGCCACGATCCCTTGGACCCCAGATTTGAGCATTTGCGCTATTGGCGTGGGCCCGCTTGGTTGATTGTCAACTATATGATCAGCGATGGCCTTGCGAATGCCAGTCGTGCCAACACGGCAAGGAGCATTGTGAACGATTGTCTGGCACTGATTGAAACCAGCGGTTTTGCAGAATATTACAGCCCGGTCGATGGCACGCCGTGCGGCGGCAGTCATTTCACTTGGACAGCGGCGATGGTGATCGAGTTCCTCAAAAATGAGGATCTGTTGCCAGACCAGATTGCGAGTTGACGATGACACGTTTGACGTGCGCCTCATTCTGCTGACATTGGGAAGCCCAAATTGAAGATCATCATCCTTGACGACTAATTTGATGCACTTCGCACATCTCCCTGCTCCTCCAAGCTGATAGGCCACTATGTCACTGTTTAGTCAGATAGCGTGCGGGAGACTGAGGCAATAGCTGAACGGATGAGGTAAACCGAAGTCCAGGTTCTATTCCGCGAAAAACTGAAAATTCGGGGTGATCCTTTTGATCAGTTATCGAACCTGAAGCTGATCAGCCAGCGGAGTGTCTATGGCCCGAAACTCGATCAGGTTTGCGACGAAGCGGAATATCTTGTGCGTCGTCAGGGATATCTGGACAGATTGCAGATTGGGCTAAGCGAGTATCTGGCTCGTCTGTTTGTTGATGTTATGCGGCCTGCTTGCGGTATTGCAAGCGCCGTAGGTTGATTGTGTTTTGTTTGATCCTTTCTCGTTGTTTCAGGATTTGTTCGCCTAGCCCAATCTGCAATCTGTCCAGATATCCCTGACGACGGACAGTGGGCCGTGAGATTGACGTTGTTGACGCCATATTCGAGACACCGGCTCAGTCTCTTGCAGACTTTCGGACAAAGGCGCGCGCGGCAGCCTGTAGCGGGTGTGGAAGGCGCAATCAGCCAGTCGAACGATTGCCTGAATGTCTCAATGGCGATCCGTCCGCACTGATAAACGAGCTTATGGGCTTCGGCACTAGCGTTTGGGGCGAGACATGAGAGACACCACCCAACTGGCCGCCCCCCATGTGAGTGGCGAACCCCAATACACCGCAGAACGACACATTCTCGACTTGGAGGCTGCCGGATATCAACCAGTGGCCCATGGCGAGAGCCTTTACCTGAAATGCGACCGGCCAAGCCAACCGGATCGGAAGGCTTACGAGGCCGCAATGGGAAAAGCCACACGGGCCGGACTGACTTCACCCTTACTTTGTCACTATCTCAGAAACAGGAGCGCACACCATGGCGATTGAACAACTCGATACAATTGCAGCCATTGGACAGGAAATCGCGGATCTGTGGGATGCTCACGCCAAATGGGACGCCGGAATCCGAACAGACCGGTTCATTCACACCCGCAAAGGCTCAAAGGGAAATCACAGATAAAATTTACACTCTGAAGTCGCTAATCTCCCACATGGAGCCAGTATCGAAAGAGTGTGTTCTGGTGCTGCTTGCCAATGCGGGCGATATCGCTGAAACGCTTACCATGTCAGATGCAACCGGGCCCGCCCACGACGAGGAAGCACGGGAGCCAAACCGGTGCCTTGCCTCAATCACTCGATATCTCTCGAATGGTGGCACAGTCAGCCGCTTTGTTGAAATCCACCAAAGCCCGGAACTCTCCCGGCGCATTGCCAACTGGGGCAATGTTGAACTGCCGGAAGCATGCACCACTCCTGAAGCCAACCAAGTCCCGGACGTGGCAAAGGCGGCGTAGGAGCCGTTCACACAAGCACCAAATCGGACACAATGTCCG
>JBCCGR010000051.1:0-33847 GCA_039029195.1 Pseudomonadota bacterium
CCGATAGATGCGATCAAGGTCACGGTGCCTTGTCACCAGCAATGTACCGTCCGGCATTTGTCGAACCGGTGTCTCTTCACGCAAGGCACGATAATAGGGATAGGGGTTTCCGTAGAAATCATCCGGCAATGATCGAAGATCAAAGCCATCCAGCGATGGTCGTTCCACGTCAGATGTGGCCATCGGCGCCGTCGACGTCGCTGGTTTTGGTGCCTTCATCGCCCTTTCGCCGTGTACGGCGCGGTTTCTTTTCCGGCTCCGGCTGGACGGGCAGTTCCTTGATCCTGACGTCCTGTTGCGGGAACGGAATTTCTATGCCGACTTTGTCGAACTCAGCCACCACACGAAACCGCATGTCGCTCTCAACCGACAGCGTATCCATGATGTCCCGCAGGATCACACGAAGCTGAAAATCGAGCGAGCTGGCGCCAAAGTCCGAGAAATAGACAAACGGCTCCGGCGTTGTTGCGATGCGCGAGTCCGCCGCTGCCGCATCCAGCAATATCTGGCGCACTTTTTCCACGTCGCTGCCATAAGCAACGCCGATTTTCAGGATCATGCGTCGGGTCTGATCCTTGTGCATCCAGTTGCCGACCGTCGAGTTGATAAGATCGGCATTCGGGATGATCAATGTCTCGCGGTCGAAGGTCTCCACTTCGGTGGAACGCACATTGATCTTGTGGACCGTGCCGCCCTGCCCGCCAACCGTCACGATGTCGCCAGTCTTGATGGGCCGCTCAATCAACAGAATGAGACCGGACACGAAGTTGTTGACGATGTTTTGCAGGCCAAAACCAATGCCAACAGACAAAGCCCCGGCGATCAGAGCCAGATTTGATAGGTTCAGTCCCGCATAACTCACCGCCATCAATGCCGCGATGAAGTAACCCGTGTAACCAATGCCCGCCCGGATGGAATCCTTCACGCCCGTGTCAAACCGGGTGCGCGTCAGCACCTTCAAATCGAACCAGCGCTGAACAATGCGTGTGGCAACAATGCCCAGCACAAAAACGCCAACGCCGATCAAAATGCCCGACGGCGATATTCGAATGCCACCAATGGAGAAGCCGTTCACCGCAGTGTTCAACCAACTCTGCAAATCAAGCGCGTTGAAGCCCCATTGCAACAGGATGACCGGCACGCCGATCAACAGGATCGCGAT
Organism: Pseudomonadota bacterium; assembly: GCA_039029195.1. Classification (GTDB taxonomy): domain Bacteria; phylum Pseudomonadota; class Alphaproteobacteria; order Rhizobiales; family Rhizobiaceae; genus JBCCGR01. The sequence continues at coordinate 1,163 of JBCCGR010000051.1, forward strand.
ATTGATCAGCAGACCAATGAGCAGGGCAATCTGATCCATCGCCAGATCGCCGAGTTCAAACCGCGATTGCAGGAAGTTGCCAAGTCTTGTGCCCCGGAAGGCATCGCGCTGGCTGATTGAGCGCGCGGCGAGGAACCCGATATACATCGTCACTGCGATGGATCCGGTGATCACCACTTGCCGAGCAAAAAACCGGCCAAGGCTCACATAGCCAAGCACTGAAGCCACGATCATCAACACAATGATCAGCCAGATGCCAAGCGCGATTGTGGGCGACCAGCCCCGGTAGCGCAACGCGCTGCCATCGGTATCTGTCCGCAGTGTTGTGAGCACGGTTGCCATCAGCAGAACGCCGATCAGCAACGTGGTGACGAACGACCGAATGACGGTCAGATCGACCGGCGACGACAGAAGCGTTCCCACATCATTGATGAAATAGTCAATGCCATAGATCACCGCCATGGCCACGCCGAGCCAGGACAGTCGGCGTGCGGCGGCATCAGAGATGTTCAACAACCGCCAGGCGGGATAGCGAGGCGCCAGAACACCGCGGATCAGGTAAGAAACGAAGGCCACCCCGGCGATGACGATGAGCGCTGATTTCACCACCTGATCAGCGCGGAATCGGAACAGCCCGAACAGCGCAAAGAGCTGGTAAATTGCAATACACGCGAGTGCCAACGCCAGCGAGGGCAGCAAAGCCGTCCATAGTGCTGCGAGCAACCGCGACAGATAGGCCGGATTGTCCTCTGTCCGCTTCAGTCGCGCGATCGTTGTGATGTTGCGGCGGACCATGACCCGCGTGCCGACAAAGATCGACAGGGCAAGTACGAGCGCAATGGCCATGCGTCCGGACTTGAAGCGTGTGAGCGTGTCCAGCCAGCCAGCCATCAGATCGCGGAAGGCCTGGAACTCCTCGCGGGCCTGCTCTCGCGCCTTGTCGAAAAGTTCCCACGTGACCGGGCGCGCGGTCATCAATTCTTCGGTAAATTTCCGCCGCTGTGTATCGATGACTGCTGCCGATAGCTGGCGCAGCCGCACGGATAGGATTTCCGCATCCTTGAGTGTCAACGTGGCGGCGGAGCGCTGCTCTGCGAGCGATTTGCGCTCCTGTGCAATCTCCTCGGATTCGGTTTTACCGTCCGCCGGTTTCGGGCCAAGGCGCTCCAGCCCCTCGTCAATCTCTATAACCCTGGGCTGAAATTGCAGCGCCCGCAGAAACAGCTCGTCCGATAATTTGGGAACTTCAAGTCTCAAACGCGAAAGCTGGGTATCGGTGACATCGCGAAGCGACAGTTCCCGTTCGATCTTGTCCGCTGCCTTGTTGAGATCGCCCAGATAGCGTTCAAGCTCGCTGAGTGGATTGTTGGCAGCAAGCGAGAGCGACGCCGCAAACCAAACAAAAAACGCGAGAAAACACCGCGACACCCAAAGCCAGGGTCGCTGGCGTGCCAGGCCCGAAATAAAAGCCAATGAGTTCTTCAACCTATCCCCCGCGCGTCAACACCAGATGATGATGAACGATCATTGCTGAATGCGACCTGAACCACCCTGCACGACCACATTCTCATCCCCTTTGAATATCTGCATGTCGCCATTCGGAAATCGGATGAAGCAGCCTGAAGGACAAACACTCTGCGTCTCACCGGCAGCCAGAGGCAGATCGGTGCGCACCCCATTCTGGGTCACAGAAACCGTTACCGGATTTGAATCGGCATTCTTGATGGTCAAGGCGGTCGCCACACCGGTCGAACCAAGTACTCCGGTTATGGCAATCATCACTGCATACCTGATCATGGTGCTCCTGATTGTAGATCCGGAATCGTCGCTAAAAATCGCACTGTACTCGACCAAACCCTTGATGGGAAACGGTCATTGAGCCTGCATTAGAACGATAGCGGTGCATTGTCTGTGACTTCTTTCATAACAAAGAAAGTACGGGTCTGGCGAACGCCCGGCAAAGCAATGAGTTGTTCGCCGTGCAGGCGGTTGAAGTCTTTCATATCCCGAACGCGAATTTTGAGGAAGTAGTCGAAATCACCGGCAACCAGATGGCAGTCGAGAACAAATGACAGATCGGAGATTGCGTCTTCGAATGCAGCAAAGCTCTCCGGTGTCGAGCGATCGAGCACGACCCCGACCATTACCAACGCCCCCCGTTCCACTTTTTCCGGCGCGATCTGAGCTCGAACGGCTTTGATATAGCCGTCATCGAACAATCTCTGGGTCCGGCGGTGGCAGGTCGCCGCGCTCATATTGACCCGTTGCGCCAGCTCAGCATTGGTGAGGCGTCCGTTCTCCTGAAGATGCTTCAAAATCCGCCGGTCTGAGGAACCCAAATTTTTCAATTGAGGACTTCTTTCACCTTGTAACACAAAATTGGAATAGATTTATCATAATGTCTGAATTTCTAACAATTGAAACAACTTTATTGTTTAATTTTGAAAACACCATTCACACTATCGCTGGTACGGTTGCACCGAAAGAACAACCCAGAAATCGAACAAATCCGTGAACCTTTCAAAATTCGAGCGCTACCCTCTCACCTTCGGCCCAACCCCCATTGAACATCTGCCGCGGCTATCAGAGGCCATCGGAGGCAAGGTCGAGATTTACGCAAAACGGGATGACTGCAATTCGGGGCTCGCAATGGGTGGCAACAAGCTGCGCAAGCTCGAGTACATCGTTCCGGATGCCATTGCATCGGGTGCGGACACGCTTGTTTCCATCGGCGGTGTTCAGTCAAACCACACGCGGATGGTGGCCGCGACGGCCGCTAAAATCGGCATGAAATGCGTGGTGATTCAGGAAGCCTGGGTGCCACATGAAGATGCGGTCTACGATCGGGTGGGCAACATTCTGATGACCCGCCTGATGGGGGCAGACAGCCGTCTGGTTGATGATGGTTTTGACATTGGCGTCCGCAAAAGCTGGGAAGAGGCCATTCAGTCGGTCAAAGATGCTGGCGGCGTGCCATACGCTATTCCAGCCGGGGCATCGGTCCACAAATATGGTGGCCTCGGCTATGTGGGTTTCGCTGAGGAGGTGCGGGTGCAGGAAAAGGAAATGGGGCTGACCTTTGACTATGTCATCGTGTGCGTGGTTACAGGCTCAACACAGGCCGGCATGATCGTCGGCTTTGCGGCTGATGATCGGGCGGATCGGGTGATTGGCATAGATGGTTCCGGAACCCCCGATCGACTTCGCACTCAGGTTCGGTCAATCGTCGACAACACTTCAGAGCTGGTCGGGTTGGGTCGTGCTGTTCGCGACGATGAAATCATCATCAATCCTGATTATGCCTACCCTGCCTATGGGGTACCAAGCACTGAAACCAACGATGCCATTCGTCTTGCCGCGCAAACCGAAGCCATGATCACGGACCCGGTCTATGAGGGTAAATCGATGCAGGGCATGATCGATCTTGTAAAGAAAGGCTTCTTCCCTGAAGGATCAAAAATTCTCTATGCCCATTTGGGCGGTGCCCCGGCTTTGAACGGGTACAGCTACACCTATCGAAACGGTTGAGAGGCTACTTCTCCAGCGCGTAGTCACCCACCACCAGCACATCGATCCCGGTGGTATAAAACATCAACAGCGCATCTTCCGCCGAGTGCAGAATGGGTTTGCCCATAATGTTGAACGAGGTGTTGAGGATCAGGGGAACGCCGGTCAAAGCATGGAAGTGTGAAATGAGGTCATAATAGCGCCCATTCAGCTCTTTGCTGACCGACTGAAGACGACCGGTTCCATCAGCGTGAACCACCGCCGGAACCTGCCCTTTGACTGCCTCTTTGAAATGCAGCGTCCGCTCCATGTAAGGCGTGTTTTGATACTGCTCAAACCAGTCGGGTCCGTGTTCGTGCAGAATTGATGGCGCGAACGGGCGAAAGGCTTCGCGATATTTCACCTTTGCGTTGATCGCGTCCTTTGCCCCCTCCGGACGAGCGTCCGCAAGGATCGAGCGGTTGCCCAGTGCGCGGGGTCCAAATTCCGACCGCCCCTGCACCCAGCCAACGAGCTTGCCGTCCGCCAGACGCTCGGCAGCAAACTTTGAAACACTTTCTCCCAAATGCTTCACTCGCGGTTCGCCGTTTGCGATCCTGTCGAGCTTTGCCGCAGAGAGGTCCTTGCCCAGATAGGGTGAGAGCAAACGTTTTTGGTTCGATGCGCCTGGATTGTCCTGCTCCAGAGCCAGCATCGCCGCGCCAATGGCATTGCCATCATCTGCTGGGGCTGAGGGCACAAACAGGTTCTTGAACAGCACGTCAGTGGGCGAAGCATCAGAATTGATCTTGCCGTTGAAGGTGGAGTTGAGCGCGCATCCTCCCACGAGCACCAGATTTTCGCTATCGACCAGGCTCTTTGTGGCCTCAATCTGGTTTTGCATTAGCCTTTCAAAACCGAGCTGCCCTTCCAGAGCCAGATTGGCCTGGGTCTGATCATCACCATTCGCCACATACGCTTTGATGTCATGAATGGCGGAGGCGATCTCCTCTTCCGTTGAGGCTCGAATTCGACCACTTTCAACACGCCACAGGCGATTGATCATGGTGCGAAGTTCACCATCCTCTTTGCCGTATGGGGCAAGGCCCATGACCTTCCACTCTTCGCCCTTGGCCGGGTCCCACCCGCAAAGTTCGGTGATCAGGCCGAAGTAGAACCCGATGGATTCGCGACCGGTGAACTGCTTCTTTCGATCAAGCTTACCGTCTCGAAATTCAAAGATCGCTGACGCGGCCGTGCCGCCAAGCCCGTCCACCACAAGGCATGCTGCTTCATCAAACTGGCTGGTGAAGCAGCCATAGGCCGCATGGGTTTCATGGTGATTGAAACGCCTGAGTTCCAGATTGGAATGCCCGAATGTGCGTTCGGTCGCGATGAGCACCGAATGACCGGCACGTTGCTGGCCAATGTGTAGCTCACTCAATAGCGCGCGCTCATTGTGAGAATCGACCAGCGAGCGGGTCATCTTCTTTTCAAGTGTGCGAACCGAATCGAATGTGAAAAATCCGCTGGTCGAAAACCGTTCCAGATATTGGGTGAATTGTTCACCCCAGCTCGTCGCCACAACAATTTCATGGCCTGGACCAACATGATCCTTCAAAATTTCAGGCAGATAGAGAAGCGGTGCGGGTTCACAAAAGGGAGCCCGCTTATATTGCAGATACCGCTCCGCTGCTTCGGCAAAAAGCACATCGCCCTGATCGTTGAGAACCGCCACCGCGGGATCATGAAAGGTCGTTGAAACCCCGATATACGTCCGTTTTTTCACGTTGACTGATGTCCGGTACAAATCACCACAAGTTTGCGCGTTGGGTAGTGCCCGGTGGGTTGCCCGTCAAGCGGGTTGCATGGCGCAATCGGAAATTCGTGATCGGGCTTTACTGATTCGCCGCACCCACACGGCGCACGGCAAACTTTTCTGCAAGCTTTGCGGCCCGCCCTGGCTTGCTCCAAGGGCAAACGGCGAGGCAAATGCCGCAGCCGTGGGTTTCATTGAAGTAGGGAACACATTTGTCGAAGTCGACATAATATTTTTCAACGCCGCGCACCATTTGCTTGGTGTTGCTGATGGCTCCCGCCGGGCAGGCGTTGGTGCACACCTGACAGCGCGAACAAAATTCATCTGCACCGAATCGGCGCGGCGCATCCATGGCAAACGGCATGTTTGTAGTAACTGCTGAAAGGCGAAAACTTGATCCAAGTTCGTCGTTGATCAAATTGCCATGAGCACCGAGTTCGCCCAGTCCGGCCGCAATCGCAGCCGGAGTGAGGGCGATTGGCCCGGCCCAGGGGCCCGCATGATGCTCGGCGTCATACCCATGGTTTCGGATCCAGTTTGCAACATTGGCTGCGATCCGCGCACTGCGATTGTAGGTGTCAGCCACTTCGAGCGCTGACCGGGGGTCCTCATCGGAAGAAGGTGCTGCTGAAAACAGTTCAAAATCCATGGCGGCACCAAGAATCACGAGATTGGGCAGTTGACGATCCATTGGGTGATTTTCAAATACCCAATCAGGGTCGAGATTGGTGAACCCGACAAGATCAGCACCGGCTTCAAGCGCTTCCATTCGGGCAAGGGTCGACCACCTTTCCGGCGGATTGGTGACGACCTCCTGTGCGGGTGGATTGAGTTCCCGAGGCCCACGCGCACTTCGGTCGGCATAGGCGCCAGCAAGTTCATCGACCGCATTGAAGCGCTTTGTCATCCAGGCCTGCGCAGCACCATGAGCGATTGTGTCGGGCTTATGCCAGTAAACAGGAGACGGGCGACGCACTTTATCTTCCCCAACACCGTTGATCTTATTTCCCGAAACGTTCGGCAAGAGTGCCTGCTGTTCCTCACTTGGCGTGAAAGACTGTTTGGATTTGCGGGACATTTCCCCTCCAGAAGGTGTCCGGCAAAAGTTGGCTAAATTGGAGTTCCCGTCAATGCCTCGTAGAATTTGCGACCATGGCCCGCAATCAGCGCCGATTTGTCGAGACCGTTCACAATGCGTCTGGCATTTCCCCATTGCGCCCGTTCAGCGTCGAAATAGTGGGCAAGCTTCTTGCCTGTGTAGAGGCCATCGATCATCCCGATAAACAGAATATCGACGGATGTTTTCAGATCGAGCGCCAGGTCCGGATTGTTGACAAGATCAATGCCCAGCACCCTCCCCAGCCGCTCGTAGTTGGAGCGATGGGTCAATTGGACCAGACCTCGGCCAAAATAGTGCTTGTCAGATCCCGGAGGATCAGCCAGCGCATAGTTGCGGCTGATGCGGCCCTTTTTGTAAAGCCGTGTCACAGCATTCACCGCGCCCTGATCGGTCTTGGCAAAGCCCTCGCGAACGGGTTCCATCAAGCGACCGGTCTCGTGATAAGCCGTCGCCAGAATATAGGCGAGCCATCGGACATCGGTCAGCGTTTCATCGCTTTCCCAACGCGCAAAAATGGCATTGTAGCCATCGACCTGCGACTGGTTCAGCCGCTTGTGAAACAGGCCGCGAAATCGCACGTAAAACCCAACACGATCGATCTTGCCCGTGTCTTCTTCTGACGTTCGCGCCTGACCGTGCTGCACAGATTGAAGTTCAGCGGCATCATCTTCATCTTCCGCATCAGACGGTACTTTCTCGGCCGAAACCTCATCGCTTGCTGGTTCATCTCTTTCTGAGCCACCAAGGAGATCCGCATCGGAGGGTCGCTGTTCGGCACATTGCGCGCTGATGGTGAGTGCACCATCGGCACCGGTTTCAATGCAAAGCGGACTTTGGCCTTCCACCAGCGCGCTCAGCACGTTCCCGTTCGCCGCGTCAGTGTCAGAGACAGCAATTGAAATTCGGGTGGTGATCATGGGAACACTCCAATGCGAACCGCACCATTGCGGTGTTCACACACCAGCCTAAGCAGCCCGGGAAGCGCGGGCATAAGATTTTCTTCAATGCTCCCCTTCTTCCCAACCGCACAAAGGTCAATTCGACCCAACATTTACTGACTGGCAAAAAACCAATTGCCCTTCGATGCAATTCTTGGTTTGTAGTCGCCAGCAGGATCAAAGGCATAAAGCCTGATCCAGCGATTTCGGGAAATTCTTCCCGGTATCGCGCGTATCTCGAGTTAGGGAGAATTTTCATGAAGAAACTGCTTTTGGCCACAACCGTGCTTGCCGGTATTGTGGCAGGCACCCCAACAGCCGCATTGTCGGATGGCCACGAAGTGAAAATGGGGGTCATTCTCGGATTCACCGGTCCAATTGAATCGCTCACACCAGGCATGGGCAGCGCTGCCGAGCTTGCCTGGGCTGAAGCCTCGGAATCAGGCAATCTGTTTGACGGCAAAAAGATCGTCTCTGTTCGCGCCGATTCCACCTGCATCGATGCCGCGGCTGCAACCGCTGCCGCTGAGCGCCTTGTCACTTCCGACGGCGTTGCGGCCATCATGGGTGCTGACTGCTCCGGCGTAACGACCGCAATCGTAAACAGCGTGGGCGCGCCAAACGGCGTGGCGATGATTTCGCCATCTGCGACGTCTCCCGCGCTGACCACCATCGAAGACAAGGGTTTCTTCTTCCGCACGGCTCCATCTGATGCCCGTCAGGGTCAGATTCTGGCTGACATCGTGATTGACCGTGGCGTCAAGGAAGTCGCAATCACTTACACCAACAATGACTACGGCAAGGGCCTCGCCGATTCCTTCGGCAACGCGTTCAAAGCCAAGGGTGGCAAGGTCACCATCGTTGCGGCTCACGAGGACGGCAAGGCCGACTACTCTGCTGAAGTGGGTGCACTTGCTGCTTCCGGCGCAAAAGAGCTCGTGGTCTTCGGCTATGTGGATCAGGGCGGCAAGGGCATCGTTCAGACTTCACTCGACACGGGTGCTTTCGATCGCTTCATCTTCGCTGACGGCATGATCGGCCAGTCGATCATCGATAGCGTTGGCGACGATCTGACCGGTTCATTCGGCACAGCTCCTGGCAGCGACAGTGACGGTGCAAAAATCTTCCTTGAACTCGCCAAGGGCAAGGTTTCCGGTGACGGCAAGGGTCCGTTTGACGGCCATTCCTACGATGCCGGTGCCATTCTTGCGCTGGCCATGCAGGCTGCCAAGTCCACAGATCGCGCCGCCATTCAGGCCAAGATTATGGAAGTGGCCAATGCACCTGGTGAGAAAATCAAACCCGGTGAAATCGGCAAGGCTTTGAAGATCCTCGCTGAAGGCGGTCAGGTGAACTATGAAGGCGCCACCGGCGTTGAGTTCAACGAAGTGGGCGAAGTGTTCGGTTCCTACAAGGAGCTGGAAGTGAAGGGCGGCGAATTCGCCACGATCAAAATTCGCTAATGCACGCATTTCACTGACGTGATTTGAGCCGGGGGTGGGAAACCGCCCCCGGTTTTTTTGTGGCGCAAACGGCCCGCAAACATTCATGGAAATGCACAGACCAAATCAATCAATTGAGCGCCATCCATATTGATCTGAGCCTGTCGCGCGACGGATCGTGGATCAGTAAAACTGCGCGTGGCTCTTCGAACGTTTCAGCGCCCGTGAAATTCTGAATACTGCGAAAATGGACCCCAACAACAGAGCCAGACCAAACAACAGCACATTCTGGTCGAATTTCAGTTCGTTGAGAACTGAAACCGGAAGCGCGATGGCTGGGTTGGAACTTATGTAACTTACAATTTCGGTAGAGCCTGTTTGGAACAGATGGTCGTTTAATGAACGCACGAGTTCAATGGTTTGCGTACCGCCATCAGCCGGTTTGTATTGAAGTTTGACAAGACGATAGCCCTCCTGAAACTGAAGCATGATATTGGGGTCGCCACCAGATAGCCGTTTGGGAAGTGGCTCCTTTTTGGCAGCAACATCAATTGTTTGACCAGTCGCGGTCGTGCCAAAATTCGAAAGGTAGAAGTACTTCGCACCGGTGGAACTGTGGGTTGAGGTCAAATACAGACCCACAATCAGCACAAGGCAGCAAACCGCGATACCCAGATAGTAATTGTCTTGTTGGGCTTCGTGTTGATTGAACAAACGCAATCGTCCCGTGATTGATATTGCACGCAAGAGTAGAGAAATGGCTGCGATCAATCAAGCTAATCGAAAGAATTGCCCAGGACCGCTCAGTGACAAAATACATACTGAACGATAGTCTCGTTCACTAACCTAGTTGCCGACTGCCCGATATCTTCGATGATCTCAAACGAAAGTCGCGCCCATGACAGGCAAATCCGGAGACGAAAAGCCCGTCAAAAACAGTGATCTGTCTGCCCAACCGCCTGCGGATGAACCTTCAGGCGAACCGCCAGTGCGGCCATCAGATGCCGAGTTAGAAGCGCTTTCTCAAAAACCGACAAAGGCAGAAGAGGCAGTTTCTTCTGCATCTGAATCGAAAACTGCTGAAAAATCGAAAGAGAAGAAGGAAACTGACGGCAAGCAAACGGTCGACGCAGATGGCGGGAATGACTCTGTTTCCGCCAGGATATTTTCAGGCCTGAAATGGTTCTCCATTGGCGGGATCACCCTCTGGGGTCTTGTGATCTTCATGGCCTTTTCGTTTTCACATTTCTCCGGTTTCATCGACTATTGGCGCCCGTCCACAAAGGGCACGGTGTGGATTGAGACGCCGCAGATTTATACCCGCGAACGGCTGGTCAATGACCGGTTTCGCGAAAAAGCCTGGCTGGAACAGCGTCTTGAAAATCTTGACGAAACAGAAGGCCTGATCACAAGCCTCGGCAAAACCACGCTCGCTGCTAAAATCGCCGGCGGCACCGAGCCTGCCAAAGCAACGGCTGAAACGCCGGCCACACCCGATCTTGCAAAAGCCGCCAAGCTGGTCGACGCGCTGGATGCGTTTGAGAAAATCCGCAACCGCCGCGCCAGAATTCGCACAGCACTGATCGAAAACGAACTCGACGACCGGCACGATCTCGGCGCCAACTCGCTCTACATGTTCAATTTTGGTGCCGCGGTTGCTGCCGGTCCGCGCACGCGCAATCCGCTGCTCATTAAAATGCACGTGGAACGCGGCGAAGAAAGCTATCCCTTCCATCAGCTTGTGAGAAAGCCAGACCATCCTTGTGGCGACGGCTTGATCACACGCTTTGAATGCGCCTGGCTCATTGAACTGAACGTGGTCACGCCCACCGGTGCCGACTTTGAGCAACGCTGGCTTGCGGAACTCGATCGCTGGAGAACGCTATACAATCGCTGGATCCAGTTTGAGAACGCCAGCTATCGCAAGGAAGCCGACGATATTCGCCGCCTGCTTCAGGCGGAATCGGCGCGGATACAGCTCAACCAGACCCTGAAACCCTATTTCTCACGGCTGGAGAAAAAGGCGGAGCTGTTTGCCGAGTCTCTGCGTCAGCTCATGCCAGCGAATGCAGGCCCCATGCCCGCTGGTGCTTTGTGCAAAATGTCGGCGTCCGAGCTCTCAGGATCATTCGGAAAATCGCTCGAAGATCATCTTCGTGAACTGGTCAAACAGTGCATCAGGTTCGTCGAACATTCTCTCATTTACATCGATCCTAAACGGGCGCAGCAATCAGAGAACTCAAGCCTGCGGCAGGAAGATACGGTGGTTCAGGTCGAGGCGACGAAGGCCATCACCCAATACCCGCCCGGCATCGTGTTCAATGATCTTTTGAAGAACATTCTTCAGACCTTCAACAAGCAGTGCGCCTGGAGCGATCCGATCCTGCGCAGGGTCGCTTCGGGTGACGGTCAGGAAGATCGGTTCAAGGTCTTCGACAAATATGAGGACCGCGTCCTCGCCTGCATCGTCAACGCGATCATCCGCGACTTTGGCTCCCATCCCTTGAGCAAAATGGAGCGCGAACAGGCCCACACCGATGATGCCGTGACGAGAACCATTCAGGATCTGGGCGAGTCCCGACGTTTTCTTTCCAACTACCGTATCAAGTCGGGCCTTCGCGACATCTTCACGGCGGAAAACTCGCTCCACAACGGTTACGGCGCGCGAACGCAGTTCGCGGCGTTTGTCGCGCGAAACCCGGCAGGTGGTTCCGGCGAAACCGGCGAAAGCCGATCAGCACCAATCTCGTTTGCGGGTGAGCGACTGAACTATACCAACGACCAGTTTAATGCGGCCTGCTCGGCAATCAAAAACCCTATCGATACCAAATCGGAAACACCGTTCCAAATCGGCATTACCACCAACTACCATGTGGTCAAACCGCAGACCACGCATGTGGACAAGGACATCGGCTGGAACCTGCTGATCCATTTCCTGTGCAAAAGCTGGGCGCGGGACGAATTCGACGAGGATGGGTCTGAGTATGCAAATGATCTCAGACACATCCCGGTGGGCCTGTTCCGGTTCATCACAACGCTCTCAAAGAGCCAGCGAACTTTCAGCTATTCGGTTCATCCCCGGGCAGAGTTTGATCTGGAAGGGCGCGAGCAGGAGAAGTCATGGTCACTCTCCGGTATATTGCCGGGTAATGGCCCTTCAGCTTCCACCTCCGCAACGGGTTCCGAGGCGAGCGCATCCGTGAAAAAGCATTACCGCATCATCGGTTTCAGCAGCCAGCAGGATCTGGATGATTCCGCACACGAGAGCGATGCCGTGCGGGCCGGAGGAGCTGCAGTGGCAGAAAAACCGGCACCCGCCACCAAGGCAGAAGCAAAGCGCCGCGCGGTGTTTGGCTGGTATGTCATGCCCGATCAGACCCGCGGGTTTCTGGGAACCGACCCACGTCTTTCCTCCGCCAATCTCAACCTGTCAGCCCTGATCTCCCTTCCCGCCTGGTGGGACAGCGTGCGCATCAACGTTGACTGGGCCTGGGTGCGGCCCGGCACGGTGCGGGCGGGTCCGCCGCGAAAAGATGAGATCAATACCCGCAATCTCCACACGCAGACCATGCGTATTGAACTGCCAACGCGTCTGGAATTCCTTCGAAACCACTTCTCGCGCGCCGGGGGCATTGGACCATCGCTCGACCGTTTGCGCATTCAACGCCGGGAACTCAAGGCCTGTCAGAAAGCCGAGATTGTGATCTATGGCGAACGTCTGTGGCGGTCCACCGCTGTGACGCTTGGCAGCCAGAAGGCAAGCCTCATTCAGGTTATGCCCAACATGCGGGGCATCATCGCCACTTTTGATCAGGTTCGCCCCTACCTGCCCAAGGCCGGGGAACTCAACGAACTGTTTGGTGTTGGAAGGCTGGCGATACAGGGATCGCCTGACGCCAACTCAGACAAGCAGGACGTTCCCCTGACCGTTTGGACAAGCGAAGGCCATGTGACGCTGGTTGATACCTATTTCGTCAACATGCCGAAAGACGCAAATCCCGGCGGGCGAGCACCGACTGAACCATGCGCAACAAATGCGCCATCGGGCGGAAAGGGCTGATTTCTGTTTTGGTGAAAGCGCTGCGTGCTACTGCTGTGTAGAGCCTTTCAGCTCACCGCAATAGCACGGGGACCCCACCGGCTGCGGCTGTATCGGGCACCAGCCACGATTGGTGACACAACGACTGCCAAAACGATTGTTCTGACTATAAGTCTGCGCCACCTGACGATTGAACCAGGACTGCCGCACCTTCTCATTGAAGATCGAGCCCGTGTAGAAGCCACGCCATTTGTTGAGATCGAAGATCTGAGGTTCCGAATGCGCAGCACCAGCAGCCCCCATGGAGACCATGCAGGCGAGAATAAATGCAACTGATGTCTTACTTGGCATTCAGTGCGCAACTCCGTTCGAACCGCGACAAAGATCAACCTACCCGATTTATGATGAACGAAAGCTGAATGCGTTCATCGAGCTCGACGCATCACCAACCACGCAATTGCGGTTCGATTTGGGCGAAAACCCGCCCAATCCGCTTTCGCCTACCGCTTCACCACTTCTGGCAAAATGCCCCTTGGCATAAATCGAAGCACCAGGAGCAGGACCAGACCCATCACGAACAGCCGCATATGCTGAGCACTGTCGATGAGGTGGCTCTTGAGCGCGCTGCCATCTTCCAGACCAGATGTCACAGCGCCCATCAGCCAAGTGCCCGCTGGTTCCGCCTCAATCCACATGAACCAGATAAGGAACGCCCCAAGCACTGCTCCCAGATTGTTGCCCGAGCCGCCCACAATCACCATCACCCAGATCAGGAAGGTAAACCGCAGCGGGTTGTAGGTCCCCGGCGTGAACTGACCATCAAGCGTGGTGAGCATCGCGCCGGCAATCCCAACCACTGCGGATCCCAGCACAAAAATCTGCAAATGGCGTTTGGTAACATCCTTGCCCATGGCACCGGCGGCAATTTCATTGTCGCGAATTGCCCGCATCATGCGGCCCCAGGGCGAATTGAGCGCAAGCACACAAAGCATCAGCACAATCAGAAGCACGATGGCGAACAGGCCGGAATAGCAAAGCTTCACGAACAGGCTGGAATTGTTGATCACAAATCCCTGCAAGGCGTCGGCGCGGGCGTCTCCGGTCAGACCTGCGAGCGCATCAGCGTTCCACCATTCCACCCATTCCAGAAAGCGCGCCGATTCCTGAAGTTCAATTTCATAGGGCACCGGACGTGGCAGGCCGGTTACGTTTTTCACGCCACGGGTGAGCCAGTCCTCGTTTTTGGCGATGGCAACTATGATTTCCGAAATGCCGAGTGTTGCAATGGCAAGATAGTCAGACCGCAGCCCCAGTGCGACCTTACCGACGATCCAGGCCGCACCGGCAGCAAACAAACCACCCACCAGCCATGAGAACAGAATAGGCAAGCCAAGCCCACCAAGGAATCCGGTTTTTGCCGCGTTCACCGCTTCAATCGCCTCCACTGCCGGATCATAAAAACGGCGAATGAGAATGAACCCGGCCGCGATGACTATAATGGACAACAGTCCACGCAGATTTGACCGTGGCAGGAAGCGACGCACCCCAACCATGGCAAGCACAGTCAGAAGCACCATGCCACCAGCAACAAGAAGATTGGCACCACCGGCCGCCCAGGCATCTTTGACAGGTGGCATGGAAACCAGCACCGCCGCGACACCACCAAGGGCCGCAAAGCCCATGATCCCCACATTGAAGAGACCCGCATAGCCCCACTGGATGTTCACACCCAGCGCCATGACGGCAGAAATCATGCACAGATTGATGATCGCCAGAGCTACAGACCAGCTTTGGGTAAAGCCGACACCCGAAATCAATGCACCGACGATGATGAAAGCGACCAGCGCGCGAAGGGAAGGATTGGCCAACATTAAAACACCCTCCCTTTGAAGATGCCGGTCGGTCGCACGAGCAGCACGAGAACCAGAATGATGAAGCTGACGGCGAACTTGTAGTCGGTAGACAGAAGCTGCATCAGCCCCTCCGGCGCCCAGTTTTCAGGCACAAGATAGATGAGAAACTTCTTGTATGCGTAGGTGACCGTGACTTCCGAAAAGGCGATCAGATAACCACCGGCAATTGCCCCCATGGGCTGGCCGATGCCGCCCACAATTGCAGCAGCAAAAATCGGCAGCAAAAGCTGGAAATAGGTGAAAGGCTTGAAGCTTTTGTCGAGCCCGTAGAGCACGCCGGCAATGGTCGCGAGCGCCGCGGCGATGATCCATGTCACCATCACGACCTTGTTGGGATCGATGCCCGACAGCAGCGCCAGATCCTCATTGTCGCTGAAGGCGCGCATGGCCTTGCCGGTCTTGGTCTTCTGCAAAAACCAGAACAGAGCAATCACCAGCACAATGGCGATGACCAGGGTAAGTCCCTGTGACGTGCGGATGGCAAGCCCTTCGTCGAGGCCAGTCATCTCGCGGAACGCCCGCGCCTTGATGATAAACCGTTCACCATCAAAAAACCGCTGATCCGACGTTCCGATCACAAAGCGCACGATGCCGTTCATCATGAACATGACGCCGACTGACGCCATCACGAAGATGATCGGAGCGGCCTTTACTTTGCGATAGTAGCGATAAACCAGCCGGTCTGTGCCAAGGCACATGAGGGCTGCTGCGGCAATGCCAAACGGCAAGGCAAGCAAAGCCGTCGGCAACACACCAAGACCAATCCCCCAGGACTGGAACAGCCAGGTGACAAGGATCGTGATCATCGTGCCAAAGGCCATCATGTCGCCATGGGCGAAGTTTGCAAACCGTAGAATACCGAACACCAGCGTGACGCCCAGCGCCCCTAGGGCGAGCTGTGAACCATACGCAAGACCCGGAACGACAACGAAGTTGGAGAACAACACCAAAGCGTTGAGAATGTCTGTGAACTCGCCCATTTCTAACCTCCCAGAAATGAGCGGCGCACTTCCGCATCACCCAAAAGTTCCTGGCCTGTACCTGTGTGCCGGTTTTCGCCGGTCACCAGCACATAGCCGCGATCGGCAATCTCCAGCGCCTGACGGGCATTTTGTTCGACCATCAAAACCGCAATCCCCGTATTGCGCACTTCCAGAATACGGTCGAACAGTTCGTCCATCACGATGGGAGAAACACCAGCCGTTGGTTCATCCAGCATGAGGACCGTGGGCTGGGTCATCAGCGCCCGCCCCACGGCAACCTGCTGCCGCTGACCGCCGGAAAGTTCGCCCGCTGCCTGACGTCGTTTTTCTTTCAGGATCGGGAACAGATCGAAAATCTGCTCAATCGTGCCCGTGAAATCGTCGTCCCGGAGGTAGGCGCCCATCTCCAGATTTTCTTCCACTGTCATGCCTGTGAAGACATTGCTCGTCTGGGGCACGAAGGCGATGCCTTCGGCAACCCGGTCCTGCGGCGAAAGATTGGTTATGTCTTTGCCGTCAATGGTAACAGCCCCTTCGCGCAGATTGATCATGCCGAGCATAGCTTTCATCGCGGTGGATTTTCCGGCCCCGTTGGGTCCAACGACTACCGCTATCTCGCCCTTGTTCACACCGACCGTGCAACTGTGCAGGATATCCACCCCGCCATAGCCGCCGGTCATGTCCCTGCCTTCGAGAAACATCAGCCGGCCCCTCCGCTCGTAGGCATGGCTTTGTTCTTCAGCCCACGTCCCAGATAGGCCTCGATCACCTCTTCATTGTTGCGGACCTCGTCTGCGGTGCCTTCAGCGAGCACCGCCCCTTCCGCCATCACAATGACCGGATCGCAAAGCTTGGAGATGAAATCCATATCATGCTCGATCATGCAGAACGTGTAGCCCCGCTCTTGATTGAGTCGGACGATCGCGTCGCCGATCTCGTTCAGCAGCGTGCGGTTCACGCCGGCCCCCACCTCGTCAAGAAGCACAACCTTTGCATCGACCATCATGGTGCGGCCAAGCTCAAGAAGCTTTTTTTGGCCACCTGACAGATTGCCAGCAACCTCGTGGGCTATGTGGCTCAGATTGAGAAAATCGATCACATCCTGCGCCTTGGCCCGGAGCGCCTCTTCTTCCGCGCGCACTGCAGACCGGCGAAACCAGGCATTGATGAGTTGCTCGCCCATCTGGTTGGGCCCGACCATCATCAGGTTTTCAACAACGGTCAGATGCGTAAATTCGTGCGCGATCTGAAAGGTGCGCAGCAGGCCTTTATGAAAAAGCTGGTGTGGCTTCAGCCCGGTGATGTCATCACCATCCAGCAGCACCCGTCCCATTGTTGGTTCGTAGAGACCGGCAATGATGTTGAAGAGTGTGGTCTTTCCAGCCCCATTCGGCCCGATCAGCCCTGTGATTGATCCATCTTCAATCGTCAGTGTCGCCCCATCGACGGCTTTCAACCCGCCAAAATACTTGGACACATCATCCACCTGGATCATGTGAGAACGCTCCCCTCGCGGCTCGAAAACATACTGAGCCCCGCATTACCCGGTGATCCGGGTGTCATTATCATTGAATTTGGGTGTGCCGCGATGTCAGTCGGCGGTCAAGCGATAGTTTGAACCCGATCGTCCAATCTGTGGGAACTTCGCTGCGTTGTGTGTCTCAGGCAACGATTGCGGTCGCGTCCATTCCAAGCCGATTATCGTTCTTGGAAGCCCAGAGCTTCATTTCACCGTCACCATTTGGCGCATTGGCATTGAGCTGTAGCTTGTCGCCAACGAAGGTGGGTGCAACCGCACGAAAATTGAATTGCTTGACGTTCAGATCAGGAGCCTGACGGGACAGGTTTTCCAAAATGAGCGTCGCAATCAACGGACCGTGCACGATGAGCTGCGGATAGTTTTCCTCGTCGTGCACATATGGCAGATCGTAATGAATCCGGTGGCTGTTGAAGGTGAGCGCTGAATAGCGAAACAGCAGAACAGGATCGGGTTCCAATTCCCAGACCATCTCTCCGGGTTCAACCTCTTTGGGCTCCACCGGCGCAGCACCCGGTGGAGGAGCATCACGATAAACGATGTCGTGCTCGTCCCGAATAAGAACTGCGCCTTCGTGGCTGATTTCGTGCCGGACCGTTACAAAAACCAACGCACCCTGCCGACCCTGCTTTTCGGTCACCGACAGAATCTCGGATCGTTTTTCGATATCCACACCCACCGGCAAATCGTTAAGGAATTCGATGCGACTGCCGGCCCACATTCGCCGTGGCAGATCATGAATCGGTGGCAGAAAACCACCGCGCTTCGGGTGACCGTCTGGTCCCACCTGATCCATAGGGTCTTCCGGCAGAAAGCACAGCCAGTGTGCCAGGTGCGGCGCGGCGTCACCCTTGTTCCAGTCGCGCTGATCGCGCCACAACGTTGCATCGAACCGCCGCAAAACCGATGGCATGAGAACGTCCTGGGAGATCTGGGTGTTGCCAATCCAGTCTTGCGGGTTCATTGCGCATTCGTCCTAGTTGGTCTGATAAAGATAGTTGCGGCTGAGCGGTACAGCGTCGGCCTCTCGCCCAAGTTGGATCTGAACTACATTGGACGAGCCGCAGAGGAAAGAGGCTTCACAGGAAGCCAGATAGAATTCCCACATGCGGGCAAAACGCTCGTCATAAATTTCAACTGCCCGGTCCCGATTTGCCATAAACCGCTCGCGCCAGGCGCGCAGTGTATAGCCATAGTGGAAACGCCAGACTTCGCAGTCGAGAATCCACAGGCCGGAAAGTTCAACCGCTGCTGCGATTTCCGAAATCGCCGGAGAGTAACCGCCGGGGAAGATATACTTCCGCAAAAACGGGCCGGTGATGCCAGGAGGAGTTTTCGCGCTTATGGAATGAATCAGCGCAACACCCTTTGATTTCAACATGTTGCGCACCGCCGTGAAGTAATCTTTCAGGTGCACAACACCCACATGTTCAAGCATTCCAACCGACACGATGCGGTCGAACGTCCGGTTCAGCTCCCGGTAGTCGCGGATAACAATTTCGACCTGCCCTTCAAGCCCCTCAGCCTTGACTCGCTCACGTGCGATGCGCGCCTGATGTTCCGAAAGCGTGATACCAGTCACCCGTGCATCACGATCTTTGGCGAGATAAATCGCAAGCCCGCCCCAGCCGCAACCGATGTCGAGCACGGTGTTCCCTGGCTTGAGGCACAGTTTCCTGGCAATGTGATCCT
The DNA here is from genome assembly GCA_039029195.1 of Pseudomonadota bacterium. GTDB lineage: Bacteria > Pseudomonadota > Alphaproteobacteria > Rhizobiales > Rhizobiaceae > JBCCGR01. The sequence goes on from JBCCGR010000051.1 coordinate 20,132, forward strand.
TCTTTGCCTCCTGCGCTTCCTCCAGCGTTTCAGTACCGGTTGGAAAATAGGCACAGGAATATTGCTTGTCGTCGTCCAGAAACAGATCAAACAGATCATCGCCCAGATCGTAGTGGTGTTTTACATTCTGCCGCGAGCGGGCGATGGGATTGTGCTGCTGCAACCGGCGCGCCTTCCGCATCACAGAATTCAGCAACATTTGGACGGGTGTCAGGTCGAACTTGTCTTTGTTTTTGAAGAACAGGCACACCAGATCGTAGACATCGCCTTCCACGATCTCCAGCCCACCGTCCATGAAGGCTTCCGCGGCTTTCAGCTCAGGATTAAGCGCAATTTTCCAATCCAGCGACGGGTCATTAATCTTCACGACCGCCGAAGGCTGGTCATCAGGATTGCCCGTCTTGTGTACCGTCCCGTCAGGTCCGATGAGCGTTATTGACCCGTTCCTGAGGGCTTTGTTCAGCAGTTTTGGTAGGAACTTCATATCGACCGATCGTCAGTCACATTCTGGACGATCCCTGCGTTCATTTCCCCTTATGCGCCCTTGTTTGCTGGGCGTTGTGCGCAATCGATGCACCCTATCAAAGGCAGATTTTAACGAAAAAGTCCAATTGACCAACCGATTGACGGCGGACCAGGGCGCGTAAGACTACAGCCGCTTTACTTCCGCAAGAACAGAAACAGAGCGAGCAGGGACACGGCATTCGCTCTCGCTGGTCATCATTGTGGTGGCTTCTGGAAGCTCAAGCAAAGACCAAAACCACCCGTCCCGCTTGGGAAGGTGAAAGCCCACATCCTGTCGACCTCGATTGAACAAAACCGCGAGCCTCGCACCGCGATTGTTCAGGATCATGGAGAACGCGTTGAGTTCCTCACCTTCCCAATCCGCGACAGTGAGCGTGTGTCCGTGGGGACTGTGCCAGCCAAGATCAGGAGGCCCACTTTGCCCGTCATTTCCGTTGAACAGAACCTGCTCGCGAAGAACGGGAAACCGGTTTCGCAATCGCGAAAGCGCAGCAACAAAGGCTTCAAGCGACTGATCCCGGTTTGCCCAATCGAGCCAGGTGATATCATTGTCCTGCGCATAGGCATTGTTGTTGCCTCGTTGGCTGCGCCCGAATTCATCGCCCGCCGTCAGCATCGGCGTTCCACGCGACAGAAAGAGGCTTGCAAGCATTGAACGAATGTCGCTTGTTCGCGCGGCAATCACACCCTCGTCACTCGGGGGTCCTTCCACGCCATTGTTCCAGGAGAAATTCTCATTGTGGCCGTCGCGGTTACCTTCTCCGTTCGCTTCATTGTGCTTTTGAGAAAAGGACACCGTATCGCGCAGGGCGAAACCGTCATGCGCGGCGAGAAAATTCACACTTCTGGTTGTGTGGATCTTTCCCGGCTGGCTATCCCGCTTGAACACATCAGATGAACCCGCCAACCGGGTGGCAAAGTCCCTGTGTGCGCCGGTATCACCGCGCCAGAACTGTCGCACATCGTCCCGGTAGCGATCATTCCACTCCATGAAGGAATGCGGAAAGTTGCCAAGCTGGTAGCCGTTGGGACCAATGTCCCAGGGTTCTGCAATCAACACACGATCACTCAGAACCGGATCCGCCTCAATCGCCGCGAACAACGGTGCTGTGGGGTCGAAGCCGACACCCGTCCGACCCAAAATGGGTGCCAAATCAAAGCGGAATCCGTCGATCCCGGCCTGTTCCACAAAGTGGCGAAGGCTATCGATGATCATCGTCACGACCTGCGGATGCGCACAATCAACCGTGTTGCCACAGCCGGTATCGTTTACAAGCTCCGCAGGCCGACCGTGGTGACGATAATAGTGCGCATTATCGAGCCCGCGAAAACAAAGCGTGGGGCCAAACTGATCACTTTCGCCGGTGTGATTGAAAACGACGTCAAGGATCACGCCAATTCCGTCGTCGTGGAGCCGCTTAACCGTCTGCCTCAGTTCCGCAACACCGCCGGGCGCCAGTCTCGGATCCAGCGCAAAAAAGTTGACCGGATTGTATCCCCAGCCATTGCGGAGGCCGAGCGGGGCAAGATGACGTTCGTCTATCCAATCCGTTATCGGCATGAGTTCCACTGCACCCACACCGAGCCGCTTGAGATGATTGACAATCGCGGGATGGCCAAGTGCGGCCACCGTTCCCTTGCTGTCTCCGGGCACATCGGGATGATTGATGGTGAATGCCTTCACAGGTACTTCGTAGATAAGGTCGCCGGGTGCAAATACGGGTGGCGTTTTGGCGGAAGTCGTTTTGCGCTCCCGCACCACGGATTTTGGCACGAGATAGGCCGTGTCATTGCCCGTGTCGGGTCCGAGCGCCAGCGCGGGGTGCCACTCAAACGGGCGATCAATCTCGACGGCATAAGGGTCAATCAGCAGCTTGTGGGGGTCGAACCGATGCCCGCTTTCAGGATCGAAAGGACCATGGGCGCGAAAACCATATCGCGCGCCATCACCCACATCGTGCGCGAAAACACGGTGCCAACCGTCGCCCGATGCGAGCATATCCAGCCGCTGCTCACCTTCGCTTTCATCGAACAGGCAAAGTTCCACGCGTTCAGCGTTTTCTGACCAAACAGAAAACCACGTGGCGCCATCGCTGACGACCGCGCCGGGCTCGGGCAGCATCAGGTGATCACCGAAGGTTCAGTCCTGCCGGTGCGTTCTTTGATACCGGCAAGTTCGTCAGCGGCCTGAATGAAGGGCGCAAGCGCTGACTGGGTTTCGAGATCGAGTGCCCCCTCAGCGGGTTCATAGCGCTCGATATAGACCCGCAGGGTGGCCCCCACCGTCCCGGTTCCCGACAGGCGGAATACAACACGTGAGCCATCGCGAAAGCCAATACGGATGCCCTGATTTCTGCTCTGGGACCCGTCAATTGGATCATTGTACGCGAAGTCGTCCGCACTTGCGATCTCGTGTCCATTCACCGTCGAACCGGGAAGGTCACCCAGCCTTACTCCCAATTCATCCATCAGTCTGTTGGCGATACCAGCATCTATCTCTTCATAGTCATGACGCGAATAGTAGTTGCGCCCGTATGTCTGCCAGTGATCGCGCATGATGTCAGCGACAGACATGCGACGTTCGGCGAGAATGTTGAGCCACAGCAGAACCGCCCAGATACCATCCTTCTCCCGCACATGGTTCGACCCGGTTCCGGCACTTTCTTCCCCGCAGATCGTCACCTCGCCTGCATCGAGCAGATTCCCGAAATATTTCCATCCTGTGGGTGTCTCGAACGATTTGACACCAAGATGCTCGGCAACCCGATCCGCGGCTGCACTCGTTGGCATCGAGCGAGCCACACCGGAAATACCATCTCGGTAGGCTGGCGCGAGGTGCGCGTTTGCAGTCAGAACCGCCAGCGAATCCGAAGGGGCAACAAACATGCCGCGACCGATGATCAGATTGCGGTCACCGTCGCCATCGGAAGCCGCCCCGAAGTCCGGAGCACCCTCTCCCATCATGCGTTCGTGAAGTTCGTGCGCATGAACGAGGTTCGGATCGGGATGCCCGCCACCAAAGGTTGCGCTTGGGATGGCGTTGAGCAGGCAGTCAGTGGGTGCGCCAAGACGATTGCAGAATATCTCCTGAGCATAGGGCCCGGTGACCGCATGCATGGCATCAAACAGGATCGAAAAACCCGAGTCGAACAGGGTGCGGATTGCCCCAAAATCGAACAGCTCTTCCATCAGGTCGGCATAATCCTCAACCGGATCAACCACTTCGATCGAGAGTTCACCCAATGCAGATTGACCAAGTGTCGATATCTCAACGGAACCACCTTCGAACACGTGATATTCGGAAATTTCCTTGCTTCGCGCGAACACCGCGTCAGTGAGGCCCTCGGGCGCGGGCCCGCCATTTCCCACATTGTACTTGATGCCAAAATCGCCTTTCGGGCCGCCTGGATTGTGGCTTGCTGAAAAGACCAGCCCACCAAAGGCCTCGTATTTTCGGATGAGATGCGAGACCGCCGGGGTGGACAGCAATCCATTTTGCCCAACGATCACGCGCCCAAACCCATTTGCCGCTGCCATGCGAATGGCCTTGATGATCACCTTGTCATTGTGAAACCGGCCATCGCCGCCAATCACCAGAGACCCGCCTTCAAAACCTTCCAAACAATCGAAGATCGATTGCAGATAGTTCTCCGCATAGTGCGGCTGTTGATAGACGCTGACCTTCTTTCGCAGGCCAGATGTACCGGGCTTCTGATCACCAAACGGTGTCGTGGCAATGCGGGCAATCGTCATTCAGCAATCTCGTGGTGTGGGAATGAGTTTCAAAGGGCGGCGTACAATCTGGCATATTGAGCGGCACTCGCCGACCAGGACACATCGGCTTTCATGCCCCGCCGCTGCATTTTCTGCCAGGTCTTGCGGTAACTGTGCACGGTCTTCGCCCGGCTAACGGCATGAAGAAGCGTCTGACGATCAAGCGGCGAAAACTGAAAGCCAGTGGCGGCTGACGCGGCCAGCCCCGCCGGGTTGGCGTCAATGATTGTGTCCGCCAGACCGCCCGTACGGGCCACAATGGGAACGCAGCCATATCGCAGCCCATAAAGCTGGGTGAGACCACAGGGTTCAAACCGCGACGGAATGAGGATTGCGTCCGATCCACCCTGAAGCTGGTGGGCGAGCTTTTCGCTGTAACCGATGAAGGCTCCCACGCGTCCGGGGTGTTTCTCGACTGCCGCCTTCAGCCCCGCTTCAAGCCCCGCATCACCGGAACCAATGACGGCAAGACGAATGCCCATTTCCACCAGTTCATCTGTGGCGTCTATCACCACATCCATACCCTTCTGCCAGGCAAGGCGTCCAATCAGACAGATCAGCAATCCATCGTCTGACTCAAGTGCAAACGCGGTTTCGACCTGTTTGCGGTTCTTGCGTCGGCGCGCCAGACTTGCGGAATCGTAGGTGACGGAAAGCGCCTTGTCGGTTTCAGGGTCCCAGTCGTCAGTATCGATGCCATTGACGATGCCAACAAGATCGGAGTTGCGGGCGTTGATGAGCCCCTCAAGCCCCATGCCGAATTCGGCCTGGCGGATTTCCTGCGCATAGGTCGGTGAGACGGTGGATATGGCGGAGGCTGCTTCCAGCCCCGCTTTCAGGAAACCCACCCCGCCGTAATATTCAACACCGTCAAGCGCATACGCACGATCCGGTAGTCGCAGTTCGGCAAATGTCTCAGCCCCATACTGCCCTTGAAATGCGATATTGTGGATCGACATAACCGACGGTGGCCCGTCCAAATCGGAATATTTCAGATAGGCTGGCGCAAGCGCGGATTGCCAGTCGTGCGCATGCAGACAGTCGGCTCGATAGTCGCACAATCGCCCTTGCGCGAGTTCCGCGGCCACAAAGGAGAAGGCCGCAAATCGCCGCCAATTGTCACTGAAATCGACTCCATCTTCATCCTGATAAGGGCCGCCGGCACGGTCATAAAGATGGGGCGCATCGAGCACCATCAGCGACAGTCCCTTGTGGCGGGCAGAGCGCAAGGTGGCGGGCCCACCAAAACAATCATCAATCGCGCAAACCTCGTCCGTCCGCTTCAGTTCTTTCATCACAACCGGATAACCGGGCACCATCGCGGTCACTTTGACGTCGTGAGATTTCAACGCCAACGGCAGCGCACCAGCCACATCAGCCAGTCCGCCGGTTTTAACCAGCGGATAGAGTTCGGAGGCGGTGGAAAGAACCTTCATCACCAATTCGGACCTACAGTTTCGCGATCATATCGGCGGTGATCAGACACACGCCTTTTTCCGACCGGTTGAACCGTTTGGCATCAAGCACCGGGTCTTCGCCCACGACCAATCCTTCCGGAATGACAACGCCACGGTCGATAACGACATTGGTCAGGCGGGCCGCACGGGAAATATGGCAGTCGGGTAAAACCACAGCATGATCCAACGAGGAATAAGAATTGGTCCGCACACCGGTGAACAGGAGCGACCGGCGCAGAGATGATCCGGAAATGATGCAGTCACCGGAAATCAGCGACGAGACCGCCGACCCACGCCGGCCCTCTTCATCATGTACAAATTTTGCCGGCGGGCGGACCTCCGCATAGGTCCAGATCGGCCAGGAGCGATCAAACAGATCGAGAGACGGCGTCACATCGGTGAGATCCAGATTGGCTTCCCAATAGGCATCGATGGTTCCCACATCGCGCCAATAGGGCTCCTCTTCCTTGTCGGAGCGCACGCAGGAATTGGCAAATCTGTGAGCATAGGCCGAGCCGTTTTTCACGAGATAGGGAATGATGTCTTTGCCGAAGTCACGCGAGGAACCAGCGGTTTCGGCATCCAACCGCACCAGTTCCATCAACCGGTCGGTGTTGAAGACGTAAATTCCCATGGAGGCAAGCGCAGTATCCGGTTTGTCCGGCAGTCCGGGTGGATCAGCCGGTTTTTCGATAAAGTCGACAATCCGATCCTGATCGCCAACCTGCATGACACCGAAGCCTGTGGCCTCTTCCCGCGGAACTTCGAGACAGCCGACTGTGACATCGCCACCCATCGCCTCATGCTGTTGCAGCATGACTTCGTAGTCCATCTTGTAGATATGGTCACCCGCCAGAATGACCATATATTTTGGTGCATAATCCTCAATGATATCAACGTTTTGATAAACGGCATCGGCGGTGCCCTCATACCATTGGGTTTCGCTGACCCGCTGGCTTGCAGGCAGAATGTCGAAGCTTTCATTTCGCTCCGGTCTGAAGAAGTTCCAGCCGCGTTGCAGGTGTCGGATCAGAGAATGGGCCTTGTATTGTGTCGCAACCCCGATGCGTCGAATGCCCGAATTGAGCGCGTTGGAAAGGGCAAAATCAATGATCCGGCTCTTGCCACCAAAATAGACCGCTGGTTTGGCGCGCCTGTCGGTCAGTTCCTTCAGGCGGCTCCCACGCCCTCCGGCAAGTACATATGCCATCGCTTCACGAGCCAGTGGTTGATTCGGCAATTCCATGTCGTCTCCTCCCTGCTGCGGAGCAGCTTCCTTTTCGGTCCGGTTCAGCCAGACCCATCATATTCAAACATCATCGATGTCAGCGGTGGCAATTCCAGTTCCAGCGCCGGTTCGCGATTGTGATCCTGTGTGTGAATGCCAGCGTCTTGCCACACCGAACCACACCCGCCGAACTGCGGTTCGTCGCTTTTCAAAATGAGCCGCCATCGGCCCTCTTGGCGAACGGGCACGCGGTAGTGGCTCCTCTGCGCAGGCGTCAGATTTGTAACAAGTACGATGTCGGGCGTGTCGGGTGCCTTGCGCCGCCAGGCAAAAACGCTGTTGTCTTTGTCGTCGGCAATCAGCCACTCAAACCCATCGCCCTCACAGTCGCGAGCGTGCAAGGCAGACCGTGAACGGTAAAGCTGGTTGAGTTCCCGAACCAGGGCTTGCACGCCGGAGTGAGGCGCATGATCCAGTTCACCCCAATCGAGTGCCCGCGCCTCGCTCCATTCGTTGCGCTGGGCAAATTCCTGCCCCATGAACAGAAGCTTTTTGCCCGGATAGGCCCACATCATCGCGAAATACGCCCGCAATGTCGCAAACTTCTGCGCGTCATCGCCTGCCATTTTGTTGAGCAGAGAGCCTTTGCCGTGCACCACTTCGTCGTGTGACAGGGGCAAAACGAAACTCTCGGCAAAGGCGTAAAGCAGACCGAAGGTGATTTCGTTATGATGGAACTGACGATGAATGGGATCACGCGACAGGAATTGCAGCGTGTCGTGCATGAAACCCATGTTCCACTTGAAGCCGAAGCCCAGTCCGCCTTCATGAACAGGCTTTGAAACACCCGGCCAGGAGGTGGATTCCTCCGCCATCATCAATATGCCGGGATTGGCCGCGTGGACAGCCTTGTTCACCTCCTGAAGGAACGCAACGGCTTCAAGATTTTCCCGCCCACCATCCTTGTTGGGGATCCACTCCCCTTCTTCGCGGGAATAGTCGAGGTAGAGCATTGACGCGACCGCATCGACCCGCAGCCCGTCAAGATGAAACTTCTCGGCCCAATAAAGCGCGTTGTTGACGAGATAGGACGCAACCTCACGCCGCCCGAAATTGTAGATCAGGGTGTTCCAGTCGGGGTGATACCCCTGACGTGGGTCTTCATGTTCATAGAGTGCGGTTCCGTCAAACCGCGCCAGCCCGTGTTCATCTGTTGGAAAATGCGCCGGTACCCAATCGAGAATGACGCCAACGCCAGCCATATGCGCACCATCGACAAATCTGGCGAAACCCGCAGCATCACCAAACCGGGCAGAAGGCGCATAAAGGCCTGTCGTCTGATAGCCCCATGACGGATCATAGGGGTGCTCAGTGACGGGCAAGAACTCGATGTGGGTAAAACCAATATCGACCACATAGGGAATGAGCTCGTCGGCAAGCTCGTCCCAGCTTAGAAAGCTGCCATCTTCACGCAGTTTCCACGACCCGGCGTGAACTTCGTAGATGGAGATCGGTTGTCGGCGGGCTTCAGTCTCACGCCAGTGTTTCCGGTGATCCTCATCCTGCCACTGGTGATCAAGTGTCGGCGCGATCTTGGATGCCGTCCGGGGTCGCAATTCGCTTTCGAATGCAAACGGATCCGCCTTCAGCGGTTGACGTGTTCCATCGCTCGCGACGATCTCATATTTGTAGACTTCTCCCGCGTTGAGTTCGGGGATGAAAATCTCCCAGGACCCGATGTCACTACGCCGTCGCATCACATGGCGACGCCCGTCCCACTGGTTGAAGGAGCCAACCACCGAAACGCGCCGGGCGTTGGGAGCCCAGACGGAAAAATGAACACCTCGCGCCCCTTCATGCTCAATGAGATGCGCACCAAACTTGTCGAACAACCGTTTATGCGACCCTTCCGCGATCAAATAGTCATCCATCGGGCCAAGCACCGGGCCAAAACTGTAGGGATCGATGACCCGCCAGCGGTCGTTTGCGTTCTTTGCCTGAAACACCAGTGGCTGCCGCTCGGAAAGAGATACTGGTCCTTCAAAGAAGCCGCTGGGGTGGGAGCCCTCAAGCGAGCCGCAACGCTCACCGGTGAGCGTCTCGACTTCGACCTGTTCAGCACCCGGCAAGTAGGCGCGCGCCACGAAGAGACCACCCACCTCATGCATCCCGAGCACGGAAAACGGGTCGTCATAAAGACCACCACAAATCGCCGTCACAATGTCAGGCGACACCGTCAGTTTTTGCTCGGCTTTAGACTCCACCCGCTCACCCATAAGGCAAGCCTGCAACAAAAGGGGTGCTGCAATCAAACACCCCAGATTTCACTCGCATATTGGCCGATGGTTCGGTCAGCGGAGAACCACGCCATGCGACCCACATTGCGCAAACCAACAGCGTTCCAGTGATCACGGTCAAGCCACAGCGCGTCGACCTCGCGCTGTGCTTTTGAATAGGCTTCAAAATCAGCAGCAACCATGAACCAGTCATGATCCTGAACGCCTGCAATCAGATCGCGGTAACGCGCGGGATCATCGGGTGAAAACACGCCGGTGGAGATAGCAGACAGCGCCTGCGCCAGTTCGGTAGACTGATCAACGGCGTCCTGACCGCGATATCCGCTTGCCCGCTTCTCAGCGACCTCCTGCGCGGTGAGGCCGAAGATGACCATGTTGTCCCGCCCGAGATGTTCAAGCATCTCGACATTTGCGCCATCCAGCGTGCCAATGGTCAGCGCGCCGTTGAGTGCAAACTTCATATTGCCCGTGCCTGAGGCCTCCATCCCGGCCGTTGAAATCTGCTCTGAAAGGTCAGCTGCAGGTATCATGATCTCTGCAAGTGACACGTTATAGTTCGGCAGGAAAACGACCTTGAGCAGATCGCCCACGGCCGGGTCATTGTTGATGACCCGCGACACATCGTTGGCCAGCTTTATGATCAACTTTGCATTGTGATAGCTGGGCGCGGCCTTGCCAGCGAGAAACTTCACGCGCGGCACCCAATCCTTTTCAGGATGCGAGCGGATCTGATCATAGAGCGCGACGGTCTCAATGATGTTGAGCAATTGCCGCTTGTATTCGTGAATGCGCTTGATCTGCACATCGAACATGGCGGCAGGATCAAGCATCAGCCCGGTGCGCCTACGCACGGTCTCAGCAAGCGCAATCTTGTTGTCGCGCTTGATGTCCATGAACCGGTTCTGCAGCGCCCGATCTTCCGACTGCTCCGAAAGAACAGAAAGTCGCTCCAAATTGTCCATGACATCGCAATCAGCGACCTCGCAAGCGAGCTGGTAGAGGGCCGGATTGCACTGCATGAACCAGCGCCGCGGCGTGATGCCATTGGTTTTGGCGTTGATGCGCGACGGATAGATTTTGTGGAGATCAGAGAACACCGTCGACTTCATCAGATCGGTGTGGAGTTCCGAAACACCGTTCACGCTGTGCGAACCAACAAACGCCAGATTGCCCATGCGAACGCGTCGCTCGCCATGCTCATCGATCAGCGAAATCGCACGGATAGCATCCGCGCTTGCATTCCCCTCGCGCCGTGCGCTTTTCAGAACATGCGCGTTGATTGCGTAGATGATTTGCATATTGCGCGGCAGCAACCGCTCGAACAAAGGCACTGGCCAGCTTTCAAGCGCCTCAGGTAGCAACGTATGATTGGTGTAGGCAAAAGTGCGTTGGGTGATGTCCCAAGCATCATCGAACGCAAAGCCGTGCTCATCCATCAGAAGCCGCATCAGCTCGGCAACCGAAATCGCCGGATGCGTATCGTTCAACTGGATGGCCGCTTTTTCCGGCAGGGATCGAAGATCGGTGTACTGGCGATAGTGCCGATTGAGAATGTCCTGCAGGGAAGCAGACGAAAAGAAATACTCCTGACGCAAGCGCAGTTCGAGGCCGGCGGGATTGGAGTCAGCGGGATAGAGCACACGGGTGATCGCAGCCGCCTGGTTCGCCTCTCTGAGCGCTCCTATGTGATCTCCGGCATTGAAGGCATCGAGATGAATAGGATCAAGCGGCAGAGCATTCCAAAGCCGCAGCGTGTTCACCTGATCGCCGTTCCAGCCAACGACCGGTGTATCATATGCGACCGCGACCATGCGCTCTGTCGGGTGCCAAACACATTTCTGGCCCGTGCCCTCGCCGGCCTTGATTTCAACCGACCCACCGAAGCCGACGGTGTAAGAGCGCTCCCGTCGCTCGATTTCCCAGGGGTTGCCGTGATGCAGCCAGGTTTCCGGCAGCTCCACCTGCCATCCATCTGACATTTCCTGCCGGAACATCCCGTTGACATAGCGAATGCCATAACCAAGCGCGGGCACCCCGGTTGAGGCCATTGATTCCATGAAGCAGGCCGCCAGCCGCCCGAGCCCGCCATTGCCAAGCGCGGCATCCGGTTCGAGATCGGCAATCGTGTCGAAGTCAATGCCAAGCGATTTGAGCGCCTCACGGATCGGGCCGTCCAGGCGCAGGTTGCTCATCGCATCGGTGAGCAGCCGGCCAATCAGAAACTCCAATGACAGGTAGTAAACCCGCTTGCGCCCTTCGCGATAGGTTTCATCCACTGTCTCCATCCAGCGCTGGATGGCACGGTCTCTGACAAAGTGCGCCGTTGCGCCGAACCAGTCATAGGCGGTGGCATTCACCGGCGATTTGGCAAGGCGGCTTTCTAGCAGACGCACGATTTCATCGGCGATATCGCTGGCGGAATTCCAGTTGGGGGAGGTTTCGGAACGGGTCAACATGGTCTCGGTGTATCTTGTTTGATTGAAAAATTCAATCGATTTAAATTATACGTTATAATAGCGTAATTCACCCCCGCAGCATATGCGCGCAACGTCGCGGACAACAACAAAATCGATAGAGCTTGGTGGTCGGGAAAGCTGTCTAAAGCTTCAATCGCCGAAGTCGTAGCGCGTTGGCGATCACGCTGACCGATGAAAGGCTCATGGCCGCAGCGGCCAGCATGGGCGACAGCATCATGCCGGTGAAAGGATAAAGCGCGCCCGCCGCGATGGGAACACCGGTCGCGTTGTACGCAAAGGCAAAGAACAGATTCTGTTTGATGTTGGAAGATGCAGCGCGGGCAAGCGTGCCGGCCCTGCCGATGCCGGACAGATCACCTTTCAGGAGCACGATACCAGCGCTTTCCTTTGCAGCGTCCGCACCGACGCCCATGGCTATTCCCACATCGGCGGCCGCGAGCGCAGGAGCGTCGTTGATCCCGTCCCCTGCCATGGCGACGGTTTTTCCGTCGGCCTGCAGAGACGTCACAAGAGCAAGCTTGTCATCAGGCATTAGGCCCGCATGAACATGTTCAATGGCGAGCTGCGATCCAACCTTGCGGGCAACGGCGGACGCATCACCGGTTGCCATCACGATCTCAATGCCTGCGCTGCGAAGCACATTCAAGGATTGTTCGGCGGTTGGTTTGATGGCATCGCGCAGGCTGATTTTGCCGACAAACTGGCCATTTTTGGCAACAAAGACAGGCGTGTCTCCAGCGCCATTCTCCGCGTCAGGAACCCCCGCAACATCGATCTGCTGCATGAGTTTTAAATTGCCCAAAGCCACAGAAGCGCCCGCGACCATTCCCGTAACCCCCAGTCCGGGGAGTGTCTCGAAGTCTGCCACGTCCAAGGCGGCAAGGCTGTGCTTTGCCGCCTCATCGCCAATCGCCTGAGCGATTGGGTGCTGGGAACCCTGCTCCAGCGAATGCGCCAATGCGAGCACGTCAGCTTCGACCCCACCCTCTGCCGGAGCAATGTTGACCACTTCGGGTCGCCCTTGTGTCAGCGTCCCGGTTTTATCCACGATCAGAACGTCGACCTGTCCCATCCGCTCCAGAGCTTCAGCGTCACGCACCAGAATTCCGGCCTGCGCGCCGCGCCCGGTCGCGGTCATCACCGACATGGGCGTTGCAAGTCCAAGTGCACACGGGCAAGCGATGATGAGGACGGATACCGCCGCGACAATTGCGTGGCCCAGCGATGGCTCCGGCCCAACGGCAAGCCAGATCAAAAAGGCCACCACGGCGCTGGCAACAACAGTCGGCACAAACCAGCTCGCAACGCGGTCAACCTGGGTCTGAACTGGCGCCCGCGAGCGCTGTGCTTGCGCAACCATCGACACGATGCCCGACAGTCGCGTGGACGCACCCACCCCGGTTGCTTCAATCACAAGAGACCCATTCCGGTTGAGCGTTCCGGCATAGACAGGATCGCCCCGAGATTTTGCCGGCAAGGCGGACTCGCCAGTCAGCAGGGATTCATCGATCTCCGATTGACCGCTAGCAACCAATCCATCGACGGGCACGGCCTCCCCCGCAAGCACGCGAAGCTTGTCCCCTTCCAGGATATTGTCGAGTGGCGCTGAATAGTCGTCCGCACCATCAATCACGCGGCGCGCCGTTTTCGGTGCAACATCCATCAGCGCCCGGACGGCGTCGCCCGTTCGTTCCCGTGCGCGAAGTTCCATGATTTGGCCGAGAAGCACCAGAACGATGATGACCGCGCTTGCTTCAAAGTAAACGGCAACGGTTCCGTTGCTGCTTCGAAGCGTATCCGGAAACACGCCAGGAAGAGCAACGGCGATGACACTGTAAACAAACGCTGTGCCCACCCCGAGCGTTATCAGAGTCCACATGTTGAAGTTGCGGGTTTGCATGGACGCAAGACCACGCTCAAAAAACGGCAACCCCGCCCAAAGCACAATTGGAATCGCA
>JBCCGR010000052.1:0-32930 GCA_039029195.1 Pseudomonadota bacterium
TTGGACAGGAAATCGCGGATCTGTGGGACGCTCACGCCGAATGGGACGCAGTGCCTCAAACCGCCTCATGCTCCCCCATGAAGGCTCAGAAGGAAATCACAGATAAAATCTACACTCTGAAGTCGCTAATCTCCCACATGGAGCCAGTATCGAAAGAGTGTGTTCTGGTGCTGCTTGCCAATGCGGGCGATATCGCTGAAACGCTCACGATGTCGGACTGCACCGGGCTTGCGCACTATGGGGAAGCACGGGAGCTAAACCGGTGTCTTGCCTCAATCACTCGATATCTTTCTAACGGCGGCACTGTCAGCCGCTTTGTGGAAATCCACCAAAGCCCGGAACTGTCCCGTCGCATTGCCAATTGGGGCAACATTGAATTGCCGGAAGCAATGGCGACCCCTGAAACAGAACAAGTCCCGGACGTAGCAAAGGCGGCTTAACGGCCGTTCACAAAAGGACCATATCCGACATTCTGTCGAATCGTAGGCTGCCCGACACAGAACAGACCAAATTGGCAAATCTTGGGTTTCTTTGACTGCGCGCATTCCGGTAGATAACAGTAAACTCTGGAGCTTCTTTAGGTGCAGTGACGTTTGGCTAAGACCGCTCTCGATACTCTCAAGCAGGTGAAACTTGTCGCTGATGCAATCGCTTCGGCGGCTCCACCTGCTGATTCTTTCAATGTCGCTGATGAAAGTTTGACACTAACACTTGCAGTCCGAGAATTGGGTGGGATATCGCGATCATCGCAAAGATTCCTCGCCAAATTTCTAGGAATTGAAGAGCGACGCATCTTTGCCGTACTGCGTGGTGATGAGACGTTTGAGTTTCACGAGCAGGGTACGATAGCGGCATTGCTTTCTCGCTACGTTGGTGAATGGATTAAATCGACGGAGCGCGCTGATCCTTCAAACCTAACGGCCACACTAGACTTCAATAGTCTTTATGAATGGATGTACGACTCGATTGCGGACGATAGTCAGAGTCGAGCTATGGAATTGAAAGTGAAAGTCCGTTGGATCGAAACGCCAAAGGACTTGAGCTTTCGCGAAAAACTATTTCAACTAAACAATTTACTCGCAGAAATTGTTCGGTACGTCGAACTGGATAACGTTCCTGAACACGAGCGTTTCATTCGAGGCCTGGAGCGCGAGCAATTCCTAGCTGTCCTCAAAACGGTGATCACCATGTGTGAAGCACCAATGATGGAGCTTTCTATTTTGGAGAAGCTAAAGCAGTATGCCAGTTCCAAAGTAAAAAAAACTGCAGACGCGGAGGTCACATCAGTCGTCAGAAAATTGCTTCGAGAAGCTTCGGACGCGCTGTCCGATTTGCTCAACATATTCAACCCGCCAACGTAACGGGCTAAACGAGAAGGAACCGTCGATAGTACGAAGTCAAATATTCAAATCGGCAAAAATTGCCGATTTCACCTGCACTGCCAAAAACGCAACGATTGCGCTTTTTAAACAACGTGCCCCAAACACGAAATTATTTCGCATTTGAAAGTGGAAAGCCGTCTGAAATTTGCGCTGCTGTCAAGTTTGATGGCTAGGGTTTGCTGATTGACACGATGTCGCGCATTGTAACCTGATGCAAGTATGGCGCACTAAAGATGTGCGCCAACAGACAAAATGGAATGTGTGAAACATTGGCCAATTTTGAGGACATTACCGGATGGCGTGGAGAGCTTGAGGCCTTCAAACAAACGGAAGGGGGGCGTGCATATTTTTCCGCCCCTACCATAGGGCCTGATATCACTCCGTCACCTGGTCCTAAGGTCAAGCTATCCAATCTGATGGAATGCGCCGAGCTTTACCTCAAACACAAAGAGCTGACTCGATTGATCGATCTTTATCTCGAATGGGAGTCGATTGATGCGTCAATGACCGACCTGTTCGATGAACGTCACCCAGATTATCGGAAAGAATTTTCCGAGATGTTCAAAGCTAAGGCTGAATTTGGACGTTGGTATTTCATGAAAACACGAATCCCGTTCAATGATCTGCACGTAAATACTGGGGCAACCATCGCCATCTACGTTAGGCAAGGCAAATTTTCGGCGGCACGCTCACAGGAAACTGTCGACTACTACAAGGCTGATCAACAGTCTTCACGAAACCTATTTGCAAATACAATTGAACTAGATAACTGGGATAATTAGTCATGAGTGAAACGCTCATTGCACTAGATGTTCCACTTTTTCCGCCTTCTCCTTCGCTTAGAGGACACTATCTCGTATCAGCGACCTCAGGCAGCGCGGTTAGGCCGGACGGTTACCATTCAAACGCAAGATCAAATTGGTATCTTTGTCCGCACAAACGTCATTTACCCTCAACCCAAATCCGACAGAATGTCGGAATTGCCAGCCTCAACCAAAAACGACATTATGTCGCTTTTCACTTCCCAAAACGGCAATTTTTGCCGATTTCACAAAGCCTAAGAAACCCGAAAAAGTGCGCCAACTGGCGCAGTTATCGACATGCCGTTCAGTTATGGCAAGTGTCTCAAACTTGCAGCGGCTAATCTGGATGCGCCAACTGGCGCACCCTGTCCTGTGCCTTTGGTGCGTGCGGCACTTGTGCAAAAATTTGCGCAGATTCACTAGTCGCAACCGACCAACACGTTCTGAGGCCTATGTCATGCGAAATGCTTCAATTGAGGCATTTACCCAACGTAATGGCTCGCAATCCAACTACAACAGAACCATACTTCAATTGGCGCAAGGTTAGGTGAGTTTCAGTTCGCCCGATTGGACGACACTCAATTTCACAATAATTGCGAATATCGGTAAGTGCTCCCGCTTCGTTGTGGGGGCCTTTTTTCATTCCAAGGGAACTTCCAAGGAAGGCACTAAGGGTGGCACTCCGAGCAAGCCATTACAATTATCAATGAAATATCAATTGGTTGAGAAAAAGTAGTGGCGGACAGGGTGGAGTTCACACGCGAGAATTTCCGATGAGAATCAGGCGTCAGCGCGTCGAAAAACTGACTAATCCGGATATTTATATGAATGTTTGTAGGCGCTTCCCAAATTTGCGGATCTGTCTGGCGCATTTTGGTGGCGATGATGACTGGTCGATGTATTTTAAAGAACCTGAAAGCCGCAAAAAGATTGACTTGGACGCGTCAGTAACCGAGCGATCAAAATTGAACTGGCTGAGCTAGATAGTCCAACTTATTGAACATGACGAGTTCAACAACCTTTACACCGATATTTCGTATACGGTTTTCAATATTGATGACCATCTTTCAACGCTTTCGGTATTCCTGCGGGGTAGTGACAAGCTGAGAAGTCGTGTGTTGTTTGGGTTTGATTTCTATATGACCCACCGGGAAAAATTTGATGAGCGGTACCTGTCAATGAGAGTGCGCCACGAACTGGGGGAAGAGGTCTTCAACGAAATCGCGCGTCACAATCCCAGTCGCTACCTAGGCTCATGCCTGACTGAAGCCACCATATGATGATGAATACGATGGTGATTGCGCCCATGAAGACGGCAGACACGGCGGCCATTTTGGGCGGTGATACGTCCCCAATCGATGAGCCTGTCCAACATGTGCTCTATTCTATGAGGTTACCAATATCTGGTTTTGCAGAAGCTGGCGTGTTGGTTGCAACCTTTGCGAAGTGAATTCAGCGTGATGCTCTTGGCGGTCCGTGCGGATCGATGCTTGTCTGAGTCCAAACCCTTGACGGCGATCATGGTTGATTTAACGCCGTCAGATAAGACCGGATACAGGATTATCGCTCCAATATGGTCGGGGGCCTTTCGGGCGCTCAGGCACATGGTCAAGGGGCGGCCTTCATAATCACAAACGCTATGAGGCTTCGCATTCAGCTTGGATTTGGTGCGCCTGATATGTCGGGGAAGCAGCCATATTTAACAGGCTCGACGAGGTGCTATGGGCCTTCAGGTGGGTTGCATCGATAATCAAGGGCACGAGCGGCCTCCGCTTGCTGCAACCAAGCGACTGAAAGTTCAGCAATGCTCAGCGCAAAAGCCCGCCAGAGCATATAAAGCGTAAGCCTTGAACGGGCTGGCATGACACTCACGGCAGCTTCTATCAAGCTGTGGTTCAACGTCACTCCAACCCCAAGACGTCAATTGCCTCCGTTGTAAGCAATTCGCCATTCGACCACGCTGACCAATGATCGCTTCACTGTTCATGGTCCCTAATGGCACTGCGGACGGCCTGCCGAACCAATTTCTCCCTCGCAGTCCATGCGTAGCCAGGCATGGTGATCAAAGAATGCATGATACCATGCAGATGGCATACCAAACCATCAGTTGTGGACTTTACCCGAGCATCATCTCTGTTTCGCTTTAGGGCTTCCGCCACTGCTTCGAAAAATATCTCATAAGAACTGATTGCCGAATTTTGTGAAACGAATGATGTGACATCTGAATTGGTTACACCGGAGTTCATGAACACGAGCAGGTAGTGTTCGACATTGTCAAACCAGTAGGTGACATAGGCAGTGCTTGCACGCTGCAATCTGTCTTCTGCGTTGAGACCAAAATTGGACTCTGCTTCCACCCTTTTGAACGCTTCACCGAGAATATGGGCCCATAGGGTGGATAGTATGTCCAATTTACTGGGAAAATAGCGGTAGAGCGCCATGGGCGTTAGAGCCACTTCTTTGCTCAATCGACGCATTGAGACAGATGCATATCCTTCTTCTTTGAAGAGCCGAAGCGCAATCGACGCAATTTCAGCGCGTCTCGTCGTTAACTCCTTCTCAGATTGAGCGGGCCTCCCCCTCTTTCGATTGGGTTTCATTTCGGAAGCTTCATTTTGCACGTCGTGTTCTCCGAGATGCGCTCACATTAATGTGTACGCGTAAATTATATTATTGCCAAGATCGGCATATTTTTATACGCGTACATTTAAATAAACTAAATCCAACCAAATGATGGAGAAAGACATGAAACTCGCTCTCAGAATGAGCCTATTTCTGGCCGGGTGTGCGATCATCTTGCTTGGCTTAAATGTTGCTCTGGGAGGGTTTGAAACCTTGGGATGGCAAGGAGACGGAAGATTTTTCGCCATTACAGATCACGAACTCTTTGCAATTCGCGACAATCACATTCGTTTCATCGCCGGAGTTTGGATGACCGTCGGAATGTTAATGATGGTCGGTGCTGCGATTCTCAGACAGATGCGAACGGTTTTATTGTCGTTGATAGCAATGATATTCGTCGGCGGATTAATGCGCCTTTCCTCTGCAGATGCTGATCTTCTTTCCAGCTCGGACATCGCACCGTCACTAATAGGAGAGCTCGTTCTTTTCCCTTTGCTGGGTCTATGGATAATTTTTGCAACCAAGGACGAAGCCGGTGCATGAGTTCGCATTGCTTCTCATTGGGCTTCTTGCAGGCAACTTTCTCACTGAAGGACCTGCATTGGTTCACTTTTGACGCTGTTTGACCGCTGATAGATGCTACGAACTTCATGGACATGCCGGGCTTTCTTCAAAGGTCTGGCGGCAAGGTGACCACCGAACGTCTTGGCTTCGATCTCAATGAGAAGTCGTTCATTCCGGATGCCAAACACATCAACGTTCCAACTTTGGTCGTTCAAAACAAGAACGATCCATGGACCAAAATGGAAATGGTCCAGGAATATTATGATGCCCTGACAGTCGAGAAAGACCTCAAAATACTCGACATCGAAAGGAGCCGTTTTGCGGCTTACGACTATATTGGGCGGGAACCGCAAGGACTTTTCGAATGGTTTGACCGACATATGGCAACCGCCAACTAGAAGGTAGCTTGTTTGATGGTTTGGACCATTGTGAAGTGGGTCGTCATACCGTTGCTGATACTTGTTGCTGCGCTTGCTTATACAGGTCGCAAAACCTTTCACGTCGAAATCATCATCTCCGCGCCACCGGAACAGGTTTGGGCGGTGTTGATGGACACGGCCTCATATGGCGAATGGAATCCAGTCTTTACCAAGGTTGAGGGCGACCACCAGCTAGGCGGCTCAGTCAAGAACACCGTTGTTGATCCTAAAGGGAACGTTCTCAACATTGAAGCAGGTGTTGATGTCCTCGACACCAATCGCGAACTGCGTCAATCAGGGGGCTACTGGGGCTTTCTCACCTTCAAACATCAATGGCTTCTTGAGCCAGTCGAGCGCGGTACCAAGGTCATACAGCATGAAGTCGACCAAGGCTTCTACATGTGGTTTTGGGACTCAAGCTGGATTGAACCATCGTACACCAAGGTCAACAAGGCTCTGAAGGAACGGGTTATGGCTTCCAGCAACTAATCGCGAACGAAAGCTCAACGAGGAAGTCCAATCCCAGAATTTTCCTGTTCATTGGTGACATGGAGCAAATGGCTGGGTTGGGCTCCAAAATTTCTTGGATTTCAAATGCGTTCGTCTTGGTTCAAACGGCTTTGATTATCCAGCCCTGCTCCTGTCCTTCGCATCGAGCGGCAAGTGGTCCATTGATCGCCGCGCTTGCTGCATTCGTGATGTGAAACCGGCTCCCATAAAGGCGTCGGATTTCACTTTCCGGCACGGAGAATGGAGGCCCATCGGTTTGTGACTGATCATAGTCGTAGCTTATCAGCAATTGCGGTGCACCGCCGCAAAGTTGCGACAGGTGTCTTGAGTAGTTTTTCCGGGTGTCTGTGGGCAGAGCGACCAACGCGGCCCGATCGTAGATCGCATCAACAGCACCCAATTGCTCTGATTGGAGCTCGAAAAAGTCTCCAACCCAGAGAGTCAGATCGCCGCCTTTCAGCTCTTCAAGCGCGCCAAGGTTCCTCGCTTTTGGTGTGATTTCGAGCCGATCAAACACTTCCAGAACTGCGTCCCGGTTCCACTCGATACCGCTCACCTTCTGACCTCGCGAAAGCAGCCAGTCAATGTCGACGGTCTTGCCGCACAGAGGCACAAAGACATGAGCGCCGGGAGAAAGCGATAGCTGTTCGAAGGCACCCACCAGATGCTGGTGGGGTTCACTTTCGTGAAATGCAATTCTTCCTTCATTCCAGCGTGTATCCCAAAACGATTTATGCATAGTGCACCTTGGTCCATACGACATGTGATTGAGTTGCGAGTCAGCTTAAGCGGCACACTGGCATAGCGAAAATGAATGTTCTAAATCTGTTTCATGAACGAAAGTGAACGACATCTGCTCGGCAGCGACCTGCTTTTGGCCTTTGTGACCATTGCCGAGCACAAGCATCTGACCCGGGCCGCCAATCAGCTTGGACGCACCCAATCGGCACTTAGTGTGCAACTGAGAAAAATAGAACAAAAGCTGAAATGCCAGCTCTTTGAACGCCAGTCGGGTGGTATGGCGCTGACGCCGCAAGGCGAACGCCTGCTGCCCATTGCGAGAGGGATTCTCGCCGACTTGCGTGCGGCTCAGGCAATGTTCGATCTGCCGTTGCGCGGAACGCTAAGGGTCGGCATTCCGGACCACTATGACGACATGGTTTTTGAACGCGTTCTCGCCCGGTTCGGCCAATCCCATCCGCAGGTCGATCTCTTCGTGACATCCGGTTGTTCCGCTCACTTTCCGCAGGACGTTGAACACGGGCGTTTGGACATTGCCGTCATATCTGGGGCAATGGCCGGGATCGGCGAAACGCTTGAGATTGAAAAAACGGTGTGGGTCGAAAGCGAGACCTTCGACCTTGATCCAGCGAGACCCGTGCCGCTGGCGATTTTGAATCGCGGATGCTGGTGGAGCAATATGCCGATTTCGGCCCTGTCTGAAGCGGGGCGGAACTTCAATGTCACATTCAGGAGCACCAGTTTTTCCAATGTGCGATGTGCCATCCGTGCTGGGCTTGCAATCGGTGTTTTACCTGCGCGTGCGCTGCAGAAAGGCATGCGCATATCTCCGGCAGAAAGAGCCCTGCCCCACTTGCCGGAAATGGCGCGCTCACTAGTTGTCTCGCCGAAATCGCCTTCGGAGCTTACTTCCGCCGTCGCAATGGCGTTGAAAAATGAACTTGCCTCAGCTTAAGACGGTCCAATCATCTTTTCCGGACGCACCAGACGATCAAAGTCACCTTCGGACACATATCCAAGGCGTAGCGCTTCCTCTTTGAGCGTCGTTCCGTTCCTGTGAGCGCATTTTGCGATCTCGGTTGCCTTGTCGTAGCCAATGGATGGTGCCAGCGCTGTCACAAGCATCAGGGAGCGCTCCATCAGCGTTTTGATGTTTGCCTCATTTGCCTCAATGCCGGACACACACCGATCGGCAAAGCTCACTACCGCATCGCTGAGGAGACGCACTGACTGAAGAAACGCATAGGCCATAACGGGCTTGAAGACGTTGAGTTCAAAGTGCCCCTGGCTGCCGGCAAAGCCGATTGTCGAATTGTTACCATGAACCTGCGCACATACCATGGTCAGCGCCTCGCACTGGGTTGGGTTGACCTTTCCCGGCATGATGGATGAACCCGGTTCATTTTCCGGCAATGAAAGTTCGCCCAGACCAGAACGCGGCCCAGAGCCAAGGAAGCGGATGTCGTTGGCAATCTTGAACAGTGATATAGCGACCGTGTTGATCGCGCCATGGGCTGAAACGTAGGCATCATGTGCGGCAAGCGCTTCAAACTTGTTGGGTGCCGTGCGGAATGGGAGACTGGTGATGTGGGCCACTTGACTGGCAAAATCTTCCGCAAAACCGGTTTTGGTGTTCAGACCCGTTCCCACTGCCGTACCGCCCTGCGCGAGTTCGAGAAGACCGTCGAGCCCGTGGCTGACGCGGGCAATTCCGGCTTCAACCTGTGCAGCATACCCGCCAAATTCCTGCCCCAGCGTCAGTGGTGTGGCGTCCTGTGTATGGGTGCGACCGATTTTCACAATATCCGCCCAATCGGCAGCTTTTTTCGTCAGCGCAGCATGAAGGTGCTTCAGGGCCGGAATCAGTGCTGATGAAATTTCCATGGCTGCAGCAATGTGCATGGACGTGGGAAACGTATCGTTCGATGACTGGCTCATATTGCAGTGATCATTGGGATGAACCGGATGCTTTGATCCGATCTCCCCACCAAGGATCTCAATTGCCCGGTTCGCCACCACCTCGTTAGCATTCATATTCGATTGCGTGCCGGAGCCGGTCTGCCATACGGAAAGCGGAAAGTGATCGTCGAACTTGCCCTCAGCCACCTCATTTGCAGCTTGTTCGATGGCACCAGCAATGCGGGCATCGAGTTTGCCCTGGCTCAGATTAACGCGGGCGGCGGCCTGCTTGATGATCCCCAGTGCCCGGATCAGGGGAACCGGCGTTGTTTCTACACCGATGGGAAAGTTGATCAAAGAGCGGGCCGATTGGGCACCATAATATTTGTCTGTAGGAACCTGCAGTGATCCAAAGGAGTCGGATTCGCTTCTGAATTTGTCAGTCATGGTCGGTTTCATACTTTATCGGTTGATTGTCAGGTTCGTGTTTCAGCTGCGGTTTGACGGGAGACGGGATTGCTCAGACCACCCTTGTGCACAGTCAACGATGGCTTGGTGCCCTTAAAAATCAGATCGCATCCGTTGAGATCGGTTACAACAAAATGAAGCGGCTCCCGGTAACGGGATTTAAGATCCGTCATCACGGGAATCCCGATGCCTGTGTACTCGCGGTGCAGTTCCCGAACATCCTTGGGTTCCAGCATCACCGTCATTCCGTGGCCTGGAAACCGGCCCCGAACCGGGTGAAAGAGGATCGTCATATCCTCTCTTTGCATCAGAAGCCCATCCCGATACGTCGACACATCAAAGCCCAGCATGGTTTTGTAAAATCGGATCGTTTCGCGCGGATTGGCGGTGAACAGAACCGCCGTTGGCATCCCTTCCATCAATTTCCCCTGGCAACGAGGCGGCCCATTGAACAAAAATCGCTAACAGAACATCCAAATCAAAGTCATGCTGAATTCCGGCTTCACAACCGCATTTTGCGTCTGTTGGGAAACCGCCAGGAATCAGATTTTTGTTGGTCTGATCCGTGAGCGGACAATAACAAGAATTTTATAGTCATGTTTAATTCGTTCCGCTAGATTTCACACCGATCTGCGACAGTTTTTTTGCGGTTCGCAACCAATTCTCCGTCGGAGAGCATGTGAAATCACAGTGCGAGCGACGAACGGCTCTGAAAGGCAATCTTCTGCATGGGAATAAAGTCAATCTTGAAAAAGACTCTCAAAAGACGCGCTCCTCGGCTGCTAACCGTGGACCGTGCGGTCCGCATCACACCCAACATGATCCGGATCACGTTTGCCGGTGACGTCCTTGCGGGTATTCCACTCGATTGTTCAGGCGCCAACTGCAAGATTATGCTGCCGGGCGTCGACCAGTCGAAGTCCGAATTCGCCAAGCAGCTTGAGAATGGCCCAAGGCCAGTAACGCGAACCTATACGGTCCGGGCAATGCGTGACGATCCTTTGGAAATGGACATTGATTTTGTGGCTCATGGTGACAATGGCCCGGCTTCGGCTTGGGCAATGAATGCAAAGCCGGGTGCGTTTTGCGGTTTTGCCGGTCCCAGCGTGCCCAAGGTTACGGAGTTTTATGCAGACTGGTATCTGGTTGCTGCAGATATGTCCGCTTTGCCGGTCGCCTGTGCAACGCTTGAGGCCATGCCTCAAGACGCAACAGGTGTTGCCCTGTTTGAGATCATTTCAGAGGAAGACAAGCAGGAAATCACCGCACCTGAGGGCATGGATATCCGGTGGATTGTGACACCGGATGCTCACAATTCTTCACCCAAGCAGGAGGAGATTGTCAGAAGTCTTGGTTGGCCGAATGGCGTGGTCCAGACATGTATTGCAGGTGAAAGCGGTGTGATCCGCAGCCTGCGAGGCTTTCTCCACAACGAAAAGGGCCTAAATCGAAAAGACACCTACATTTCCGGCTATTGGAAAATCGGTATGGTCGAAGATGAACATCAGGCATTCAAACGGGCGGAAGCCGGTTAGCATCAACTGATTGCCGGAAGACCGGACAGATTGACCAAGACAGGAAATCACGACAGGTGAACAGGCGTTTCTTTGTACTCTTTCTATTGGCATGCGGATTGAGCATCCCGATATCGGCAAGGGCTCAGAGCGAGGGTAAAATCCACATCGTGAACATGTGGACCGACAGCAGTTTCAAATATTATGCACCCGATTATCTGCGGGTGAAGGTTGGAGATACGGTTCGATTTGTGAATAAAACCGGCAGCCACAACACGCAGTCGATCAAGGGCATGGTTCCCGAAGGGGTTCCCGCCTGGAACAGCAAGCTCAAGGAAACTTTCGACCTCAAGATCACGAAAGAGGGCGTGTACGGGTACAAGTGCACCCCGCACTATGCGATGGGGATGGTCGGCGTCATCATAGCGGGTGACCCAAATGTGAACCTTACCAAGGCCAGGACCGTGAATACGCCCAAAAAAGCCAAGGCCCTGTTCGATGAATTCTTCTCAAAAATCGAGCGTGGACGGTAAAGCCGTTCCCCTTTTGATGGAATCATCAAATGGATAAGGAACCGCGATAAAACAAACACTTAGATCGCAATTGTGGCTCGAAGAAACCCAGGTTCGTTCGACGGCGCCAACGACCTGGCTTGCTCAAGCCGGTTTTGTAAACCTGAACATCAATTTCCAATTGGTGTAGGTTTCTATCATGTCCAAATCAGTTGGCAGAAAGTCTGAGCTTTCGTTCAGTGGAATGAACGCGTTTGCGAGAAACCGGGATACCGACACCTGAAAGCCCGTATCGCGAAACGCAGATGCAATATCCGCCACGGTGTGATTTGGGACAGGAACGTTGGAGAATTCCTGAATTTTTGGGCGCCAGCCTGACCAAAGCGGACTGTCGCTGTGACAGCAAGTGACGGCATAGTAGGCACTGCCCGGATTCAGCACACCAGCAATCTGCGCAGCGTGATCGGCAAGATCATTTATGAGGTAAATTACCTCGTGGCTGAAGGCGATGTCGAATGTCTGACCGGTATCTGCAAGATGATTGGCCGCCAGATAGTTGAGCGGTCGGTTGCCCTTGTTGGATTGGCCAACTGAGATTGCATGTTTCGCCAGATCAACACCCACACCTGATGCAAAGGGTTTGTGATCATAGAGCTTGCGCAGGAACCCGCCCTGATTGCAGCCCACGTCAAGTACCCTGGCACTACTCAGATCAACATCGCCGAGCGCGCGGATCATCTCGCGCCAAATCCAGTCATGCTCCTCGGTCATTGAGTCTTCCTCGGCAGGAACGCTCGACCAGGTTTCAATAAGGTCTTGCCTCATGGATCAGCTCTTCACTTCCAGTTGTTTGAACAATGCACGGAAGGCACGCCTGGCTTTGCCAGGATGGCGCACTTTTTTTGCCGCCTTCAGATTGGGCAGGTCATCACCAACGGCGATCAGACCCACCATTCCGACTTCGTAGTGAGGAAGGCAGATATATCCGTACACGCCCGGGACATCGAAGGTGATTGTCTTTTCTTCATCCAGACCGCCATTCCAGGAAGTTGCCCCGTCGGGGACCATGCCGCGTTTCGACGCGGTGTTGTGGCCCTCGTCCATTGCAAGAAAGGTTACGCTGTCTCCCACATTGATGCGCAGCAAAGCCGGTTCGAATACGTTTGGCCTGTCTGGGTCGCCACAAGCGGCGTTCAACATGAGGACCTTGTGGTTTCGATCCGCAACAACGGGAGCAGGACAAGCCAGCGCAGCGCTGGACCCGGCCGCCACAGCACCAAGCGTGATGATAAAGTTACGACGCGTACGCATGGACAAGCAGATCCTCCCTTGGTCCGGTGGTGACTTCGATATCCACCCCATAAATTTCAGATATTGCGCCAGAATTCAGAACATCGTGCGGACTGCCTTGAGCATGGACCTGTCCGCTGCCCATCAAAACGAGATGGTCGGCAAACCGGGCCGCCAGATTGAGGTCGTGCATGGCAACGAGACCCACCGCATTGCGCTTCACCATGCCATCCTTGATCAGTTTCAAGGCGGTGAGTTGATGGCGCAAATCGAGCGCGGAGGTGGGTTCGTCAAACAGATAAACGTCAGACTTACGGATCAGCGCCTGCGCAATCGAAACCAATTGCGACTGACCACCGGAAAGTTCGCTGACATACGCTTCTGACAGATGGCCGATGCCGGTTGCTTGAAGCGCTTGCCCAACGGCGTTCATGTCGTAACCGCTCACTTTCCAACCGCGCAGCTGCTTGTGTGCCATCATCACAACGTCAAACACCGTCAATGCGGCGTTGGCGGCGAAAAACTGCGGCATGAAACACACACGCTTCAGCCGATTGCGCGACGACAAATGATCGAGATTGGTCTCACCCAGCTGAACGGTTCCGCCCGAGGCTTTCAGCAGCCCCGCAACAACGCGAAATAGCGTGGATTTTCCTGCGGCGTTGGGGCCGATCAGAGCACTCAGTTTCCCTGGCTGAAGCGGACCAAAACTGGTTTTCTGCAGAACCTCATGAGAGCCAAAACCAAAGCTGATATCCATTGCGCTGAGCGTGCTCATTGCCAGTGCCTCTTGCGCTGACCGAGAATGAGCAAGACGAAGAACGGAATGCCGATCAGTGATGTGATCATGCCGATGGGATAGACAATTCCAGGAGTGATCGCCTTGGAGGCAATTGATGTGCCCGAAAGGATCAGAGCTCCGCACAGGGCCGACAAGGGCAGGAAGCCGCGCTGATCCTCGCCCACGATCATTCGCGCGATGTGCGGACCAACAAGTCCGACAAAGGCGACGGCACCAACGAATGAAACCGCAACCGCTGAAAGCAGCGAGACCCCGGCGAGCACCGAAACCCGCAGCAGGCTGACATTTACGCCCAGCGCGGCGGCTTTCTCTTCGCCCATGCGCAATGCCGTAAGCGCCCAGGTGCGGCTTAAAAACCAACCGAGTATGATCACCAGCACCACGGTGCAGATGAGCACTTTGTCCCACGAAGCTCGGGAGAGCGAACCCAATTGCCAGAAGATCAATTGGGCCAGTTGAATTTCCGACGCGCCATACTGAAGAAAGGCAAGCAGGGCGTTAAACGTGAAGAGCATAGCAATGCCGACAAGGATCATTGCCTCAGGGGTGACACCGCGCAATCTCGTAAAGAGAAACAGGACCATCGATGAGAGCATCGCAAACACAAATGCGTTGACCGTCACGAACAGCCCGCCGACGCCTGGTAAAACGGACCAGCCAAGGACGATTGCAAGCGCGGCCCCAAAACCGGCGGCCGACGACAGGCCAAGCGTGAACGGATCGGCCAGCGGATTGTTCAATATCGTTTGCATCTCGGCACCGGCCACGCCGAGCATGGCACCAACGCAAAGTGCCATCAGCGCAATGGGCAGGCGCAACTGCCAGATGACAACATCTTCCTTCACCGACGCAACGGAAGGATCAAAAATCACATGCAGTGTGCGCAGAAAACTGAGATTGGCAGGCCCGGTGATGATGTCCGTCACAAGCAGCACAATCAGCGCCACCACTGCAGCGCTGACCAGCGCCACGCGTTTTGCTGACCGTTGCCTGTAGGAGTGAACAATATCATCCGCACCCGGTGAGGCGGTTTGATCAGTCATTGGCCCATCCAAAAATGAAAGTCCCGCAACCGGGTTCGGTTGCGGGACTGAGGGTTACTTCTTCAGTGATACCCAGAACTGTCCGGAGGGACCGAAGGGAAGGAACTTGTCATGCAGTTCCTTGAACGTTGCATCCGGATCGAGGTCTTCAAATTCTTCCGGATGAATCCACTTGGCCAGCACCTGAATGGCTATAAAGTGATACGGAGAATTGTAGAACTGATGGTAGATCGAATGGAAGCGACCTTCCTTCACGGCCCGCAATTCTGCAAAACCGGGACGCGCAGCAAGGGCGGCCAGACGTTTTTCGTTGACGGCAGGGTCACCCTCATAGCCTAGCAGGGTTGAGGTCACTTCCGGCCGTGCTTCTTTCCAGTTCGCACCGGTGCCGAAAATCATGTCAGGATCGGCGTTGACGATACCCTCAAGATTGAGGTCCACCGAATAGGCATTTGCCAGTGTTGAGCCGTAGTTCTTGCCGCCCGCGAGTTCAACGAAGCGACCATAATTGTAGGGACCGAAGGACCAGCAGCAAAAATCTGTTTGCCAGCCTGCAGCATTTTCAACCACGACCAGCGGCCGCTCTTCGGCTGGAATTGTGGCGACCACATTGGATACTTTCCGCATCTGGGCAATGTAGTAATCGATGAATTCCGCCGCCCGTTTTTCCTGACCAAAAATACGACCAAGGATGAGCATGGAAGGTACAGCGTTTTCAGTTGAGTTGCGGCGAAAATCGATGAAGGCAACCTTCACACCAGCGGAACCGAGTTTCTCGATCAGGCCGGTTTCCTGGGCTTTGAAAAGATTGCCCACATCCAGCAATACGAGATCGGTGCCAGCTTCCAGAACGGCTTCGATGGAAAAATCGCCGGCATAGGGATTGCCGAAGTCGATCATGCGTTCCGCATCTTTTGGAAAGGCTTCCTTGTACTTGCGGAAGGCGTCTGGATCGTAAAGGACGAGATCGTTTTTCCAGCCAACGATCTTTTCAAACGGATTTCCCTTCACCAGGGGAGCGATGCCGTACATCATTCGGCCTTCGCCCAGAATGATCTTGCTTGGCAGCTTGTCGAACGTGACCGTTCGGCCCGCGATGTCGGTGATAGTCAGAGCTTCGGCTTGAGCATTGGTTGCTTGCACCATGAGGAAGGCGCTTGCTGCAAAGGCACCAAGGAAGCCGCCCAGTCGTTTGAATAGGGACATGTCGGTCTCCAGTTTGGTTGATACGGCTGTGGCTTATCCGACATCAGATTTAAAGTCTACTATTAAAGTCAACTTTTAAATTCTGTGTTTGCAATGCTGCACAGTTGTGCGATGAGGCCAGCTCGAATTGCGGCAGTATCAGGCTGGCCGTTCCTGTCGGCAAAATGTCATTGCGAACTACCAACTGGTCGACAAAGCAAGTCAGTAGTTTCAACCAGGGGAAACCTTAGCTGACGCATGATCGACCACTCGACGGCGGGAATAGCAAGGGCTTTGGCCCAGCAGAATTGACCGTTGCGCACTTTGCGGTCGCGAAACCCACACACTTGAGTTTGCCGACCGGTAACTTCCTCTATTGGCGGGGCCAGAGGCCAGGGTGCCAGTCAAAAAACCGGTTGAATGGGCATCAAATATAAGTAGACTATTATACTCTTATTTGAAGCAGCCCTTCTGCCTCGACATGTGCACAACACCCAAATTAGGTAAACCAAGTCGCACTGCCTCTCCATATGAGGCCACAATCGAGCGGCTCCGCGAAGAAACCGCGTCAAGTGTTCAGCCTTTTGAAAGTCACAAACCTACAGTGAAACGCTTGAAGTTGTGGGAGATCGACGAGCCCATACACTGCTCTGTGGTCGGGACCTGCGCATCGTTGACAGATGCGAAGCGACTGGCAATGAAAGTCGGCCTGAAACTAAAGCCAGGTGCCGAGGATTACGCGGTTCATGGGTTTCTGGTTAAAAAAACAACCGAAGATACTCCATTCGCCAGGGCCTTTCATAAATTGCTCGACAGCCGTCATCAGGGCCCCCTGAGAAAAGTTCTGCGAACCACCAATTCGAGCGAACTGCTCGCTATGTGGGCGGTATTTCGGGACAATGGCAGCATATCAGGGGGCTACTGGGCCATAATGACATGCGCTCACGTGCCAATTGTGGTGAAGGAGCACGTCTTTGGGGAAGTTCATATGCTTTCTCACCTTTCGGGCGCTGGTTTTGCCAAAAAGCTTGTAGAAGCTGAGCAATTGCAGGTGGCGCTTGATGAGGCGGAAGAGCGGTTGAAACGGAATGAACGTTCCGCAGCGAATTCAATCAATCAACGCGATTTGGAAATTGAGGACCTTCGTCGCGAACTCAAACGCCTCTCCGCCGATGAACGGGCTGTTCCTCCGATGCAAATCAAATCGAAGTCGGTCGGGAAACTGGAAGCACGCCTCGAGAAGCTCGAGCGGGCTCTAATATGCGCACGAACTCGTGCCCGTGACGCCGAATCTCAAGCAAGAAAACTCACCCAGGCCAACGCTCGCAAGTCCAATATTCGCTCCAACGTCTCCCCGATTCGGACTACAGCCAGTTCGAAGAGGGCGGCGGACCAGGAAAATGTGGGGCCGCGCACTGGGCTAAAGATTCTCTATGTGGGCGGCCGCACAGCTCAGATACCACACCTTAAGCAGATCGCTGAACAACAGGACGCCGTGCTTGTGCATCATGATGGTGGGAAAGAAGAATCGGTTCAGCGCCTGGATTCCATTCTGCCCTCTGTTGATTGTGTCATGTGTCCAACAGACTGCATAAGCCATGCGGCATGCCTGCGAGCAAAACACAGTTGCGCCAAGCACAACATTCAGTTTTTTCCTTTGCGGAATTCCAGCCAATCGGCATTCCGCTCGGCCATTAAGGGCTTTATTAAAATCTGATCCAGCGAAAGTTGGGGGTGCCAATCACGGCGGAGTAGCCAAAACCGTTCTGTGAAACGGTGATGCGCGCTAGTGAGCCGCAGGTCGGTGCTCCTGTTCAATTGGTGTGTTTTTGGCTGAATCAAGTTGGACCAACACATTGATATTGCGTTCTTTGTTGGTCAGATCGGCCAGCGTATAATCGTCTAGGATGCTTAAGAAGGCGTCAAGTGCTTCGGAAAGAGCCCTGTTTAGTCCACAACTTGCAACCAGGGGACAGTTGGCGTCACCATCCTCAAAACACTCAGCGAGAGCAAAATTGTCCTCGGTAGCTCGAACAACCTCGCCAAGGCCTATTTCATTGGCAGGTCGAGCCAAACGGATGCCGCCATTTCGCCCGCGAACAGTCTCTACAAAACCCGACTTGGTAAGCACCTGCAGGATCTTCAACAGAAACTGCTCAGAGAGACCATAAAATGCAGCAATTGAACTGACACGACATAGCCCCTCATGGGAGTCGCAATACATTATCATCCGAATGGCGTAGTTTGTCTGTTTGGTCAGTCTCAAGGCCGAGTCTCCAAATTCTATCGACACATTTCATGTGGGTCGATACGGCAACCATAGTGGCAATCCCGTGGAAAGGAAAACAAAATAGAAAATTCAGACAGTGCGTTGGAACCCATATTTCGATTGATGTTTCGCATACCATTTAATACTTGACTATAAAAGTCATATTTTCGTAAGTGCCTGCCGAAAACGCTTCAGCCACCCTGTTCAGGATTGAGATGAGCAAAAGCACCGGGCAACACACCCACCAAAAACACGATATTGAGGCCGCGGGCCTCAGCCCTTCGGAGCGAATCCTGCTGATTGCGGCACGTTTTTATTTCACTTCGCATATGAAAAACGATCAGCCCTACTGGGAAGCCGGTTTGGACCTTTGTCTGCAACACTTCGGCGAAGAATTCGGACCACTGATTGGAGTAAGGCTGATGCATGTTGTGCGCTCCATGCGTGCCAGCAGGAAGACCGTTTTCCAGTTCACCAACCCGTTCTGCGAGGCTTGCGGCTCGAAAAAAATATCTGATTGCGAACGGTTGCTAATGTCGACAATCGTGCAAGCGCGCGGTGGTGCTCGATCTGTTGCTAGAATGCAGGCACTCATTCTGTGCGAGGGACATGACGTCGATGACATGTTGAGCAACGTTGATGCCCTCAATGTAGCACTCTGCCGGGCGGAGCTGGAACAGATTCCTCAGCTATAGCGTTTCGGGTTCAACACCAAGCAAATCGCTGAAATTCAATGAGCAATTCACTGTTGAATGGTATCTTTCGCAGCGACACAAACTGCGGCTATATTGCTTGAAGAAGCTGCATTATCTCTTTGATTGTGAGATTCTATTCCCAAATGAAGCGGAACCGTGATTGGTGCAGCGGTCGAGATGTGGCCCGGTTCCAATTTATCGGTGACACTCTCTTACCCGTTTTGGCTTTCTGAAATTGCGGAGTGTGGAAGCACAAATGGAGCGTCGTCCATCGGCAGCGCTCCGACATTAAGTTCACACTCGAATATTTCCCTCAGTGACGTGGTATTGAGAGCATCTTTGGGGATGCCTTTCTGCGCAACCTGACCATCTTTCAGGATGACGATTTGATCGGCAAACATTGCTGCAAGATTGAGATCATGCAGGACAGCCACCACTCCGCCTCCGGAATGAGCAAATCTGGTGGCGATGTGCATGATGTGTAGTTGATGTTTTATGTCGAGGCTGCTGACCGGCTCATCCAGAAAAAGCCATTTGGGCTGTTCGTCAAGTTGTGTTGATCCAATCTGATGAAGCACCCGGGCAAATTGAACCCTTTGTTTCTCGCCGCCGGACAAATGTGTGTAATGGCGGCCTGCGAAGCCATTGAGTCCAACCCGCTCCAGTTGCGTTTCAACTCTCTCAATTGAGGCCTTAGAAGACTGCACCTCACGAACAGTCGTACGGCCCATATCCACCACTTCACGAACGGTGAATGGGAACGCAAGCGCGCTGCTTTGCGGAAGGACGCCACGCAACTCAGCCTGTTCTCCTGCCGACATAAACGCAAGGTCTCTGCCATTAATGGCAATTGAGCCAGAATATTCCAACTCGCCGGTCAGTGCACGCAACAGCGTGGTCTTGCCGGAACCATTTGGGCCCAGAACAACCGTGAGTTCCGTGGACTGCGCGCAGAAATCAACCCCGCGGAGGATCTTACGTCCACTTAGTTCAACATGGATGTTCTTGGCGTCAATCATGCGATCATCCGCCAAGTATGCCTCGTCGGCCCATTAGCAGCCACAGGAAGAAAGGGGCGCCGATGAACGCCGTTATGATGCCGATTGGCAATTCGGCCGGAGCGACAATTGTTCGGCAAATTGCATCACAAACCAACAGCAGCGATGCACCAAGCAGCGCACTTGCAGGTAGCAAAAAACGATTGTCGGGGCCAATGGCCAGCCGCAGTAAATGGGGAACAACGATACCAACGAAACCAATGCCGCCGCTAACAGCTACTGCGGCGCCAGTTGCACCTGCTACAGCGAAGATTGCCACATTTTTGAACCGCTGTACTGGAATTCCAAGATGATGTGCCACCGTCTCACCCATCGCGAGCGCATTGAGCCCTTTGGCCAGCAAGGGTGTGAAGAGCAATGCAAAGACAATGATCGGTGCCGCTGAAGCGCACTTCGACCAGGTTGCTCCGGAAAGAGAACCCAACCCCCAGAAAGTCAGTTCGCGCAGTTGAACATCGTCGGCCAGATATACCAAAATGCCGGTCAGAGCCCCGGCAAAGGCGGCAATCGCAATGCCGCCGAGTAAGAGGGTTGCAACGGATGTTTCACCGCCAATGGTGGACAATCGGTAGAGGATGAGCGTTATAGCCAGCGCCCCGAAAAACGCCGCAACGGGAATGGCAAAAATTCCTAGCGCTGCGACTATCGCACCCAGAACTACGGTCTCCCCCAGAACTATAACAACTATAGCCCCCAGACCTGCACCGGCCGATACGCCAACGATTCCCGGATCGGCGAGTGGATTGCGAAAAAGGCCCTGCATCACTGCTCCGGACACAGCAAGGGAAGCGCCAACCAGAATTCCCAACACCACACGAGGCAATCGAATGGATTCGATGATCAACCTTTCCCGTTCGGCAATTTCAGCGCCGAACAGCAGTGCTCCAATATAGCGAAAGACACCACTTAATGATGATCCTGATGGACCAATCGTCAAACCCGCAATGACCATCAACACCAACAGGCCAAAAAGCAATGCAACCACGCATGCCGCCAACACGCTGCGATCACCAGCGGCAACTTGCCGTTCAAATGAAACTATAAAGCCGGTTTTCTCGACTAGAGATCGAACATACATGGCTATCGAGTGATTGGTTTTCCCGGATAGAGGCGATCAGACAAGTCCCTCGCTGCCTGTACGCCGCGAGGCCCAAATCCAAGCAAATAGAGCCCATCCTTCCTGATGATGGCGTTGTTTTTGACAGCCGGTGTTGCCGATAGAACCGGATGGTTCTTCAATGCTTCGTCCGCAACACCATGGTTGCCACGCCTCTTCATCATCAAAATCACATCAGGTGCAGCCGTTATGATGGCTTCATCTGAAAGCGCCTTGTAACCGGGAAACGCCGTGATTGCGTTTGTTCCACCTGCCATTTCAATAATACCATGCGCCGCAGTCTGCGTGCCGGAAGCGAGCACCTTTCCACCCGCCATGGAAAGTACGAACAATACCCTCTTTTTCCTTGATATTGCCTGGGTGCGCCTGCGAAGGGATGCAGCTTCCTTCCGAATTTGCTTTGCAATTCTGGCGGCACCCTGTTCGGCGCCCAGCGCTGCACCCACAGCATCCACCTTTAACGCGATCCCTTCCCCATCATAGCGTTCCGGAATTGCAGCAAGTTTCACTCTGGCCGCCCTCAGAATTTCGATGGCTTCCGGCGGGCCAGCCCCTTCCAAGGTGACGATCAGATCTGGATTGACCGAAAGCACACCTTCCGGAGAAAGCCTGCGGATATATCCAACATCAGGCAATGCCAGGACTTCTGTGGGATGAAGACTTGTTGAGTCCCGCGCAATCAACCGATGTTGCTGACCGAGCGCATAAATTATCTCGGTCACCGAGCCGCCAATCGACACGATCCGGCTGGGGTTGTCTTTCGACCACACAGGCCCTGGAAACAACGGGGAAACGAAAAGAAAACTCAGCAGAGCTGACTTTATCCAGTTCTTAGCGCATCTCGATATCATTGAAAGCTCGCTTTCAGGCGGCGTGAGCTTTGCCCACTCTTGGCAGATTTTCTGCGATGAAGCGCCAGTCGTCCCTCTCCTCGCTGCCCTCGTGGCGCTGGCCAAACAGCTGAAGAATAAGGTTGCCGCCGGAATCATAGGCTTCGACGGAGGTCACATGGCCTTTGTCGCACGGCTTTCGGACCGCCCAAGCCTCGACAATGTGATCCTTGCGCAGATGAAGATTGAAACCTTCGTCCATTATATTGAACCAGTTCCCAATCACTTTGATGTTCTCAATCGGGCCGGAATGAATCTGAATGCAACCGGGATTTCCAACGAAGCACATGATCGGAATCTGCTCGTTTGCGGCATGGCGCATGAGCGCGTCGACACCAGAACAGTCGATCTGCCAGGCAAATTCATGGCCGACAAGCTGCACAGCCTGGTGCCGTGTCATGTCAAGCTTTCGAATGAGAGGCATGAACTGATGCGGGTCAGACATGGCGGCCCAGGACTCTTTGAGCTCTTCCACGGTTTCGGAGGCCGGTTCCTTTAGAATTGTCAATTGCTTCGGTGCACAATCCATACCGGGAGATTGATCGTCATTTTGAATCGAACGAACCAGATTGATCCAGGCATGCAGGTCCGTTTTGTCCGTTGCGTGGATTTTGTGAACGGCATCGCCATGTGAATCAAAAAACTGAATGCTCCTTCGAAGGCCTCGATCGGTTTGCGTTGCAACTTCAAAAGCATGCACAAAATGGCTGGGAAACAAGCGGAGATCGATCTTCTCTCCCAAAAACATCGACGCATGTTTTCCGGAATAAAAACCCGAATATGTGCCGACCTTTTCATGCACGGCACTGTGGTTGCGCGTTAGAGCCATCACCTCTCCAACGCTCTCAAGCATCCCGAAGAACTGGTTGAACGGCAGGTCAAGGCGTAACACGTGCTCTTCGCACCAGGCGCTCAAAAACTCGCCTTCGGAGATGCTCAGCATCTCAGCCAGATCGCGCTGCCGCATCTTTGGTTGGCGCAGCCGTGCCGCTTTGATTTCTGCAACGGTCGGACGCTTTCCTGCCATGACTTTCATTCCTATTTGTTCAGAATAAGCTTGCCCTGCGCGGTTATGCGCAACCGATAAAGCTCGCCCTGATGCGCGATTGAAATCTGCCTTTCCTTGCCGAATAAATCTTCGCTCTTAATCAGTGCGCCCAAATCTCTGGCTTCTTTGTTTTGGCTCTCGGCCTTGGTTTGAGGACGGCTGGGTCCATCTCGGTTCATTTTTTCTTCCAGTCCGTCCGCAACACAATTTTCACCTGCGATTTGCGGACAAGTCTCTCAATTTTTGTTGACTCGCATAATCCACTTTTCTAAAAGCCGCAATACTGGAGTTTAATAATCATGTTTAAACTCGATAGTGAAATACCAGCAAGCCCGACGCCAGCCAGCAATCAGTTGTGGTTCCAACAAAAATGGATGGTGAAATGGGGCGAACGAAAAGTTGCCGAAGCGCGCTTTGGTGCGGAACGGCAGTGCTGGCACTGGTAGTGGGTACTCAGGTCTATGCACAGGAAGACAACACTCAAGGTAGCACTCGGCTGCAGCGAATTGTGAAGGGCGCAGGTGAACACAAGGT
This sequence comes from Pseudomonadota bacterium, assembly GCA_039029195.1. Classification (GTDB taxonomy): domain Bacteria; phylum Pseudomonadota; class Alphaproteobacteria; order Rhizobiales; family Rhizobiaceae; genus JBCCGR01. Next base: position 23,366 of record JBCCGR010000052.1, read on the forward strand.
TGCAGTGGACACCCCACAGGCGGTGACTGTGGCGAATCAAACGGACCTGGAGGAAGCACAACCGACAACCTCGGGCGACGTCTTTAAGCAGATACCAGGCGCAAACACATCGGGTTCGGAACGCGTTCTGGGCGAGAGCTTCAACATTCGTGGCATCGGACCAGGAGAAGATCAGGCCGATGAGGGCCGTGTCATCGTGAGTGTGGATGGTGTCGACAAGAACTATCAACAATACAGGCTTGGCGGATTCTTTTCTGATCCTGAGCTTTTCAAACGGGTGGAAGTGTTACGGGGACCGGCATCCTCCACACTCTACGGCTCTGGCGCTTTGGCTGGCATCGTCCAGTTTACGACCAAGGATGCTGTTGATTTTCTCGATGACGGCGAGAAAGTCGCACTCCGATTGAAGTCAACCTTCGACTCCAACAGCAGCGGTCTTCTGGGTTCTGCTATTCTCGCCTGGATGCCGTCCGAGAGTTTTGAGTTTTTGGCAGCCGGCAACCATCGGCAGGGTTGGGACTACACTTCTGGAAATGGCACAGTTGTTGATGCCGATTTCATCGCTAAGTCCGCCCTGCTGAAAGGTGCTTTCCACTTCGGCGAGAACAATGAGCAAACAATCAAGGCCTCATTGCAGCGCTGGCAAACCGAGGCTGAGAATCAGCAATATGCGCAAACCGTAAACAGTCCTGGTTTTGGACGGGTCGACCGGTCGGTTCGCGATGAAACCTATCTGGTTTCCTATGAGAATCCGGCATCTAGCAATGACTGGGTCGATATCAAGATCCAGGCTTCCTATTCGAACACGTTCAATCAGGAACGCAATGCAACCACATTCAACATTAGGGGACGCCCTGTACAGTTCTTCCCGGATGCCGATTTTCAGTATGAAACCTGGCAGGCGAAGGCTCAAAACACCGTTAAGGCCGCCGGTGAGAACTGGGAAAATTACTTTACCGTCGGCACACAGTTTACGCATCTTGAACGGTCCCTCGCCCTTCGAAACACAGGGGCGCAGCCTGAAGGAACCGATCAGAAATTCGGTGTGTTTGCGCAGTCGGAATTTACCTACAACGAAAAGCTGACAATCATTCCCGGTGTCCGTATCGACCACCGGCGTCTGACACCGGATGCGAGCGTGGTGGCTGGTTTTGCAGGCGGGGCCGAGACCGACACAGATGTTGCCTTCTCACCAAAGGTTGCAGCCCTCTACAAGTTTACCGACAGCTTCAACATTTTTGGCTCGTACGCCCATACACAGAGGTTTCCGACGCTTGATGAGGTTTATGATTACCGCACTGGCTTCATTCCAGGCACCAATCTTAAGAAGGAGCGTTCGAACAATTTCGAAGTCGGATTTGGTGTTTCGCAGTTTGATCTACTCGAAAGCGGCGACGCATTTCAGTTCAAAACCACGGTGTTTCACAACACAATTCACGACTACATCTACCGCAGCCCGGTGGCGCGGACGGCCAATGCGCGTGCTGGCCGACCGACGGCGGGTCCAGGATCAGCCTTTGTGAACATAGGCGATGTACGACTGTATGGCATTGAGATCGAAACGGCCTATTCAGCCGAATATTGGTTCGCCTCTGCTGGCGCATCCATCATCCGCGGACAAGACATCAACAATTCTCTGCCCTCAAGTGGACACCTCAACACCGTTCCAGCAGATGAGCTTTTTGTCACTGCGGGCCTCAAGGTTCCCGATCATGGATTTTCGTTTGGTTGGAAGGGGCGTTTTGTTGCTGATCAGAACCAGGTGTTTGGAACACCTGTTGGCAGATTGGCCGCCAGCCGCAGACCCAGCAACGGGTTCCACACTCACGGCCTTTTCTTGAACTGGGTGCCGGAAAAAGGGCTTGGAAGTACGGGCGTCAATCGAAAACCTGTTCAACGCTCAGTATCAGGAATTCCTCGCCAACGACCCGGCACCGGGCAGAACATTCAAATTCTCTATCGTCAAGAAATTTGGATTCGAGGGATAACGGATGAGAACCGCGCTCAAGGACACTGGATTAGCTTCTCCTATGCTATTTCTATGTGTAGCGGTTTTTCTAGGGTCGGCTGGCTCATCGCGGTCCGAGTCAGCCGACCTGACCCTTGATCTCAATCGGGTTGAGCAAACACAGGCTGGGTGTCAAATCAGCTTTGTTGTGCGCAATGGGCTTGGCGTTTCGATCTCCAAGCTGGCCCTCGAACTGGGCTTCTTCAATAAGGATGAGTTGTTGGAGAGGCTCAGTTCGTTGGACTTTCGCGATGCTCCCAAGGGCAAAAGCCGAGTTCGCCAGTTTTCGCTGGCGGATGTTCGCTGCGACGCGTTGAAGCGAATTCTCATCAACGATGTGGCTTTGTGGGAAGGGCCAGGCAGAACAGCCTGTCTTGGGGCGCTGAAACCACTCAACCGGACGACTATTGAATTCTCGGGATAGTTTCGATGGCGACTTTGTGGACTACTATCGCCAGCTTCATCAGCCTGGGCGGGCCGGTGGTTGTGCTTCTCCTTTTGCTGTCGGTTGTCGCTGTTGCACTGAGCCTGCTCAAGATATTCCAGTTCCGACTGGAACGCGTGGGGCGTCACAAGACTGTAAGAAACGCGGTGCTCCATTGGCAATCAGGTCAAAAAAGTGAAGCAAAGCACCAACTGAACGCATCGGCAGGCATCCTCTCTGACATTGTAAAAATTGCCATCGATGGCATTGATCGCAGGAAATTGCACCGGGAGGAAATTGACGAAGCCGTTGCTGTCACTGCAACAAATCGACTGCACAAGCTGCAGTCAGGATTTCGTGTTCTAGATTTCATATCCCAGATCGCTCCTCTGCTGGGCCTGTTTGGAACCGTGCTTGGGATGATTGAGGCTTTTCAAAAGCTTCAGGGTGCTGGATCGGTTGTGGATCCGGCAATCCTTGCGGGTGGCATCTGGGTCGCGCTTCTCACGACAGCCGTCGGTCTGGCAGTCGCGATGCCGGTTTCACTGATTCTCACTTGGCTGGAATCTCGTATCGAAAACGAACGGGTTTCAATTGAAACCAACGTATCCGGAATTCTGAACACGGTATTGCAGCGTGATACCGAGCCTCAAAACTCCGCTCAGTCGGATGGTTCAAACCTGGCACTGGCCCATGCAAATTGATCTTGCAATCAAACCAAGACGGCGGCTGTCGCTGACATCACTCATTGATGTGATATTTTTGCTTTTGCTGTTTTTCATGCTGTCCTCAACCTTCACGCGATTTGCAGACGTCGAATTGGTTGCGGGTCGATCGGGGCAGACCATCGTCAGCGAATTGCCAAAAATTCTAATAGTTCTCGATGGTGACAGTTGGGGGGTCAATGGGGTTCGTCTTCCTCGCGACGACGCCATCGAACTGCTGGTCAGCAAGACCGAGGAAGCACATTCAACCGCGGTCGTGCTGGTGCGCGGCAAAACGGACGCACAACAGCTCGTTTCCGCAGTTGAAACCCTTCACAAGCTCGAAGGTTTGAGGTTTTCCGTTGCCAGGTAGGTCATTTAAATTGTGGCGACCGGCAAGGCGCGCAAAGCAGGAAAACACGATTGCACTGATAAACATCGTGTTTTTGATGCTGATATTCTTTCTTGTGGCTGGTTCGCTGACACCACCGATCGACAAGGATGTGGAACTGGTTGAAACGGTAGTGGCCATTCCAGTTCCCCCCCCCAGATGCGCTCACTCTGCATGGTGATGGTCACCTGAGCTATCGCGGCAAAACCACATCCGCTGAGGACTACATCCTCCATCACGTAAAAGCCGGTGAGGCAGTGCGACTTCTCACCGACCGGACGGTTAAGGCAGACAAGCTGCTGCAGGTTGCGGCGAAATTGAGAGATGGAGGAGCATCCAGCGTTCGGGTCATCTCGAAACGGGTGATCAAGTGAGTTTTGGCGCGCGACACTGGCTGACTGCGGGGCTTGCTTCTCTTGCGATCCACGTAGCTGTCGCCGTTCCCTTTATCAAAAGTGATGACCAGGTACAGATTGCCGGCGCAGCAGCCATTCAGGTGGCGATGCTGGGTGACTCACTTGCTGATCAGTTGGCAGCGGGCGTGCCGGATGTTTCACAACCGTTGCAGGAACCGGCCGTTGAGCCGGCGATTCAGCCAGAAGCGCTCGACTCGGTTGTCCCTTCACCGAAAACCATTTTGAGCAAAGCAGACATTCAACCCACTGATACCGCACCAATACAAAGCGCCAAACCGCTTGAGCCTTCAACAACGAGTCAAACCGCAGCGCTGACCTCGACAAGTCCGAGTTTGATTGCCTCAGAAACACCGCCGGTGATCCCGACGACATCAGCGCCGGTTCAACAGCAATCCAGCACACCACCGTCATCAAAACCGGTTCAGCCATCCACATCAACTGCTGTTGAGGCCGCGACTACCCTCAAGATGGGCACTTCTTCATCGCCGAAAGCCAAACCTCTTGAAGCCTCGCCACCATCGCAATCCACTCCCATCGAAAGCATCAATGCAACGGCGGGTGAAACCCTCGTGGTGCTGTCCAAATCAGCATCAGATGTGCGGATGCCCGAAAAAGCCCCCAGTCAGCCCAATAAAACGAAAATTCTGCAATCGACTGAAGCGAAGCCGGATAGGAGCACTGTAAACCCAACAACCACATCAACGTCAGAACCGGCAAAACAGTTGGCTTCTGACAAGACGCGGCAGATTGCGTCTCTACTGCTTGAACCTCAAATTTCGACGGTTCCGGTGCCAACAATCAAACCGGTTGAAAAGCCGAAGAAGAAGTCTGCGCCGGTTCGTAAACAGCCGAGCAAGAAAAAGGCCGCGGTCAAACCAAAGCGCAAGACAGCGTCAAAAAGAACTGTAAAGAACACCAAATCGGTTTCAAAGCAGCGCACCAAGCCAGCCAAAACGAAAAGGCCAGCCTCCAGAAAGAAGCGCCAACTGAAACGGTCGACACGCTCGAAGTCCGGGCGTGGTGGAAAGTCTGCCTCAAACAATAAACGGGGCGAGGCAAGCGGCAAGAGATCGGGACGTGCAGCAAGAAGCAGCAAGAAAAAGGGACGGAAAAACCAGGCATCCGGCAATGCGAACGTCACCAACTATAAAGGCAAGCTGCACCGTAAAATTGTTCGACGGTTTCGACCGGGGAGAATTCGCAAAGCCTCCCGCGATGTGATTGTGCGCTTTGTTGTGAAGCGCAATGGCAACGTGGGCTCCGTTCGTGTTTCGCGCAGTTCGGGATCGGCTAAGTTGGACGCAGCCGCGCTTCAAGCCGTTAGAAGAGCCGCACCATTTCCACCACTTCCGCGAAATTACTCACGGGGATCGCTGTCAGTCAGCGTTCCAATGAATGTTCGCGGATAGGCCGCAAACCCATGGGCTGTCTCGTCATTCACTATTGATTTTCGCAACATCAGGAAGGAGCAACAATGTACATCGCCATGAATCGCTTCAAGGTTAAATCCGGCTCGGAAAAGGCATTCGAAGCGGTCTGGAAAAACCGCTCTTCAACGCTGGATGAAATGAACGGTTTTGTTCGTTCCCATCTTCTGCGTGGACCAGAAAATGAAGATGAAGGCTATACCCTGTTTGCCTCCCACACTGAATGGATGTCGAAGCAGGACTTCATCGACTGGACGCGATCGCAGAACTTTCGTGATGCGCACAAGAATGCCGGGCAAAACAAAGTCAACTATATTGGCCATCCGGAATTTGAAGGCTTCGAAGCCGTCACAGGCGCCTGAAATCAAAGACCATACTCAACGATGGACCAGCACAGCCGTCAACGCTTCCCGTGCCTTGTGGAGATGGCGCAGGCCAATCTCGAAAATTTCTACAATCGGACGCAGGTAGAGGACTTTCAGGCTCGCATCCGATGATTGCTCGGACTCATCTAGACCAAATTGTAGGTCTCGCTCTGGTTCTGAAATGTGCAAGGACCCAAACATCCAGTCCCAGATGGCGAGCGCTGCCCCAAAATTCTTGTCAAAATGCTCTTCCGCCGTTGAGTGATGCAGCTGGTGCTGCGATGGCGAAATGAAGACGTGTTCAAGCCAGGGCCAGTAAGCGATGTTGATGTGGGAATGGCGCAGGTTCGAACCGGTAACATGAAAAACGAACACAAGAATGTTCACACCCACAACCGTGTAAAGATCCACCGAACTGCCAAACAAAAAGAAAAACACCGACAGCGTGAGACCCTGAGCGAAGACGCTACGCAATGCGTAGAGCAGACCTTCGAGCGGGTGAACACGGTAGACGGTGACGGGCGTCAGGGTCTCGGCAGAGTGATGCACCTTGTGGATCGCCCAGAGCATGGGGAACCGGTGCATCCAGCGATGAACGAGATATTTCGACAGATCATCGACCAGAAACATGCTCAGCGAAAAGAGGGCAATGACCACGCCCTGGTTCACATTGCTCCAATATCCCTGCGGAATGAAACTCTGATTGTGCAGCCCGATATAGATCGCCGTGCCAATGGCGAGTTTGGTGATCAAAAGAGGCGATATCAGCAGCGAGAAAAACCGATTGATGACGAAAATTTTGTAGTCGGCAATTGCGGACGCGGAAAAGAATACGCGCCTGTCAAACAGGCGGGACGATGCCTTTGAGAGCGACGTGCGTTTGATGAAAATGAGCCACAAAAAGGCAATCAACAAAGAAAGAAAAAGATAGCCGACAAAGATACGTTTCCCGGGATCGGCAAAATCAACGAATACAATCGCTATCTGATTGAAGAAATCCACGATCCATTCCGGGCAAAGAGTTCGGGTGGTGCAGGAAGCACCACCCGGTGTTTTACCAGAGGGATTTGAAGAGCTCAAAATCCCTCTGTAGGTGACGAGCCGACCGGCGCTTATGCGCCGCTCTCGCGAAGGCACTCGAACATTGTTCGAGTTGCCGTGGGCGAAGAGGTTTAGTCGGTTTCAGCGTTCAGATCGGTGTCGAGTTTCTCAGCCAGAGCGGCCAGATCACCCGTTGCATCGTTCTTCAGCGCCTTGAGACCGAACTTGGTAGCCAGCATTTTCTGGAGCTTCAGCATGTGAAGCTGATAGTCACTCCACGCTTTACGGCGATCCATAACGAAGTTGCCATCGCCATCGAGGCCCGTGACGATCTTGTTGTTCATGGTCACAGGACTGAAACCAATCAGCTTGTTCATCTCAACAGCGGTTTCACCGAGATTTGTCTTCCCGGCCTGCAGAGCCATAGAAAAGCCCTTCAGTTCACCCCAATGCTTAGCATAGTCGCGATATATTTTGGCCTTTTTGGCTTCGTCCTTTTCAGCGCCAAGCTTGGCGATGTCCTTGTAGACGGAACCGGCGTATTTGAAGGTTGCTTCAGCAAGAACCTTTTCCCAGTTCGAAGTAATGTTTGCGGCATGCTTCTGAACGGCGGCAAGCTGGTCGGCGGAGAGGTTTTCACCTTTTGCGGATGTGATCACCTTACGGCCTTCGATGAACGAACCAACAATGGCTTCCATATATTTGGTGCCGGATTTGTCAGCATCGGCTGCATAGTAGGCAGGGCCGAAAACCATCTCGGTTTTCAAATCAACAACGCCATCGCCATTGGCATCAGCAAGACCGAGGTCTTTCAGTTTTGAAACGCCATAGTTGTCATTCGCTGAGAGCGAAAGGGAGTGAGCGGCGGCACCAAAATAGCCGAATGCTTCGTCCCAGGAATGTTCCTTGCCGGTGTAATGCGCACCGTCCTTGTATGGCTTACCGTTCGGCTTGTTGTCAGCCTGCATCTTCTCATCAAGATAGTTGTCGACGGCCTGATTGAACGGAACGGCGCCCATGGTGTATTTCGAAATCAGCTGACCCCAGTCGAAGCCAGTTTCAGCATCGAAGCCGCCCTTGGATTTTGCAGCGTGCTTGAACATGTGCAGGATGACTTCCTTACCGGTCTTGTTGCCAGGCCATGCAGGCATCGCACCGTTGTAGAACTTACCTTCAAGGTTTGCGCCACCGGAGATTTCGCCCATCGTTTTCTGCTTGATGGGGAAGCCGTCTTTGCTCTTCGGATCGACAATCGGCAGATCACCATCCTTGCCGTTGTAGTACTTCAGCAACTGGGCTTCGACTTCAGCAGCATTTCCGCCACCGTCACCCTTGCCAGCAAGCTTCTTGAGGCTTTTCTCCAAAACGTGGCGAGCAATCTGTCCGGAATAGGAAACAGAGTTTTTCTTGTCACCTGAATAGCTTTTCAGGGTGACTGGATAGGGGCCGTAGCTGTTGTCGGCATAAGCCGTGCCGACAAATGCAACGGATGCAAGCAAAAGCGTGCAACCGCGAAGGGTGAGTTTACGCATGGGGAGAACCTCTCGTTATTAAGGAGTTTGAAACTCAGGAATTTCAGAACTTAATTGAAAAACAAGAGGCTCAAAGTCAAGTATATTCCTCGGAAATTTGATCAACGTTTGGCAATTCAGGATGGATACGGACCGATCGAAGGTCCATCAGCGTACTGACTCATCCAACGACAGCGTTTGCGAACAATTATCTGCAGAGTGGAGCAAAACACTCTGTACACCTTGCAGGAAATTCCGTGAGGTGGGGAACGACTTAGTTCGCAGTTTCGGCTAGATGTTTCTGCGGTAATTGCTCATTCAACTTGGATTCCGTGTCAGGCAGACCCAGAGTTTCAATATTTTGTGAGGGGTGGGCACGTCATTGCCCCTTACGAAGGTGACTGGACAAACAAGCAGATCATTCGAACGGCCCTACTGAAATGACTGGTGGGAAGTTGGGTGGGGAAAATCCCACACATCGCCCAACTTCATCATAATATTCAATAACTTATAAAATTATTCTGGCGGACAGGGTGGGATTCGAACCCACGGTACGCTTGTTTAAAAGCATTCATGAACAACAAGGTAACATGTGTTTCGTTGACAGGCAATAAGTGCTTACGCTGCGAACACGTACATAAGTTTTATGTTACACACGATTTACAGGACGTTCTAAATTGTAGGTTATAGGTAGTCAAAAACGTTTAAATAACTTGTGGAGAAGTGCATCTGTTTATCTCCACAATTATAGTTTCAAAAGAATTACTATTCATAAAAGTATGAATACTGCAAAATATTACGTTTTGTGTATTAATTAATACGGGATCAATTTTTGCGATACTTATTTTTGCGAACCGAGGACGAAAAAAGCTGCATTCTGTGATACTTATTCTTGCGAATTATTGTGATCTGAAAGAATTTGCGAGAGTAATTTTTACGATATGGATGGAATAAGAATTTATTTAGGGATTTTTTCTTCGAATGAAATAAACAATTTCGAGTATTTCAGGAATAGGAAGAAAAATGTAAGAGTACTATTTCCATCAATTTTGATGATCACTGTTGTATCTAGTAAAAAAGGAGTTTAGTTGAATTTTTTCGGGATTAATTTTTGTGAAGACCTTTTGAAAATTCTTTCCGTGCCCAATCGTATGAGTAACCCATAGAGAGGAGTGTTTTCTCATTAACCCTTTCTTTGCCGAAGTGTGAAAAAACCCGTGCAGAGGAGTGTTTTTCTATTGAAACGGCACGCAGGAATGCGTGCCGTTTCAATAGAAA
>JBCCGR010000053.1:0-32348 GCA_039029195.1 Pseudomonadota bacterium
CTTTTTGCGAATTCACCTTTTACAGAGGGCCAGCCCAACGGGCTGTTGTCCTGGCGCTCAGACATTTGGCGCGACACCGACAATCAACGCTCAGGGTTGCATGCTTTCGTTTTTGACGGCGAGTTTGGGTTTGAGCGCTATGTCGACTGGGCACTGGATGTGCCCATGTATTTCGTGCTGCGCGAAGGACGTTATTTCGATTGCACGAGTGTCACGTTCCGACAATTCATGAATGGTGGCCTTGAAGGCAAAATCCCAGAAGCCACCGCAACAATCGGCGATTGGAACAACCATCTGACAACGCTGTTCCCCGACGTGCGTCTCAAGCAGTTTCTCGAAATGCGAGGGGCAGATGGTGGACCATGGCGACGCATTTGCGCCCTCCCTGCATTCTGGGTTGGATTGCTCTACGACGATGCCGCCCTGTCAGAAGCTGAAACATTGGCAGCCGATCTCAACTATGATGCGGTCAATCGCATGCGCAACGAGGTCCCTACCAAGGGACTTCAAGCATTTGGCGGTGTCAATCGCGCAGTTCAGGATCTTGCACACGAGCTGGTGGAAATCGCCCAGCGTGGCCTCGCTGCTCGCAATAGGATTTCGCCCGACGGCTTCAATGAAACACACTTCCTCGGACCGCTTGAAGAGGTCGTTGCGCTAGGAGAAACTCCAGCCGAGCGCATGCTGAAACAGTATGCGAGCAACTGGGATGGTGACATCGACCACGTGTTCGACGAATACGCGTTTTGATTCTGTTGATAAGCGGGCTTGTCAGGCGCGTGATTTTTGGCTTCCCTGTACATCAGGAAGCGCTGTGCCCTAACACGGCGCCAAAACAGGTTATCTGAAAAATGAACCTCACCGACCTTGTTCTCGGTGGCGCCGACGATGGCGTCCTCAACACAATTGCCAGCCAGTTCAATCTTGATGAAGGCAGCGCAAGAACCGCCATTGAAGCGCTGATGCCTGCTTTTTCAACGGGCCTGAAGCGCAATACCGGACAACCCGGAGGCTTGAATGGTCTGTTGTCGGCGCTGGCGGCCGGCAATCACGCGGACTATCTTGATGATCCGCAACGCGCATTGGGTGCCGGTGGCCGGTCGGAAGGCAATGCCATTCTCGGTCATTTGTTCGGCAACAAGGAGGTCAGTCGCGCCGTTGCAGATCGCGCCGCTGGTGCGACCGGTCTTGATCCTTCTTTGCTAAAGAGAATGCTGCCATCCCTTGCCACAATGGTGATGGGAGGGCTTGCGCGTCAGTCCGGCGCGGACAAGGTGGATGGTGCGGAATTCAGTCGGCTACACGGTGACAACCTCTCCGACCACGACATGCTCGAACAGATGGCGGACGCCGGGTATGAAAGTGATTCGCCGCAACCACAACAGGCCGGATCACTTGGCGGCGACATCCTGGGAGAGTTGCTCAACGGGCTGGCAGGGGGAGCTGCCGGTGGAGCATCGAGACGACGCAAAGGTGGCGGATTGCTGGAAGGCATTCTTGGCGAGGTCGTTGGCGGCGGACGTCGCCAACCGCGGACCAGCACATCACGGCGACGAGCCAAATCGCGTCGATCGTCACGACGCAAGAACAACTCACTTGAGGGTATTCTGGGCGATTTGATTGGTGGCGCGCTCGGTGGTGGTGGATCACAACCCGCACCGTCCCGACGCAGACGAACCAAGCAAACTCGGCGTCAACGCCCCCGCTCCACACGACGCACCCGCAAAAGTTCCGGCGGAATGCTGGACGGCCTGTTCGCGCCCGGCGGGCGCCAAAACCTCGGCTATGCGGCGGAACTGGAGAACGTGTTCGACGAGTTCCTTCAGGGGAGCTGAACGAACCGATTTGCGGAATTCAGGCAGACGCGGCTTGCGGCAATGATGTCACTCCGACAACCCCTTGCGAGCTTCTGATCAGATTACACGCCTGATCCAGACGCACGGGTTTGGCAAACAGATAGCCTTGCCCCATCTGACAATTGAGGTCGCTCAAGATCGACGCCTCGTCTTCTGATTCGATTCCCTCGGCCACCGTATCGAAGCCCAGTTCGTCAGAAAGTCGCACGATGGAGGAAACCACTTTCCGATCCTGTGACGACTCCATCATTTGAGAAACAAAGCTGCGGTCAATCTTCAACGTGGTGATGGGCAGATGAGCCAGATGGCTCATGCTGGAATAACCTGTGCCGAAATCGTCAATGGCGATGCCGACACCGAGCGATTTCAGTTCTGACAGAACGGCATTTGCCTGTTCCATCGACTGCATGATTGAGCGCTCGGTGACTTCGATCTTCAAACCGCCGGGTTCAAGCCCTGACTGGTCCAAAGCCTCACCGACCTCAGCCAACAGGGTTTCATCTTCCAGATCGTGTGCAGACACATTCACTGTGACAAATAGAGGATCGCTTGACCCCCCGCTTTGCAACTTCGCAAGCCGCAGTTCCGCCATTGCAGAACAGGCCTTGCTAAGACAATCGCGGGTCAACTCCCGAATGAGTCCAGAGTCTTCCGCCACATCGATAAAATGGTTGGGTGCCAGCAAGCCGCGGTTCGGATGCTGCCAGCGAGACAGGGCCTCGAACCCGACGATCTCCCGATCAGCAAGACGCACAATGGGTTGGAACCAGGGTGTGAATTCGTCAGCTTCAATTCCGCGCGCGATATCATTTTCAAGCGTCAGATCGACAATTGCCGCTCTGGCATCGGAAAGATCATGAAATTCCAGAAGCGGAGACTGACCCGGCATGTTGCGCACTCGCTTCAACATGGTGTGCAGCCTGGTCAGAATGACTTCCGTCAGGGTACGCATCACCGGATCCATTGCCGTGATGCGGCGGCGCACCTGCTCCGGCTCAATGCGCTGGAGGGTGGTGGGTTCAAGCGTGCGTACCGATGCTGAGCGATTGGCATTGGAGATGATTGCCATCTCCCCAAATATTTCACCCGCTGCCAGTGTCGCGACCGAAATGTGGCGCCCTTCGCGTTCCACAAACACGTCTACCGAGCCGGATTTGATTACATAGGCACAATCACCCGGCTCGTCCTCCCGGAAAACCAGATGGTCTTCAGGATAATCCTGGCAAATGAATCTCATGGTTCCGCCTCGCCTTCCCCGTTCGCCATACAAACCGCAACCTACTGCGGCGCCCCATCGGGATTTCGGACGCACTGCGACCGATGCTTTCATTTATCTGAACGACAACCCGTTTAATTTTCCGGAATGACCCGCGATGAACCAACAAAAACCAGGCATTGCCTGTAACCATAGTTAAGGGTCTGTGAATTGCGGTCCAGCCTGCGGCGACATTCTCGTCCAATTGCACTAGGGTTCTGCCGAATTCCACTAGGATGGGCACAGAACCAGACATGCGCGATGACCTCCTCTCAGGATCTGAAAAATCGGAGGCCAGCAATGCGCATGAGTACAGCGTTGGAGAAATCTCCAACGCGCTGAAACGCACAGTCGAAGACCGGTTTGGGCATGTTCGGGTGCGGGGTGAGATTTCGGGCTATCGTGGTCCTCATTCCTCTGGCCACAGCTATTTCTCACTCAAAGATGAAAAGGCACGACTGGAGGCCGTCATCTGGCGCGGAGCGCGATCGAAGCTGAAGCACCAGCCCGAAGAGGGTATGGAGGTTATCGCCACCGGCAAGCTCACCACCTATCCCGGTTCCTCCAAATATCAGATCGTGATTGACGGGCTGGAACCTGCCGGCGCGGGTGCTTTGATGGCGATGCTGGAAGAGCGGCGAAAGAAGCTCGCCGCCGAAGGCCTGTTTGACGAGAACCGAAAGCAGCTCCTCCCCTTCATGCCAAACGTGATCGGCGTGATCACCTCACCCACCGGAGCCGTGATCCGCGATGTGATGCACAGGCTCAACGACCGGTTCCCGGTGCATGTGATCGTTTGGCCGGTGCGGGTGCAAGGGGAAACATCCGGTGCCGAAGTGGCAAACGGAATCCGCCAGTTCAACGCACTGCCAGACGATGGGCCCCTTCCCAAGCCGGAGCTTTTAATTGTTGCGCGCGGCGGGGGAAGCCTGGAGGATTTGTGGGGGTTCAATGATGAGGCGGTGGTGCGGGCGGCCGCGGACTCATTCATTCCCATCATATCCGCTGTTGGTCACGAAACCGACTGGACACTGATTGATCACGCAGCCGACCGGCGCGCACCAACGCCTACAGCGGCGGCGGAAAAGGCGGTACCTGTTCGTGCCGAACTTGAGGCGCGGGTTGCGGAGCTGTCCGCTCGCCTCAAAAAAGCGCAATCGCGGATTCTAGAAACACGCCGCAATCAGCTTTCAGCCCTCTCGAAGGGCGTGGTGAGCGCTGATATGCTGCTTGCGCTTCCGCGACGCCGTTTGGATGAGGCCTCGGGCCGATTGCTGCGCGGACTTGATGTTTCCAATCAACAGGCCCGGCTTCGTTACACCCGATTTGCCGAGCGCCTGTCACCAGATGGTCTCTTGCGCCACATTGGCCGGGCTCGAGAGAGGCTTGTGGTTGCTGAGAGTGCACAAGGTCGGGCATTGTTGGCCGCCACGCGCACCAAGCGTTCACGCTTTGATGCAGGCGCAAGAACTTTGCGACCTGAAGGCCTGCTTCGTCGCGTTGCCGAGCATCGCCAGACGCTTTCGGCGCGCGGCCATTTGCTTGCCTCGTCGCAGGACCAAATTGTCGAACGGCTAAAGGCCCGCCACGAACGTGCGGACCGCCTGTTACAAACCCTGTCATATAAAGGCGTACTTAGTCGCGGATATGCGGTTGTGTTTGATGGCTCGGGAAAACCGGTGCGCAATGCCGCCAGCCTCTCTGAGAGAGAGACGGTTGCCATCGAGTTTTCGGACGGACGACGTAGCGCCACCATTTCAGATGGATCGGAAGTACCGACACCAAAACCGACCCGCAAGAAACAAACCGGAAAGCCTGCAAAAGCTGACCCCGATGATCAGGGCAGCCTGTTCTGAATCCAGGTTGCTTCGACCGAGACGCCATCGACATTCATTTGCGATATTCGCTGGGGTTCGCACCGGTCCACTTTCGAAAAGCCCGATGGAAATTGGATGCGGACGAAAAGCCCACATCCTGCGAAACCTCTTCAATGCTCCGGTTGCCGCTCTGAAGTTCGCGAATGGCCATGTCGCGTCTCAAGCCGTCCTTGATCGATTGAAATGATGTGCCTTCAGCTTCCAAGCGCCGCATCAGGGTTCGAGGCGTCACACCCAACACGCGGGCGGCATCGTCGAGCTGGCACTTCTCCCATTCTGACCGATAGATGAATTCACGGATCTGAAGCGACAGAGTGTGCTCCCAATAGCTGGTGAAAATCCAGTCGCGGGGTGCGCGGTAGAGAAAGGATGTGAGCTCCGGGTTGCCGTGTTTTTTGGGCGGCACAAATCCGGACTTCTCAAATGAGATCGAAGACAAAGGCGCGCCGAAGCCAACTGATGCAGGGAAGATGACCGCATAATCTTCTGCAAAAACCGGGCGTTCAAAAGCAAACTCAACCTCACGGACAGGCACCTCATATTCCGCCAGCCACGAAATCAGACCGTGCGCCAGTTTCATGATCAACATGTGGCCAAAGCGTTGGATCGGAAGGTCTCCAAGCGGGTGTAGCTGAAGAACGATCGCGCCGTCCTTTTCATTAAGACCGAACCGAAAGTCATCGAGCAGCAGGTTCCAAAATGTCGTGAAACGATGAAGCGCAGAGTGCAGCGTCGAGGCTTCGCGAATGGTGGTGATAAGATGTTGGAGGGCGCGAGATCGAATGGGTCGGCTCCACAGCCCCATCATCTCGTCTTCAGTTTCAATGGCGGCAATCTGATAAAGTCGCACAATCTGGTCGAGCGTGACCCTTTGGGCATGACCGGGTTGATCGAAACCCATTCCTGCACGATCCAGAAACGAGTTCATTTCCCTGTCCGAACAATAGGTGCGCAGCGCGCTCAGCCAATCTTCGACGAAGGAATATGAAACGGTAGCAAGCACTGCCGGATCAGAGCGCCTCAGCTTTGTCATTCAATCTGATTGTCAGTTTTTGAATATCATTTGTTCGTTTTCGCGATGGTTGCCCGAATTATCAAGCTCTAAGTGGCGCGATACAATAATTTCGGATGCTAAGACGATGACCTATCAGGCCCCTTTGGCAGATATTCTGTTCAATATCGAACACCTGTCCTCGTGGGAGCAGGTCACGTCGCGGGAACAGTATATCGGCATCGACCAAAGCGACGTGCGTGCCGTGCTCGAAGAATTTGGCCGCTTTTGCTCAGAAACGGTTGCACCACTCTCTCGCACGGGTGACGAACTTGGTGCCCATATTGTTGGTGGCACGGTGCGCATGCCGGACGGGTTTGACAAAGCCCATGCGCAATTTGTCAAAATGGGTTGGCATAGCCTTCAACATCCACCGGAATATGGCGGTATGGGGCTTCCCCGGGTTGTGGGTGCTGCGGCAACGGAAATCCTCAATGGCTCGGATATGAGCTTTGGCCTGTGCCCGCTTCTCACCGATGGTGCGATTGACGCGTTGTTGATTTCAGGCTCCGAAGACCAGAGAGCACGTTATCTGGAACCTCTCATCGTCGGTCGATGGTCTGGCACGATGAACCTCACCGAACCACAAGCCGGCAGTGACCTGGGACGGGTCCTCACCAAAGCCGAACCAAATGATGATGGCTCTTATTCCGTTTCAGGAACCAAGATATTCATCACTTACGGCGAACACGAACTCTCTGAAAACATTGTTCATCTGGTGCTTGCACGCACCCCCGGCGCACCGGACGGCTCAAAAGGCTTGAGCCTTTTTCTCGTGCCGAAATTCATGGTTGAAGCAGACGGATCTCTGGCAGAACGAAATCGCGTCGAATGCGTCAGCATCGAGCACAAGCTCGGCGTCAGGGCGAGCCCGACCGCGATCCTTCAATATACCAAGGCGACAGGTTTTCTGATCGGAGAAGAAAACCGTGGCCTGGAATATATGTTTGTGATGACGAACGCCGCCCGATTTGCCGTTGGCGTTCAGGGTATCGGCGTCTCAGAACGAGCCCTTCAACAAGCTCTCACCTTCGCGCAAGAGCGGGTGCAGAGCAGGCCCGTCGATGGTCTTTCAAAGACAGCCACCGCCATCATTGAGCATCCCGATGTTCGCCGCATGTTGATGCGAATGCGGGCCTTGACGGAAGGTGGGCGCGCCTTGGCTGTGGCAACAGCAGGTTGGCTTGATCTTGCCCATGACAGTGAGTCAGCTGACCAAGGAGCAGCCGGACTGATGGCGGAATTCCTGGTTCCACAGGTCAAGGCGTTTTGCAGCGAGCGTTCCCTGGAAGTCACCTCGCTTGGTGTTCAGGTCCATGGCGGCATGGGCTATGTCGAGGAAACCGGCGCTGCACAGCTTTGTCGGGATGCACGCATTTTACCGATCTATGAAGGCACCACCGCCATTCAGGCGAATGACCTCCTTGGGCGCAAAGTGATGCGCGATGCAGGGAACACCGCCCAGCGTTTCCTTTCCATGGTTCGCGAAACCAGTGCTGAACTCCGCGAAGGCGGCACTGAATTCGCTGACATTGCAACTGGCCTCGCGACTGCAGCCGATGCCTTCGAAGCAAGCCTTGTATGGTTGCTGGAAACCGTTCGGGAAAACCCGAATGCCGCCTATGCCGGGAGCGTGCCGTTCCTGATGCTTGCCGGCAATCTGGCAGCGGGTTGGCAACTTGGGCGCGCCGCTTTGGCTGCGCAGGCAAAACTTCAGGAGGGCGACACCTCGCCATTCCTCAAGCAGAAGATGGCCACGGCGCGGTTTTATGCCAATCACATTCTCATCGAATGCGAAACGGAGCGTCTCAGGATAACGAGTGGCGCGATGAGCATTCTCGATCCCGATCTTCCCATCTAATGATATTCGACTCCGGCCCACTGTGCCCGGAAGACAAAGCGAAAGGCGCTAATCATGGTCAATCAGGACATTGCAAAAGAGTACTCAAATCTCGCCATCGAAGTGCGCGACAACGGGGTGTTCATCCTCACCCTCAACCGTCCGCGAAAGCGCAATGCGCTTGATGTTGCAACAATTGAAGAGCTGATCCGCTTTTTCACGAATGCCCGTCGGGCCGGTGCGAAGTCGGTCGTTCTGGCCGGTGAAGGCGACCATTTCTGTGCCGGCTTGGATCTGGTCGAACACTGGCAGGAAGATCGCAGTCCTGATGAATTCATGCATGTATGTCTGCGCTGGCACGAAGCCTTTAACCGCATGGAATATGGCGGCGTTCCGGTCATCGCAGCGCTCAAAGGTGCAGTTGTCGGTGGTGGTCTTGAACTTGCCAGTGCCGCACATGTTCGCGTGATCGATCAGTCCACCTATTTTGCTCTGCCAGAAGGACAACGTGGCATCTTCACCGGAGGCGGTGCCACCATTCGTGTGTCCGATCTGATCGGCAAATCGCGCATGATCGACATGATTTTAATGGGTCGTGTCTATCAGGGACAAGAAGCCGTGGATCTTGGTCTCGCCCAGTACATCACCGATGGGTCAACGTTCGACAAGGCTCTGGAACTTGCTGATCGGGCAGCTGAAAATCTGCCACTGACAAACTTCGCAATCTGTTCGGCAATCAGTCATTTGAACAATATGTCGGCAATGGATGCCGCATATTCTGAAGCGGTGGTCGCAGGTATCGTCAATACCCAACCCGCAGCCCGGGCTCGGTTGGAGGCTTTTGCCAACAAAACCGCTGACCGAGTTCGACCCAAACAATAATAACGTCATCGTGTCGGGGGCAGTTCTAATTTTTTGGGTCCGACAGGCCCGAACTCCCGACATTTGACAGAGTTTCAAGCGCGTCACGCGACGGCAGTTTCAGCTTTGTGAGCGAGTTAAATCCATGACCAACCAATCGAAGCCGTACACCATTTCCCATTCCCGTCGCATTCGGGGCACCCCTTTTACGATCGGGGTCGAAGAAGAGGGTGTGAAAGCCTACACGGTCTACAACCGCATGCTGTTGCCGACTGTCTTCGAGGATGTGGAGGCTGATTGTCACCACCTGAAAAACCATGTTCAGGTTTGGGATGTTTCTGTGGAACGTCAGGTTGAAATCAACGGCCCGGATGCATCCAAATTGATGCAGCTGCTCACCCCCCGTGATCTAAGCGGGATGAAATCGGATCAGTGCTACTATGTTCCGATTGTCGACGAGAATGGCAAGATGCTCAATGATCCTGTCGCCATCAAGCACAGCGACGACCGTTGGTGGATCTCAATTGCCGACAGTGATCTGCTGTTGTGGGTAAAGGGACTGGCCGTAGGAGCACAATTCTCGGTGCGGGTGTTTGAGCCCGATGTATCGCCGTTGGCCGTTCAAGGCCCCAAGGCAGATGCATTGATGGAAAGTGTGTTCGGAAGCGACGTCCTGGACATTCGCTTCTTCCGGCAAAAACGTGTTTGGTTTGAAAACACGTCTTTTGTCGTTTCCCGTTCCGGATATTCAAAACAGGGTGGCTATGAAATCTACGTTGAGGGCACCAAGCACGGCATGCCGCTGTGGAATGCCTTGTTTGAGGCCGGCAAAGACCTTGAGGTGCGTGCTGGTTGTCCGAATCTGATTGAAAGGATCGAATCCGGCTTGCTCAGCTACGGCAACGACATGACCATGCAGAACACGCCTCTGGAGTGTGGATTGGAAAAATTCTGCAAGCCTGCTGAAGGTGATGACTTTATTGGTCGCGCCGCCTTGACGAAGGAACTCAAAACCGGACCAAAGAGGCAGATCAGACCGGTTTCGATCCCAGGTGAACCGCTGCCACCTGCTCGAAATATCTGGCCCTTGTTCGACGGCATCAATGAAGTGGGTCAGGTGACTTCGTCGGCCTGGTCACCAGACTTTCAAACCAATGTTGCCATCGGCATGGTCAACAAAACGCATTGGGACATTGGAACTGAACTGACAGCCATTACCCCAGAAGGTGCACGGACAGCCCGAATCCAGGAAGCGTTCTGGAACTAGCATTTTCGGCAATATTACCCGGCGGATTTCACTTTTCGCCGGGTAATATTGCCGTCAAGCGATCTCAGGCGCAGAATGGTACTGCGTTTCACGAACTGACTTTAGGGCAAATGGTACGACTGGAGGGATTTGAACCTTCGACCTCTGGATCCACAATCCAGCGCTCTAACCAACTGAGCTACAGTCGCACATCAACGCAAAGTGCGTTGCGGTGGAATAATTCCAAGCCCCGGTTTTTGCAAGTGTGAAAAGCACATCTTGTCGCCGCAAAAGCACATGGAATGCACATCGTGCCATTAACCTTCCACCCGATTTACGGGCGGAAATCCGCCAAAACTGTGGTGGCATGGCAAAATACAGGCTATTTACACTTTATTAAGAGTTTAAGCGTCGCCAGTTCGTGCCGGTGCCGCAGATGTCCGTTTCAGGTGTACTGGTATGAGTGACGCTGCATCACACCCCGTTTCCTACTTCGATCTCAGCACTGGCGAGACCATCCGGCCTCTATTGCTGTCAGAGCAAGCGGCCGTCTTGTTCAACGCGCAGTTCGAGCAAGTAATCTGGGCCAATGCGGCGGGTGCCGCAATGTTCGGTCGCGGTGGTATTCAGGACATTCTTGATGAAACGTTCG
Organism: Pseudomonadota bacterium; assembly: GCA_039029195.1. Taxonomy (GTDB): domain Bacteria; phylum Pseudomonadota; class Alphaproteobacteria; order Rhizobiales; family Rhizobiaceae; genus JBCCGR01. The sequence continues at coordinate 10,639 of JBCCGR010000053.1, forward strand.
ATCCTCGTACTGCGCTTTTGCGGCAGGTGACCTCGCTCGCCGATCGCGCGGATGATGATGGCGAAGCAAACGGCACGATCCGCATCGCCTCAGGGTTCAAGAGCCAACTGGTGGGCTTGAGCATCGCAAAACACGAAGTCGGCGGTGAAGACGCAATGTGGCTTGTCGTTGCCGCAACAGGCTCGCTTCACAACGCAAGCGCTACGGCGCAAGGCCTTGATCTGATCGCTGCGCTTGACGGTGTGAGTGAAGGTCTGGCCATTGTTGATGGGTCAGGAAATCTGGTCGCCGCGACGTCCTCCTTCGGAGATACTGTTTCCGACACTTCTGGCTTTGCCGTGCCAGGGGAGGAATCAGGAGCGATTGCAACCCTGCCACTGTCCCAACAGGGTGATCTGGCTATTCGAGCGGTGCGCATTGATGACAATGCCTCACTATGGCTGCTGGCGCCGGGTACAGCGGAACATGCCGAGGCCGATGCATCCAAACCGATTGTAGCGCCGACGGATCATGTCGGTTCAGTCGAAACACCGGAGTCATTTGACTCCGAAGACACAACCTCTTCCGAGGTGCCGGATGAGGCGGAAGCCGCGCCTTCACCATTCTCCGGTCTGTTTTCATCGAAGCGCGCCAGTCTGAAAGCCGGAGATGGCGGCAGCGGGCCCGGCAAATGGTATTATCGAGCTCCCAAAGCACCAGAAACCGCGGCAGGCGAAAAAGACTCTGCCGACGGGGTGGAAGAACCATCTGAAACTGAAACGTCAAACGAAGAAGCCCTGAACTTTGTTGCCGAGCCCCTGGCTGAAACCTCCGATGCGGTGGTGGTCGACCGTTCAAATGATGAGAATATCGAAACCGCACCGACGGATGCGCAGATAACCGCCGCTGGAACTACCGAAGAACACGAACGCGCTTCAGGCAACGAAGTTGACGAAGTTGCTGAAGATGAAACCGCGGAAGTCAGCGCCCTAAGTTCCAGCAATGCAGATGAAGCAGCAATGGCTGCGATCGAAGGTGACAATCCTTCTGCTACATCCATTGTGACAGTTGCCGCCTCAACTCCCGAAGATGAGTCTGTTGCCGAGACTGAAACGGAAGAAGTAGCCTCTGAAGCTGTTGATGACGAAATCGTTGAAACTAGCGAAGCGGTATCAGAGGCTTCAAATGTCGAAGCTGCGGACGATGAAGACGACGCAACCAAAGATGACGGTGGATCCCCTTCCGATGAGCCAAGTGTCGCGAACGCCGACACCACCGCTTCTGAACATGAAGAAAGAACCGATGTTGGTGCGGAAGATGCACATGCAACAGACGATCAGGACCGGCTTGTTGCCCATGAGGACGAATTCAAATTCATCGCCTCGTCCAAGCCGGTGCGATTTTCCTGGGAGATGGATGAAAATCAGGTTTTCACGTCCGTTTCTGAAGCATTCGTCAATGTGGTGGGTCCAAACGCTTCAGATGTTTCCGGTCGATCCTGGCAGGATGTGGCGCGGGTGTTCGGCTTCGACGAAAGTGGCGAAATCAGCGATTTGATGAAGCAGGGTGACACTTGGTCGGGTAAGAGTGTGCTTTGGCCGGTTCAGGGGGTCGATATGCGTGTCCCTGTGGACCTAGCGGGTCTGCCCGTTTTCGACCGGGACAAGAACTTCAAAGGGTTCAACGGCTTTGGCATTGTCCGCTCAGCCGATGCCATGGTTGATCCGAATGAAACAGGGTTGAGCTTGATTTCAAACAGCAAAATTCCGCTTGCCGAGACGGATGATGAATCCGAAGCCCCTTCCGACGGTTCGGACATTGCAAAAAGCACGGCAGCTTTTTCCGCGGCAGCGGCCGCTGCCGGCAAGGTTGTGCCGATGTTTCGTGACCGGGAAACGGACCAGAGCCCGAGCGACGCCAATATCGTTGATCTTGATGAAGTAAGGCAGGCGCAAGGCGATGCGGTCGATGCCGACTCCCCACCTCGCGAACTCTCAAGCGGAGAGCGGGAAGTTTTTGATTCCATTGGAGCCCGCCTGAACCAGGAAAGTGACGTCGCTGGAGGGCTTAACGAGGAAGCGCTTGACGCTTCTTTCGAGCATGCTGATCGCAATGGGACGGCACCTGCGGAAACAAGCGATCAACCCGAAAGTGAAGACCGATCGGATGCTGCTCTGTTTGGTGGCGAGGAAGCTAGCGAAGCTCCAGAACCTCAGGCGGATGCGACAACATCAAAAGAAACGCCTTCGACTGATACAGAAGAAGAACCTGAAAATGGAGGACCGGTCAGCACAGAATCGTTCCTGCCATCTGCGTTTTCGACCCGTCCAGCTCGCAAATCTGCTGCTCCAATCGATACTTCGATCCTGTCTGCGCTTCCCATTCCGGTTCTGATTTACCGCGATGAATCCTTGCTCTTCGCCAATGATGCATTTCTGGAGCTGAGCGGACATGCAGATCTGCAGGCCGTGAATGAGGATGGCGGTATCGACAACCTCTTTCCCGGATCGGACGATGATGGCGGCGAAGCTGCAGTTCTGACGGCAAACGGCAACACGATACCGGTTCGGGTACACATGAAGTCGGTGCCATGGGACGGGAACAAGGCTCTGCTTCTTGCGCTACAGAAAAGCACGGACCAAAAGGCACAAACCGCAAGTCAGGTGCTGGAGCGCCTGGAGGCCAACCGTTCAGCCCCTATTTCCAGCCTTGGTGATGTGACTGCCGATGATATGGGGTCGATATTAGACACCGCCACCGACGGTGTTCTTGTCCTGTCTCCCGATGGCACGATCAACGCGATAAACCGCCCCGCCGAAGCGCTGTTTGGATATGAAAGCGAAGAGGTGGTGGGAAAAGAGTTCACCGTGCTTTTGGCCCATGAGAGCCATCGTGCAGCACGCGATTATCTTTCCGGCCTTTCCGGAAATGGGGTTGCCAGCGTTCTCAATGATGGGCGGGAAGTGATTGGCAAGGAAGCACAAGGCGGTTTCATACCGCTGTTCCTGACGATGGGTCGTCTCAACGAGAGCGACGGTTACTGCGCCGTCATGCGCGATATCACCCAATGGAAGCGGGCCGAAGAGGAGTTGGTTTCCGCCCGGCATCAGGCAGAGTTAGCCAACAATCAGAAAACCGAATTTCTGGCCAAGATCAGCCACGAAATTCGCACACCGCTCAACGCCATTATCGGGTTTTCAGACCTCATGCTCGAAGAGCGTTTTGGCAAGATCGACAATGACCGGTACCGGGAATATCTCCGCGATATCAACCGCTCCGGCAGCCATGTTCTGGATCTCATCAACGATCTTCTGGACATCTCAAAGATTGAGGCAGGGCAACTTGAGCTGGAATTCGAAGAGGTGGTACTGAACGAGCTCATTTCAGAGTCGGTTGCGCTGGGTCAACCGCTCGCCAATAAGGAGCGCATCATCATTCGCACCAGCCTTTCGAGCGCTGTGCCAAAAGTGGTGGCCGATTCCCGCTCGATTAAGCAGATCCTGCTCAACCTGCTGACCAATGCGATCAAATACTCCCAGTCGGGCGACCAGGTGATTGTTTCCACCGTCTATGAAGACACTGGCGAAGTGGCAATCCGAGTGCGTGACACCGGTGTTGGGATGTCTGAATCGGAAATCACCACCGCAATGAAACCGTTCCGGCAGATCAACACGATCGCAAAGAACCGTGGTGAAGGAACCGGGCTAGGCCTGCCACTTACCAAGGCACTCGCTGAGGCAAACCGCGCTCGCTTTGCCATCGAAAGCACCCCCGGCGAAGGTACGCTGGTGGAAATCTACTTTCCCGGCACCCGGGTTTTGGCGGAGTGACCGTCGCCCAAAGCACAAAGATGTGACCGAGACTTGGCGATGGTTTTTGCTACCGAAGTACATTGCAAATCTTCGGCAGAATAGAACAATTCCAAATTGGAATCGTTCTAATCTATTGAATCTATTTCGTTCTTTGTTGACGCTCATTCGCTGCCCGGTCTAAGCCATTTCCACAGGTACTCAGATTGCCTGGTGCACGTTGCCAAATCTGGACACCAGCTTTGGGATAATGATGGGCACGAAAACAAACAGATAGAGCATGTCACCCGACTCCATTCCAAAGTGACGTGCTGTGGCGCAAACCGGGCATGGAGCCTTGAACTCCAAAAGCAAATGGTGAATCAAATGACATCCAGAATTCCGATCATAAATCGAACGTTGCGAGTTTTCGCTTTGGCAATAGCCGGTGCATCGGTACTTGCTACCAGCGCAGTCGCTGAAGGCGAGGTAAATGTCTATTCTTACCGCCAACCCTTCCTGATCAAGCCACTGCTTGATGCCTTTACGTCCGAAACGGGCATCAAAGCGAATGTCACATTTGCAAAAAAGGGACTGATTGAGCGCATCAAGGCAGAAGGGACCAATTCGCCCGCAGATGTCATTCTGACTGTCGATATCGGTCGGCTTGATGGCGCGAAACAGGCTGGAATTACTCAACCTGTAAAATCCGCATCAATCGATGCCAACATTCCTGCACAATATCGCGATCCTGAGGGGCATTGGGTTGGCGTGACAACACGCTCACGCATCATCTACATCTCGCGGGATCGAGTGACCCAGAATTCCATCACCTATGAAGAACTGGCCGATCCCAAATGGAAGGGTAAAATCTGTACCCGATCCGGCCAGCACGTTTATTCCATCGGCCTGTTCGCTTCCATTATTGCCCATCACGGCGAAGAAAAGGCTGAGGCTTGGCTCGCTGGCGTGCGGGACAATCTGGCCCGCAAACCCGCCGGAAACGACCGCGCACAGGTGAAGGCGATCTTCTCCGGTGAGTGTGATGTCTCCCTCGGCAACACCTACTATATGGGCAAAATGACGACCAATGAGAAAGAACCTGAGCAAAAAGCTTGGGCCGACTCGGTCAAAATCCTCTTCCCCAACGCAGCCGACCGTGGGAGCCACGTCAACATTTCCGGCATGATCATGGCCAAGCATGCTCCGAACCGCGACAACGCTCTCAAGCTCATGGAGTTTCTGGCCTCGGAAAATGCCCAGCAAATCTATGCGGAGAAGAACTTCGAATATCCGGTTAAGGAAGGCGTCGAGGCTTCCGATCTGGTTAAGAGCTGGGGCGAACTGAAGCCAGATGCGTTGCCGCTTGCGGATATTGCCAAGCACCGTAAGAAAGCCAGCGAGCTGGTTGACAAGGTTGGCTTCAACAAAGGCCCCAATTCTTAGTCCCGCCGACTCTCGCCTGTGTTGAGGACTATTGATCCGACACGTTCTGCAACGGCTGAAGACTGGTCGCAATGGAGGCACTCGCTTCCTGTGATCGTCACAGCCGTTGTTGTTTTATTGCCCCTAACAGCTTTATTCTGGATTGCTTCAGGCAGTTCTGGAGACGTCTGGAACTCATTGATTTCCTACGTGCTTCCAAACTCCCTGACAGACACCGTCCTTTTGATGCTCGGTGTTGGAATAGGAACGGCAACCATCGGAACCGGAACCGCCTGGCTTGTCACCATGTGTCGATTTCCCGGCCGGTCTGTTCTGTCATGGCTGCTCGTCATGCCGCTGGCTGTTCCCTCCTATATCGCTGCCTATTGCTACGTCGAAATTCTGGACTTTTCAGGCCCGTTTCAAACGGCCGTGCGTGAATTGTTCGGGTTCAAACTGGCGCGGGACTATTGGTTTCCCGACGTTCGCAGCCTCACCGGCGCGTCTATGCTCCTATCGCTGGTCCTCTATCCTTATGTGTATCTCGCGAGCAGGCTTGTTTTTTCGATGCAGGGTGCCTCGATGCTCGACGCGGCGCGGTCTCTGGGCGCAGGACCGCATGAACTTTTTTTTCGCGTCGCGGTTCCCCTTGCCCGACCGGCAATTGCGGCGGGGGTCATTCTCGCCCTGCTCGAAACGCTCAACGATGTGGGTGCTGTGGAGGCACTTGGGGTTTATACCCTTACATTCGCGATCTTCGACACCTGGCTTAACAAGGGCAGCCTGCCCGGTGCCGCCCAACTTGCACTCATGGTGCTCGCCGTTGTTCTGGTGCTCATAGCGCTGGAGCGGGTCGCCCGCAGAAATCGGCAATATTCCGGCCGGGAGAATGCCCGACCGCCCGCGCCGTTTGAACTTAAGGGGTTCAAGGCGGTCCTGGCACTCATAGCCACCACAACCCCTGTGATCGCAGGCCTTTTGGGACCTCTGGTCTACCTCACATCGGCAGCGTTTCGGCGTGTTGAACAAATCAACGATCCGGAACTGATCAGCGCGGCCATGAACAGCGTTGTCATTGCAATCATCGCTGGTTTCCTGACGGTCGTGATCGCGTTCACAACGCTGAGCATCTGCCGACAGGGCGTGCCTGCATCAATACAAACGCTTAGCCGATTTCTCACATTTGGTTATGCCGTCCCGGGAACCGTGCTCGCCATCGGGGTATTTGTGCCCATGGCAGCGCTCGACAACCTGTTCGATGGCTGGATGCGGAGCCTGTTCGGCATCTCGACTGGATTGCTCATATCTGGAGGCGCCGCGATCATTGTGTTTGCCTGCACAGTACGGTTTCTGGCTGTTCCGCTTGGAACAATCGAAGCCGGGTTCTCCCGAGTCAGTCGTAACATAGACCACGCAGGTCGGCTTCTGGGCACGGGTCGAACGGCATCCACCTGGAAACTGCATTTACCCATCATGCGAAAGGCCCTTGCAGTTGCCGGTTTGCTGGTTTTCGTTGAATCGATGAAGGAACTCTCCGCGACCATTCTGTTGCGTCCGTTCAACTTCAACACGCTGGCGACCTTCGTCTATGAGCGGGCCTCTCTCGCCATCTTTGAAGATGCTTCAATCGCGGCTCTGACAATTGTCTTGATTGGCATCATTCCCGTGGCGCTGCTCACGAGGGCGACGGATCAAAGCCGGTCAAATTCCTAACGCAAAAAAAACGGGCCATAGGCCCGTTGAAGTGGTGGCGTGTATGCAGGAGATCCAATTGCGGCAGTCGAGTAAACTCTTTCCCGGTTGATCAGCGGGCCAGTTGGTCCCGCGTCGTTGAGCCGACAATGCGCCTCATACCTTAATCCGCGCTTGCCGGGATCATTACAATTTTATGCAAACCACCCTCTTTGAATTCCAAGGTAAATTTACCGCTCATAATTTGTTAACCCTGTTAATAAGAGTTAGCCATGCTGCAAGGGTCGGGGTTACATTGGCTTGGATCCTTCACCGGGGCGGTGGGAGAGGAAATTGATCAAGCGGGCGGGTATTGTCGCACTATTGCTCCTTGTGCTGGTTGGCGCAGGGATTATTGCACTGCCTTATCTTCTCTCGTCGGAAACGATCCGCAAGGAAGTCAGCAACCGGCTGGCAGAGTTGACCGGTCGCACCGTTGTTTTGAATGGTGCATCGTCCGTATCTATCTATCCCTATCTGCAAATTGAATTCTCTGATGTAACGGTGAGCAATGTCGCCTCCGGTCAAGGCTCTCCACTGGTGGAAATGGACAGGCTGCAGACACGTCTTCGATTGTGGCCGATATTGTTTGGCCGAACCGAAGTCGCCAAATTTGTGCTGATCCGCCCCCGGTTTGATCTCCACACAACGCGAACCGGCGAAAACAACTGGACTCTCTCACGCGGCCTGCTTGTCAAGTATATTGACGACATTCGAAGTGGCGGCCCGCAAGTGGAACCACCATTCTCCATCAGCAGCATATCCATCGTCGATGGCATTCTTCGCTATCAAAATGACCTGCGTCGAAGAGTGACTTCCGCGACTTCGCTGACCCTCGACGTGGATTGGCCTTCTGCCGGCGGGCGCATCACAATCGATGGCAACGGCGTTTGGAATGGCGAAGTTATCGACCTGACAGCAGAGGTGTTTGATCCAGCCCGACTTGTTATTGGCGAACAGACAGCTCTCAATTTCAACCTTCGATCAAAGCCGGTGAACTGGGAGTATGAGGGAAGCGCCACCGCACAGGCTGGCTTCCTGCTCGACGGTAAGATTACTGCGGAAACCCCTTCGTTGCGCCGACTGCTGGAGTGGACCGGATATCCAATAGCCGCAGGCTCTTCAGTCGGGGCTGTATCAATTTCGGCAGATGCTGTCTTCAAGCCAGGTTCTGCGCGGTTTCAAAACGCCGAACTCATGCTCGGTTCAAACACCGGTTCCGGTGTGGTTCAACTGGATTTGCCCGAGTCTGGAAAACCCGCAATATCGGGAACGCTTGCCTATGATTTGCTTGATCTGACCGAGTTTGTTCCTCCAATGCCCCAGGATGGCAGATCTGTGCTGCCGGATGTGAACACGGATTTGTCTGCTTTGCATGATTTTGATCTTGATCTCAGGATGTCCGCAACGGCGGCCAAAATTGGCACGGTCGAGCTGGCCAACATGGCCGCCACGGTGCGGATGCACGACGCAAGAGCTACGTTCGACATTGGTGATGCGGAGGTTTTTGGCGGCAACATCCAGTCAACGTTCACATTACGCGACCGCGATGGATTTCCTGCGGCCGACCTGAAACTAAGGCTCAGCAACATTCAACTGGAACAGTTCGGGGATCTCGTTTCCAAGAGCAGCACCAAATTGATCGGCCCAGGGTCAGTGTCGGTCGACGTCGAAACCTGGGGCAAATCGCGCTGGACCTGGCTTGATCGGCTGGAGGGGACAGCGACGATTGAAGCCTCAAGCGGACGGGTAGAAGGATTGGATCTTGCCAAGATTGCTGAAGATGCGGCGAGCGGACCTGTGGTTGATGCCAACAAGGTCTTTGCGAACGGCACCAACTTCAACCGGCTGAGCATTGGAATGCGCATATCCAAGGGTACGGCCTATTTGCGGGACACCAAGCTGGAAGGTGATGAGTTTGCTGCCGTGCTTCACGGGCGAACCAATCTTCACTGGCGCAGCCTCGCGCTCAACGGCACTGTGATGCTGCTAAAACCTGGAGAAGGTGACGACAACCCGCCGCCTGTTGTCGAAGCGCAAATACCCTTTCTGATCGGCGGAACGCTGAATTCTCCGCTAATTGCTCCGGACCAATTGCGGCTTAGGCCAAACCCGAAAGGTACCTGACCGATTTCATACGGTCTTGATTAGTTCAGAAAGATGGCCTCTTCCGGTTCCGCGCTTCTCGCTGTGGATCCAGCGATATCTGTCGTTTCTTCGGTCGAAGGTGCAAAAAGTTCTATTTGTTTGGCCACCCCTTCCAGTCGGTGCGACCCGGTTGATTTCCATTTGTCCGGTTCAACAGATGCGATTGCGCGGGTCACCAGTGCTCGAGATTCAACCGCCTTGGTCATGGCTTCAATACGAGCAACTTCGTTTACGGTCGGACCAATGACTGAAAATGTAAGCCGCTGCGGGACGCCAATGTTGCCGAACATTACTCTGCCTGTGTTCAGCCCAACGCCGAACGTGATGGGAATTTCCCCCTTCTTTTTCCGTTCAGCATTGAGTGCGTCGGCTTGCGTCAGGGAATTTTTGAGTGCCTGGGACGCTGCTCGGGCTGCATCCTGCAACTGATCACTCCCTTCAAATGGAAAGATTGCGAGAACGGCATCGCCAATGAAGTCGAGCACTTCTCCACCAGCTTCGACAACCGGTCCGGCGGTGCACTCGAAATACTCATTCAGCATGCTGATATAGTCTTCCGGTGGCATGGTGTCTGCGAGAGCCGTTGAATTGCGCAGGTCGGAATACCAGACCACTGCCTTGGTTTCGCGCCCGTCGCCACGCCGGATGGCTCCGTCGAGAACTTGTTTCCCAGCCTGCGGACCCAAGAATGTTGTGACGATGTTATCAGCAATCCGAGACTGGATCGCTGTTTTGCAAGCGGCGGAAAATCGCCGCTGAATCTTTTGCAGCGCCGCGATATCGTCATCTGAAAACCCGTTTGGTCGATCAGAAGCCCAGCTTACAAACAAGCCCGATTTGTTGCGGGACTTGAGTTTTGCTCGCGTTATGAACTCTGTGGAGATAATCACATAGTCTGTATCTCCTTCATTCATGAGGTCTTCCAGAATGGGGAAATCGAGCTGTTGGTTGTCGCCAGTCAACCTTCGCCGCAGGACCGAGATTTCGTGGTCCAGCATAAACTTCATTGGGCTGGCGTCCCAAGATGGAGTTTCTTTGTCCTGGTGTTCGAACTGTTCGAACACAGTGCTTTCTCCACGCTTCCAGAGCACCGTCTCCGCACCGAAGAGCGGATGTAGCGTCGGCCAGGTCAGCCGCGCACGAGAAAGAGGAACACCAAGCGAATAGAGGCGCTGGCAGACGTGGTCGAACATGGTTTCCATGTCGGGATCATCGAGCGCCTGATCGATCAGCCATTCGCCAAGTTCGGAGACAAGTGTTTTGTGTGACATGCAATTTCCGGTTCCGGATAGGGTTGACCTCAACGGACCGGGCAGCAGCAAAACTCTGCCGCCAATAGAGATGCGATCATCCGGCCCGGTCTGATCAACAATTTGATTGCCATAAAGGTCGGGTCTTAGTTGTGGTATTTCAAGAGCCGCACGAATGCTCTGGCGGCAAATGAAAGGCTCTCCTGACAGATCTGTCAGGAGAGCCTTTCATTTCAGATTTGTTGGTCTCAGCGAATGGTTGGCGCGAACTTTGCGATTGCCTTTTGATAGACAGTGGCCGCATTCCATTGCTTTAGCACATTAAAATTGTGGGAGCCGGGCTGATAGTCCCCGCCTCGCTTCCAGCCATGACCGCGCAAATAGTTCGCGGTTGACGCCAAAACGTCCGCTGGCGTTCCGATCAGATCACGCCGACCATCACGGTTCCAGTCAACGCCGTAGTTCAGGTAGTGCTTGGCCATGAACTGAGTCTGGCCGATCTCGCCATGGGTTGCTCCCCGAAGCCTGCTTCGCGCCACGAGGCGCTTGTCGATGATCTTAAGCGCTGCCATCAGGTTCGGTCGGAAGAATGCTGTTCTGCGGCAGTCATGGGTCAGCGTTGCCAGTGCATCGACAATATCGTCTTTGCCGAGAAAGCGCCCGAAGCCGGACTCCATACCCCAGATGGTCACAATGATTTCGGGCTGAACGCCATATTTCTGTTCAATCGCCCTCAGTGTCTTGGCGTATTGGCGCATCTTTTTCTTCGCAGGTTGCTGAAGACCCGTCGTGCGCAGTTTGTAAAACGCGTTGAAGCCTTTTTTGAAGCTCTTCTGATTTCTGTCACGCCGGATCACGGATTTGGAGTATTTTGCCGATGCGAGTGCATCAAGCCCGCGCTTGCCGATCCCCGAAGCCGCGGCTTCTTTCGCGAAGTCTCTCTTAAACTGGTTGAAGCCTTTGCTTGTGCTGCTGCATTTGGCAGCCAGCGCCGGGCTTGAAATCATCACTGCCGCACAACCGAAGGCGATCGCCAACTTGCAGGTCATGCGCAGAACAAAAGGGCGTTTGGTTTTCATGTCTAAATCTGCTCCATTGTTGGGGCGGCCCCCCGAAATCGCAACATCCCTGGACTTCTGCACTAGCGTGAAGACATTACATTTTTAGGATGGGCGAATCTCTGCTCTATAAATTGCCCGACAGCTGCCACTCGCGCAACATCTACCGCGGTTTTGAGTTTGACCGATTGTGCAAGAAAGCACAAAAGGGCTGTGATTCTTACCAGCCACAGGAACCTCGGAGACGGTAACGCGCTGCTCCAGGTTGTACGCAAATGAACTTCATCGAAACCATTGCCGCGTTGGAGGCGCTCTACACTGCTCCCAATCCGAAATCGCTAACCAAGGTGGTATCGCACTTCACGCCGAACTATCGCAGCTGGGTGGAGGCCTCACGATTTGTGATCTTGTCGACTGTGGGACCGGAAGGCACGGATGCAAGCCCGCGCGGCGACGACGGGCCGGTGGTCAAAATTGCCGATGAGAAAACTGTTCTCATCCCCGACTGGCAAGGCAACAACAGGCTCGATTCCCTGCACAACATTGTCCGCGATCCGCGTGTGAGCCTCATGTTTATGGTGCCTGGATCGGACAATGTGGTCCGCATCAACGGCTCGGCAAAACTTACAGCAGATGAGAGTGTGGTTGCTCAATTCGACAAAAGTGGGTTGAGACCACGTTCCGTTATCGTTGTGACAATCGAAGAAATGTACTTCCAATGCGCAAAAGCGTTGATGCGGTCCAGGCTGTGGTCGTCTTCTCAAGATGCCAAATCTGTGCCCACCGCTGGTCAGTTTCTAATGGAACAGGCGACGATCGAAGACGCAATTTCCTATGATGAAGGATATGCCTCATATGCAAAGGAGAAGATGTGGTAGCGCCGCCAGCATAGTGTGCTCATGACCAATCAAAGTCGCTGATGCCGGTGACGTGTTCATCAAGAGCAAGCGGTCTGGTCAACGGGGGATGTGCACGTGCAAGACAAGCTTGGCGTTCGCAGAGTCGGCAGGATGGGCCAATTGGCACAACGCCACCTCTTCCGCCAAACTCTTCGTATTCTTCATCATAAACAAGTCCGCCACCGGGATGGGCTTCAAACCCAACAAGCAGCGCGCGACGCCCCCTCTCTTCTCCAGCCGCACTTCGTGGCCCCTCCACTGTCTGCGACAAAACAAGAAGCAGCACTTCATCTGGTGTTACAACCCGCTCCACAATCAGGTCTCCGGGCCGTCCGAAAGCGCGGAAGACGGGAAGGCGCCCACACTCACCTCCAAACCTCGCAAATGGAAATCCACGGCTACCGGAACGCCTGATGCATTGGCCGGTGTGATCGACTTCCATAACAAAAACGTTGGGTGCGGACTGTCCTTTGCGCTGCATCATTGTGAGTCGGTAAGCGGCATGCGCAAAGGATACTGAAAACTGGCCTGCCAACGCTTCCAGATCGAAGCGGTTGCGAAGACCGCGTCGCATATAGGTGTCGTATGGCATCATCAATGCCAGTGCGAGAGAACGGGCGAGCTCCTGATGGGCAAGGCGCTGCGGTTCATGTCCGGTCAGTTTCAAGAACCCAACTTCTTCGGCCAGCAACTTGTGAGCCTCAATCAGAGCAACCTCCGTGGCGACGGCTTCAAATCGTTCTGCCATTGATATCCGCTCAGAAAGGAACAGCCGATTGGAATGCCGGTCAAACCGTCGTCGCCACAGAGGCATTGTGTCATAGGGCAGATACTGGACTGCAATGCCGTGTTTGGTTCGCAGCAGATGTTTGAAACCCTCATAGATACCTTCTCGCTCATCACATTCTGACAGGATTTGTGCCGCTGCCGTTTCAATGGACGGGAAATAGGTCGGCTGGTTCTCGAGACGATTGCGCACCTCGTCGAGCGGCAGGCGTGTGGGTGTTGTCGCAGCGCGTGGTCCGTCCTGTCCCAACAAGCGGCCGAGGTCACTCATTCGGTCCTGCTGCTCGCGATAGGCGCGAAAGAGTTTCACGACGGCTGCCGCCGCATTGGGGGCGCCATCCACCAGTTCAAGCAACTCGGTGTCGCCCGGAAGTTCTCCCTCAAGCAACGGGTCGGAAAATACCTCCTTCAACTCCGCCATCGTGGTGGAGTCGGACGCCATCTGCAGCTCGGTGATATCCACGCCGAAAGTTGAGGACAGTTTCATCAGCAACTGAACGGTCAACGGTCGCTGATTGCGTTCAAGCAGGTTTAGGTAGCTGGGTGAAATCTCCAGCCGCTCGGCCATGGCGGTCTGGGTAAGTTCCAGACCACCACGGATACGACGAAGGCGTGGGCCTGCGAATATCTTGGTTTGTGCCATAGATCCTGTCCCAAGCTTCAAAACGGGGCTGGAAAGCCAGCGCGGAAACGTTCGCTGTTTTTACAAATATGACAATTTAACAACTCTAACAAGTCAAGACTCGGACAAGCTGACCTGATTCAGGCGGTGAGGTGAGAAAATTACCTCGAAAATTCGGTGTAACTTCAATCATAAGGGCTGCAACGAGGTTCCGCCATGGAACTTCCAGGATCAACCTCCCAACCTGAGCAAACCGAGCTGAGCAACAATATGACTGATTTTTACAATCTCGTTCCTGGCGCCCCGAAAGGTCGCTTCGATACCATCACCCGCACCTACACCGCTGAGGACGTGGAGCGTCTACGCGGATCTTTGCCAATCAAACATTCGCTGGCCGAGTACACTTCCAACCGTTTGTGGGAGCTTCTCCACACTGAGGATTACGTTAACTCACTTGGCGCGGTTACCGGCAATCAGGCCATGCAGATGGTTCGCGCTGGTCTGAAGGCAATTTACCTTTCCGGCTGGCAGGTTGCAGGTGACGCCAACATGGCCGGCGCCATGTATCCCGACCAGTCGCTCTATCCCGCCAATTCCGGTCCGGAGCTTGCTCGCAAAATCAACAAGACCCTTCAGCGTGCCGACCAGATTGAACATCAGGAAGGCAATATGAGCGTCGACAGCTGGTTTGCACCAATTGTTGCCGACGCCGAAGCTGGTTTTGGCGGTCCACTCAACGCTTTCGAACTGATGAAGGCGTACATCGAAGCCGGTGTCGCCGGTGTTCACTATGAAGACCAGCTCGCTTCTGAGAAAAAGTGCGGCCACCTCGGTGGTAAGGTTCTCATTCCGACCCAGGCACACATTCGCAACCTAACCGCAGCACGCCTCGCTGCTGACGTGATGGGCGTCCCAAGTCTCGTGATTTGCCGCACCGACGCGGAAGCCGCGAAGCTTTTGACCTCAGATATTGACGAGCGTGACAAGCCTTTCGTCGACTACGACAAGGGCCGCACACCAGAAGGCTTCTACCACGTCAAAAATGGTCTGGAACCTTGCATTGCCCGCGCGATCGCGTATGCGCCTTACTCCGATCTCGTGTGGTGCGAAACATCCAAACCAGATCTGGAACAGGCGAAGACCTTTGCGGAAGCCGTTCGCAAGGTGCATCCTGACCAGATGCTTTCCTACAATTGCTCACCTAGCTTCAACTGGAAGGCCAATCTGGATGATGCCACCATCGCCAAGTTCCAGCGTGAACTGGGCGCGATGGGCTACAAGTTCCAGTTCATCACACTGGCTGGCTTCCATCAGCTCAACCATTCCATGTTCGAACTGGCTCGCGGCTATGCTGCCACAGGCATGTCGGCCTATTCGCAACTTCAGGAAGCCGAGTTCGCATCAGAGGTCAATGGCTACACGGCAACCCGCCACCAACGCGAAGTTGGCACCGGCTATTTCGACGCCGTTTCCATGGCGATCACCGCAGGCCAGTCCTCAACCACTGCCATGGCAGAATCCACTGAAACAGATCAGTTCATTGAAGCAGCTGAATAGTCAGCCGCCAGTCACTTGGGAAAGGAGTGCAAAAATGTCTGAAATCGAAGCGCCGATCAAAAAGGCAAAAACCCGTGCTGCGGAGCAGTCCTCCTCAGTGACAGACAATCAGCAGGCGAGCATTCGCCAGTTGGCAAATGATCTGCACCGGCTCAATCACTCTGTGATGAAAGCTGTCGAGGCCGGCGTCAGCGTGGAGCTTGTGCGTTCAGCTCGTCACCATGGTGGAGAAGGCAACTGGGGCGACCTGATGGTGCCAATCATCGTCAAAGGCTGACCCAGACAGATTGAGAAACAAAAACACCCGGTCGGAAACGACCGGGTGTTTTTTTGATGAGGTTCGAACAACGGAATGGGGATTAAGACCCGCCCGCGCCAAAGCGATAGCGGAACCCGAGTGACGCGCGGAACTGATTGCTCGTTTCGATGACCGGCGACGATCCTGCATCTCCCAGCAGGCGGGAATACCCTCCGCCCACATTGACCGACCATTTTTCACTCAGCTTCGCATCCAACCGCAAGCTTATGTGCGCATCCTTGATGCCGGTGCCGGGGTTGAACTGACCAAGGCCCGCAGTTGAGGTGGCTGCCTGCACCGCATTCACACCAAAGTTCGCCTGCATGAAATTTTCATCGGCAAATGTCGCCCCGGCCCGGGTGGTGAGCGTCAGTTCGGGCGTTAGCGGATGTTTATATTGGCCATCGACCCGCAGCGTGCCGCCCGAAACATCACCTGACGTGTTGAACCGGTACGTAGCATCGACCAGAAACCCCTCGAAGAACAGATATCCCGCATAGGCGCCAACAATTGCGCCATCATCGATGTTGCCGAGGCCACCGAGAAGATTGCCGTCTTTTTCCTCCCGGCCAAACCGGTAACCCACCACCGGACCGCCGAAAAAGCGGTTTGTGTTGATGAAGCGGAACCGAACCTCATCAAGCCCGCGGAAATCAAGAATTCCTGACGATGATCCCGAACTGGGGAAGACAAAAGGCGCGCCAATGACTCGGTAACGTTTTGAGCCTTCATAGCGCGGTGCAACGGAGACGAATCCACCGCCGGTCCAGGTCAGATTATCGAACAAACCACCATCAGCGTGGGCAGCAGGCCCGACCGATCCCACTCCAAGAGTACTTGCTATCGCGAAAGTGACAGCACTTCGATTTTTCAATGTCTTACCTCTGATGGTCGCAAGGTGGTGAACCTTATGCGTTTTTCTTCCCGAACGAGCAATACGGATTGACGGGCTCGGCAGATCAAATTTTCTCGTTGACCAGCAATCGCCATTCAATACGATCCCCTCAACCCTGCAATTTGAGAGCCTGGCATGATCGAAGAGCCGCCACTTCTGACAATCAAGGAAAACACCAACCGACCTTCGGCTGAACAAATCCGGGGATTTGAAAATGTACCCACCGGATTTTTGACGGATGCCATGGGCGGCGAAGGTGCGTTGGATCAAGCCATCAAACCGCTTTCAACGACAGATCTTCCCTTCAATTTTTGCGGACCAGCACTCACATGCCAGTGCGGACCAGCCGACATTCTGGCAGCACTGGCCGCGCTGGGTCGATTGCAGCCGGGCGATGTTCTGATCTCCGCTGCTGGTGGCTGGCAAGGGTGTGCGGCTGCGGGAGACCGGGTCACCGGCATGGCGAAGAACGGTGGCGCAGTGGCGTTTGTCACAGACGGTCTGGTTCGGGACTATGACGGGATCGTGGATGTCGGCATGCCGGTATTTTGCACAGGACTTTCCCCCAACTCGCCGTTCGCAAATGGGCCGGGTACCGTCGGCATGCCAGTCGAAATTGGCGGTAAAACCGTTCATAGCGGCGACATGCTTGTGGGCGATCGCGATGGCGTGGTGGTCGTGCCGTTTGCAGAAATCGACAATGTGATCGAGAAACTCGCCACCGTTCGCGAACTCGAAGGAGCACTGGATGCAAAAGTCCGGGATGGACTTGCGGTTCCGCCTGACATCATCGAATTGTTGGCAAGCGACAAGGTAAAGTTCGAATAGACCGAACATCAGCCCAGCCAGCATCTGCTCTCCGCCACCCGG
Organism: Pseudomonadota bacterium; assembly: GCA_039029195.1. Taxonomy (GTDB): domain Bacteria; phylum Pseudomonadota; class Alphaproteobacteria; order Rhizobiales; family Rhizobiaceae; genus JBCCGR01. Next base: position 27,945 of record JBCCGR010000053.1, read on the forward strand.
CCGCAATCCACGGTTGTGAGAATAGTTACACATCACAGACTTGTTGCCAGTGTCACAGTACAACTGGAGGGGAAGCACCGTTATGCGGTGTCAGTACGGGGACGTGGATTGAAATCGGCGCGTGATGCGCCGCCACTCACTCATGTGGATGCTCAGCAGACAACTCCTCTCTCACTGAGATGGTGACTACAGCATCATCCCAGCAGCGCGTCGATGCGTTGAAACTACTGTCAATGTGAGGGAATTTGACATGCCTATGTTTAGTAGAAACGAACTGAAATCACCTCGGCGGCGCCTGATAGCACAGGCTGGTATCCTGTCGGCACTTATGATCGGGACCACAGGTGCTGTGGCGTCTGAGAAGGATGGAAAACGATGGCGGGTGGTTCACCTCCCCGGCATGGAACTTGCCGCGAAGCAGTCAACGCCGGCTTGCCCAAACAACATCTGTCCGGGTCTCGGCAACGGATTTTATCTGCCAAGCATCAACGCGCTTTCAATCAATACCGGCGGTACGGTGTTTTTCAAGGACAGAAACGTTGGCGACTGCGCAGAAGTCTACACGGTCACGCAGAACTCGCGCGCATTCCAGGTTTCCAACAGTATGGAATCGTTCGTCACAGCGGTTGCTATAGAGGCCAATGTTAGCGGTTCCTATAAAAGCGATGCCTTGAGCGCAAAAGGCACGGCCACTGTTATGGCCGGATCAAGCTCTTCGATCACCACAACCTTCCACTCAACCCATATGGACATAACTGCAGTCACCAATTCAGTGGAGTTTGTGCAAAGCTCCAAATGTTTCTCTGCGACAAACCTTGATCCTCAATTCCTAAAGAGCTTTGAGGCTTTAGCGCAGATTGACCCGACCAAGGCCAGCGAATCGGGTCAATGGGCACCCTATGTGAGTTTCCTGCAAACCAATGGTTCCCACATCATGGTTCAGCAACAGCTGGGCAGCCGGTTTCAGCAATGGCAGAGCTCCACATCTACCGCCAGCGGCATGGAAAACACCTTGAAGGCCAAGGCTTGCGCAGAGGTGGAAGGAACCACCGAAACTGATGCCGGATGGAGCGTGAAAGGCTGCGCCGCCTACTCGACATCCGAAAAGGAAGCTGCGCTGAAAACGGACACCACATCGCAGAGTATCATTCTCGGTGGAACGGCAACGACCCGTGCAGGTTTGACCAAGGCTGTAACCAAGAGTTCCCTGGACGCCTTCATCGACGCGGCTCCCCAGGGTGATCAGGCGATCCGCTTCATGTATCAGCCTGTCTGGCTTTTGCTGCAGCAGATCTACACACCTGAATGTTCGCCAAGCAACAAGACCTCAGTCGGGTGTCAAAACCTGCAGCGTGCGGTTAATCTGCAGGCCGCCTATGAGGGCTGGACCGCAGTGACTTGCGCATCGGAAGCGCCCGGCGGGACTGAGCTGCAGAAAATGGTCGCGCTCGCCCCCAACTCAAACGGCATTCGCACCTATCAGTGCAACGTGACCAAAACCGGTTGCCGCAGCGACAGCGACTGCCATCTGGGTGGTGCTGGTTCTGTTTGCTATTGCTATGGACCGGGTTGCGTTGACACCGGCGCACAAATCAACGGCACGAAATTTTACCGGGACACCATCCGCGGCAGCGAATCAGGCAGCTATGATGATGGTGTCAACAACTCCTGCTACTATCACTTCATCGCCCATTGTGATTGTGACACGAGCTGGGCGGGTGGGCTCCCCAACCGTTCGGTATGGACCCAAAGCACGCAATAAGCACTGAGTTGAGTCGTGCTTGAAACTGGCCGGCCGTTGTTTTGCGGCTGGCCTCATTGGTTCAGGTCGACTTCGGTTTCCGGTTGACAAGATAGATGCCCATACCCACGAGAATGAGAGCAATGATGATGGAAGCCGATATCTCCTCTTTGAGGACAAGCCAGCCAAAAAACACACCGAACACGGGTGCCAGAAACCCGAATGATGCCATGTCAGACGTGGGATAGATCGACAGTATCCAGAACCAGGTCAAAAAACCCACGCTGATCACGACGAATACCTGGACCGCAAAAATCATCCAATGGAACGCCGTTGGCTCCCGGAAAAAATCGCCAAAAAATAGGGCCGCCACCAAAAGAACTGGTGCCGAGATAATCAGTTGATAGAGAAGCTGCATCTCTGGTGATGATCGGGAAAAACTGGTCGTCCGCGCCATCAATGCAATCGCCGCCCAAAAAAACGACCCGCACAGAGCCATCAGATCGCCTAACAGTGCGTCAGAATCTGCCGGTGGACCATCGGCGAGTGCCAGAACAACACCACCAACTGCGAGCAACAGGCCGATGGCCCGCATTGAAGTCAGCCTTTCGCCGGGCAACAAAAAATGCGCGGCGAGCGCCACCCATACCGGCATGGAATAAAACAGCACTGACACCCGAGCGACGGTTGTATATTCCACCGCCAGAAAAATGAGGAGAAACTCAGCTGCGAAGAGCACTCCAGCGAGAACACCCATGGGTAGCGAACCGTCGGAGATCGACAGTCTGCGCTTGGCAATCAGAGCAAACAACAGCACCGGAACAACTGCACAAAGCGATCGAAGCCCCGCCTGAAAGGCCGGCTGCAGCCCCGCATTGACGAGTTTCACCATCACCTGATTGAGGCCGAGCAGTGCCGAAAACGCGACAAGGCATGAACCTCCAAGCAGGTCGATATGATCTTTCTTTTCCAATTGGATGCTTTTTGTGCAGTCGGGAGGACATCCGACATTACACCAAATTCCCGCTGAGAGAAGGACCTTCCGCTAAAAGCCGAGGCGGCTTATGGTTCCATTCCGCCGTTTAAGGATGAAGCAATGCAGACCAAAAAGATCTGGGAAATTGCACTTGAGCGAAACGCTGTATTTAACGCTTGGGTTTCCAGCGATACGGTGATCGCGCCTGCAGCAAGTATGGACATAAAGCCAGTTGTCGGAGGCCACTACCGATTGTTTATGGAAGCTGGTTCTGATGCTCCCAGCAATGAAGGCAAATTCCTTGAAATCGATCGCAACGAGCTGGTGAAGTACACGTGGAACTGGGTCGGAAGCGACGAGGTAACGACCATCACCGTGCGATTTTTGGCCGCCGACAATGGCGGTACACGCATAGAACTCCTCCACGAAGGGTTCCTCACCCTGGAGAGCCGGGATATGCATGATGCCGGTTGGGACAGCTATTTTACCGGGCTGAAGCAGTACTTGTTGTCGAAATAGTGCCAGTCCGAGTCCAACGATATTTGGAGCGACATGTATGAATGTCCGGCGCTCATTGCGCCGGTTGTTTTGCTTCCTTGTCGGCGGCTGACTGAACAGTCTCTGCGGCAGCGGCGGCCACCGTTTCTTTCTGTTCGTTGGTCAGATTGTTAGAATCTGGCCCATCGCCGAGCTGAACCCGAACCTCGCGCCGCGCAAAGTCGATACCGTTTGCTTCCAGCTTTTTTTGAACACGCGAATAGACGTCTTTTCTGATGACCCATTGGGTTCCAGGTTTCGCCATAAACTTTCCACGGATCACGATGCCGATATCATCCACATCGTAGACACCTTGCGATTTAAACGTCTGGATCAGGTCGCCGGCATATTCCGCTTCCATCATCTCCTTGCCGATTTCCTTGAACAGCTTTTTCACCTTGAAGGTATCGGTGCCGAAGGGAAGCGTCCATTTCAGCTTCATAATCACCCAGTCACGAGAGTTGTTGGTGATCTTCGGAATCTCGCCGTACGGAATTGTATGAACCGGACCGTTGTGGTGGCGTAGTTGCAGGGAGCGAACGGATATCTTCTCAACGGTGCCCACCGTGTCTCCAACCACCAGATACTCTCCGACCCTAAATGCATCATCAATCAAGAAGAAGAGGCCGGAGACCACATCCCGCACAAGGGTCTGTGCACCAAAACCAATCGCCAGACCGATGATCCCGGCGCCAGCCAGCAGCGGTGTCACATCAACACCCATATTGGAAATGAAGATCAGCACCGTCATTGTGGCGATCACCACCTGCGCAGCAAGGCGCATCATCGGCAGAACGGTGGAAAGGCGTGATCCGCCCTGACCGCCACCTTCACCACCGCCGGGCTCATCCGAATCTAGATCAAAGCCCGCGGCGGTGTGTTCGGCGGCAAGTTTCCGGTTGAACAGCAATGTGATCATTTCCCAGATGAAGTAGCCCACTGCCAGTATCATCAGATTTTCAATGACACGCCCAGCAAGCTGAGCACCTACTCCCGCCGCTGCCATGGTTGAGGGATCAAGACCCCAGAAGTCGGCAATGGTGATCAATACAATCGCAAACACCACCACACGACCAACACGGATGTAGCTGCGCTTGGTCGAGGCATAGGCTCGCTGTGCCACAACCCCTTCTCCCCGCATGGGTGGCAC